>CAYRWR010000008.1:0-96922 GCA_964428015.1 uncultured Brevinematales bacterium | reverse complement strand
TGCGGCAGCGCGGAGAGCTTTACCAAAAAAGGCCTGGAATACCAGAAGTCCGGCAAACTGGAACCCGCCCTGCAGCAATACAGCCTGGCTATAAAAAAAGATGCCGGGTATGCACCAGCCTGGCATAACCGCGGGACGGTATATTACCTCCTGGGAGAAGCAGACCTGGCCCTGCGGGATCTCAACCAGGCTGAAAAACTCCAGCCCCAGGCCAGTACTCTTATAAACAAAGCCGGAATCTATCTTCAATTCGGTCTCTATGACAGCGCCCTGCTCAATATCACAGAAGCCATGCAGGCAGGGGTGAGTAATTCTAATATTTTCAATAATCGGGGGATTGCGCTGAGCGGAGAAGGACGCTGGATGGAAGCTTTCAAGGATTTTAATCACACTCTGGAACTGAGCCCTGATTATGCCCCGGCTTATAACAATCGCGGTGTGCTTTTTTTTAAAGCCAATAATCTGAAACAAGCCATAAAGGATTTCAATAAAGCCATCTCTCTGGATTCCACTCAGGCCCGCTTTTACTATAACCGGGGATTGGCCTACTACGCCAATGGGGACGCCTACGAAGCCCTGGAAGATCTGACCCGTGCCAAAGATATGGGTCTGGATGACGCCCGGATTATACTGGAAAAAATCTGAAAGTCGTACCTTCAGATAGATTTTATTCAATAATATTCAGGAGAGATTAAAAGTGAAATATTCTATCCCCCTACTCCTATTCCTCATGTTCACAGCTTGCGGCAATGAAGCAGATAAGCTGGTGGAATCCATTCGGGAAAACCGGATTGCGGATGCCCGTTCTTTGATACAGAAATCCTCAAACCCGGAACAGATAATAAACACCATCCCGCAAAACAGCGACAACAATGCCTTACAGGAAGCAGTCATGACTGATGATCCTGACCTGGTAGCCCTGCTGCTGGAAAACGGAGGAGACCCTGCCATCATCAACAAAAGAGGAGACAGTGCGCTGCATCTGGCCCTGAGAAACAATAAAATGAGAGTCCTGGGACTGATGCTGAAAAACCGCGCGGTAGATGTGGAAGATGGACAAGGCAACAGCCTGCTGCTTTTGGCATTGCAGCTGGGAAATAAAAACCTGGCCCGTAGTCTGGCTACTAAAAAATCTGACTTGTCCAAGCCCAATGACCAGGGAATTACCCCCCTTGCGCTGCTCAGTCACCCCACCAATATAGACAAAGAATTAATTGATTTTATGATCAATATGGGCGCAGTATATTCCAGAAGAGAGGAGTTCCCTTTTCATAAAGACTATATCCAGGACGCAATCCGAAAAAACGATATAGAACAGGTAAACTATCTGCTGACTGTAGCGGAAAAACTTCGCTGTCTGCCCGCAGTAAAAAAAGCCATTACGCCCGAATTGATACGTTATTATAATGAAAAATACGTGGGAAATTATCCCGATCAGACTCCCGGAATTTCACACGAGATGATGGAATTTCTGATTTCTCAGGCTACCGATTTCTATCTTAATGAGCCTACCGGGTGGACTCTGATACACTGGTTGACTCTGACGGAAGATGACCAGGATTGGGTTATCCAGCAGTGTGAGACGATAATTCCCCGTGGTATAGGCCTGAAATGGTACACCCGACCCTTCTCTTATTTCAATCCGGATGGCTCCCAGGTCAACGTGCAGGAATATTTTACCCTAACAGACATGTCCAGAGCTCTTCAAAAGGAAAAGCTTCTGAAATATTTCCAGGGTTTTAAAGAGATCACTGACAACCACCGTTCCAAGGAATTTCTGGTCATCGACCGGAGCGGTATGGGCTCTTATTATGGCGCACCCTGATTTCATGAACATACCTTCTGAAACCGCATCGCAATCCACCCTGGCCAGGACCAGGGTGGTTATTTTTTCAGCCCGGGGCAGAGATAGTTTTCAGCCAGATGAACAGAAACAACTGGAAGAAACTGCTGATATCAAATACTGCAGGGTGCTCTCCCCCCTGGACTCCGATGATTTTATAAATACAGCGCGGGAAGCCCGGATTCTGGCCCTCAGCCCCAGAGCTATAAAAGACCTGGACGCAAACATTCTTTCCAAACTACCCAACCTTCAGGGTGTAGTACTGTATACCACAGGCTATGAATGGGTAGACACTTTCTGGCTCCGGGAAAGGGGTATACCGGTAGCCTATGCTCCCTCTTATTCTACCCAAAGCGTGGCTGAACATGCCCTGGGGATGCTCCTGTCCATGAGCCGACGTATCCATCTCAGTCAGGATAAAGCCCGGGGCCTGACTTCTGAAGGAACTTCTCTACGCGGTTGGCAGTTATCCGGACGGGAGGTAGCTCTGATCGGTCTGGGAAGAATCGGTAGTGCCCTAGCGAATCTGCTCCAGCCCTTTGACTGCAAGCTTTCTTTTTTTGACCCCAGAGTAACCACTTCTCCCCTAGCTACCCTAGAGCCGGAGGATCAAATCTATAGAAATAAAGATGTGATTATGCTGTGTTGTAATAAAACAAGAGGGGCCTTGCCTATTGTGAACCAGGCCATTCTGGACAGGATGCGGACCGGTACCCTGCTGGTCAATCCGGCCCGATCTTCCCTAGTGGATAATCACTTAATTCTTGCAGCTATCCGTTCCGGAATTCTTAAAGGCTATGCTGTGGACGACCAGATGGAAATTTTCAGTCAGGCAGCGGTGGAGCCCGGTCGTATCCTGCAGACCTGTCATACCGGGTGGTATAGTGATGAAGCCCTGGAAGCGGGGAGAAGAACCTGGGTAGACAATATTTTATCTATGGCAGCAGGAAAAAATCTTAATCCAGTGGAGTAATATCATGAAGAGAGCTGAAAAGATAGACCTGATATTTTTGACCGGCAGCCTGTTGGCCTCACTGGCATTTGTACTAGGTCTTTACTTTTTGCAATACCCTTCCTGGTGGAAATGGATCCTGTTTGAAGAAACCCCTATGGCCTGGTACCAGAGTATACTATTGATATTTTCCGGTTTAATAGCTTTTCTGATTACTTCTTATCATTTTGTTTTGAATGAAAAAAAAGAATGGCTGATCTGGCTGATGCTGGCTTTGGCTTTTCTGGCTCTGGGAATAGATGAAAGATTTGCCCTGCATGAACGTATCCGTGACAAATTTTTACAACCCCAGGGAATACACCCCCGGTTTTTATTCTGGATGGATAAAGGAGATTTTTTATTATTCCTGGCAATGGTGACAGGCCTGGTGCTGCTACCCTGGGTACTGAAGATTTTTAAAGATAAAAGAGCCAAAATTCTGTTTATACTGGCTGTTATAGTTGCTTCCGGGGCAGTAATCACTGACAGTTTTTCGGTACCGGTAGAGCTGCTTGAACAACACCGAATCAAGGAATTCTGGGAAGAGATGCTGGAACTCACTGCTCAGCTGCTCTTCCTGAATGCTTTTTTCAGATCATTGTCAGTCAGATTCCTTCACCAATCTGTAAAACTATGAATTCCATCTTTTGTATTTTTTCTTTCTCAACATGTACTCCGGGCGATGAGAGTAAGGATTCCTCCAGGTTTTCAGCTTTTTCACCACCTCCACAGGCATCTTTTGCAGCATAACCTGATAGTTTGTCTCCATCATTAATAGATAGGGTGGATGATACCACAGCACGTCCCTGCTAAATTCCGGGGTATACTTTCCCACTGTTTCTTTTTTTAATCCATAGACCAGTCGGTATACAGGGATATTTTTATGCTGTTCTTCTGATAGAAAATGAAAAGCTTTGCCCTTTTCCTTATACCAATAATAATAATCAAATCCCTGATGGCATATAAGTAGTGAAGGCTGGGGTAAATTTAGGTAACGCACTATTTTTTCATATCTACTGAATATCCGTTCAGATTGATTACTATAACTTATGCTGTGCCTGGTCACCAAAGTTATTCCCAGAGGAACCAATATTATATAAGTGGCAATACGGATTTTATAATTCAATCTGGATATCCCTGCCCCCAGGAAAAATAATGCCGGGAAAAACACTAAAATAAACAATCGAAAAGTAAGGTCATATCCGGATAAACGCATAAAGGGATTCATGGTTACCACAAAAAATATCAGCAGGAACCACATCAGCCGTGTAGTCTGCTTTTTTAATTTGTGCCTGGTAAAGAGCAGCACCAAAGGAGAAATTGAGCAGATTAATAATTCCAGAGCCGACATCAGGCCCCGTGGATAGTCACGGTAAAACACCCAGGGTAAGAAAAAAGGTCTGCTCTGAAAAACGCCCTGGATACGTGAAAAGTCCGCCCAATGCAGTATCCTGGGGCTGAACAGGGAAGCGATCCCCACTCCTATCATAATGAGTAGAGGAAATGCTACTGCAAACCAGCGGCGGCGGGTACTTAAAAAATAGGTGCTGAAAAAAATCAGGAGAAAAAGTATGGCTATACCTGCGGCTGCCTTGTGAGTAAAGAATATCAGTAAAAACAGTACAAAGCCCTGGATTACACTCCATAGAAACTGCTGCCTATTAATTTTTTTTCTAAGCATGCACATAAAATCCCAGGACCATAACAGTATTAAAATAAAGATCAGTATCCCCAGCGCATTTTTTAAAAATTCTATATTGATATAATTAAACACTGTGCTAATAACTGCTAAAATCGGCAGGCTCCACTGCCCTTTCTCACCAAAAAGCCTTTTCCCCAGACTGAATAAGGGAAACACAAAAGATGAGCTGATCAGAGCCGTCCCTATCTTCAGGGTCAGAATACTGTCCCGGGTAATCAAGTCCAGTCCCAGCAGCAGATAAAACAGGACCGGACTGTCAGGAGTAAACAGTTTCCCGTTAATGCGCAGATATCGCAGCTGCGTGGCGTAATAATAGGCATCACGACTGATTCCAAAGTGACTATGCAGAAACACAATCATTTTCACCATGAAAATCACCGTAAAGAAAAGGAAAAGAATCAGTGTGGCATTTTTTCGGAACCAAATCAGGGGGCTAAATCGTTTTGAAACTGTAGACATCAATGAAATGACTCCTATTCCGGATTATTCTCTTTAAAAGAATAAAGTATAAAGTGTAGAACAGTTCTATTCAACATTACAATATCAATTTCATTGACCGGATGATTACAAATCTTTTTTAAATCATTGTTCTTGACAAATCCTGTGAATATGCCAAAATTATACGATGTCTCTGGAGTGTATGATTGAAGATCGGGAAAAAACTTCTTCTTAATAATATCCTCGTGGGTTTTATACCCATAATTCTGGTATTTGCTATCTTCCTGCTGGTTTTAAAAAAACAAGCCGACAATTCCATCCGTACCACTCTTACCGGAAATGTGGAGCAGTTTAAAAACAATCTCGAAGCTGAAATGAACAAATTTCGGGATTATTCTTTTTTTATTTCCCGGGAAGCTTTAAATATTATTCAAAAATCAGAAAAAGGTAATCTCAGCTCCTATAATACCCAGGTCACTGCCAACCGTTACAATCTGCGTTTGTTTGAGCTTTTTAAAAAAGACAAAATATTTTACCGGGATATGTATTCCTGGAAAGATCATATTTATGACATCAAGCCTGAGGTAGCTACTGAACTATGGGAGACGTTAAGTAACCCTCTGTATACCAGGCATTTTAAGATTTCCTATCCGGATATTGTTTCAAATGTTCTGGTAATCAGAAACTGCAGCATCATTTATGATGAAAAAAGCGATACCAAATACGGTTTTTCTGCTATATCTACCCCTATAGATAATGATTTTCTAAGAGAATTCGGTTACCAGAGTAAAGAACAAGTGATTGTCATTCTCAGTGAAAACGGTGTGGAATTCAGTAATAACGAATTTAATCTTCCCGAAATAAAAGATCTGATATTAAAAGCCAGAAAATTGCATAAACCATATACCATCCTCAACCTGGGCAAACTGGGTAAATACTACTATTATCAGGAAAATCTCTATTCTTCTACCAAAAGAATAGAAAAAAAGATTATCAACAAAAAGATTGCTGATGTGGGGCTCCTGCTGCGTTTTGATACGGTCAACCGACAGATTACCTCTCTCATAAAAATCATAGCATTAATCTTTGTAGTTGTCCTGGGTCTCATCACAGGCATCTCCGTTCTCTTTTCCCGGAGTATTATTCCCCCCATTATGAACTTAAAACAGGAAGTAGAAAAATTTCAGAAGAATATGATTCCTGTAAGCCTTCCTGTTCAGAAAGATGATGAGATCAGTATTCTACACGCCAGTTTTAGTGAGATGAGCAACACTGTCCTGCAAAAATCTGAAGACTTGACCACTGCTTTGACTGAACTTGCCCTGGCCAATGAACAACTGGGCAATATGACTATTATGGATGGTCTGACGGGTGTTAAAAACCGCCGTTATTTTAATAATAAAATCGAAAAAGAGATCAAAAGAGCCTCCCGGCAGCAAAAGACTCTGTCATTGTTAATGCTGGATATAGATCATTTTAAACATATAAACGACACCTATGGCCATCAAGCCGGCGATGAAGTCCTGAAAAGCATAGCCGATACACTAAGCAAACATGTTCTCCGTTCCGGTGATGATGTGGCGCGTTATGGTGGAGAAGAGTTCTGCATTATTCTGCCTAATACTGAAGTAGACGGGGCTGCTGCTTTGGCTGAAAAAATCCGCATGGAGATTCAGAAAAAATCCATCAGTTATAACCGTAAAAAGATAAAAGTCACCATCAGTATCGGTGTAGCTGCCATTATCCCTGCAGATGAAAATCTGGAAATAGACAAGATCGTCAACATGGCTGACAGTGCCCTCTATGAAGCAAAAGAAACCGGAAGAAACAAAACTGTCATCTACCACTAAAAAAGAGTGGCAGCCCTGCCCAGGGCTGCCAAGAGGTTTGTTGTGTGTAAAAGCAGGTTAAAACCACTTTTACTGATTGTGTATGGATAGGAGGTCCACCCTGTCCCATTTTTCAATCCCCGAAAAAGGTCCTGAAAACCAGGGTTTTATGCTTACAACAGTAAAAGTATAAAAAGGCCAGAATAGCTGGTCAATTGGTCTTTAGTTAGATTTTTCAAAAAACAGCCAATACGACTAAAGTTTAGCGTGGAAAAAGTTACTTTAGATTCTTAATGAGATTAATAAGCTCCAGACGTTGGGTAACATCCGCTTTCTGGAAGACATGATAAATATGTGCTTTGACCGTACCTTCAGAAATAAATAATCTTTCGCTTATATCCAGGTTGGAATAACCCATACACAGCAACTGAACCACATCCTGTTCTCTTTTAGAAATATTAAATCTTTTAAAAAATCTGTCAAACAGATAATCCTCTGTAGGATCCTTGTGGAAAAACAGGAAATATATCAGCATAAATAAAGCTACCAGCAATCCGGTAAGCAGATTCACAGTAACCATGGATAGGATGGCAGTGCCGTAGACCTGGGAATGAATGGTGCCTCCATAATATCCCACCAGTGTCTGATCTATAAACACCGGCTGCAGTACTATTTTAAATCCCAGAAGACGCGCTGTAACCCTATCCAGAGGAGACATAAATTTCATCATGGAACGTGGCATAGGACCAAACTGGGCTTGAAATCTTTTGGCAGGATGTTTTTTTATATTTTCCAGCAGATCGTTAAAGATAAAGTTGTGATAATATAATTTCTGGTCAATATAACCCAGCTGTTTCATGCTTTTTAAAGTCAGACTCATCCCTTCTTTTCTTTTGAAAACTTCCAGGATTTCTCCATTTTTATCAAACAGGATAAAAGTAGAAATGAAAGTCTGAAGATTAGAAGGGGAGTTTTTCTGGATGCGCGCGTGAGCTATACGGAAAAATCTATAAAAAAGTTCATTTAACTGTCTCAACTGATCATCTTCTGACACTTTCGTCAGATCCACACCTGCCCCCAGAATATTAAGGTGGATCAGGTTAAAGGAATCTATTATAGCTTCACGGGCCATCACCCTCTGCAGGTAGATGTTGTAAAAGCTGTTGACAGTTATGGCCATGATGGATACCAGCAACACCATAATGGCAATTTTTGCCCTGAGCCCCAGTCGATAACGGAAGACCAGAAAACTAATGAAATCCAGAATGAGATAAATAAGATAAAAAAACAGGATCACTGCCAAGGAATACATGGTTACCTGAAATACCATCTTGGGATCTTTTCGTGTAATGACACTATTATATCCTCCGAAATTATCATCGACACGATGAGGATTGTTGATGTCATATACCCAAATAGGTTGATTTGAGCCATGCAGATAAAGGACAAATTTATAGAGATTTTTTCCGGGGTACAAACGGACATTGATCTGCCATTTTTTACTCCCCGCTTTTTCCATTTTATAGGCAGGATTCCTGGGCTCCCAGTCATTGATGACCCCAGCCAGATAGACTTCTTCCACCTGATTCTCAGACAGAGGCAGCTCAAAGCCATGTTCTTCCCGGATCTCATCAGGCAAGGGCAGCTGGAAGGTGAATTGCTGTGGTGACCAATAAGTTTCCTGGAGATTAAAAATATGACGGTTTAATAGTATTATCGCAAAAACCAGCGAGAGGAAAATAATCGATCTGACCAGAATTCTCTTCATTTACTATCCTTGTTTTAATGTGCAAATTATAGCCTTATTTCGGTTTCAGGTCAAATCAGACCTCGAAAATAAAATCTTTTAGATATTATTTACAAGGATGGCTAAAGCATTCTTCAAGATTTAATCTGTTAACTACCGATAATTCAAATAGTTATAACAATGAGTGGTAAGATGAAGCCTCTGAATGTATTTGAAGGATTCCCCTTCCGCTTTATATTGATACTGACTTTCTTGTCTATAGGTTTTAACGGATTTCTCCTGAGCAGTTCCTCACCTCTGCCGGGAGGGACAGGCATAGTACAGGCTGGCCCGGAACAGGACCCCTATACCGAGGAAGATCTGGACACGCTTCTCAGCAGTCAAAAGGGTCGTATTCCAATCCTGATGTATCATAACATCTTGACTCCGGGAAATCAGGCTCGTTTTCAGCATATCCCTCCCCACCAAAAGAGATACTTTGTATCCAGTCAGGTTTTCAAAGAGCAGTTGGAGACTCTGCACCGGCTTAATTACCGGAATATAAGCCTGGATGAATACCTTTCACTGATGCAGGGTAGACAAAAGGAACTGGATCGTTTACCTCCCGGTGCAATCCCCTACGTTTTGACCTTTGACGACGCCACCTATGGACAGTTTGATTTTTTAGGTAAGGATAAAGAAGGCCGTTGGCTGATAGACCCTGACTGTGCCGTGGGTATCATGCTGAACTTTGCTCAGGAACATCCGGATTTTAAACTCAACGCGGCCTTTTCTATAGATTTTGAGAATCCACCCTTCCTGGTAGCTTACCAGGCAGGTGACAAGCTGAATCTGCTCCTGGACTGGGGGTTTGAACTGGTAAACCATACCGCCACCCATAAATACCTGGCGCCCCTCCTGGCCCAGGACCCGGGAAAAGCAGCCATGGAAGTGGGCCGGGCGATGGAATTATTTGAGTCCTATCTGGGCTACCGGGTCAAAACAATAGATAAGATCTGCTACCCTGGGGGAAAAGAAAATGATGCTGTCCACCAATGGGCCCATGAAATCCAGTATAATGGAAAGACCTATAAATTTATCGCGGCCCTGGACGCCGAAGGTATGCAGGCGGAAAATCCCAATAGCAGCAAATTTTCGCCCTATGATATTTCCCGCATCGAGGTCAATGATAGAAATTTTAATCTATATATAGTGGATGCTCTCAACTTATATCACACTCCACGGCTGGAAGTGCCGCGGGATGATCTGGCTCTGGAAAAAGCTACCCGCCAGGTTCTGGTGGAAAAATGATATTTCGCTCGCATAGTAGCGAAAAAACACATTGCTTACTATAATCATGGTGAGGTGAATATGCCCCCCATTAAATTTCAACTGGTGCGTATGGGATCCAATTCCTACCCTTTTATTGAAAATGACGAACCCAGCGACAGTTTTTTTATCATTAAGTCCGGCAGCGTACATCTGTCCAACGCCCTGATACCCGTAGGTAAGGAAGGGGAGGAAACCCTGATGGTGGGAGATTTCTTCGGTGTCACCTCCTGTATGGCTCAGCGTCCCCGTATGTATACCGCGTATGCGGCTGAAGACTGCCAGTTGATCCAGGTCAGACGGGAAGAATTCGACCAGCTTATCACTGTAAATAACCCTATTGCTATGAAGATTATCCGGTATTTCAGCCGTCAGCTGCGCTTTTTCAATGCAGAGCTTACCCGGCTCAGTGCCCAGTCTATTTCTGAAAATGAAGACCCCAGCATGCTGTATGAATTGGGAGATTACTTTATATCCAAAAAAGACTTCTACCTCCATGCCGCGCATGCTTATGCCAAATACCTGCAGTTTTGCCCCCAGGGACAGTTTGTCTCCCCTGCCCGTCAGAAACTGGAAGCTATCCAGAAAAACTATAAAGTCGACTTCCGCCCCAAGCGGGATGGATATCTCTATCTCTTTAATGATAACCAGCCCATCTTTCTGGAACACGAACTGGGGGAAGAGCTGTATATCATTCAGGAAGGAGAAGTCAAGATAACCAAAGTGGTCAACCGTCAGGAAGTACTGCTGAATATCCTGAAAACGGGTGATATTTTCGGAGAAATGGCAATTCTGGAAAACAAACCCCGCAATGCTAATGCCATCGCTTCGGGAAATGTTAAGCTAATGGCTGTTTCCAAAGAGAACTTCAGCAATATAGTAGCGCAGCACCCTGAGATTGCCAGCCGGATCATACGTCTGCTGTCGGAGCGCATCTGGTTCATGCACCGTCACATTACCAATATGAAGATTCAGGACCCCAAGACCCGTCTGTATGACGCGCTGTATATCCATCTGCTGCGTGACCGGATCAACCCGGAAAGAGAACTCTTCTATACTTTCCAGCTTAACTGGGAAGATCTCCTGAAATTCACCTCTCTGCAGAACCCCACTGGATATCGTGTACTGGAAGAAAACTTTCATACCAATAAATATTTTATGGTACAGGAAGGCCGAATCCACTGCAAGCAGCTGTCCCATATTATCCAGAATATCAATGTTGTCCAGCGCAAACGGGATTTGAATAATTGAAGAGGCTAACTTATCTATGAGTACCAACCGGTTCAGACTCATATCCTACAAGAAGGGCAGCTTCCCCACTCTGGAAGGCAACACCCAAACTGACAATTTTTACATCATAAAATCCGGAAAGGTACTGGAGAGTACCAGTTCTTTACCTGAAAGGTTATGCCGGGAAGATATCCTGAGTACAGGAGATTTCTTCGGTATCATTTCCTGTATGGCCCGCCGGCCCCGACTGCACACCTCCCAGGTACTGGAAGATAGCCAGTTCATTGAAGTGCGTCGGGGAGAATTCAAATCCCTGATAGAAGACAATACGCCTATTGCCATGAAGATCATACGCAGTTTCAGCCGTAAACTCCGTACTTACGACAGTATTTTTGCCAAATTATCCTTTATGATGGATTCGGAGCGTGACGTATCTCAGCTATTTGAAATGGGAGAATTTTATTTCGGAAAAAAAATGTTTGCTCATCATGCCGCCTATGCTTACCAGAAATTTCTGGAAGTCAGCCCCAATCATGCCCTGGCATCTCAGGCCCGGTCCCGTCTGGAGATCATCCGGAAAAACTATGCCTGGGATATCAAACCCCGACAGGAAGAAAATGTCCTGAATTTTGATGACAACCGTATCGTTTTCCTGGAAAACGAACCCGGCGAACAGTTATACATCATCCAGAAAGGAGATGTAAAAATTACCAAAATTTTTAACAAACAGGAAATCCTACTGAATGTGCTTAAGGCGGGGGATATTTTCGGGGAGATGGCCATTCTGGAAAATAAGCCCCGCAACGCCAATGCCATCACCGAAGGCCAGGTCAGTCTCCTGCCTGTGACCCGGACTAATTTTGACAGTCTGGTACGTATCCATCCCGAACTGGCCAGCCGCATCATCGAGCTCCTGGCTGACCGGATCTGGTTTATTCATCAGCAGATTTCCACTATTCTGATTTCCGACCCGGCAAACCGGTTGTTTGACGCACTGTATATCCACCTGCTCAAAGACAGGGTGGATCTGGATGATATCCGGCCTCATACCTTTAATCTCACCTGGGATGACCTGCTCAAATTTACTGGCCTGCAGGGGCAAAGCGGCCGGCTCACTCTGGAATCGACACTGCAGCGCAACACCGACTTCAGGGAAATCGACGGCAATATCTTTTGTAAAAATATTCAGGCTATAGTGGGCCGGGTCAGTGTCATGCGCAAAAAAATTGAACTGAAACGGGGTGATGAGATCTACATCATGTAGCCCTGCCCATCCTGTCGGCTTTTTTGTTTTCTGATAGAATCTGTTAATTTTACACACTGCTCCTGCTTTCACCTAAAAAATCCGGGTCATTTTGCCACAGAATATTTTTTCCACCTAAAAACAGATTGGGTCATTTTTACCCAGCCTAGCTCCGGAATGTCATCATTCATATCTCATATATATTTTCATATCTCGTTATATAATATATAGTTACATTAACCTGTACTGCTTTTCATATCTGGCACAAAATATGCAAAAAATATATATAATCTCAAAAAGGAGGATGACTATGAAACTAGTAAAGCATGATTCCAATCGGGACATGTTCCCCGCCCGCGCTTTCCGTTCCGCTCTGGACAGGTTGTTCTCTGACTTTTTTACTGACGACTGGCTCACTCCGTCGGAAAGTATCAGGGAATGGACACCCCATCTGGATGTCGTGGAAGAAAAGGAAAACTGGTTAGTCAAAGCGGATCTGCCCGGCATTGATGAAAAGGACCTCAATGTGGAACTGCGGGATAATCTGCTCACAATCAGCGGTAAACGGGAAGAAGAAAAGAAGAGTAATGAAGACGGGTATCAGAGGATCGAAAGAAGATCTGGTTCCTTCCAGAGGACAGTAACCCTGCCGGAAGGGACGGACGCTTCTAAAATCCAGGCTGCTTATAACAAAGGCGTTCTGACTCTGACTATCCCTAAAGCACCCCAGTCCCAACCCAAGAAAATCACGGTCAAAAGCAGCTAGAAAAAAACAGCGGAGAATTTCTCCGCTGTTTTTTTTATCAAAAATTCTTCTTATAATCCGTCATTCTTATTATCCAGGAGCCATTTTAATAGATAATAAGTACCGAAACCGATGAGCAGCATCACCAGACTGAGGCTAATATAGGCGATGGCTTTGCCTATGCTTTGAGTCATCACACTGTATTCTGACATACCGCCTATCCCAGCTATCAGATTCAGGGGCATAAACACCACACTGAGGATGGTTAATCTTTTGATGAGCATATTCAGGTTATTATTGACAATGGATCCCCGGGTCTGCATCAGACCGGTGATGACATTGGAATAGATAGCGGCCTGGCGGCTGCACTGGCTGTTCTCTATGATGATGTCTTCCAGAAATTCAATATTCTCGGGTACTATTCCGATCTTGGCGGCATTCAGTTTCAGTTTATCAAACAGCATGGCATTGGAATTGATAGCATTGATGTAATAGATCAGACTTTTTTCGATCTTAAACATATTGATCAGAAATTTGTTTTCCATTTTGTCATTGATTTTATCTTCCAGAGAACCGGAAATCATATCAATGACTTTTAAATGCCCCAAAAAATGAGAAATAGTACCGTAAATGACCTTCAGGAAGATGTCATGCAGGGTGTGCAGCCGGATAGTCTGGCGCCGTTCAAATAATTCCAAATCTTCGGGCAGGACGATGATGAGTTTTTCTTTGAACAGAAATAATCCTATGGAAGTCACTTTAAAGATAAGGTTATCCCCTGAAGAATAATTTTTAGGGCTCTTCAGGATGACCGCTACGTGATTATCTTCAAATTCCAGACGGCTGATCTCATCCGGGTCCAGCGCGGAATTGAGAGTATGATCATCGATTTTGTATTCCTCGATCAGCATTTTCATCTGCTCCGGCTCCGGTTTTAAAAACACCTGGACCAGAGCCTGATCAGCTTCACATTCTGTGATTTTACTTTCTACCAGCCTGAAATTCTTGAGCATAGGCCGCCTACCTGCTTACTTTTACTTTATATAAAAATTATATTACAAGCCAGGTAAAATAGCGAGATTCCCCATTTGCCTTTTCTGGTGTACTACTTATTCTCTATAATTCTACAGTGTTTTTCACCATGTTGTGGTTGATAGTTTTTCCTATCCTGATTATAATATAGGTATCAAATTGAGGAGAAGCCCGTGCCCTTTCCCCTGGAACGCTATGAGCTGGGTGACGGTCAGGAAGATGAAGTCATCCTCTCCGGCCGAAAACCTCCTGCCCGGGATCAAAAAACACCCCCGGCAAAGTCCAAGACGCCTCCTGCTGATCCCCAGTCGGTCTACAAAGCGGCGTTGCGACTGTTCCGCAAGGCGGAATATCTGGCTTGCGTCAATATACTGGATGAATACCTGGTTAGGGAACAAAAAGACCAGTCCGCGGTCAAACTCATGGCTTTTGCCCTGATCCATACCGGGCAATATCTGGAAGCAAAACGCTACCTGGCACGTTCTCTGACCTATAACCGTAACGACATCGAGACTCTTAATGCCATGGCCTACCTTGACCTCAGCCAGGGAGACCTCACTGCCGGCATCAATAGCCTGCTGGATGCCCTCTATATCGAAAAAGAAAACGAAAAAATAAAGTCCAATCTGGAAATGCTCAAAGGCGGAAAGGACCCCAAGGTCCTGTTTTCCATGATCCAGGCCAAGGATTTCCTGTTTCTGGAACTGCCTCAACTACCCTGGATGGATGAAGCAGCAGAAAAAGTTTTCCATTTTGTCCGCACCCCTAAATTTCGCTTGCTGGCTATTTTGGCACTCGCAGCTGTTATTTTGACTGTCATGATCGCTGCCTGGCCCTCTATCACCAACTGGGTAGAAAACTATCGTTACACACGAGGATTTGGCAGCGGCTCCTACCAAAACATTACTATACAGGACATTGATTCTCTGGTAGCTGAGCGGCAGAATTACAAGATCACACTGGAAGATGAAGATATCAATAAAAAATTCGCCCTGATCAAGCAGAATATCGAGATGGGAAAACGCAACCGCGCCATCCTGCTGATGAATGAGATCCTGCACTCCAATGCTCCCGAACAGATGAAGGAACATGTGCGTTTTTATCAGAGCTTTATCCCCGATGCTAATCCCTCTGCCATCGACTATAATCCCCAGTACCGTGATGTAGCCCGGGCTCCCTTCCTATATCAGGATGTCTTCATCAAGTGGAACGGCACCATTGCCAATCTCCAGCACCGTGGTAAAGAAGAGACCAGCTTTGACCTGCTCATCGATTTTGTTAACGACGCGGTAGTGGAAGGTATAGCACAGCCTCATTTCCCTGGTTTTGTGAAAATACGGGCCGGGGAGAAAGTCACAGTTTTCGGACATATCGCCGGTATCACCCTGGACAACAAAGTCATACTCAAAGGCACCCAGATTGTTCCTATAGGTAAATAAAATGGCACGTTTTTTTGTCGAGACCTACGGCTGTCAGATGAATTTCTCCGAAAGCGACAGCCTCAAATCCATTCTACAGCAGGGCGGCCATGAAGAAGCGGAAACACCGGAAGATGCCGACTGGGTTATCCTCAATACCTGCAGTGTCCGTCTCACCGCAGAGACCCGGGTGGAGGGTCGTATCGGCTACTACCGGGGCCTGAACCGGGAGCGTCCGCGTAAAGTCAGGGTGGTCCTGATGGGCTGTATGGCCCAGAATGTGGGAGAAGCCATCAAACACCGCTTTCCCGATGTGGTGAAGCTGGTATGGGGCACTTACAATAAAGAGGGTATCCTCCCCTACCTCTCTGCCAATCAGGCCGGCCAGGATTTTCTGGAACAGGAATCCTATCATTTTATGATGGCCGAAGCGGAGGAGGATCATCCCTTCAAGGCTTTTGTGCCCATCAGTCACGGCTGTAATAATTTTTGTACCTATTGTATTGTCCCTCATGTGCGGGGACGGGAAGTCCATAGGGACAGCGGAGAAATACTGGATAATATTAAACGACTGTCTGACCGGGGGGTCAAGGAGATCACCCTCCTGGGACAGAATGTGAACAGCTATCATGACGGCCGTATGGCTTTTCCGGAACTGCTGGCGGAAATCGCCCTGCAGGGAGGTATACCCCGCATCAGTTTCCTGACCTCTCACCCCAAAGACTTCGGCCAGGCTCTGGCGGACGTGATCCGGGCTTATCCCTCCATCATGCCTCTGATCCATCTGCCTTTTCAATCCGGCTCTGATGCTATCCTGCAGCGCATGAACCGTAAGTATACCCACAAGCAATACCTGGAAAAAATAGCTATAGCCCGCTCTATTCCCGGTGTGGTCCTGACTACTGATATCATGGTGGGCTTTCCCGGGGAAAGTGAAGAGGACTATGAAGCCACTCTGGATCTGGTGCGTCAGGTCCGTTTTTATGAAGCCTATATGTACCGCTATAATATACGTCCCGGTACAGCGGCTGAAAAATTCACAGACCAGGTGGAAGAGGAAATCAAGCTCCGCCGTCTGGGTGAGCTGATCCACTTTCAGCGCTCCATCCACCGGGAGATCCTGGAGACGCAGATCGGCTGTACCGTCTCCGTCCTGGGCGAAAAGTTTTCCAAGAAGGATAAAAACCGTATCTCCGGGCGGACTCATCATGGAATGATGGCGTCCTTTTCAGGGGATGAATCGGATATCGGCAATATCGCCAGTCTTGAGATTACCGGAGTATCGGGGTCGGTATTGCAAGGGAAGAAGGTAGCGGGACGGCGGTAATCCTAAACTCCTCCTGTTTCACATTGATTCTTTCTGGAACCTAACTGAAGCTGATGTACCCGAAACCTGAAACACCTACATAAAATACACATTGCCCTCAAAATTCCCAAAAGAATTAAAGCTGAATAAAAACCGATTAATGTCTGCGCCGCCGCGACAACAGCAGCACCCCCCTCAACTGTTGAGGGGTACGCGCCTGAATCCAATGATTATGAAAATCCGGGTCCTGCAGAATCTGGGCGATGGCCATCAGTGCCTGGAGATGGAAATTACGCTCATCTTTTGTCCCCACCAGACAAAAGGCGGTAAAAACCTTTTCTCCCGCGGCATTCCACACTATGCCCTCCTGACAGCGCACCAGCAGGATATCAAAGCGCTTTTCTCCCTCAATGATGATGTGGGGAATGGCATGGGGCACGGCTACTCCGGGGTAAATCAGGGTATGTGATTCCTCTTCTCTTGTTTCCAGCTTGGACAGTATGTTATCGGCGGGAATACCCCATTTTTCAGCGATGGTCCGGGCTATATCCTGAAATACCTCGGAACGGCTCACAGACCGGGGATAGTCCAGTACTTCCGCCTCCCGGATGATGCTGTCAAAGCGATCCTCTTTGACCTCATCCCTTTCCAGCAGGATTTCCAGCAGTTCTTTCTCCAGCTCCTTTTCGCTGTCGACCAGTTCCGGGGCGGTGACTTTTTCCATCATATGGAGAAAGGCGGATTTTCTATTAACGCGAGGCCGTACATAGACGGCATACCACACCAGACTGCCCAGGATAAAGATTCCCGCCAGTATCATAGGTATCATCCCCAGCTCAAATATCAGAAACAGGTAGATGAGTATACCTGCCACAGGCAGTACCGGATATCCGGGGGACTTGAACACAGGACGGTAGTGGGATAAACCCGAACTTCGGATCACCAGTACCGATAAGCAGGACAGAATAAACAGCAGCAGGATAAACAGCGCCGCTACTTTGGTCAGTTCTTCTATATCCAGGAAAAATATCACCAGCAGCATAAACGCGGTAGTCACTATGATGGACCACACCGGAGTGCGGTAACGGGCGTTGAGTTTGCCCATACCTTCCGGAATCAGTCCATCCCGGCTCATTCCCAGGGGGATGCGGGAGGAGGACATGATCCCGGTATTGGCCGTAGAGATCAGGGCCAGCAAACCCGCCGCCGCCGTAGCAATAAACTCAAAAGAAGCCAGGCGGCTGCCCTTTACAAAATCCTTACCCGCCTGGCTGAGAGGGGTCAGGGTCAGATCAAAAATTTTTGGGTCCAGAAATCCGATCAGTACCGCGATTACCAGTACCGTAAAGACCTGTACTACAATAAAGGCGGTGATGGTAGCCCATACCAGGTTGCGTTCCGGATTTTTTACTTCTTCCGAGACACTGGCAATCTTGGTCAGCCCGCTGAAAGAGACGAATACCATAGCCGTAGCCGCGAAAATAGTATTCCACTGGGGATGGGCCAGAGTCCTGAACACACTCAGGTCGGGGATGAGCTGTCTGCCGATAGAGATAAACTGGAAGAGCAGTATAAGCAGAATCCCCACCAGGATGATGTCGATAATACCCGAAATCTTTACGGAGAAAATATTAATGACTGCAATTAGGATACAGGCTCCTGCTGCGATAAACTTGATGGTCAGAGGGTCCAGGGCTGGTCGCAGTAGTGTGGCAAAGGCTCCGATTCCCACCAGGGCAAAGGCGCTTTTAAGGGTGATGGAAAACCAGTCGGAAAATCCGGCGATGACACCGGGGGCAGTCCCCAGGATCCGCTCTGAAAAGACATAAGTCCCTCCCGAACGAGGTATAGCAGTGGACAACTCCAGGCTGACAAATAAAGCCGGCAACATTGCTACACTGGCTATGAGGTAGGAATACAGGATACCGGGGCCGGCGATATGATAGACTATACCGGGCAGTATAAAAACACCGGCACTGATCATCGACCCTGCCGCGATGCTGAATACTTCCCAAAACTGCAGTTGCTTTTTCAATGGCATTCCATCCTCCATCTGCATTATCATAGCTTTTGTTTAAAGGTAACGCAAGTATCAGTTTGATTATATCATATAGATTTAGTAAGATATTAATCCAGAGTAAATCCGGACAAACTTTTTGGGAAAGAAATAAATCGTTTACACTCTGTTCCGGATAGTGTATAGTATTAGGGTGAAAATCAAGTACAATCTGTATGATTTTCACATCTCTGCCTCCGGACTTTTCCAGCCGGGGACATGAAGCCGCAAAATCACAGCAGGAGTCCTTTTTGTTCAGGAAGATATACATCCACGCTATCCGCACTGCTCTACCATTCCATAAATTATCACAAGATGATATCCGTGAATTCATGAGTCAGAGACCGGGATTGAAAACGGATGAAATTCGTATGATCGATAAAATCTATAAAACTTCAGCTATCAACCACCGCTATAGCATCCTGGATGATTTTAAGGCAGACCCGGATCACAGCAGTGGCAGGTCATTGTTCAGCGGTCCTATTCCACCCGGTACAGCTGAACGTAACCGGCATTTTACCGATTCAGCCCGAATGGGCAGCCTGGCACTGGTACGGGAAATGCTCAATCCTGATACTGCACTCACCGGCCGGCAGCTGGGAGATAATCCCTTTGTCGCCGGACCTGGCGCGGGGGGCCTGTCTCCCTGGTTCAGTATTACCGATGTGACTCACCTGATCACAGTATCCTGTACCGGCTTTAGCGCCCCTGGTTTCGATATCGACCTGCAAAAAGAACTGGGCATGTCTCCCCGCCTGGAAAGGCTCCATATAGGCTTTATGGGTTGCTATGCCGCCTTTCCCGCCCTCAGAGCCGCTCGTTCTATTTGTGCCGCTGATCCGGATGCCAGGGTACTGATTGTGGGTGTGGAATTCTGTACCCTGCACTTTCAGGATAGCCGGGAAAAGGATAGTATTATAGCTAACTCCTTGTTCGCGGATGGTCTGGCGGCAGTACTCCTCAGCTCCAATCCCAGAGATAGCCGTGGAGGGTCCCGGGGCCGCCCTCTTTTCAGCCTGGGAGCTGTGTCGTCCTCCATGATAGGCGGAGGTGAAGACATGATGGCCTGGACCCTGGGAGACACAGGCTTTTTGATGAAGCTATCTGCTTATGTACCCCGCCTGATAGAGCAAAACCTGAAGACTATTATAGAAAATCTGTCCCGCCAAAGCGGAATCCGGGCCAGGGATATTTCCCTGTGGGCTCTGCATCCCGGAGGACGGGCAATACTGGACCGTGCCCGGCAAAACCTGGAACTGCCTAAAAAAGCCATGGAGGCCAGTTATTCCATACTCTCCCGCTACGGCAACATGAGTGCTGTAACTATATATTTTGTACTGGCAGAAATGATGAAGACAAAAGATAAGGAAAGAGATTTGAAAAAAAAAGACAGAGTATTTGCGGCGGCTTTCGGGCCGGGGCTAACAGTGGAATCCGCCATACTTTGTCCCCTACCCAGTACTCATACTCTACGGGCAGGAGTACCTTCCGCAGCACTTCCCCGACTAATCCCGGACATATCCCGGCGCTCCAGATTGCCTGAACTGATGGACGATCCCCGGGTACAGGAAAAAGACCTGTTCCGCACAGTTCGACAGTTCCGCATAATTAACCGGTTATTAACAGGGTACCGCAGGATATTATATAAGGAAGTACTGAAAAAAATACGCCATTCCGGTAAGAAGAAGGAATGGACTATTCTGGATCTGGGATGTGGAGGAGGAGATGTTTTACGCTGGCTGGCGCTGCAGGGCCGCCGTTACGGGTTATCCTTAAAACTGGTCGGCGTTGACCCGGATAGCCGTATTCTGAATTGGGCCAGGACAGACAGTACCGCCTTTCCGGAGATCCATTTTGAAGAAGGCTCATCCTCCACTCTGGCAGATGTATCCCGCCGCTGGGGAGGTTTTGACTTCATCCTGTCCAATCATGTGATGCATCATCTATATGGAGTCCACCTGGATAATTATATATTACGGGCCTCTCGCTATGCACGCCAGGGTGTGGTATTAAATGACCTGCGGCGTTCGGTGTGGGCCTATATCGGTTATACCATTCTGGCCGGGTTATTCTTCCATAAGAGTCTGGCTTTTTATGACGGCAGGTTATCTGTGTTGAAATCCTTTAGAAAAGCTGAATTGGAAAGTATACTGACATCCCTGGGATTGGAAGTCAATCTAGAGGTCAGAAAAGTCTTTCCTTTTCGTCTTATCCTCACATCCAAAAAAAGACCTGAACACGCTTAATTTTCACCAGGCTTTGTCCCCGGTGAGGTCCTGCTGCAGAGTATCATATACCGGCAGAATGGCCTCCAGGAATTCCGGTTCGATTTTAACGGCCTTTTCAGCTATACGGTCACAGTAGCAGCAGTCCCGGCATTCTTTATCTCTGCAGCTGCCTGTGCGGAAGATGTCCAGAAAATTATCAGGTATGGCTGCGCTATCAATGTGGATGGGATTGTGGTCTTTAGGAAAAAACATTCCCTGTTTTTGTAAAAACTGCAGGGAAGTCCCGGCCAGACGAGGGGGCATTTTCCAGAATCGGAAATTTTTCAGCATATGCCACAGAGAAAACTTAGGTGGCTTCCCGCTGAATCCCCAGGACAGCAGTAAATCCGCCAGATTCCCCTCATATTTTCCCGCGTGATAGGCCTCTACCCTTTTTAACAGATCAGATGATGGAATATTCCTTTCCAGTAGTTTAAATGTGGTATATCCCAACTCACGGTAGTGCCGGATATCTTCAGGCCGTATCCAGCCTGCCGCTATAAACAGCCGGGGATCACTGAGTCGATTATGCTGGCACTGTATGATGGGAAAATCAATCAGGAAGCTGGGGTTATTGTGACTGGCGTGTGCATGACCGTTCTGGTGATGAATCTGATAAGGACAATTGGGCTGACAAAAATGATTGGCAATCAATACCAGATCGGTTTTGACCGCTGCCCGGATGGCGGACAGTGTCTCCAGGTCCCGGTTAATGGAAAAGGAGGCCAGGTTGATAGCACTGGCACCCAGGTCTTCCCAGTACTTGGCCCGCTTCACCGTATCGATCTGGGCGTAGATACCGGCTTTGATTTTGAAATGCGGAAACCGTTTGAGGATCACCTGAGCCAGGTATGGAATAGCTACAGTAACTGTGTCTACTTCCAGATCAGTCAGCCAGTGTAACAGACGATCCAGTTTCCGGTGAAAATCCCGGGTCCACTCCCGGTTACCCAGACAAGCTGAATTCAGCAGGTAGTTGAACTCCATTCCTTCCCGATGAACCGCCCGAATATATCCGGCCAGCTGTTTCTTATTGAGAGGTGTAGTCATATAGGAGGGGCGTCCTCCCCCCACTATATCTGAAGGGAGTTTTCCATAGATTTCAAAAGTCCCTGCCTGCTTTAAAGCAGGCAGGATCTCTCTATCATAGTTTGCCGGAACGGTAAATTGAACTTCTGGACCCAAAATTTTTTTTCCTCTGAGTTTATTCAGTTTTGACTGGTTCTGCAGCGCTGTGTTTTTTAGGCATCCCCCCCCGCATAATGGCGGGAGTCAGACTGGTGCCCCACAGCCCCAGAATCATGGAGCACACAAAAGCGGCCAGGTTGAGCAGGAAATACAGGATCTCCAGCCCCTTGTCTGCGGCAAAGCCGGGAAGAAGGGCTACTGCCAACATACCGCCTGAGAGTAGAAGAAACAAGGTTCCCAGCACGATTTTTCGGCGCAGGAGTATGGTACTGATTTTTTTAAACCGGATCTTGCCGTCGATCATACCAGACAACATTCCCCCAAACACTGTAATGGGGAGCAGAACACTCATTACCAGAATGGTAGGCAAAAGCATAGCCGCAAGAGAGCCTCCCTTCATAAACTGGACCTGCACAAAATATACCGCCAGGAGCAGGAGCAAAAGAAAACCCAATGCCTGGGGCGCATGAACAATAATCGGATGGACATGTTTGTCCAGCCAGGCTCTGCGGCCTTCTGATACCCTGTCATCATAGGGTTCAAATACCCTGGCCGGCGCGCCGCAAGCGGCACATTCTGTAAAATCACCTTCATATGTGATATAGCCACAGGCTTTACACCATACTTTTTTACGCATTGTATCTGCCTCCTGATATCTTCTGTTTATTTTTATACTAGTAACCTATGCCGCCCTGAGAAGGGGGGACATTTTTAACTTTGCCTTTAAATACTCTATATACAAAAATTGTATAGGTTATCACGATCACCAGGATCACCGGGACCAGCCAACCCAGTATACCGCTGGTCAGGCCGATTGAACCGGAATTATAAATGGTCAGATCATCAATTGAAGCTATCCTGGAACGGATTATGACCGGGAACTGTACCACCGCCTCCGTGAGCCACCACATTAAGATGGAAATCAGGGAAAACAGCAGAACCAGTACCGGTTTTACCCCATCAGGGACTTTTTTTCTCAGTAGTCCTATCAGTATATATCCTGCCGCGGAAACACCGGAGAATATCCAGAATAAAGCTTTATTGCCGGCACCGCTGAAGCCCTGTACCCAAATAGCCCAGATGGAGAGCAATATCAGTGGAATAAACCACAGCCATTTCAGCAGACTCAGCGCTTCTTTCTGGTTTTTACTCTCCAGCTTCACTATGAGCCAGGCTGCACCATGGACCAGGAACATACTGACCAGTAGCAGACCTGTCAGCAGGGAAAAAGGATTGAATATACTGAATAACCCACCAGTGATGGTCCCATCGGGCTGCTGGTTAAATCCCCATATGGTGTTACCGAATACTATCCCTATAATAAAGGCCAGGGCAAAACCAGACAGAGCAAAGACAGCATACCAGGGGTTTTTGACTTCCCGGGTGTGATAGCTCAGTTCAAAGGCTATAGGGCGGAAGATAAGAGCGACTATCAGCAAAATCACCACCGGATACATCCCGGTCAGGATCTGATTGAATACCAAAGGAAATACCGCCAGCAAAGCACCTGCGCCGGCCAGGCCCCACAGCTCATTACCGTCCCACACCGGCCAGATACTGTCTATAGCCCGGTGCCTGGTATCGGATTTAGCCGGGAAGAAAGGTGTCAGCATAGCCACCCCCATATCAAATCCGTCCAGCAAGGAAAACACTATAAAAGCCGCGCCTACCAGAAAAAACCACAATATTTCTGTAGTCATGCCAGGCTCTCCTTAATGATTTTGGGTATCCATTTTCTTAATATCAGGAACAGAATCACATAAACCAGAGAATAGACAATGAGAGAAAAGGCAACATAACTGGAAGGAATGATAGAAATACCGGCTATGGTTTTGAACAGACCATAGATCAGCCAGGGCTGCCGGCCGATTTCCACACTGATCCAGCCCAGCTCTGAGGCCAGGAAGGGCAGAGGCAGAGCGATGATAAAAATCTTCCAGATCCATGGCTTGACTTCCCATTTCTTCTTGATGAGCAGGAACAGGCCCAGGCCGAAAACCCCCAGGAGGGCAATACCCAGAAATACCATAATATGAAAGGTCTGGAACAAAGCCTGCAGAGGAGGTTCAAAGGCCAGGTACTGATCTTTGCCATTATTGGAGAGATTGGCCCTGCCCTTTTCCAGCATATCATCCAGACCCTCAACCTGAGCATCAAAACGTCCGGAATCCAGAAAGCTCAATACTCCGGGCAGTCCAAAGCCATAAGTTTTGCGGGTCTTGGGGTCCACCCAGCCCAGGGCATAGAGGGGAGCACCTTTCTGTGTCTTGAATGTACCTTCCATGGCGGCATTTTCTACCGGCTGCCATTTTCCCAGCATCAGCAGGTGAAAATGTCCCAAAAGGGGCATAGCTAAGGATGTAATGAAACCGATGATAACCGACAGACGGAGCATGATTTTAGCGGCATCGAGATGTTTCTTTTTGATAAAAAGCCCGGCTGCGATGGCAGCAAAGATCACTGATCCTGTAACCCAGCAGGCAAACACTGTATGGATGAAGCGGATACCCCAGGAAGGTGTGAACATGGTCTTCCATACATTATCCAGGACGGCCCGGGTCTTGATACCCTGCACTATCTGGTCCGCGGTTTGTATGATCACAGCTTTACCATTGATGACCTGCTCCAGATGGAATCCGTCTACCGCTGGAATAGGTATCCCGGTGGAGAGGGTAGCCAGGGAGTGAAAAGGGGTCTGCATCCAGCTGTTGACACTGATGATAAAAAAGGCGGAAAGGTGGCTGCCCAGAAATACAAAAAATACTGACATCAGGTACACACCTTTACTGACTTTATTCCTGCCGAACAGGAGTATCCCCAGAAATACCGATTCCAGCATAAAGGCGATGATCACCTCCAGTACCAGCTGGACACCGAAAATATTACCGGAAAATTCCACGAATCCGGCTACATTTGTACCGAAGGAAAAGGGCATAATCAGCCCTGTGGCTACACCCACCGCGAAGATAATGCCCAGCAGTTTAGTACCCATGGTGGAAATAGTCTTATAGGTTTCACTATTGGTCCTGACGTACATGAATTCAAAAATAAGGATATACAATCCCAGTCCCAGTGTGGCTATGGGGAAGAGAAAATGTACTCCCACGGTCAGGCCGAACTGGATCCGGCTCAGGATAAAAGACAAGTGATCGATAGGTATTGCAGTCGGCATGTTTAGCTCCTGTTTTGAAAATAGGAATAGGTTATTTTAAAAATAAAAAAAACATTCAGGGACATTGAGGCCAGGGTATTCATGCGCATAGTATGAAAAAAATCGGCCGTACCTTCATCCTGCCATACTTTTCGCATCCAGCTGATAAAATACAGCAGCGCCGGCAGCAGCAGTACCAGCAGCACAGTAATATAAAAAAGCGCGCTGTCTCTCCCGGACAGGAAAAACACCGCCGCGAAGCCTCCCCCGGAGAGCAGCAGACAGATCAGAGCGTGAATAAACGTCCCCCGTATCCCCACCAGCATGCTGTAAGTCCGGTCTCCATGCAACTGGTCTTGCCGGTGTTGATAGACCTGGGTCAGGGGATAGACCGCCAACAAAAACAGCGCCGCGGTGACACAGGCTGTAAGCAAAAGGGCCAGACGGCTCATTTCCATTAAGGAAGTGTTGACCATGAGCACCACCAGACTGCCCTGCACCAGGGCAATACCGCTCAGACTGAACACCGGGTAGCGTTTCCAGCGTGTTTTATCCCAGCTATAGGCTTTGGAAAAAACACTGTAAAACAGACCCATCACTCCCACTACCCATCCCGCCAGGAACAGCAGTACCAAACCGGGTACTTCCCAGATCAGACTGGCGCCGAGCAGTTTCCGGTCCACCGAGGGAGGCTCGTGTATGCCGCCGATTGGACCGGTATCCTTGTCATAATAAGAATTAAAAGCATTACTGGCAGGGTAAAGAAAAACATGAAGCGCGATGCCGATATAGACCAGGGACAGGATATTCACCGGGACAGCCAGAGAAATTCCAAAGAGGTAGACCGGCAGCAGAAACAGGGAAAAGGGGAAGCGAAAATGTATCAGAATATCCTTAAAACTCATATTCCAATTAATCCTCGGGAATGATGGCATTAGTATAATATAATCCCACAAAAAAAGTAAACTATTGGAAACATAGGGGTGGTGAAAAAATTGCTTTTGAAAAAAAAAGATTACTGCTTTGTAAATATAGAAAATTATATAAACGCTGGCTCCCCAGGCTGAGCCCCCGCTGATTATCCGCTTTACTTGCGGTACTGCCGGCTGCCGCCGTATCCTGTACCCCCAGTCAGCTTCAGGCGGATGGGTAGGGGGCGCTCCCGCCCTGTCCATGCGGGGTACCTACCACGGGAATTTATAAACCGGGCTTTTTATAATTTTTCCCGGCCCTGCACTATTAAGACCTGGGACAGAGAAAACAAAGGCCTTAGGGACTACGGAGACAAATAATCCCACCGGGAGATATTGTCTATATTGGCACACCTTCTCTGGCCTGAGGGGTTATCCCCCGGGACAACCCCTTCAACTGCAAACATGCCCTTAAAAGTCGTCTTTGCTTTCCTGATCTTTTTTACCGCCCATGAGTTTTTTCAGGATGCGCAGCTTGAGGGGCAATACTATAGCTATCAGGACCACACCCCCCACGATCCATACCCATACAGGAATTGAACTCATATCTTCCTCCTTATCGAAAATGTAATTTTTTTCGGATGAATGGTCCCAGGATCAGGAGCAGCACCACACTACTGCCTCCCAGGATGAGCAGCTCCACGGGATAGCTGATCCCCCGGAAATCTCCCATGATACCCGATTCATAGGCCCGGAACAGCCAATAATTGGGCAGGGGATAAAATACAAAGTGCCATTTCTGAGGGATAAAAATTGAGATAACAGGCAGGGAAAGAAAGACCGTCATCAGGATCTTGATCACCCCCAGAGCCTGGACCTGGTTGGATGCCAGACCTCCGATGAGTAAACCCACCGTTATGATTACCCCCACCCCGGCACAGCTGGTCAGCAGGATACTGATAAAGGGGGCTTGTGTCCCCATCATGATCAGCGCGGATCCCAGACTGATAATCAATCCGGTCAGGAGAGAAAAGATACCCCGGCTCAGGATATAGAGGCTGAATTTCAGCGGTGCCACCGTCAGTGCTTTAATGGCACCTTTTTCCCGTTCATGGACGATATTGAACCCGGCTACCAGACTGCCCAGCAGTATACCCAGCATAATGAGGGATATAGTGATATATTCCGCAATGGGTATTTTTTTTCCGGGTAAGATAGTCTCCTCAAAGCGGGAGACATAGGGTCCCTGGATAATATGGTCCGCCATCATGGCAAAACCCTGTACCGTCATCCCCTGTTCATTACCCTCTAATACCACTACCGGCTGCCCTTCCCGCAATATTATTCCGGGGATATCGTCCGGTTTTTCCACCCGTCTGATAACCGCCTGGGAGTCAGGCAATACCTCCACCCGCATATAATTGGTAAATTCATTTCTGACGCGCGGGTCCAGACTCTGTTCTATTGCTACCGTACTCTGTATATTATGCAGGGTGGGGACAAAAGCCCTGGCTCCCAGCGCCAGCAGCAGAGGAGAAAGTATCATATACAGCGCGATATTGTCTTTGAGTGACAGCGCGGTATCCAGTCCCAGAAAATTCCTGATCTTTTTCAACATCTTACCGGCCCTCCCTGAAAAGCTTCCGGCGTACCGAGAAATAGGCAAAAACCGCCGTAACCGCCAGATAAGCCCCCAATTGGGCTAAAACCGGGCCCAGAAAATCAGGCCTGCCGCTGGGAAAGAGAATCTCAGTGATACCGGTGAGCGCGGGATAGGAGGGCAGCCAGCTGATCCAACCCGGCGCAAAATTAGGAAAGATATAGGAAACCTGAGACAGAATATTGATGATCAGTACCATCACACCCATAAAAAACCATTCAGAGATGTTCTGAAAATAGACTGCCAGTCCCAGCCCCAGCAGTGTAAACATCGCGATGGACACAGTGAGTACCAAGAGGAGCTGTCCGTAATGGATACCCATCCCTACTGTAAACAGCACCATGGGCAGCCCATATACCAGTCCCAATGCGGTAAATACCACAGTCTTGGACAGAATATAGACGCCTACCCCTCCCGGAGACACCCGGTAGGCTCTGATACTGCCCTGGTCTTTTTCCGCGAAGATGGTGACAGCCACAATTAAAAACCCCAGGATGAGAACTTCAAATACCAACAGCACCGGCACTGCTCTCAGATTGAGTGGACGGGGCTGGGGAACCGGTCTCAGCTGGAGGGTACCTACCCGGACTGCTTCCCCCCTCATCTGCCGGATGATTTGGTCCATGAGCAGCTTATAGGTATTGACAGTCTGTCTGTCCCGGGTATCCTGATAAATCAGAGTAAACCGGGGATCAGCCAGAGTGCCGGAAAAAATCACCCCCATAATACTCCGGTTGGTGGCTGCCGCATTGGAGAGCTGGCTGTAACTGATGACAAACTCATTGGTATGGGCCCCCTGCCGGAGCAGCTCCCCTCGCAGGATCTGTCCCTGGGACTGATCCCATATCAGGGTACGGACCGGGCTGGTCATCTCACGGGGCAGGAGATTGACCAGAACGATCATCAGCACCATTAGTCCCAGCAATACCCACATGAATCCGTTTCTGAGAGTCAGGATAAAGTCCTGCCGGATCATGCTCAGGATTTTGCGCATCATGACAGACCTCTGCCTGTCATTTTGATAAAGATTTGCTCCAGGGATGCCTCCTGACTATGGATAGTCTGGATAGTTTTTTCATCCAGCAGCTTTTGGAGCTGCTTTTTGTCCTTTTCCTGGTCTGTGAATAAAATTTCAGAATGTACTTTATTTTTTTCCAGATATTCGACCTTGACGGAACGCTCCCCGTAACGCAGCTTGAGATCACGGGGAGTATCCATAGCCACTATCTTACCCGCGTGGAGAAAAGCGACCTGGTGACATAGTTCATCGGCTACATACATATTGTGAGTGGTAAGAAAGATGGTGGTCCCACTATCACTTTTATCCTGGATGATATCCTTGATTACTTTTGCAGTGGCAGGGTCCAGACCTGACAGGGGCTCATCCAGAAACAGAATCCTGGGATTATTGAGCAGGGCCCGGGCAAATACCAATCTTTGTTTCATCCCTTTGGAATACGATCCGGCACTTTTATGAGCAGCCTGTCCCAGTCCTACCTTATCCAGCAGTTTAAGGGGATCTTCCGTCCTGACGTCAAATAAACCGGCATAGTACTTTAAATTTTCATAGCCCGACAGTTTGGTATAGAGATAAGGATGCTCAAATGAGACCCCGATAGTGTTAAAAAAACTGGTCCTGACAGTCCGGATATCCTGACCTTCATAGCTGATCTCCCCCTGCTGCAGGTTGAGGAGACCGGTCATGATATTCTGTACAGTGGATTTTCCCGCCCCGCTGGGTCCCAGAAAGCCGAATATCTGGCCCTTTTCAATGTGAAATGTGACATGGTTCACTGCCAGCTGTCCCTTTCCTTCGTAATCATGGCACAGGTTTTTGACGTCTATCATTTTTCCTCCCCGGTCCTGAATTTATACTGCAGAGCTCCATATTTCAGGATCAGCATGGCCTGATCCAGGTCCTCCAGAAATTTTTTCTTAAACTGTTCCGGCTCCAGCTGGACAGGATTGTAGATCATCTCTGTCTTGATCCCCAGATACATCCAGCGTAATGCCGGCAGAGTCGCCGCTTTTCCGTATTTAAAATAACTGTCATCCAGATCCTGAAATAATGCCGCAAATTCGTCCATAGAGCTCCCCGCTTCCTGTCCGATAAACCGTTGTCGGATCTCCTCCATCCCGGGCTGAGTCAGAGTCAGGGATAACTGATAATAGCGGGGATAGCGGATATAGACATCCAGTCCGGCTATACTCATTTCCCGTATGCGGGTAAAAGGGTCACCGGAAAAGGTATCCCGGTGCAAAGACAGGACCTCAGAGATTACCTGACCGGATTTACGCAGCAGATAAAAATATAAGTCTTCCTTGGAGTCAAAATAGTGCCAGATACTGCCCTTGGAGATTCCGGTACGTCTGACCATGTCATTGGTAGATGCCTGAAAATAACCTTTTTCAATAAAGACTTCCAGGCAATTGTCCAGAATGTGCTCTTGTTTCTCCGGACTGAGGTTAAAAAACATCGTGGAAGGCATATATCCTCCTTTTGACCACATGGTCAAAATTAAGCCAAATTATTGACCACATGGTCAACTATAATATACAGGGTGAAACCTCTTCTGTCAAGTGTTTTTTTTTATTTTAAGGACTTGAGAGTAGTGGTTACTGTTTCTTGCCCAAAAATCTTTTTTATAATAGAGTATACCCTGATTTTTTTGAAACGGGAGCATATCATGGAGATCATACTTCATCCTCTGGGACCGGTCCGGATCGCGGAGCTGACCCCGGGATCCACAAAAATCATTACTCCCCAGGATGCTCTGGACTTTCTGGCGGAAGCCTCGGAGATGGGAGCATCCTGCCACATCCTGCACGCGGCTGATCTGGATGATAGCTTTTTTCAGCTGTCCAGCGGCCTGGCCGGGGAGATCCTGCAGAAATACTCCAACTACCAGCTTCGCCTTGCCATAGTGGGAGACTGGGAGCAGATCGAGAGCCGGAGCCTCAGAGACTTTATCCGGGAATCCAACCGGGGGGGACAGGTCTGTTTTGTGCCGCATGTTCAGGAAGCGCTGCACAGGCTGTCCCAATAGCGGAGACCGCTGGGGCCAATATAGCCACAGAAGACCTCAGAAACTGTCTTTTTAAAAAATCATAAATGTATCTTAAAACTTTACTTGGAAAAGTTCCCTTCCCTAGTCCTTTCCCCTTCCCTTTTCTCTGTCTACGGTATTTCCTACCAACGGCCCCGGGCAACCTATGAAAAAGTAACCTGAAAAGTCCTCTTGAGAAATTGAGGGTCTGCTGAATTAATCCTGTACCGGCATTACCCTTCACTGCCTGAAAGAGGATTCATTCCCAGGGAAAACCTCCAGGGCCCTGCCCCTACCGCCGCACCCGGGAGCGTACCCCTCCGGGGTACTGGGATATATCCCCGCGGCTGACCTGCCGCTGACCCATCCCGCGGAGGAGCTCTACGGGAGGGCTCGACTTCGACAGAAATGTGGGATATATAAACCAGAGATTAACCCTGTTTGAATTGTCAATTTTCCCTGAAAATGCTATAATCAGAATCAGGAAAGAGGTATCCAAATGATATTTGACCAGCGTTTTTTTGAACAGGCTCTGAAAAACCCTCCCATGGAACAGGGAACTCCCGGGGAGTTCAGAGTAGACAGCTTTTCCACCGATAGCCGGACTATTCAGCCGGGACAGTGCTTCATCGGGATCAAAGGGGATAATTTCGACGGCAATGCCTTTGCGGTGCAGGCCTGGCAGCAGGGAGTGCGGATCTTTATCCTCGAAAAGAAAGGCGGCAAAAAAGTACTGCCTCTGCTCACTGACAGCCGGGTGTGGCTGGTCAATGATAGTCTGACCGCGCTGGGCCAACTGGCTAAGACCTATAAGAACGAGATCTTCTGCTCGGTAATGGCACTCACCGGCAGCTCGGGCAAGACCACTACCCGGGAGCTGATCGTGGCCATCCTGTCCCGGAAATACAATATCCATAGCGCCCGTAAAAATCTCAATAATGAAATCGGTCTGCCCCTCACCATGCTGGAGGCACCTCCCACCAGTCACATCATGGTACTGGAGATGGGTATGAATCATACCGGGGAGATCATGCGTCTGTCCCAGATGTCGGAGCCGCTGGTGGGGCTGATCACTAACGTGGGCTACGCGCACATCGGACTGCTGGGCTCACAGGATGCCATCGCCGACGCCAAGAGCGAGATCTTCACCGGGCTCAATCCCCGGGGCTTTATGTTCCTGAACCGGGACGACAGCTACTTCAGCTACTTTCAGGCCAAATGCCCGGCTACCGTGATCGAATACGGCAAATCAGATCTCACCATAGTGCAGGACCTGGGGCTGGAGGGCTATCTGTTGTCCTACCAGGGTCAGGAGTTCCGTTTTCCCCTGCCGGGTCAGCACAACCTGGAAAACCTGGCGGCCGGACTGGCTGTGGGTGAATTTTACCAGGTAGGTCTCGCCGATCGTATCGACGCGGTACAGAAATTCTCTGCCGTAGCCCAGCGCAGCGAGATAATCAAAAAAAATGATATCACTCTCATAAACGACTGCTATAATGCCAACCCCTCCTCCATGCAGGCGGCGCTGCGTCTACTGTCCGGTCTCAAGCCCCGGCGGGTAGCCATCCTGTCGGACATGCTGGAGCTGGGCCGCCATGCCGCTCCTCTGCACCGTATGATAGGTGAATTCATCGGGGCTGAGCAGGCTGCCGATCTGGTACTGGGCTACGGCCCTCTCAGCCGGGAGATCGAGTCGGTTCTGCGTCATGCCTCCATACAGACAATGTGGGCCGATGACCTGGACGGCCTGGTCAAGCTGAGCAGAGAGCAGGTCAGATCCGGGGATACCGTGCTGGTCAAGGCCTCGCGGGGCATGCACCTGGAAGAGGTGGTCAAAGCCCTGACAGGAGCAAAATAGATGGATAGGGGCAGGATCAGCCTGGAATATTTTGTACACGAGGACGAAATCTGGGTAGAACTGTGGCTGGGCAAGGCGCATGAAGCTATGACCCTGGATGATTTTTATAAAGAAGATATGGGACGAACCCTCATCGACGCGGATATCTCCGCCTACCGTCAATCAGGCCGCTGCCAGTGCGGACGAGACCTGGACTCAGACTTTGCAGATCCCCTGGCCTGGTTCAAATGCGTGATCCGCAACAACTTCGCGGAATATGATGGCGTGGCCGACTCTACCCATCTCGGGGCCTTTGTCACCCATATCCCGGAAAGTCAATGCAAAGAGTGTAAAAATCCCCGCTAGATGCCGCTCTGTCCCGGGAGTAATCCCCTTTGATAAGGAATCACTATGGATATACATAATCCTATTATACAGCTTTGTATGCAGGGTACACGCGCTGAATTCGAGCATCACAGTGAGGATGCCCGCCGCCTGTATCAGCAGGCCTGGGACTCGGCTCAGGATGACTATGAACGCTGTATCGCCGCTCATTATGTAGCCAGGTTTCAGGATACTCCCCAGGATACACTGCACTGGAACCAGACCGCTCTGGACTGCGCCCTGCGTACAGATAATGACTCCATAAATGAATTTCTGCCTTCACTCTATGTCAATATGGGGCACTCCTGGGAGATCAACGGTAACCGTGACAAGGCAGAGGAATATTATACACTGGCGGAAGGGCTGGGTTTAAAACATAGAAATGACTGAGCACTAATATCTAATTCTCAGAATAAGAAAATGACGAAAATTTCCCGCAGTCCTGGCATTTCACTTCATAGTCATAATAGGCATCTCCGGAATTCCAGGACACACAGCCCTGCAGGGAAATCACCAGTACGTTTTTACTTTGGCAAAACCCGCACTCTGTCCCCGGAAGGTGCTGGTCCAGAATACGTAAAACTGAGCGACCGGGATGATCCTCCGGCCTGACTCCTGTACCATGGTACCACTCCTGGCCCTGGAACTCAGTCATAACACAAGGTTCTGTATCGGTAGAATAAAAAGTCCGGGTACAGTTCAGAATGGGACCGGATGCCCTTCTCCGGTCATTTCCCAGGTATTCCACATCATCTGCCACTATTCACCTCCGCTCTTTTCAGATTTGTAACTTTACCATATTAAGCCAATACCAACAAGTTTAAGGACAAAAAAAAAGCCCCCTTTACAGGGGGCTTTTTTTAATAGAAATGTTTAGAACTGGGCAGTGTAATTAGCAGAGTTATTGTTGTCCCAGTAGGTCTGACCGCTTACCTTGAAGTAGATAGCATACTTCATAGTAGCTCCAGGATTGATAGTAGACGCGGAATAAATGGTGAACACGTCAGTATTATTGGAGTCGACATGATAGCTCCAGCTGCCATTGGAATCAGTCCAGCTGGCCCAGTTATTTACAGTATAACGGATACCTACAGTCTTGGAATAAGCCAGATTCTTGACACCAGCGTCAACTTTGAGCTGACCGGAAACATACAGAGTTCCACCCTGGCGGTAGTAACGCAGGACTTCCTGGGATATACGCCAGACATTAGCAGTAGACGGTGCAGTCACACCCATAGTCTGAGCCTGTCCAACTTCAGGAACAGAAATATCAGACAGTTTTTCTGAAGTGATGACCAGGTCACCATCATCATATACCACCACTTCACCAGGGCCATAAGCCTTAACATCGTTTAAAGAACAACCAGTACTCAGAGCCAGAGCCGCGACCACCACAGTCAACCATAACCTCATTTTCATTACTTTCCTCCGAAATTTTTTATCACTTTTTTAATGCTGTATGCACTGATTCAGTGCATCATGCGGGAATATGATAAGAGAGTTGGTTAATTTTGTCAATTTTTTTCAGAAATATTTTAGGTGTATCCGGTTTTTCTTTTATTAGCAGGAGTTACATGTTAAAATAAATAAAAACTCCGGGGTAACTATGAAAAAATCTGTTTACTTTCTGCTGCTAATCTTTCTATTGACCACTTTTTCCTTTAGCGGCGAAACAGCCCCCGGCACACGGTTATTCCAAATCAGTACCAAATATTTTGATATACTATACTCAGACTACAGTCGCTATGAAGCGCAGCGTCTGGCTGGATTTGCCGACAGTTATTATGAAAGAGTCCAGGGCTTGCTGCAGCGGGCCAGCACTGACCGCATCACTGTCCTGCTCTCTGATGATTATCAGGGGGCTAATGGCTACTCTCTGCCCCTCCCTCAAAATCATATTGTGCTTTATGTCTATCCTTCCGAAAACGATTCAGTCATCGCCCATAATCCCGACTACCTCCAGGCACTATTTATCCATGAACTCGCTCATGCCGTATCTCTGACCATCCGGGGCCCCTTGATGGAATTTGCCTACCACCTTTTCGGCAGCTGGGTCCTGCCTCAGATGTACATGATACCCGGCTTTATGGTAGAAGGGGTGACCGTCAGTGTAGAAAGTCTGGACGGTTTCGGCCGGGGTAATTTAAATATAGTTAAGGATGAACTGCGCCAGGATCAGGCTGAGGGCAGATTTAAATCCTTGAGTCAGGCTAGCGGAGGTTTTGACCTCTACCCTGGAGGGAGGATCATTTATCACTACGGGGGATATTTCAACCGGTTTTTGATTGGCAAATACGGCCTGGATAAGTACCGGGAACTCTGGCACCGGACCGGAGGGGGTAATCCTTTTTTGATGCTGCCCGGCAGCTTCCGTCTCACCTATACCAATAGTCTGAGACAGGAATGGCAGGATTTCCGGAAGACAATGATCCTGGATTTCCCCCTCCTCACCAATACCAATATCATCCTAAAGCCCTACCTGTCTGTCGATTCAATAGTCAGTGACGGCAGGTTGCTATACTATCAGGATGGCTTCCGACAGGCTATATACAGCTATGACACCGCCACTCACAAAGAAAAACTGGTAGTAAAAACTGATGCTTATATAGACCGCCTGGTACTACACCCAGACGGTAGGCGCCTGCTGGTCAGCCGGTCTTCACTGTTAAGAGGCAAGCCCCGTCTGTTGGTCCAGGTTTTTGACCTGAGACGGCATCACTGGGAAAAAGTTCAATGGACGGGTGTGAGAGAAGCCGGGTTTTACCGGGACGGCATCGTCGCCGTACAGCCCCGGGGGTTTCTCACCGATCTGGTCTTTCTCTCTCCGGAAGGAGTAAAGGTGCTACTCCAGGGTGAACCGGAAATGTATTTCGGGAGCCCTTCCTCCCGGCAGGACGGCAGTATCCTTTTTTCACTGCGTCTGCATGGATTAAAGTATATCGCGCGATTTAACCCGGACAATAATTCTGTGGAAATTATGACGCAACCGGAAAGTCCGAATACACCCCTTCTGCCTCAGATAAGGGATATCTCTGTCCATTCTAATCAGATTTGTTTTTCCTGGCATGACGGCAGAGGTTTGAGTCAGGGAGCCTATATAGAAGGAGACATCCTCTATCAATATACCAATCAGATTCTGGGTGGCATTCACCTGCCCCTGATTACTTCAGACCGGTTGTATTATCTGGGACAGTTTTCCCGGGGTGACAAACTGATGCAGCTACCCTCAGGTATACACCCGCTCACCAGCAGGGTCCAGTGGCAAGAGCTGAATCTGACCAATCAAGCTCCATTACCTCCAGTCACTCACCTCACAGAGAAACCCTACAAAACACTGGCTTTTCTCAAGCCCCAATTATGGGCACCCTGGCCCCACCTGTACGGGACATCCCTGCAGGGGATCGGACTGGTCACCTACCTGGCTGACCCCTCCCGCAATAATATTATCATGCCCTACCTGGATTACAGCCTGCTGGCCCCATTTGTCAATCTGGATATCACCTGGCAGAATACCGCTACGGAATTACCCTGGATGATCAGCTTTAAAGATGAACTCTTTAAACCTGATTTGAGCGCGTATAAATTCCGCAGTACCAGTATCTCCCTGGACATAGGCCATACCTGGTATTTTCTGCCTGTGAATCATTTCCTGCATCTGGGTTTTAGTCTGATACATGATGCCTTCAGCTTTATCAGCATTGACTCTCCTCAGGTATATGCCACACCCTACAGCTTCCTGACTACTCAATGGGGAATATGGGCCCGGATATCCAGTTATACCGGTTTGTATCCTTTTCCCCGGGCCAGAGGCATACAGTTCAGTCTCTATCTGGATCACCCTTTCCAGGGCGATAAGTGGAAGATAGAAGCAGACACCTTCTTTTCCCCTCAGGCCCTGCCTCTATTCGTGACCATGCATGCCGCCTGGGTGCTGAACAGTAGTTTATCGCTGAGCGGGAGTGATTTTGATTTTTACTACCATTACAAACCTCTCCTATCTGAATATGCCCTGCGGCCGGATAGCGGGACTCTCTACCTCTACGCCAATGCCAGGATGAATCTGTTTAGTCTGGAAATACAAAGAGGTTTGGGTGCTCTACCCTTTTACATCCAGAGGCTATACTCTCTGGCAGGCTACCGTGCCGCCAGTCTGCTGCAGGATTATTACCATAGCTTGTATGTTTCCATGAGCCTCAACATGGTGCTCTTCCAGTATATCGGTCTCCGGGTAGCCGGTGAAGTCTACTATGCCATCAATGACAACAGATGGGGTTATCACTGGGGCATCTCCTATGACGCGGGATATTTATTCCAGGATGATAAAATTCCCCAACGAATATCCCCCTTGCAAAAACAGGTGGGAGAATATTTTTCAGACAGACAGTTTTGAATAAGATTTTTTTTGAAAAGTCTTGCGTTTTTCAGAACTGTCCGGCATAATAAGAATCACAGCACGCGGATATTCGAAGGGAATGGGGTGAGAATCCCCGACTGCCCCCGCAGCCGTAAATGAGGAACAAGGAAGCCAGCACCTGTCCAGTGGGAAACCGCGAAGGTCGGGAGAACAGCTTGCTTCCCAGGAAAGACCTTAGCCTCATAAGTCGGAAGACCTGTTCGTGTTGCTGCAGACAACTTTCATTCGGGGTGGATTGAAAGATCTGATCAATCAGCTTTCCCATTGTGGAAAATCCTGTGCCGGCTCACGGTATTGACCAGGTCTTATGCAAATAAGCGGAGGGGATATCGTGGAACAGTTAGTATTGGAGATTCAGAAAAACAAAAAAACCGAAGGTAAAGCCAGTCTGGTCCGGAAACGGGACGGGCGAGTCGTCGACTTTGACATCAGCCGTATAGCTGGCGCAGTAGCCAAGGCTTTTGAGGCTTGTGGTGAAGGCAGCCCGGGAGAAGCCTGGCAATGTGCCGGTTTTGTGATTCACCGGCTGGAAACAGAAGTAGTAGACATCGAACATATTCAGGATATGGTGGAAGACACCCTCATGAATATGGGCTACCGGCGTACTGCCAAAGCCTATATCCTGTACCGGTCCAAACGGAGTGAAGCCCGACATATGGATCAGGCCTTTCAGGAAAGTCTCAAAACAATCGATGATTATCTTCAGCTCCAGGACTGGAGAGTCAATGAAAACTCCAACATGAGCTATTCTCTGCAGGGTCTAAATTCACACATAGCTTCATCGCTGACCGCCAACTACTGGCTAACCCGTATCTACACCCCGGAGATCGGCGAGTCACACCGCAGGGGAGATTTTCATATTCATGACCTGGGGCTACTGTCTGCCTACTGCGTGGGCTGGGATCTGGAACAGCTCCTGATGATGGGGTTCGGGGGAGTGAGTGGCAAGATATCTTCAGGTCCACCTAGTCATTTACGCACCGCCCTGGGCCAGATCGTAAACTTTTTCTACACCCTTCAGGGTGAAGCCGCCGGAGCCCAGGCTTTTGCTAATTTTGACACCCTGCTGGCCCCTTTTATCCGGCATGACCGCCTGGAATATAAAGATGTAAAGCAGTGCATGCAGGAATTTGTGTTCAACCTGAATGTACCCACCCGGGTCGGTTTTCAGACACCATTTACCAATCTGACCTTTGACCTGACTGTACCCTCCTATCTGGCCAGACAGGCTGTGATCATCGGGGGAAAATTACATAACAGTGCCTATGCGGATTATACTGAAGAGATGACCCTTATCAACCGTGCCTTCGCGGAAGTGATGCTGGAGGGCGATAAACATGGCCGGCCTTTTACCTTTCCTATCCCTACTTATAACATCACCCGCGAATTTGACTGGACCAATCCTGCCTACCAGCCTCTGTGGGAAATGACCGCCAAGTACGGTACACCCTATTTCAGCAATTTTATCAATTCCGACATGAGCGAAGAAGACGCGCGCTCCATGTGCTGCCGCCTCCGTCTCGATAACCGACAGGTCAAAAAACAGATGCTGGGTAAATCTGCAGAAACCAGTCACGATAGCGGAGTTAAACGGGGCGGATTGTTTTCAGCCAATCCTATGACCGGCAGTATCGGGGTAGTGACTATTAACCTCCCTCGCCTGGCCTACCAGGCTCAGTCAGAGCGGGAATTCTTCCAGCTGCTGGGGGGAGTCATGGACAAAGCCCGCTCTTCACTGGAGATCAAGCGTAAGATGGTGGAGGAATTAACGGAAAAAGGTCTATATCCCTTTACCAGCGTCTACCTGGCGGAAATTAAAAGACGCACGGGGCACTACTGGACCAATCATTTTTCTACCATAGGGCTATTGGGTATGAACGAGGCAGTAATGAACCTCCTCAAAAAAGACTATGCCCAACCCGAAGCCAAAGATTTTGCGGAAGAAGTACTGGACTTTATGCTGAACCGAATGGACCAGTATAAGGAAGAGACAGGTCATCTTTACAATCTGGAAGCCAGCCCCGCGGAAGGGGCATCCTACCGTCTGGCTAAAAACGATAAAAAGACCTGGCCCGATATACTGCACTCCGGTACCCATGAGGTCCCCTACTATACCAATTCTGTGCATCTTCCCGTCCACCATACTACGGACATTTTTGAGCTGCTGGACCATCAGGACAGCCTCCAGTCCAAATTTACCGGCGGCACGGTAATACACGTCTTTCTGGGTGAAAAAAATATCCGGCCGGAATCCATGTCCAATCTGGTCCGGATCATCGCCAGCCAATACCGTCTGCCCTATTTCTCTATCACCCCCACTTTTTCCGTCTGCCCGGTGCATGGCTATATCGGAGGAGAGCACGCGCACTGTCCTCTCCCTCATAGCGAAGCAGAACTGGAAAAGTATGGAGTATATTTAGATACATTGGAAATGAATAAGGAGATTTAAAAACATGGAAACCACTGAAAAAAAGATCGTCATCCCCACTGAAGTGTACTCCCGCGTGGTAGGTTACTACCGCCCTGTACAGAACTGGAACGTAGGAAAAAAGCAGGAATTTCAGGAACGAAATCATTACGATAAGTGCCTGGATTCCCGCGCGCATGTTTAAAGGCATGGAAAGGGTCAGTCTGGTGGATTATCCCGGGCTGACCTGCTGTACTCTGTTCACAGCCGGCTGTAATTTCCGCTGTCCCTGGTGCTACAATCAGGATTTGATTTACCCTCACCAGTACGAAAAACTCCCCGACCTGGAAGTCAAAGATATTCAGGATTACCTCATAGCCCGGCGCGGAAAAATCCAGGCGGTATGTGTGACCGGGGGTGAGCCCAGCCTCAGCTGGAAAGGACTGAAAAAATTCTTCCGCTGGTGCCAGCAGCATGCTTTTAAAACCAAACTTGACACCAACGGGTATCTACCTGAGGTATTGGAAGAAGCCATCGATTCCGGGCTGGTGGACTTTATCGCCATGGATATTAAAAACTCCTGGAGCAAATACGGAAAGACTGTAGATTTACCTGATATTGACATCCGCCGCATCAAACGTTCTATAGAATTGATCCGTCAATCCGGTCTGGAACACCAGTTCCGGTGTACCCGGGTACCCAAGTGGGTGGATGATAATGAGATCAGTGCTCTGGAACTGGAAATCGGAGAACCTATTATCCGTCAGGAATATCTGTTTATTTAATGAAATTAGTACCGATTTATTTTTGCACCACTACAAAATCACCTTTGAAAGATGCCAGTATATCATGAGGGTCATTGGTATAGAGATCGACATTCATTGTCACTCTGCCCTTGCCAAAACGTTGCAGACTCTGGAATAACTTTTGCCTGATAGCCGGGGGCAGCTGATGATTTACAGCAGTAAAATCTGCCAGAACCGGTTTCAGAAAATCCACATGGGAATTCTGGATGACAATGACCACATTTTTCAGTTTATCCGTCATAATCCTGACGGCAGACCAGGCTGTAAGTATCATGAGAGAAGAAAGACTGCCTCCAAAAGCGGAGTCCCTGTGATTTATATGTTCTTTGAGGCTGCCTTTAAAAAAAACCTGTTCATCTTTTATTTCCTGGATCTCAAAATGGTTTTGTGCGATAACTGGAATATGCTCGTAGATATAACTCTGCAGTTCCCCAGCGTCCATTTCATCTCTCCAAAATTTGTTTGCTAAAGGTTAAGGTTTATAGGAATGTAATAATTCCTCTATCCTGGCTTTGGAAGGCGCACCAGGGCTGAGGATATATACTTCACTGCTGTGTTCATTTTTTATCCTGATCATCCCGGACATCATCACCCGGTTGGAGATATGGTGTATGGTGTCACTAACCGCGATATCGATCGCGTTTTTTAAAGCATCCAATTGCTCACTGGTTAATACATAGCGATATGCTTCCCCTCCGCTGTATTCACCGGAAGAACTCTCCAGGGGCTGGATGGGATTATACTCCAGTACCAGGGGATCCAAAGTCAGACGGTATTGGTTTCCGCTCCCGTCAAAATAGCTGTATTCCACTGTTTTTGCCCCCTTGCACCCTGCAATCAGGAATATTGTCAGTACCAGCAGCCATGTTTTTAGCATAGTAATTCCTTGTTATAAAAATATTTTTGGATTAATTCTGCAGGGCTTTAACCATGGCTGAAGGATCGTCCACGCTGAGCAGGAGTACAAAGTCCTTAACTGTGGGAATGTAGACCACTTGAGCGTGGTCACTAAGAAATAACAATGCCTTATGATTATTTTTAAGACGGTACCAGCCGCTCTGAAAACCGGGCAGGCCCACTCCGTTCATTCGATAAACCGGCTGCAGCTCATCTGCAGTCTTCAGGTTCACCACCCGGATAGCATCTTTTTGCAGATCAGACAGAGCGAATGTTTTTGCTGAAAACAGTCCCTTAATAATGAGGCTGCTGTCATTGACTATATACTTTACCTTCTTCATGGAAAAGCTCATAATCACAAACATTATCATTAAGATTAGAAGGAATGTGATGATACTGATAACTGCCAGATAGGGTGATTGACGGGGTGGAATAATGTGGAAAACCTGTTCCATAGCCATACCTCGTACTATTATTTTTGTATACATTATATCGAAACAGGAAATCCTGTCAAAGTTTCAGAGCGAAAAAAAACAGGGAGTATACAACTCCCTGCCTGTTATCAAAGATCGGCTGTTACAGGAATCACCCTCTTTTTGTTCAGATACCACACCTCCAGTTCAAAATCACGGCTGGAATGTATAGTAAAACTGGGCTGTCCGTCCTTGATACCTTCCATGACCAGGTCTACCCTTCCTCCCAAAAAGCCCAGACCTTGGATACCGTGCTTTTTGCCACTGTTCACTCTCCAGACTATTTTTTTGGAAAGGGCATCCGGTACAATCCCCAGGATATTTTCGATGAAAAGTACTATGGGACCCACACCGCTCCAGCCCACAAATTCCGGCCGGCCATAAAACTGGTTATCCCAGCGGGTACCGGGTTCTTCTTTTTCCGGGCTGTACAATTCCCAGATTTGTTTTGTGCCGTCCAGGTGTGCCGGGAAGGGGATATTACTTTCTTTGTAGGGTAGTTTATTTTTATCAGGCACACAGTTCTGGTATATCTTCCACATATTATGGACATGATTGAGTGCGGACCGGCGGGCCAGGTCATACAGACCGTTTGCTTCCAGCCCCTTTATCACCATAAATGTAGTGGGCGCCCACACTCCCCCTCTCCAATAGTATCCTTTAGGGTCATATTCCGCTTCGTCCCTGGCCAGTGTGGGGAAAACATGCAGGGTTTTAAATTCCGCCGGGTTTTCCAGATGAGACACCAGGCCTTTGAGCCGGTCTGCTGAAACAATACGGGCCAGCATAGGCCAGAAAGAAGCGATGGTTTTCTTACGATGCAGAGAAGAATTTTTTTTCACGTCAAAGTAAATCTGCTTATCCTCATCCCACATGGTAGTATTTATCAGACTGCTGAGATCCTGGTATTCCTTTTCATAATATGCCTTTGCTGAAGGTATCCCCGCCTGTCTGGCCAGGGCTGCCATCCGGTCGGCAAACAATGCCATCTGCGCGGTCATATCCACCCAGCCCCAGGCCTGCCCCTCCCGGGGAGAATTATCCATGCCGGAGCCCAGGTTCGAAGTGAAGTACCAGCCTCCCTCCCTTCTAACATTATTCTTGAGCCAGTGATAATAGCGGTCCAGATGAGTCAGAGCCCACAGCAGACGGCTGTCATCACCGGTGACCCGCAGATAGGTCCATTCCAGCCAGGCATAGAGAGGCGGGTTCACACTAGGATCGTTTAGGCTGGGATCGTAGTCCTTCCCGGTATCTTCATTCTGGACCCGGCAGATATATCCATTGGGGCGCTGTTTGAGATAGAAATTATCCAGGCTGTTCATAGCCGGAAAGTCATCCCCGCCGTAGATGCCAAAAAACATCATAAAGCAGGTGTCCCACTGATATATGTGGTTATTGAAACCTTCGTCCATATAGGCCGTGACAAATCCGTTCTCAGTATGACCGGGGGTGATTTTGGCTCTGGCCATTTGCCAGGCAGCCTGGTAGAGATCGATGTAACCGGGTGATTCATCATAGATTACCTTGGGCATACCCGTGAACTTTTTTTCCAGTTTCAGATTTAGTTTTAGAGGTGTTTTTTTGCTGACCCTAATATCATACAGAATAGCTCTTGGTTCAGGCAGGGCCTTGAGCCAGTTACCATCCCAGGCTCCGTTGCCATTCATATCAGCAAAGGCTTTTACGGTATAACGTCCCTCAGGGAGATCTTTGATCTGAAAACCACCGGAGGCATCACATTTTATTTTTCGCGGAGCGGCATCCACCTGTAGTGTATCTCCCAGGTTGACAGGATAAAATATGACCAGGCCATTCTGCCCTTCCAGTCCGGAGACAGTACCACTCACTGAAGCAGTCTGGGGTAGCATGGGGTAGTCGGACTGGTGGTAGTAATGCAGTTCTGTTCCTTTGTTTTTATTTTTATTCTTATCCTGGGCTTTGACCTGGAAGTAATAATCCCTTGCCTCTTCCAGGGGGACAATTTCCAGACGGGTAGAAGTATATTTATCCTTCAGTCTCTGGTAGGGATTCAGGCCCTCCCGGTAGTAGATCTGGTAATAATCCGTATCCGGTGATGCCGACGCGTCCCAAACCAGCCAGGTCTTTCCATCTTCCTGCAGTACTCTGAGATTCTTAACTTCCAGAGGGGGCATTTTTTCCTGCAGCAGTAACGGTTCTTTCTGTTTCATGATATCCTCGTATGCCATACACTCTTTTTTATAGCCTTTACGGAAAAACATCACTTTATTACCCGTGGCTTTTTTATCATAGGTGATACTGACTTTACCGCTCCCGTCGCTGCTCCCCAGTTTATCACGTTTTCCGTCCTTCATCAGAATAACACTGACTTTATCCAAACCTTGCAGGGTGTCTTTGTCCTGAAATATCAGCACCATCTCTTTGGCAAAGGCCATGGCTTGGGAAAAGAGCACTATTAAAATTAATGAAAGTCTTTTCATTTATCAGCCCTGCCTTCCATCAGGATCAGAGACTGCCAGGGTGCCAGTTCCAGGGGTAGAGATTCCAGTATACTGTCTTTTTCTACTCCCGGAGAGTAACTTTTCAGGGTGAGACCTTTTTTTAGAAGAAAACCCGCTTTTTTCAGGTCAGCTGGTTTAAGATTTACAGTATGAGGCTTGGCTGAGAGATTTACCACGACCAGTATAGCTTCCTGGTCAGCTATGCGAACATAGGCCACCACTTTTTCCTGGTCGGTCTGGATAAGCTGAAGATCCCCGTGGAGCAGGGCCGGATGTTCCCGTCTCAGATGGATGAGACTCTTATAAAACTGCTGGAGATTAGTGTCGCTGTGTTCCCAGTCGAGCTGTACAGGATCAAATAAAGAGTGCCAGTCCTGCCAGTTGGTATCGCCTATCTCCTGTCCCATCAGGATCAAGGGTACCCCATCCATCGTCAAATGGATGACGGCACCAGGATAAATGGCCTTGGCACCCAGATTCTTGAGCGCGTGTACCTGGTCATGATTTTCCATCCAGTTCATACGCAGCGCTTTTTTGGGGAAATTATATTTCTGTTTGTTATATACCTGGAAAAAATCATGCTGTTTCTGACTGGAGCGGGCTATACCCTGTACCACTCCTTTGACACTTCCGGAATAGGTCAGATCAAAACCATGCAGATGGTGTTCCGGTTCTTCAGATTCAGCCAGGAGCAGCAAATCTGGTCTGACCTTGGCCAGTTCAGAACGGGCCTGATCCCAGAAGCTGTGGGGCACACGTCCGGCTACATCCATACGATACCCGTCAACACCGAATTCAGTGACCCAGTACTTGAGGGCGGAAATCATGTATTCTCTCAGTCCCTCGTTGGAATAATCCAGCTGGGCCACATCGGTCCAGTCTGTATCAGGCGGGACCTGGATATTGCCTTTGGCATCCTTGAGATAAAACTCGGGATGCTTTTTGGTGAGGTCATTGTCCCAGGCGGTATGATTAGGCACCCAGTCCAGTATGACTTTCATCCCCCGGTTATGCGCCCCTTCTACAAAAGCCTTGAAGTCTTTTTTGGTACCAAATTCAGGATTGATATCGGTATAGTCTTTGACAGAATAGGGGCTGCCCAGACTTCCTTTACGGTTTTTTTTGCCTATGGGGAAAGTAGGCATGATCCACAGAGTGGTAACCCCCAGATCAGCCAGATAATCCAGTTTTTTTATCAATCCCTGGTAACCCTGTGAGGTAAAGGTACGGGGGAACAGTTCGTAAATAACCGCATCTTTTATCCACTGCGGGCTCTCCGGGGCAGCGGTATTGGCATAGAGGTAGGAAGGATATTTTTCAGACAGGCCTACCGACATCAGTTTGACCTGGCCCTTTTGGTCCACTATGATGATGCTGTTTCCCCAGCCGTCTGAGGTTACCGCGGGATTGTCACGATCGGCTACCCACATACTGCCGTTGATATAAAACTTATATTCATATTTTCCTTCTTTCAGAGCCAGGCTGGTCTGCCAGACCCCTTCACTTATCTCCTGCATGGGAAGATTCTCCTTATCCCAATTATTGAACGTACCTGCCAGATTCACCGATTTCTTTTTCCCTTTGGTGGTATAGGTAAAAACTACCTTATCCCCCACCACCCGGGGAGCACCCTTTCCAGCCTGAGGCAGACTGACCGGTTTTTCTTCCGGAAAAGTGGACTGGAACCCGCTCCCGCAGCTGACTAAGAGCTGCACAGAAAACAATAAGGCAATCACTTTAATGAAATTTTTCATTATATACTCCTGTTTATTTCAAGATAAAAAAGGACAGGGCCGGTATCATGGTAGTGTCAGAAATGCTGAGTGTAGAGTCACGGAACAGGTCCCTGTATTCATTCATGGGAATGATTCCTGCAGGGAGGCCTTTTTCCTGTTTGGAATTATTAAATACCAGCACAATCTTTTCCTGTTTATCCTGCCGCTGGATAATTACCAGATTTTTATCAGTATAGAGCAGTTTCAGCTCTCCTTCCTGAAAGACAGGGTGGGACCGCCTCAGAGCAGCCAGCTTCTGGAAATCAGCCAACAGACTGGGGTCGCCATAATTGCCGCCGTCTTCTTTCCAGGGATAGGGGCCCCGGTTGAAGGGGTCATTGCCCCCGGTCAGGCCGATCTCATCACCGTAATAGATGGTAGGTGCGCCGGGATAGGTGAACTGAAAGGAGACTGCCAGCAGCATCCGGGCCCGGAATTCTGCATAATCCGTCTGACCATATTCTTTATAGCCCACTTCCCACAGTACCCGGGGCAGGTCATGACTGGACAACAGATTCATAGCCCGTTTAAAGGCCGGAGCTGGATAATTTTCCCGGATCATTTCCAGACCCTGCATAGCGGTTTCCGCGCTCTTGCCCCGGGCCATATCCAGCACACACTGCCGGAAAATATAGTTCATAGTGGTATCAAACATATCCCCTACCAGGTACTTGGAAGCGTCAAACCAGACTTCAGAGACAGTAAGAGCCTCGGGATTATCAATTCGGATGGCATTTCGCCATTCCCGCCAGAAGTCATCGCTGACCCAGGGTGTCACATCCATACGCCAGCCTCCCGCGCCCTGAGTCAGCCAGTAACGGGTCACGCTGTCGGAATCTTTATAGGCGAATTTTTTGTAAGAGTCGCTTTCCTTAAGATTAGCCAGAGTGGGGTTAGCCCATTGGTTGTACATCTGGTCGGGGTTGGTGGCTTTGGGATTAAACTCATACCAGTCATAGTAAGGAGAATCGGTATGGATGACCTCTTTTTCAAAGGCTCCCAGGCCAGGGTATTTACCATAGCGGTCCATGTACACCGAATCACTGCCGGAATGGTTGAGTGAGGTATCCAGGATGATGTGGATATCCCGTTTTTTGGCTTCCGCTACCAGCTTTTTAAAAACAGCCAGGTCTCCAAAGGCAGGATCTATTTTTTTATAGTCGGCAGTGTCATATTTATGGTTGGAAGGGGCGAAAAAGATGGGGTTAAGGTAGATGACATTGACCCCCAGAGTTTTAAGATAGTCCAGCTTTTGGATGACTCCCTCCAGATCACCACCGTAAAAATCGTTACAATATTCCTTATCATCAGTCTCATTACCGTCGGATTTTCCCGGCACCCAGGGTTTGGGGTCATTCCAGTTGGCGTGAAATTCCACAGTCTTTTGGTCATAAAACAGGGTTTTTCCGGGAATGGGGTCGTTCTTTTTATTACCGTTTTTAAAGCGGTCAGGAAAGATGTAATAGATGATCATGTTGGCAGTCCAGGGAGCCAGTTTATCATCAGGCTGGTACACGGTCAGGGTGTAGGGTAGTTTATACTTTTTAAGGGGAGTGATACGGCCCTCTCCGCCGGTACCTTTGATGTTGACGTAAGGGACCTTGACCTGATTCTGGTTATCCGCCAGAACGATGGCATCTTCGTCTGTTTTGAACAGCTCAAAATGGTACCCATATACCCCCAGTTTGTCAATACTAAAGGTGACTTCCCAGATATCCTGTCCATTAGTTTGTCCGGTGATACTCATAGGCAGGGTCTTATATTTTTGATATTTTTCCATGGTGGAATTCCCCACCATGTCCTGGCGGGTCAGGACGGCGTTGACTTTTCTGACGTCCCCCTTTCCGGTATAGATATGGAGGGTCACACTCTGGCCTATCGTCACCGCGCCGAAGGGGCTCTTGCAGGCCAGGTCCCGGCTGTTGAAGTACAGACTGCCCAGATTGATGCGGGTATCCAGGTCGGGGTAGACGTCTGCTCTGACCTGGACCTGAGTGCTGTCTGTCTTAGGCTGTTGACAGGCGGTAAATGCTAAAAATGTGATTAAAATCAGAATGAGATTTTTCATAGAGAACCTCCTATAGGGTATATCCATATTAGCATGGAAACGTTTCCATGTCAACCGAATAGAGGTCCTCAGGCGGAATAGTGTAACGGAAGTCACAGGAAATACGTTAAAGTATTTCCGATTTGAACCAGAGATGTATACATTTTTTTATTTTTGGAATGCTGAGATTAGCGGGCCTGGATCAGGTTTGCTGACCAATCAATATAACCTTCTTCATGCCCATAATAAGAATCTTCGTTTACATAATGAGCTGTGCCTATCATAGAGGTCGGACTGATCACAGTACCTGTGACCTTACATCCATAAACATCCACACTGAAATGATTATCGGTGATATAAACGACATGAAATGACTCTCCGCCATACCCAAATGTATAATTATATATCTGGTTGGTATTGGTCAGCACCAGAGTAATTAACATACAGTATCCATAATAGAGTGTACTACCATCCGGAGTGATTTTATTATCAAAAATGTTAAACTGGACATTAGTACCTTCCCACCGCCCATCCTGCATAATAATTTCATTGGGATCTCTGAAAGTACAGCTAACCGTTAAAATGAATAAGACTACAATTAATGCAATATTTTTCATGTCAACAACTCCTTAAAAAGTTCTCGAATTACATCAAAGCTTAATTTATATTAGAACAAGCGTAATTTTAATACAATATTAGTTATGATATACTCAGAGAAAAAGCGGTCTTCAGTCCTTGACATGGAAACGTTTCCAGAGTATAATTTGGGAATGGAGGTCATATGGCGACCATCAAGGATATAGCACGTCTGGCAGGTGTGGGACTGGGTACTGTCTCCCGGGTGATTAATGGGGGCAAGAGTGTCAGCCCGGAGACTTATCAAAAAGTCATGGAAGCAGCCAGGAGTCTCAACTTTCGCCCCAATCAGGCGGCCCGTAGTCTGGCCCGGGGAGAATATTCGCGACATACTTTAGGGGTGGTCCTGCCGGTGGCAGTGCATCCTTTCTATTTTGAAATCCTTAAAGGGATCTACTCCGCGGTCTCTGAACTAGACTACAATATCATGATTTTTAACCTGGGTGAAGAAAAAGAAGAAGTATATGAACACATTCTGGATGAAGCCCTGCCCGGACTATTAATCGTAGCCTGTGCTCTGCCCGAAACAGCCCGAAAAGCCCTGAACGACAGCCGGACACTCTATTACTATATCGATTATTTTGATGAAAATGATCCCAGCTTTTTTATCGATAACCATCAGGGCGGTAGAATAGCTGCCCGTCACCTCTTAGATCAGGGCTGCCGGAATATTCTATACATCGGAGAAAACACGCAGACTCAACAACAGGACGAACGCTTTCAGGGATTTGAAGAAGTTATTCAACAGGAAGGGCTGGAATTGGTTGGTGATATGCGGATACCTATTAATGAATTGGATAGCCTGGAAGCTACCCTCCAGGCCATGCAGAAATATTCCCCCGACGGGATATTTTATTTCTGTGATGAACTGGCCTATGGCGGTCTCAAGGCGCGACGCAAATCCGGTCTTCACCCCCTGATCCTGGGCTATGATGACAAGGAAGCATCACAGTACCTGGGGCTTTCCAGCATTGCCCAGCCGGCTTTTGAAATGGGTTTTTCCGGAGCCAGTGAAATGATAGCTTCACTGCAAAAAGATAGTAGAAATAAAATTCAAAAAAGCTTCATCCCCACTTTAATCCGAAGGGATGACTGATACAGGAGTAGTCAATGAAGCCCACCTTTTTAATCATTTTAGCAGCTGGCCTGAGCATACTCAGCATGGCTGCCTGTGCTATGGCCAGACGCAACCTCAAACCCAGCGGACCGGATTGGACCAGTAGCGGCAGGCTGCTGGAAATCACCTATGACCGCAATGATCTGATGCTTAAATATGAGCAGGCCCTGGCTCGGGTCAGGGTCAGCGGCCAGGGTGACCTATACCTGGAATGTGCCTTTACCAATCAACTGCCGCCCTATCCCTCTTACGCGGTAGTCACACCGCTGACAGGGATAAAACCAGACTGGCAGGAGGAAAAAGACACCCTGGTATTGCGACAAGGAGAGAACACATGGGAGATCAGCCGTTCGGCACTGGAATTAAGCTGTTTCCAGAAAGATAAGCTGACCCATCGTTTCCAGGTGTTTTATCAGGCAGATAAAGAAAAGATCTTAATACTAGGTGGCTCTAATAAAGAAAGAGTCTTCGGCTTGGGGGAAAAGACCGGAAAATTTGAACTGACCGGCCGCAAATTCGGTCTATACAACAGCGATACCTATAAATACACTTCTGAGACCGACCCCATTTACTCTGCTATCCCTTTCTACCTGGGACTGGGTACAGATTACCAATACGGGATGCTGGTGGATAATCCCGGCCGTCAGGAATACGATTTCAAAACTTCGGGCCATGAAATTACCGTCAACGATTATTATACCAGGATCCATGTGCTGGGAGGTGATACCCCCGCCATTCTGGGAAAATACGCTGATCTTACCGGCCATGCTTACCTCCCTCCTCTCTATGGATTCGGCTTTCATCAATCCCGCTACAGCTATACAAATCAGGCCCAGGTAATGGAAGTAGTCCAGGCGTTCCGGTCCCATGATCTGCCCCTGGATGTCCTTTATCTGGATATCGGTTTTATGAGCAACAAGATGTCCTTTACCTATGACCCTCAGGCCTATCCCCAGCCCCAAAAGATGAATCAGCAGCTCCAGACTTTTGGAGTCAGGACAGTAGCTATAGTAGACCCAGGAATCAAAGCTGATCCGGCCTATGATGTCTGTGAACAGGGTCTTCGGGAACAGGTCTACGTGATGTACAAGGGCTCTCCTTACAAAGGAGCAGTCTGGCCGGGCATGTGTTATTTCCCCGATTTTACTGCCGCACAGACCGCCTCCTGGTGGGGAAAGTATTATAGCCGCCTACTTAAACTGGGTATCAGTGGATTCTGGAATGACATGAATGAACCCTCTGTCTTTTCAGGGCCTAATGGAACCCTCCCCAACCGTGTCATTCAAAACAACCAGGGCTATCCCCGGGAACATAAGTATCTGCACAACATATACGGGCATACCATGATAAATGCCACTCATACCGAAGTGCAGAAACTCCTGAAGGACCAGAGGGTATTTCTGCTCACCCGTTCCGGCTATGCCGGCTTGCAGCGTTATGCATTTATCTGGACAGGAGACAATACCGCCAGTTGGGAACATCTGGGGATGAATCTGTCCATGACCCTGAATTTGGGACTTTCCGGTGTGCCTTTTTCCGGGGCAGATGTGGGCGGCTATACCGGCAGTCCCAATGGCGAACTGTTTACCCGCTGGATACAGCTGGGGGTATTTCTTCCCTTCCTGCGTGACCATACTGAACAGGGTACCCGCATGCAGGAACCCTACCAGTTCCAAAAGGAGCTCCCTATCATCCGCAAATATATGCGGCTGCGCTATCGGCTGCTGCCCTACATATATACCCTGGCCAGACAGAGCCATACCTCCGGACTGCCTATGGTAAGACCCCTGTGGCTGGAATACGGCCGGGATTTCCTGGATATAGATCAGGAATTCCTGCTGGGACGGGATATTCTGGTAGCACCTATCCTGCAGCCCCTGAAAAAATCCGACACCCTGACTGTCACTCTGCCAGCCGGCAGCTGGAAAAGCCTGAGGGACGGTAAGTATTATCAGGGTACAATGGATCAGGTCATTACCCTGGAAGATATTCCGGTATACCTTCGCGCTGGCTCTATAATCCCGGTTTATGAGCAGGATCATGATTCCACCATGAATATCAAATCCGACAGTGTCATAGGCCTGTGGATACAGCCGGATGAAAAAGGACAAGCAGTAGGCTTGCGCTATCAGGATGACACCATCAGCCTGGGATACCAGGCAGGCAATTTTTCCCTGTGGCAATACAAAACCAGTCTCTCAGGTGATTCACTTTATCTGGAAGTATCGCTGTCCGAGGGAAAGGCCCAGCCCCATCCGGCACTGGTGCTGCATGTCCCGGCTCAGGTCAACAGAGTGGTCTTTAAAGACAAAGAGTTTCCGGTAAAGGATGATAAAGCTACAATAAAATTTTAATTTACGGCATAAATAGAAAAGGGGGGCGCCTGAAGGCGTCCCCTTTTCTTTGATTTGGAGGTGCGTTTTCTTTGGGAGGTGTGTCTTTGAAAAAAATGAAAACAGCCGGCCGGTGAGAGCCGGCATTTTTAAAACCAGGAACTGTACCCTGTCATTGTTTTCTTACGATGGCAGGGACGGTAGAACACAGAACCATCAATGCCTCCTTGAGAACCGGATTTTTTAACAAATCCTCCTTTTCTCATATTCATATTATATATTGCAAAAGCTGTGCCAACTATATAAGAATATTTTCTAATTCTTTTATATATATACAATTAAAAATATTGTACAGCGCTTTGGATAAGAAATTACGGAGAATAATTGAACGATTTACAATCACACCTGATTTATATGATTAAATATTAGGCATTTTAGTGCATCAAATGGGTTAAAAATGTATCTTAATCCAGACTGATGCGTTCGGTATCCAGTTCAATCCTTTCATCCCAGATCATTAAGGCATTGAACAAAGCTATTTTTTGAAAATGGCAGATGTCCTGCACAGAAATATCACCAGCCTGCACTACTCCCTGTTTCAGCAAGGTTTCTCTCTGGGTGCCTGCCAGCAGGCAGTGCCGTGGTGTAATCCAACTATGTCCGTTAAAGAGAGCAATATTGCAAAACGTGGTATCTGTCAAAAATCCCTTTTGAGTGATTAAAACTTCCTGACCAGGTAAAAGTTCTCCGCGCAAAGCCTCCAAAGCCCCCCGGTCGCTGTATTTGAGGTGATAATCGAGATGGGGTGCTTCTTTTATCTTTAAGGCTGAAATGTCCTGACGCAAATAAGGTATAACTCTCCAATCCAGATTTTCTCTATCATATCTCAGAGAACACTTAAAAAGCCCTACAGGAGGGACTAGAGGAAGCATGTGGGAGATTTTCCAGGGAGCTGACTGCCCCCACACTTCAGAAAATGTCCTATCCAGGCGGGATTGGTGCAGATCCAGTGCTTGAAACACCCCGTCTTTACATCGAATGGTTTCTAAAAATCGGTACATAGACCTTCTCCAGCATTTCCCGGTATTCCTTTTCCCATTCACTGTACACCATCAGTCCGCCTCCGCTTTTAAATACCAGTTGTTGATTCTGACGTTCCAGGTAGCGTATCATCACTCCACTGTCTACACTCTCCCCGTCAAATACCCCAAACACACCGCTAAAGTATCCCCTCCGGTAATTTTCTACCCTTGAAATAATTGCACAGGTACTGATCTTGGGAGTACCGCTAATTGATCCCGCCGGCAGAAGTTCCGCAAATATATCACCCAAGCGGTCCCTCCAGTCCGGCGCCAGGTCTCCCCTGATCTCGGAGCTGGCCTGAAGCAGGGTTTTATCCATAGCGTTAATGGCTTCTATATACCGGAAGCGCGGGACCCGGACATTTCGGGCTACCCTGCTGAGATCATTACGCAGGAGATCCACTATGGCGGTGTGCTCGGCTAGTTCTTTAGGGTCATCCAGGAGCTGTTTGCGGGCATGAGGCAGTCCCTCGTCAATGGTACCCTTCATGGGAAAAGTAGAAATGGTATCGTTCTGTATTCGCACAAAACTTTCAGGTGAAAATACCACAAATTCATCCCTAAACAGCAGGCGGTAAGGTGCCTGACTGGCCTGAAAAATTTCACGCAGCGTCAGATCACATTCTACTGGAGTAGGAAAACTCAGGTTCAAAAGAAAGGTGTTGCCCTTTATAAATTCTTCTTTCACTTGATCAAAAGAGTACTGATAAATTTCCGGGGCTACGGGATATTTTTTAAAACTAAAATTGTGATTTAAAGTCTGACCGGTGGCGTTTCCACCGGAAGGCAGAATATAATATATATCTTCCCGGTTTAATTCAGATAAAGGGTAGATACGGGGGGACAATAATTCATAATCCAGCACAAACAGACAGGGTTCCCGTCTTGCACCATAGGTATTCAGGATTTTCACCCAATCAGACATTCCGTCACCGGACCCATTTTACTTTTCTTAGACGGTTGAGGGCCGCTGCGATATCCATAGGACGTACCTGACAGCAGTAGTTCCAGTGAGGGTAGATGCCCTGATACAACACCTGCCAGCCGGATTCCCTGATATCAGCTATAACCTTCTCCATAACAGGCTGTAATCCATCAAATTTACTAAAATAGCCCTGCTGCCGGGCATATACCAGGCAATACGACAGGGTATCGTATTGAGTCACATCTGTGATATGTTCATAATACCTTAATTCAGCCCTATCCTTGCCTAATTCAAAACCTGTCTCTGTTCGTTCCACACTTACTGCGCGTTTACGCCGGCTGGGATCAAAATCCTCAACCTGACGATTATATCCCCCACTTTCCTTCCATTCCAGATCCGGTGACATACGGGGATATTGTTTGACTACCCGGCTGGCGGCTTCATTACCAAAAACTGCCCGGTATTCTTCCATAATAATTACTGTATCCGCTATATCCAGAAAATCCCCGTTACCCCCCAAAGCTATAATCGTGGAGACCTTCTTTTTATCACGCAGCGAAACTGCCAGATCCAGATAAGGTGTGACCGGTTCCAGTTTCTCCGGTATGAGAGCCCTCATTTTCCGGTCACGAATCAAGAGATTGGTAGCAGAACTATCCTCATCCATGAGCAGACAACGGCATCCCATTTGCATAGCTTCTATAATTGCAGCGGCCTGAGAGGTAGATCCGCTGGCATTTTCGGTATTAAATGCCTGGGTGGATTTTCCTCCGGGTAATTCACCGATAAAGGGTGAGATATCCAGATTATTTACAGCTCGTCCGTCTTCAGCCCTTACCTTGACCAGGTCCGGACTGGACACCACATATTCGCGGCCGTCGCCCCGGATGTGGTCATAGATACCGTCCTGGATGGTCCGGAGTAAAGTGGACTTGCCATGGTAGGCACCACCTGTAATTAGGACTATTCCACGGGGTAAACCCATCCCTTTTATCATTTTTCCATCCGGTAGATCCATTTCACAGCTCAGCTCTTTCGGGCTGACAAAAGGCACTGCATCCGGCAAAGGCGTGTCCGTGACACCGCTATCCCTGGGCAGAACAGAACCATCAGCGATAAAGCACAACAGGTCTTTTTCCCGCAGCTGCCTGCGCAGGAATTGCTGTTCATCCGCTAAATGGATAACATCCTGCAGTCCCGCCTGGTCAGCACTCTTCCAGGACAAGGCATCCTGTACCAATCCGGGTAATTCACGGAGCAGCATCTCTTCTGCCAGACGCCCGTCAATTTTACGGCCCTGACCAGGTAGACCAGCCATCAATCTTACCACCAGATGCTCACCTTCTACTGCGACGCTATTACGGTCTAATATTTTTTGTCTGCCGTAATTGATGGCCCAGACCCCTCCATTTCCGCTGCCTCCCCCGCCTTTGGTCAGCTTGCGTATGGAACGGGCCAATGTCCGGGCTAAAAAATCCCGGAACGCGGTACTGCGGTGCTGGTTTAGATAGAAATCAGGGGAGAATCCAGTCTGTTTTAGTGCTATTCTGATGGTCAATTGGGAAGGAGGAGCAAAAGGATCCGCTTGAATCCGGTCAAAGTGTAAATCAAAATTCTCAAAAAGAAAGGTTTCAGTCAAATTTTTATAAAGATGGTAAGAATTGTTATGAAAACGGGAAAGAAGAGTGCGGAGTCTGTGCACCAGTTAGCCCTGGGTCCCTGAAGGGCCAGAAGGACGCCCGGAAGGAGGAATGGTAGGTCCGGTGGCCGGAATATCCGTTTGTGTTTCTTCTTCCATTCCCAAAGTGACGATCTTTAGATATAAGGGATGATGCAGCTCCAGTGAGTCACACATCAGATCTCCGTCAGCCAACAGGAACTGTATCCCGGTACTGACATAATAGGACATTTCCAACACATCCCCAATGGTTTTGTCGGTAAACAGCCCCTTGGTATTAAGCCTGTGGTCCACATGTACTTTCTCATCGGCATTGTTCAGAATCTTTTTGTGTGACTTCATATCGGTGATCAATACAAAGAGCAGCTGGGAAAACTTTTCCATGAGCTGTTTAGTCTCGGTATGAATCAGCCTCTGCACCCTTACCAGATTGCGCTGAATTCGCTGGACTTCAGGATCATTTTTTGAGATCAGCATATTTGTAGCCCGGGAATACTTGCGGTATTCTCCCAAATATTCCACATATTCCCTGGTCCGTTGATAAATGGAGTTGATCTTGTAATACAGGTCGCGGAAGGTGCTTTTGAGATCCACTCTCTTGCCGCCCCCATCCATAAACATATTATACTGTACCAGATTGGTAGCAAAAAGAAAAGAGAATTGTTTATCAAAGAAATCCAGGACTGAGTGCATCAGGAAAACTTTATCATCCATTCTGAAAAACTGCTTTTTATCAATCTCTTCCTGGATGGCCACCACAGCTTCATCAAAATCAAGAAATTTGTATATGATTCTGAGGCCTTCACGGGCGGCTTCAGGCACTCCTTCCATCATATCTATATTATCCAGGACGTCTTCAGAAGCTGCCTGTTCATTTTTCTTCTCTTCCTGAGCCTGAGCTTCTTCCAGTTCTTTTTTCTTTTTTTCGGCTTCTTCCTGTTCTTTCCACTGCTGAGAGTAGTACCCTATCCTGTCATTATCTGTAAATCCGATATACTCAGAAAAACGGTGTCTATAACCCTTGGACTGTTCATCCTTGTAGAAGTATTCCACCAGTAACTGAAGACGGGGAAAGACGGTCTGATATAAAAAGTCGATGTTTTTATAAAGGACTCGCAGATTATTTACGTATACATCCTGACGCAACTTTCGAATTTCAGCTTCGATGCGCATAGCTTTTTGCAGAGCATCTTTGAGCATACCCACATGCCTTTTCAGTATCAGGAGCTGTTTATATACTTTAATGACGGCAGGTTTGCCTTTATTGACCTGTCCGGCATTATAGGTTTTGATTTTTTCCAGATTGGCCACATCAGCATCATCCAACAGATGAAAGAATCTGAATACCAGTTCATAATGATACTGTAACCCCAAACCATCCAGTCTTTCTTTCAGGCTTCGGGAAAATTCTTCATCCTGATATAGAAGGGAGGAAAGAATGCGCTTCCCATATTGGACTATTTCTTTCATGCGGTCTGATAATATATACAGAAAAGTTCTGGAGTATTTATTCCCGAAGAAGCGTAAGGCACCGTAGAGTTTACACATCAGCCTGGCCATGAGGACATTAAACCGATTGGAAGATTTTTTACCCTTTCCCTGACGTTCCGTATCTTCTACATCACCGGCTGAAACAGTAGCGGATCCGCCGCTGCTCACACCATATTTATTCATCTTCTGTTTGACACGTTCTGCTGATTCCAGCCGTTTTTTTTCTGCAGGATCCAGATCATCCTCAAATTCCACTTCAATCCCTGAAATAGCTGTCTGAAGTTTACGGGCTTTAGCCGCGGCTTCATCTTCCTCTACTTCGACGATTTTACCGCCTACTTTACGGAATTTGGTAAACATTTCAGATTTTTTGTCCAGATTAAGTCTTTCCACACCCAGCTTTTTCTTTAAGTGATCAGGGACTGCCATTATTTTACCACCCGCATTATGCAAATACTATCATATTGTCCAGTAGATATCCAAAAAAATCAAAATTTTTAATTCATAGATTATTTCTATGTTTATATGACTAAATATAACTCGGAATTAGAGATAAAACAAGTCCCCGTTATATTTTTTCAAATGTGATACAAATTGTCTTTCCCCTATTTTTCTTCGATGGAAAATCCCGGTGAAAAAAATATTCCAGACTGTATTATCCTGGAGAAATTTTATCCTACTGTTTGAGCTGCTGTTTTTTATAGCTGGTATTGAGAAAATCTTCCAGGGCCAAAGCATCGGCTTCTGACTTAAGCTGGAATTTTTCCTGGATGGATGGCTCCATTGCGGCAAACAAAAATTCACGGTCATGAACATGAGACAGGATATTAGCCAGGTAAACTATATCCACCAGATCCTGGTTTTCCTCCGAAGCCAGCAGAGGTTTATGATGATAACCGATCATGTCGGTAATAATCTCCGGGAAATTCCAACGCCGGGTGATCTCTTCTCCAATCTTGTCATGCGCTCCACCAATAGCCAGATTTTCCATGAGGGTATTACCGTAACCTTTATCCCGGCAATGTTTGTTGATAGTATCCAGCAGATGCGGAAAGAGATGGGAGACCAGTATCTTACCTACATCATGAAGGATACCTCCGATATAGGCATCATCGGCTTTTGCCGCCATCTTAAACTTTTTAGCGATATTATAGGCATAAGAGGCACAACGATAGGAATGCTCCCACAACGGCTCCAATCTGCCGTATTTTTTATCCATAGCTTTCTGTGCTCCCACTGAAAACAGCAGGTTATTCAACCCTTTGATCCCCATCAGGGAGACCGCGTTATTGATACTGCTGACCTTGTTGGGCAGCATATACTGGGCTGAGTTTACTATTTTCAGTATCTCTGTTGACAAAGTAAAGTCCTTTTCTATGACCTGGGCCACATCCTGGAGATGTACCTCCGGATTGGATAGGAGCTTTTGGAGCTGAGCCAGATTTTCCGGGAAGACAGGCAATGTGTCGATTTCTTTGAATATCAGGTCAGAAATCTCTTCTGCCTGTTTCACTGTTACGCTGTTATAGGGGACTTTAATGGCAAAAATAGTTTCTTTACGTATGGGATCAGAGAAAAAGCTGTACATGGACTCATCCAGCCCCAGAGAGCGCAGCATCAGCATAATAGAGATGGTACCCAAACCAGCCCCTTCGGAATCATCCGCCAGCATCATATAGGCCTGGGCGATATCCCGAATAGCCCGTGATTTTTCGATCAGGTTATCAATACGGCTGGTTTCCTGGCGGGTCAGTTCCCCGCTATTACGGACCTTGACTACCAGAACCTCTTCTTCTTCCTCCAGCTGTACCCGGGTATAAAAAGAATCCTGCCGGATATGATCCTGATATTCCTGAAGTTTTTCATGGAAATCCTTTACAAAGGATTCCATACCCTTTTTATAATGTTCAGCATTATAAATATCCAGGCCGTTGACCAAAAAATGAACCTTTTTCAGGTTGGCTTTATTGGCATTGGTGAGCAATTCACGGATAAAAAAGATGACCTCTTCCAGCATGAAGCTTTTTCCGCTTTGCTCCAGGATCTGCCTGAGCCGGGTAATAACCTGTTCCGTGGCCTTATTATCAACAATATCGAATTTAAATTCATTCACTTTTTCCGGACCCGGCATGGCGTATCCTCCCTGAACTGGTCTTCACCCAGTTAAAATCATACTATTATTTGTGGAAAAAAGAAAGATTTATTTTTAATTACAGGCAAATCAGTTATGTAGAAATCTCAGAGTATAATCAGACAGCCATTGACCAAAGTGTGTAAAATAGATAAACTACACTATGAATTATTTATCTCACTTTTATCTTCACCGGGATTCATCAGACGAATTCTTTACTATCGGTCTGACCCTGCCTGACATCCTGTCTTTTTTCCGCAGGACGCTCCGTTTTAGTGAAAAGCTGCTCCGTTCCCTGGAATTTCACAGCTTTACACCGGGCATACAGTCCCTGATTACCGGCATGGTGATCCATTACCAGATCGACCGCTGGTTTCACCGCTCCGTGTTTTTCAAGGACAGCACGGCTCTCTTGCAGTCATTTTTCAAGGAAATGACCGGGCAGCCCCTGGACAGTTTTCATGCCCATGTGCTCTGTGAGATCCTGGTAGACCGCTATCTCCTGCTGCAGGATCCTGGTCTGGCTGATGATTTTTACAGGCTGTACCGTTCTTTTGATTTCAGGAAAACTTTTCCCCTATTCCAACCCTTCAGCGGTTTTGATTCTGCCCGTTTTCTGGAAGTGACCCGCGGGTTTGCCTACGCCGGATTCCTGGGAGAATACGGGGACTTTTCCAACATCCGTTTATTCCTGGACCGCCTCTCCCGCCGGGTCTCCATCGAGGGTCTGGCTGATTTTAATGACCAGGTTTATGTGGATTTTTTTACCCGGTGCTACCGGGAGCTGGAGCCTCAATTTCCGGCTTTGTTTAGAGAAGCCGCAAATCTGGGTTTATCCAAATCATCCCTGTGGAAAAGTCTGGCGGTGAAGGAAGCCTGACCACCTGGTTTTAACCCTGTTGGATACCAGGTGAAAAGTAAACTCTTCTTTACGTAAACCCAGGAGATTCTCTAGACAGATTGTATTATTTTTTAAAAAGCCCTGTTTTATTCACCCTGGTCTGCCGGGACGGGGCGCCTTCCGGCGCGTCTGTTCAGTTCCGTAAAGTGTGGGGTGCGGTTTTCCCCTCTCACGGGGACGGGATATTTAACCCTGGATTCTGTGCCTGAGGGGCAGGCGAGGATATACCGGGTGGCGGTGCCGTTTTTTTTAACGCTGCCGCGCACATTTAAAGTGAATATATACTTTCGATTTGACATAATGGATCTTTACCGCTAATATTTTTCAAAACAAATAGCAGGTATCAGTCATGCAGGAAATAAAAGTTTCAGCGCAATTGACAGCAGATGAGTACATCACAGCGCAAAGAGTCATGTTTTTGAATATGAAATCCATCCGTATTCTGCTCATCATCTTTGCAGTACTTCTGGCAATTGGCTTGTTTTTCTCTTTTATAGGCGGAGACTGGTCTTTTTCGCTGTACTATACCCTGCCCCTGGCTGCGGTATTGCTGACCTTTTTATTGATGCCTCTGCGCATAGGTAAAATTTATAAGCGTGACCCCAAACTTCAGGCCAGTGTGACCTGGACTTTCCATGAAAAAGGGTTTATATTGGAGACTGAGTTCTTGCGGGAGACATTTGCCTGGGATGAATTCAGCCGATGGTTCATTAAAAAAGACTGTTTGTTCATGATTAACCGTGCCAATAAACAATTCGCCCGTTTTCTACCCCTACGTATAATTGAAAGTGAAGCAGAAAAAGAACGCCTGCTGGAATGGGTCAAAGCTATAGGACATTAAATCCGGGATTTTTTTAGATTTATTTCTTGCCCTTGATAAGCAGGATGGGTACATCAATCTTGTGTTTAAGACTGTCAGAGACACTGCCGTACAGGATATCCATGAAAAAATGGTGTCCATGTGTTGCCAGAGCCACCAGATCATAGCTGCCTTTTTCTATTACTTTCAAAATTTCTTCTTCCGGTTCGCCTACCCTGATGATGATCTCTACCGGGATTTTTTCATCCTGAAACTGTTTCTGATAAGACTGAGTATATTCTGTAGCTTTTTCCATCATGTACTGCTTCTGATCCAGGGTGTGGGAATGCAGGACATGTATCAGATCCACACGGGAGTGGTGAATTTTGGCTAATTCTACTATATGGCTGATGATTACCAGGTCAACATCACTGCAGTCCAGAGTCACCAGTATTTTATGGTATAAACTCATCTTCTACGCTCCCGGGAATAGTGTACTATACAACAGATATATATTCAAGCCTATGACCAGAGCGGATATCGCAATAGCAGTGATGAATTCCGGCAGCTTGGTCCTGAAACTGCCCATTATCTTTTTGTTGCGGGATAAGATCACCAGAGGTATGAGGGTAAAAGGCAGTTGTATGCTTAGGACAACCTGGCTGAAAATCAGGATATTATAGATACTGTTGGAGCTGAACAGTATGATAAAAAAGGACGGTATAGCGGTAGCAAATACTCCGATACGGTACAGCAGTGTCTTGGGATCTTCCGGCTTACCCAGAAATCCGGTGATGACATTGACCTCAGCCATGGAAGATGTTATAGAAGAGCTCACACCCGCGAATACCAGAGCTATGGAGAACAGCAGTCCGGCTAATGCTCCGGCCAGGGGGGTGAGAGTCAGAGAAGCCTGTTCAATACTGTCCACCAATACCCCGTTCTTATGAAATACAGCTGCTGCTACTATAATCATGGCGGAGTTGATGAGCCAGCCTACAAACATAGAGACATAAGTATCGATCTTTTCAAATTTCAGAGTCTCCAACTTTTCATCATCGGATAAACCCCATTTTCGGGAATGGATGACATTGGAATGCAGGAAAATATTGTGGGGCATGACCACAGCACCCAGGATACCCATGGCGATATAGATAGTGGACCGGTCCAGCTTGGGTACAACCATAGCAGGCAGAACCTGCCCCCACACCGGTCTGACAATGAATAATTCCACTATGTAGCAAAGCCCTATGACCGCCAGAAAACCGATAATGATTTTTTCCAGCTTATGATACCGCTGGCTGATGATGAAGAAAACCTCCAGAATAATCGTAGCCAGGGCCCCCAGCCACAGGGGAAAGTGAAAGAGCAGCGCAAAACCTATGGCACCTCCCAGGAGTTCAGCTACATCGGTAGCCACACACGCCAGAATGATAGTGACTCCGATAGTGGCGCTGGCCGGTTTGGGAAAATGGGTGCGAATATTGACCGCCAGGGATTTTCCGGTGGCAATACCCAGCTTGGCGGCCATATTCTGAATAATGATCAGCATGAGAGTACTCAGGGTGATTACCCATAACAGGTCATATCCGAACTTGGAGCCGCCCTCAATATTGGTTGCCCAGTTTCCGGGGTCAATAAAGCCTATGGTGACCAGAAAACCAGGCCCCAGAAAACGCAGGATATTACCGATGCTCATCTTATTGTTTTGTTTTTTCTGTACCTTTGTCATATATTCATCCTGAAAAATGTTTCCTTCTGCATACCGTTTTTTCTATTATATCCTCTCTATCCCCCGAATGCAATATACGGGTGGGTTTTAGTTATTCACTACCCAAAATGGTGGGGTTTTCTTTTAACCGCTCCATCTCATAAGGTTTGCCCCAGGGTGTCAGAATAACAGAAACCACCAGGGATGACCCCAGAGCTATAGCAAAGGCATACAAGAGATTACCCTGGCTAAATCCTGGATCAGGAAAAACCAGTGCTCCCAGAACGATCCCTATAATGATGGACACTAAAGCCGACCAGGAGCTATGTTTGCGGGAAAATAAACCGTAAAATACCGGGAAGACAGCTGCCGCGCAGACCAGATCTGCTACCAGAAAAAGATACAGTACACTCCAGCCTTTAGTTGAAACAAACACTGCGGCTCCAGCTATAGCTATAGTGATGAGTTTGGCAAAAATCAGTATACTCCTTTGAGATGCCTGGGGCCTCAGCCGGACAAAATTGACCGTATACAGACTGACCAGTCCATTCAGCAGTGTATCCATACTGCTCATGATCAAGGCTACTGCCAATACCAGGACTATCAGGGCAGTCCAGGCAGGCATACTCCCCATCACATAAGCAAACAGGGATACAGAGGGATCCTGGGTCTGGCCTTTAAATGCGGCGAAAAAACCAAAAGAACCTGCGATCAATATGACCGGCAGGATAATCAGCCCTGCGGCCAGGAATCCTTTTTTCATAACAGTGGTGTCTTTGGCGAGGTACACCCTTTGCCAGTTTCCCTGATTGAATAGCTCAGCTGCCACAATGGCGATGATAAGAGAGGCTCCAAATTCCAGCCCGGAAGGCCATAAAGGATTCAAGAGAGCGCTATCTCTGGTATTCAAATCTGTGATAAAATGCGCGTCACCTAAAAATACAATCGCGGCCACAAAAAGGACAGCTAACAAGGGGAGAATGATCATACTCTGTACCCGGTCAGTGAATACGGTAGCCTGGATACCTCCAAATACTGTATAGCTCAGAGTAGCTGCTCCTATGAGGACTGATGTGACCCAAAACGGGATATGAAACATCAATTGTGAAGCCAGGGCTATCCCCGTCAGTTCGGCGGACAGGTAGACCCCCATATAGAATGTCATGATCAGCAGTACCAGTACATACATCAATCTGCCGTATCGCTGCCCTACAAATTCTGTAAGGGTATAGCCTCCCGGCATCCTGTCACGTAGCACCCTGCCTAGCCAGATAAAAATAATGGCCGCGGAAGCGCTGCCCAGCGCATAGCCCAGAATCCCGGCTAGTCCCGCGGTCGCTCCGGTTTCCGCGGGAGAAAAAAGAATCCAGGCGCCCATGGAAGAAGCCACGATAGTTGCAATCAGAGCGGATAGAGACACCGTGTTCCGGGCGGAAATGAATTGCTCCGGCGTGAGTTTTTTACCTCTGGAGTAGAACATCCCCGCAATGGAAAATACAATAGCGGTAATTGTCATGATAATAAGACCGGTTGTTATCATTATTGCCCTCATTCTTTTTTTTGAATTATTTTCCCAGAATACAATTCCAGAAAAACATATTCCTACTATTTAAGTGTTATTTTATCTTTTCTGCTTTGAAAACGCAAAGTTTTTTGATAGCTTATTTAATGACTTCATCCCCTGTTTATATCCTGAGCTTGGGGGGTTTGTAATCATCGCTTTTTTTAGCTGGCGGAGGATTTTTTAGAAAAAGGGTCTGGTTTGCCCCTTTTAAAAATTCATAATTAACGGTCCGGATCTCAGGATTAAAAGGTTTTAACTCTTCTAATAGTTTATCCATTTGTGTGAAAGGTTTGCCGTTATGATCGAGCAGGGGGTGAATGCGTACTTCTTTGGCGACTCTTAACATTTCCCGAAGAGATTTGAGATGAAAGTCGTAATCCAGCTGATCGCTGTACAAAAATAAAAAATGGGAACATACAGCTAAATCAAAACTTTCCGGTGGAAAAGACAGGACAGGTAATTCACCGGGGATATATTTTTTTTCTTTTTTACCTTTTTCATATGTACACAGGAATTTTCTCATGGCCCCCATGCGGATATTGCCCAGCTGGATCACAGAGCCAATTTCATCCCAGATGTATTTATTCATATTCTCCTGTGTTTCCTGCAGGACTTTTTCCCAGGTATCATAAATCCGCTCTGAGATTTTATCTCTGGTCAGATTATATAAAGGGTCTATGGATACTACCTGTCCCATACGGTCATTACATTCCGTATTAAAACTGGAAGGCCCACCGGCACAATCCAATATTCTGGAATGAAGTTCTACCTGACTGAGGTCAAACATACGTACATATTCCTGGTAATTCCTACCCCAGGGGACGATATTATCATAGCGGATTGGCAATTCACACCCTCTATTGCATCTTATTCTTTTATATCATAACCTGAATAAAATTTTTTTCCAAGCATATATGTCTATTTTATACCTGTAAATCACTTTGTCAATACAGAAATGCTTCCAGTATGTCACCCGCTCTAGCCACATATTCTCTACAGGACAATCCCCACAATTCCTGTTTGAAACCGGCCTGGCCCTCAGGTGTAGCCAGATCCAGTCCCAGCAGGCCACTGCAGGTCAAAGTGCCATACTCCGCCCGGAATTTATCCTGAAAGTTGCGGACTTTCTCATATAATACATCCATCGTTTCCTGGGGCGATTTACGACCGAAGACCAGACTCAAAGCCAGGATGGATCCTGTAACCGCGCCGCATAGTCCACCCGTTCGGGCAATACCGCTGCAAAATCCGCTGGCCAGTGAAATCAGATTTCCAGAGGGAATATTGTACCTATCTGCCGCAGCCAGCAGGAGGCTCTCAGCACAAAACCAGCCCTTTTCGAAATTTCCCATGGCAATCTCACCCATAGTGGTAAGTGATTTTTTCATCAGAACGGCTGATTTCGGACAGGATTCACTGAATTGACGGGTCTGTCCTATGAATTCAGGGACTTGTTCTCTGTCCCAATCCTGGTATCCCAGCTTGAGAAAAAAATCCCTGGCTGTTTCAGTTAATAGATACAGGTCTGTCACCTCTCTTTTTCTGGCTTCTCCCTTGAGAAAACTATGCATCTTTCTGGCAACACCCTGGCTTCTGAATTCCCGATCAACTGTTACTGATCTGACTAATCCAGAATTGCTGACACTCTGGAGTCCAATACAGCCTATGATCTGTCCATTGTTAACTGCCACAAAATAATCGTTTTCTGACCAATCCTCCCTATCTGATATATCCAGACCGTTTAGACGAACTAAATCCACGATTCTATTCATCTCGTCCAGCAGACATTTTCTTATTTCCATAATAGATTCCTTCTCTTAATGTTGTATATACCGTAGGTACACCAGACCTGACTCCCTAAAGACCGTCAATTGTAGATGGGTATTGGTGTACATATTTGATTCTGAATGTGGAAAATAATCTCTTTTCAGCCATTTCATACTTTTTAGCCAAGTGTAATCCAGACCGACCGCAGGATGCAAATTAGTCATCCAGGTATCTAAAAAATTTCTGTCAACTTTCATAACAACCTGATAGTCCAAATCGGTAGGACCGGGAAGCAGTCTACTACCTCCCTGATTCACATCATACAAAATAAATTCACAATCTCTGATTCCTTCCGGTAAATGCATATATTTGAGCAAGATCTTTACTCTGTTGTGAGGGGTCAGAATCCCATCACTTTTCAGCGGATTGGGACGGCTGCACCCCACACCGGAAATGAGAAAAAAAATTAGCAGCGGTTTGAGTCTCATGATAAAATCCTGGATTTCTTTGCCCTAATAATAGCATCAGTTTAAATTTCTGTCATTTTGAAGTTCAGTGTCTGCCCTGTTTTACAGGGTTAAGGCCTTGATCAGTTCTGCCATATAAGCAGGAATATCCTCGACCACCCTCCCCCACACGATATTTCCATCTCTAAATGCAGGTTCATCCACCCACTGTGCCCCCGCCAATTCCAGATCATCCCGAATACCATCACTTCCGGTAGCCTTGGACCCGATAATGCCGGCAGATATACCTACCGATCCGGCGTGACAGATCATACCTATTATTTTATTCAGCGCATGCATATCTTTAACCAGTTTCTTAATTGACGGATCACGCCGGATTTTATCGGGACAATGACCCCCAGGTATCAGGAGCGCGTCCAGTTCAGCCGGGTTGACCTCCGCTGCCGCTTTTTCACTGGTAGCAGGATAGCAGCCGTGCTTGCTCATATACCGGGTGCCGGCTGACTCTCCGATGACGATCACATGCGCTCCCTCCTCACGCATGCGCATATAGGGTACCCAGTGTTCCAATTCTTCATATCCTGGGCCTATCAGCATTCCAATAGTTTTATATTGCAATCGCATATATCCTCCTTATATTATCCATATAATAATGAAGTATAAGGGATGAAGTCCAGTCTCACACCGACTTTCTTGCTTTTTTTTGCAGCCATTGTTATTTTGTTACCCGGGAGTCTGTTTTGAAAACACTGATAGTCCTGATATGGTTAATTCCTGCTGTGCTTTTATTTTCCTTTAAAAATGATGCACTGGTAATGTGGCCGGAATATGAAAACATTTTACAGCAATTTGGTATTACAAAAACCTGGATAAATCAACAGGTGTTTTATCTATCCCCTTCCGGGCTGCAATATTCCGGGGGCAGTATGTTTTTAGACAGTAATAGTCACTGGACTGTAATGAACATTTCTCCCCAGAACGCCCCGCTCTCAGTGATCACCAACCGCCATCTCCTGAAAGAAGAGATGCGTTTATGGATGAAGATATTAAAACACTTTATCAGGAGGGAGAAATTAATTTCTAAACAAAATATGGTACAGTTATACATCCAGAAGATCGGTTTTTCCTATCAGGAAAGTTCAGGACATTTCTATGTACCAGCGCATTACTCCGGATTAATAAAACTAGCCGAAAGATATCCCGATTGCACCAATCTTGAAAAACTATACCAGAATGAAGCAGCCCGAAAAGATATGACAGAATTAAGCCTCACGGGAGAATGCGACTTGAAATATTTCTGGCCGCTCTATTCAGTCAAAGTCATAGGCAATGAATTTATGCTGATAGATTTAACTAAAAAAGAAGGAGAAACTCCATGAGTACATCACAAAAGATTTCTATGGCTATGGGCAATGTGACCGCAGTGATATCTGTATTGGTGGTCAATGCTTTGTCAGCCATTTTGCCCATCAACGGCAAAACCCCCGGTGAATTATCCGATCTGTATGTCAACCTGTTTGTACCCTCAGGACTGACTTTTGCCATCTGGGGAGTGATTTATCTGCAGCTGGCCGCATTTGTCATTTATCAGTTCATGCTGGCCTTAAAGGGAGACGAAAAGCAGGTACTGAAGGATATCTCCTACTGGTTTATACTGTCCAGTATCTTCAATATCGGGTGGATTTTTGCCTGGCACTATGAACTGATGATCGTCTCCATCCTAGCTATGCTGGGCCTCCTGGCCAGCCTGATCGTCCTGTACCAGCGCCTGGGGATTGGACAGGGCCGGGGCGATAATTCCAGAAAAAGCTGTATACATGCCACTTTTTCCGTCTACCTGGGCTGGATATCTGTAGCTACCATCGCTAATATCACAGCCGCCCTGGTCAAATACCAGTGGACAGGCTGGGGAATATCTCAACAGGTCTGGACCATCGTTATGGTCAGCATTGCCGCGATACTGGGATTGGTGTTTCTGTTTATACATAATGATATTTTTTATACTCTGGTCGTAGACTGGGCTCTGATCGGCATCTACCTGAAGCGCTCCGTAATAGATACAACTCCTCTCACCACACTGCTGGGTGTGACCGCGGGCTGTATCACCGTACTGAGCCTGGGCGTGATCCTCCAGATCATCCGCCGCAAGGTGTACACACCCCCGGCCCGGTAATGAGGGCGGAGCCTTAATAGTAACGGCACCAAAAACTTCCGGAAAGGGTCAGGGGAGCCATATCCTGGTGACTCTGAACCATCCTGGAATCAAGCCCGTCCTACCGCCGCCCCCCACAGCCTCACTGGGGACACAAACAGGGACGGCAGTCCCCTCCCCCAATAATATATGTGAAAAAAAACCGGGGCTGGAATTTCCAGTCCCGGTTTTTCTATTTGTATAGAATTTATTTATGATTGTTCAGTTTAGGCTTAAAGGGTTTCAGTTCACCCGGTTTATTTTCCTTTTGTTCACTTTTCTTTTTATCAGTCAGTTCAGGTTTATCTGCTTCCTTTTCCGGTTTCTTATCTTCGGGTTTAATGATAATAACCGTTTCTTCCGGATCAAAAAGCTGGTTAATATCTATGCCGTCGTCTTTAAAATCTTTATCCCGGGTGATCCACTTATCCTGAATATAGTCATAAATACCCATGAGACGTTTGGACTTGGTGGTGTAAAATAGTATCTGAGGGTTGCCTTCAGGTTTTATCTCAATGAGGTAGCCAAACTGCACGGAATTATTCAGGGCACGTTTGACCTTCCCTCTCTTCCAGGGCTTATGTACCTGCACATAAAATTTATTGATATCGACACTGGCTTCACTAAAATCTCTGTCTTTGATGACCCATTTTTTGGCCTGATAATCCCAGATGGCCATGATCTTTTTAGACTTGGTGGTGTAGAAGCGGATATGGGGATTATCCTTATCTTTGAGTATCTCAATAAGATAACCGAATTGCACCGTGTTATTCAGACTCCAGTTGATTTCTTCCACCGGTTTGACTTTTACTATATAGAATTTGTTTATATCGACAGCGTCTTCCTTGAAATCCCGGTCTTTGATCACCCATTTTTTGGCCTGATAATCCCAGATGGCCATGATCTTTTTAGACTTGGTGGTGTAAAAACGGATATGGGGATTGTCCTTATCTTTGAGGATCTCAATGAGATAGCCGAATTGAACCGTATTATTCAGGTTCCAGTCGATTTCCTGCCGGTTGGGGTCAGGGGGAAGAACTACTGGTTTTTTGAGGAAAAGATCATCTTCATTGATGTTCTTTTTTTCAAAAGACTTGCTGGTCTCGATCCAATAACCTTTTTTGTAGTCATAAACCGCCATCATTTGTTTCTTCCCAGTAGAATAAAACATAATCTGATCTTTCTTCTGGTCAATGATGATGAGATACCCCCACTTGGTGGTGTTATTGAGGCTCATGTCCACTTCACCCCTCTGACCAGGTTCAGCATGCAGGGCCGTGGTCAAAAATATCATAGTCAGGAAAACAAATAATTTCTTCATCTTCTTCTCCTTATTTTGGCTTACTATATATATAACATCCTTTTTGTGTTTAAACAAATTATAAAATGGTATTGTGATAAATGACTTACACCCCCGGGGTTTTGCGTCTTTTTCTGATTTTCAGACCTTATCTAAATACGCCGATACTAGTATCATGAATCAGATAAAAGATTATGCTTTCTACCTGCAGTATGAACGGCAGCTGTCCACTTTGAGCATAGAGGCTTATATAAGCGATCTGGAACACTTTTTCAATTTCATCCATCCAAAAAGCGCACAGGAACTGACCCGAGAAGACATTTTTGATTATATCGTGAGTTTGCATGAAGCGGGGCAAAATCCCCGCAGTATAGCCCGCCATTTGTCTGCCTTAAAAGGGTTTTTCCAATATCTGCAGCGTACAGGCGAACTGGAAGACAATCCTGCTGATCTGATTGATTCTCCCCGCTATGACAAGGCTTTACCCCATTATCTCAGCATCAAGCAGGTGGAAGCCATGCTGAAATGTGAAACAGAGGAATACCAGGATCTTAGAGACAGCTGTATTATTGAGTGTCTGTACAGTCTGGGATTGAGGGTATCTGAACTGTGCCATCTGAAACTGGGTGATTTTGTACTGGAATCCGGTGTAGTGAGGGTAATCGGCAAAGGAAACAAAGAAAGAGTGGTGCCTCTGGGAAAAACTGCTTTGCAAAGACTCCGCGCCTATCTCCCTCTCCGCCGGGAAGTCCTGAACGGACACCCCCCTGTAAACGAAATATTTTTATCCCGCAGGGGAGAGCCTCTCTCCCGGGTCAGTATCTGGTCTATTGTAAAAAAGAGAGCCAGGCAGGCCCATATCAGTCTGGAGATATCCCCCCATACTCTGAGGCATTCCTTTGCCACCCATCTGGTATCTGCCGGAGCAGACCTGCGCGCGGTGCAGGAGATGCTGGGACATAGCGATATCTCCACTACCCAGATCTATACCCATGTAGCTAACAGCCTGCTGCGGGACACCCACAGCCGCTTTCATCCTCTGGAAAAAAAGGATTAAAAATCGACTCCTATCTGCCAGAAAGACCTCCAGGTGGATAAGGAGGGTACGCCCCGGCCGTCATAGGGTGTAGCTACATCCACCATGAATTTAATCCCCGGTAAAAGAACCAGTCGAAAACCAAAACCCAGACCAATTTTCAGGTCATCCAGTACCAGGTTCTCTCCCTGGTAATAATAAAGATTATATCCATCATCCCATTTCCAGGCTGAACCCATATCCCAGAATAATACTCCCCAGATAGTAGGCAGCCGGAGCGGAAATGGAAATCCAATAGTCCAGTCTATGATCAGAGGAAACCGGAACTCCAGATTGATCAGGTAAAGACTATCTCCGGTGAAACTGAAAAGATCATATCCCCGGACAGAATTGAATCCCCCCACGGTGTAAGGATAGTCCATTCTGTCTCTGCCCAGAGATTTACCCAGCACTGCCCGGTAAGCCAGCGAATAATTGGGGAACAGCATAATGTAGTGCCGGAAATCAAACAGCAGACGGGTATATTGAATGGAATTAGACAAAATGGCGAATGACTGTTCTATCCCTGCTTCCATGCGTATCCCGTCAACAGGGCCGGTGTAGTCCCACAGGGTAGCATCATAGACCCAGGTCAGCTGCAGGGTTTCCCGGTTCAGATGACTGTATTCATACTGGTAATTACTGCCTACCAGAGTGACATTTTCTATATATTTGTATCCCCTGATGCCCAGGGTCAGATCCAGACGGGAGAATGTTGAAAAAGGATAGGAGGCAAAAACATATAGACCCGCACTCCAGGCATAACTCCTCTCCAGCAGGGTAAATGATTCAAAAGTATGGAATTCATAGAAGAAATTACTAAAATTAAAAAACCGGAAACCATAATTGATCCTGTTTTTCTCGTTGTGATAACTGAGATCGGCATTGATATAATCAAAAAAATTAGTCTGTATCTGAATCTGTGAGTCCAATACCAGCTGAAAGCGGTGATCACCCAACAGATCGCTCACATTCATAATCCCTACCAGTGCCATACCCTTGAGGGAAGAATTAAGGGCAAAAGCTCCTATCAGATTGTCGATACTCAGCTCCAGTTTATAGGGCTGGGGGGGCAGCGTCATTCGTGACAAAAACTCCAGAGGCACACCTGCCTGACGGCCTGCCATATCTTCGATAACCACATTGGTGGCCTTGGTTTTAAATTGTGCCTTGTATTCGTAGATATTAAACTGGTTGTCCCGGTAAGCAGTCAGGATGATATGATTGGAGGTGCCAAACTGCGGAGACAATATTCCCCCGCGGGGTGCCAGCTCCTGCCAAACCTGGGCGCTATCCCGGTCATAAATCATCAGCACGGGGTGCCGGCTGGCACTGACAAATCCCACATAACGCTGGTCCGGCGAAATGGTAGGGTATTCATCAGAAAATCCGCTATCCAGCCTGGTGAGCACCTGATTACTATCCAGGTCAAAGATCACGATATCCTTATTATCCTGGTCCTGAGGATGATACCGGCTGGTCACAAAAACGATTTTATTACTGCTCAGCCAGCGGGGTTGGGTATCAAAATAAATATCCTGTGTCACCTGAACCAGATTTCCTGTCTCGATTTCATATATAAAGATATCTTCCTGATGCTCCCGGTTGGCGGAGAGTACTATCTTCTTTCCATCCGGTGATATCTGCGGTGAGTGAATCACTTTAAAGGGAAGATCCAGGGTTTTCTCTTTTAGAGTGTTAATGTCTAATAACTGAATAGCGTCCCTGCCTCCGCTTCGGCTCACAAAACACAGAATATTAGTCCCGGCCATGGAAAGGTTATTCCTTTTTCCATACTGAAATTCCAGATAATTTTCATCAAAACCGCCTTTTATCAGACGTTTCAGAGTCTGTTTCCTGCGGTCGGCGATCACAATTGAGGGATATAACAGTCTGTCACTGATAAAGGCAATGCGGCTGCTGTCCACATACACCGGATTCATATTGAAGCGAGTGTCTTTATTCAAGATGCGTTTGGCCTGCATAGTGATATTGGCTTTGCCTATACTTTCAGGCAGATAGCGTGCTTTAAGGAAATCAAAAAACTCATCATTAAGAGTTTCCAAATCCTTATGAAAGACATTGGTGAGAATGACATTTAGATTCCGGTTGGATGCCACTGATTCATTAAGACGGGGCAGAATATTGGTTCCATATTTCTGTTCCGCAAAGTAGAAAAAAAGTTGTCCTTCTTTATATACAAAGAAATAGTAATCGGGGGGAAGCAGATTTAGGTAACTTAACTGCATCAGGTTGGGTAAATTACCATGATAGAGAGCGTCACTGACCATCATTTCAGCTTCATTATCCAGGCCGATGGAGGCATATTCCGCCATGCCTTCTATAAACCAGAGAGGCACATTGATATCCATCAGAGCGGAGATACCCATATAACCCCGACCCCAGGTATAACCCTGAAAAGCATGGGTCAACTCATGTGACAGAATGTGCTCAAAGTTGGCATAATCACCGGAAAAAGGCAATACCACCCTGCCCTTAATAAACTCCGTAAAGCCGCCCGTACCGGCACCAATAAAATCAGTGGTTACATTGTTTTGCTGGAAATCTATCTGGTTGGGATATAACAGGACTTTTATTTTATATTTGGGTTGATAGCCAAATTGACGGGCATGCAGAGCATAAGCTTGTTCAGCAGTATCCAGTATCAGGTTGGATAAGCTCTGGTCCAGTTCTGTCACATAGATCCTGAAATGAGGAGATTCCAGAATATACCAGTTATATTCATGATAGGTCACTTTATTCTTTCCAAAAGCCCCTGCCCATTGCCAGGGTAGAAAACATACCAGCAGCCAAATCAGTTTTTTCATATATTCTCCGTAACTATAAGCATAATCAATATTCCGTCTTCCAGCAAGATTTTTTTTATTAAAACCCTCAATTTAACAACTTTTAACAACTCCTCCCGATTAAGGTATTTAAATATTTCAAGGAGGAAGACATGGAAAACTATGTCAACATTGTGGTAGTACAGGGTGGTGTGGTGAAAGATCCGGAACTGGTGTACAATTCAGACGGACTGGGTTGTTCCAAATTTTCCATCGCCACATCCAGTATCGGCTACAAGAACGGAGAAAAGAACCAGGACGTCAATTATTTTGACATCGTCTCCTGGGGAAAACTGGCTGAGATCTGCTCCACCTACCTTAAAAAAGGGCGTAGAGTGATCGTATCCGGAAAACTACGGCAGTCCCGCTGGAAATCTGATGACGGCAAATCGCGCAGCCGTGTCCAGATCATTGCTCAGGATGTGAAATTTCTACCCAATGCCGCACCCAAAGACGGCCGACAGGAAAAAGTATCCACCCGATATTAAAATCTTTCTCTCCATCCAGGCACAAAAAGGGCGTCCCGCGAGGGACGCCCTGTGCTTGTTGTACAATAATTATGTTTTAGAGACCCATGGATGTTTCCAGACCATAAGTATCCTGGACATTACCCTGGGCATCATAAAACTTCTTATAAGTCATACCAATATAAGTTTCACCCGAAACCTGATAGAACACCTGTGAAGTAATAACCGCAGAAGAGAAGAAATTGTTGAAGAAATCCTGGGGAGCAAAGTTCTGACGGTCATACATGATACGGCCATAGGCTTTTTTGAACAGACATTTGTCTATCCACAGTTCGATATGCAGATAGTTGTTGGGAGAATCCACTATCTGTGACAGTGAAGTGGGTATACTGGGGAAGAGCTGCTCAAATTTCAAAGCCAGTCCGCCTACTTTTTCCCAGGTCTTACCGGCTTCAATCATGAAACCGTCATAGTTGGTAGAACCATTATTGGCCAGGGCATAGACTTTGGTACTTCTATCTACATCATAGAAGGTGTTGACATAACCGGCATCGAAACCGCCCTGAAGGTGACGGTATTCGGCTTTATAATCAATCAGACCCAGAATAGTACCTTTCACACCGGCATTGACTCCCAGTCCTTTAGCCAGGACCTGATCCTGTCCGGGGAGCATATAGCCCATGGTGCCGCCTTCGGTATAGAGATTGATAGTCGTACCCAGGATGTCAATTATGGGGAAGAGAATGTCAGCGGCATAACCCATGACATTTCCGCTGTTCACACCCTGAGGGTCATAATCCAGGAAGTAGGATAAACCAAAGGACATCTTGCCAATCAGGAATTTACCAAAGAAAGGACGGAAGTAAAGGTGCAGTCCGGCCATCTCAAAATTGAAGATATCTCCAACCAGGGTTTCAAACCCGAATTTACCCAGATCCAGATTAAACTGCAGGCCAACTTTGCGTACCGCAGGGAACTGGATATCATTAGCGTAGTTATCGATTAACAGGCCCTGAGCAAGGCTCATATTAGGCATAGAACCTACACGGAAGAGAACCTGGGTTTTGTTACCCTTGGGGGACTGATAACCCACATAGCGAATCTTGAGCAGCAGGTCCTGCAGAAAATCTCCAAAGTTAAAGGGAGTATCAGGCAGGATACCAAAGTTCCATTCATCACCATTGTACCAGGTAGTGCGGTTGCCCAGGTCATCCAGGTTCTGGAAATAGACCGGCAGATACAGAGACAGCATCACATTACCCAGTTTCATGGTGGGGCTTAACAGGACTTTATTCCATACCGCTCCGCCGATGTTTTCAGAAGAGACACTCCAGTGGAAGCCGGCAGAGGAACACTCAGAGCTGACCGGAGCTTTTTTATCAGAGGTGGGAGTTGTCGTACCTTTGTCGTCCCCTTTGTTCATATCTACATCAGTATCGGGTACATTTACTCCGCTGTCGTCAGGCTTAGTATTGCCATTATCCGGTGTAGTATTAGCGGCAGGAGGGGTCACTCCGAACTGAGAGAAAAGATTGGCTGGAGCCAGTTTAGGTGCAGAGAAGGGAATACCAGCGCCAAAGGAACTGAACATCCCGGCACCGATAGTTACTGGAGGATTTACTCCATTAGGGTCCTGCAGTTCAACTGAACCGTTTTTCACCACTACATTACCCAGCAGTGTATCCACACCGAATTCTGTGCCGCGTACAGCCGCAACTGCATTATCTGTCTCTACTTTGAAAGATTGTCCGGTCTTTTTATTGACCTTGGCGAACAGTTTTCCTGAAAACAGACGGAATCCTGTGTTTTTATTTTCCTGCAGTATGGCATCCACCTTGATACTGGTGAGACCCAGAAGGTTGATCTCAGAACCATCCGGCAGAGACAGTGTCACAGAATCGGACCCGCCGTTCACGCGGATGAGGGCGCCTTCGGGTATAGTCCCATCTACTTCCACTGCAGCCCATTCCTGGCTGGGGACTTTGTATTCCACATCACCGGTGAAGGATACTACTTTGAGGCTGGCTCCGTACAGAGCTCCGGCACCCAGCAGCATCCAGGCCAGTAATAAATGTTTCAATGCTTTTAACATAATATGCCTCCTCTACCTAAAATGACATCTTGGTACTGATACTGGTGGTGGTGAAGGGGACTACGTTTCCGGAAGAATCCAGTTCGAAAGTCCTCTTGTAATTGATGATCAGAGCCAGGTTATCAGACACCATATACTGCAGTTCTGTCATCATGACAGAATTAACATCTTCAAATTTGAAAATATCGGTGAAAAAGAAAATTTCCTTTCTATACCAGCTGAATGTGAAGCCCACTTTTTTCAGCAGGTCTTTGCTCAGCTTGAAATCAAACTGGAGCTCAGGGAGAATGGAATCATTAAAGGCATCTCTAATCGTGATGAGGAAAGCCAGTTTATCATCCAGAATCGACAACCCGGAACTGAATAGCAGTCCGGCGTAACTATTGGTATAGGTGTCCAGTTTATTGTACAGGGCTGCTCTGGAACCGTCATAAAAAGTATCGAAATAGCGGGTGATAAATTTTGACTGCAGAATCTGGACTTCCAGGCGGTAGGGGATCACTGAGATCAGTTTCCCGGCTACACCCATGATTTCTCCTGTCCCTTTACCTTCGATAGCTACGAAGTCAGCATAAGCCAGCATATCCACCACAAAATTCTTGAGGACAATGGCACCCAGATCCAGGCCCCAGACACCCACAGGGCGGGACAGAGGATTATCGGTGAAAAGGTAGGGTGAGGCATTGGAAACTGTGTTCAAGGGGTCAGTATCAACTACATACGAAGCTCCAATTTCCAAAGAGTTGATAATTGGAAGTTTAAGATTGATTAATGGTCGACCAAAAACACGAATCCCTAATATATCAGGATTTAAAATGTTATCAAGCATGCTTTCAAATCCAGCATATTTTAAATCAAGATCAAAGGCCAGGCCCAGCTTCTTGACGTTGGGATAGTTCAGCATATTGTTGTATTGATACATGATCTGCCCGTGTCCCAGGGTAAAATCGTTGATACCGCCTAGTTTTACATAGACTGGTTTCTCGAATTTTTTACCAAACCGGATATAGGTGATCTTGGCCAGTATGGCCTGCCAGCTGGTCCATTCTTCAGCGCGGATCTTGCCATTGGCATCGAATTCGATATTGAGATCCAGCCCGATGCCGAATTTCCCCAGGGCGAGGTCAGGCTGCATCCTGATTTGATTATAATTGGTACCGTTAATAGTAACATTACCAAATTCAATACCAAAGCCGAATTTAGGTTTGGAAGGTGCGGGGTCTTCCGCCCCGGCATAACCAAGCCCCAGGCTAAGTACGGTCAGCATCATCAAAAACTTTAAAGACTTCATGTAAACGCCTCCTGTTATTATTATAGCCATGAATACATATTGTATATTAACATAAGCCTACTAAATATCAAGTATTTTGCATCTGAAACTCTGCAAGCCTATTAATTCTATCTTTTTTCAGGGATTAAAAAGATTTTTATATAAACAGATTTATATTGTGTCGTCCCTTGACCAATAGTGTACGGGGTAATCCGGCAAGCAGTTTTTTCAGGTCCCGGGCGGCGCTGCCCGCTGAAGAAGCATCAGGCACATGCACCCCTAGCAGTACCAACCGTGCATCCTGGGACTTCTCCCTGATAATGTCTCTGATACGCTGTCTGTCCACTTCACTATAGCGGCGCTGCTCCAGATTTTCCAGGAAATTCCGGAAGCGATGGAACACACCTTTTCTCTTCATCTGCTTTTCTTCCGCATTATTTTCTCTGGCCACAGTTTTTTCAGCCTGGTTAACCTCTTCCATTCCCAAGGAAATGACCTGTACTTCGGCATCTATACGGCCCTGTGCCAGGAATCCGCGCAGGCTTTTTTCAGAATTTTCTTTCTGTTGGTCAGTGCGGACTACCATCCTGATCACCACCCGGGTACCAGACCAGTCCGCGTTACGGGTTATCAGAAAGGGCAGCATCAGCATCAGGGAAATATTAGCCTGAAAACCGGACAGCCAGACATCAATACGATCTTCCGGCTCTACCTGAGTGGTAGAATCCATGACCAAGATCACATTTTTTTTCAAGGTATCATAGTGGCTGAGGCGGCTCAGGTGCTCTTCCAGGGTCTTTCCCTCCAGTTGAAAATCAGAGATTATGGTATTAGCCTTGAAAGTACCGATCCCGTCAGCCTGGAGAGCCACCAGGTGGGCATTCCTGTCCTGCAGGGTATAAATGATCTCAGGGTAGACATATCCTCTGGTCTTTTCTTCCAGACTGGATTTCAATTCTTCCAATTCATCACTGCTCTCTCCCAGATGATCCAGGTTGGCCTGCACAAAGCGGTAATAGGAAACCAGCCCGCTTTTTCCGGCTATCAGACTGGCAATATCATACAGAGATTCCCGCATATGAGGAATATTTTCAAAAATAGCGATATGGGGTCGCCAGTTCCGGGGGTGTTCTTGATATTTCTCATACTTCTGCAGGGCGATCTCGGCTACACTGGCCCAGAACCCCTTACGGATATCCCCCCAGTCGGTACGCAGCTGCCGCCTGGCAATAAAAAAGTAAATCAATACAATAACTACTATGGCTACCAGGGTGGCCCAATGATCAATAAAAAACATGGCGGTAAAGGACCCTAACCCTCCCAGAAGACTGATGTACCAGGGCACCCTGAAGCGGGGGCGGTAGGCAGGATTGCTGATCAGGAGCTCCACCGCGGCGATCACATTTACTATACCATAAGTAGACAGGAAAAACATAGTCAGAATATTGGCGATATCATCCAGACTGCGGATGAGCAGCAATCCTCCCGCGATGACTACACTCAACACCATGGCTACCCGCGGTTCATCTGCCGGGCCGCTGCCCTTTCCCAGAAATCGCGGCATGATCTGGTCGCGCGACAGAGCCTGGAGGGTACGGGGGGCTCCCAGCACCATACCGATGGCTGAAGAAAGTGTAGCTGCCCAGATTCCTATCACCACCAGAAAAGGCACCAGGGCGGACTCAATCATGATCCTATCATGAGCCAGGAGGTCGGCACTGCTGTAGTTATAGTTAAAACTGAGCGCGATCAGGACGTAAATCGCAAAAGTGAACAGAATAGCGGAAACAGTCCCCTTTGGGATATTACGGTGGGGCTCTTTGAGATCTCCTGACATGGACAGTCCCGCGAAGATACCGGTCACGGCCGGGAAAAACAGGGCAAATGTCTTCCAGAAGCCTTGTTCCGGGAAGGTCCCCATCAGTACCGGCCGCACATCAAAGCGCAGATTTCCGAATAAAAACGAGAAAATTGCCGCCATCACCGCGGCCAGAATCACGTACTGGACCTTTATGGCTATTTCAGCACTGAAAATAGATAAAAGTGTCAGAACCCCCAGGGTGACAAACTTGATGAACAGGATATCAACCTGAGGAAAAAAAGGCTGCAGCGACAGACTGAAGCCGGTAATATAAAACGCGATAGAAAAAATCTGGGCAAAATACAGGGTCAGCCCGATAGCTCCCCCCATTTCCGGTCCCAGGCTGCGGCTCACCAGAAAATAAGCCCCTCCTCCTTTGATGCGGATATTGGTGGTAATAGCAGACATGGAAAGGGCGGTAAAAAATGTAATCAGATTGGCAATGACAATTATCAGCAGGGAGCCCAGCAGACCGGCATTTCCGACCAGAGACCCCGTCCCGAAGAATAACACCACCCCGAAGATGGTCAGCACATTAGGTACAAATACTCCGGAAAATGTCCCGAAACGTTTCATCTGGCTCCCCAAAAAAAACCTCCTGATAAAAAGGAAGTATAAATCGCGGTAATAATTTGGTCAAGTCAGTGTATTCGAGGAAAGAGGCATTCCTGCTCACAGCAAACTGCCCTAGGGGGATATTCCTTTGTGACAGATGTGCATCTACTCCTCTTTATTTTGAAAAAGATTGGAAAAGAGTTTATAATTCTAATAGAATGTTGGTAATCTTTATTAAAGAGATTTTTTTCAACTGTGGTTACCGGGCATTCCCTGATTTTGTATTAATTCTGGAGGTAAATATGAAAAGATTTTTCTCACTGCTGGCTCTGGTGACACTGATGGCATCCACCAGTTTTGCGTCTACCATCAATCTGTGGCACGGATATCGCGGACAGGAAAAAAAGGCAATCGAAGATGTGACCCGCGCCTTTAATCTGGCGAACAGTGATATTCAGGTCAAACTGCTGGCTGTTCCTTTTGACGCTCTTAATGACAAACTCTCTTCAACTATCCCCCTGGGTACCGGCCCCGATGTGTTCGTTTTCGCACAGGACTACGTAGGCGCCTGGGCAGAACAGGGCCTGATCATTCCCCTGGAGTCCTATCTGACCCCCGGAGTCACAGATCAATACTTCTCCAAGACCATGGGTGCGTTTAACTACATGTATGATGAAGCAGTCTGGGCTCTTCCCGGATCCTTTAAAAATATTGCTATGTATTACAATAAAGACAAGATCAAAAATCCTCCTCAGAAAATGAGTGAGATTATTGAAGTAGCCAAAGGTTTTACCAAACCCAATAAAGGCCAGTTCGGTCAATGGGGTTTTGTCTATGAAACCGGAAACTTCTACTATCATACCATGTGGATCCAGGGATTCGGCGGCAAAATCTTCCGTTCACTGGGATTGTACAAAGGCTCACCTCTGCTGCTGCCCCTGCTCTACTCCCAGCCCATGATCGATGCCGGTCACTATGTACTGAACAATGTCATCCGAAAAAACATCTGCCCGGTAGGACCTTCCGGTACCCTGGTTACACAGCTGTTTAACACTGGTAACGCTATGTTTGTAGTAAACGGCCAGTGGTTCCGTGCTGAAATCGACAAGACTATCAATTACGGCCTTTCACCTCTGCCCATCATCGACCAGGTAGGACGCCGCGCCATCCCCTTCATCACTGTAGAAGGATATTTTATGGCTTCCTGTTCCAAGAATCAGCCTGATTCTGTAAAGGTTATTGAATATTTTACTTCCGCCGCAATGGGTAAAGTTTTTGCTTCTGTCGGAAAACAGACCCCTGCCAACAAGGGCGCTTATAAATATTCAGTGGTGGCTAATGATGAAATTTCTGCCATTTTTAAGGAAGCTGCCGGTGTAGCTATCTCCATGCCCAACGCCCCTGAAATGGCCCTGACCTGGGATCCTGCTACTTCCGGTCTGAATGACATCCTGGGAGGGACCGATCCCGAAAAAGCTCTTAAAGAACGCCAGGCACAGTTAATGAAGCTCATCGAAAAGAGTAAAAATGCCCCAGGCTTCTATAAATCCAAAGGCTATGATTATAATAGCCTGAAACTGATCAGTGTAGACTAATTAAACTATTCCAACAAAACACGGCGGCTGTTTAGCCGCCGTCTTTTTTTTTTGACTATATGTTATTAATAGAAGAGGCTTGCAATATACTTTTATTTATAATAAAATAAGTTATTATTTAAGCTGTTTTGATTTCTTTTCAACACTTTTAAGGCGAGGTAAGGTATGAAAACTTTTTATGAACGGAAATTTAAATTTGAGGACCGGAAAGAGTGGATTAACTCCTTCGCCGCTATGGCAGGATCCATGCTTCTGGTCTTTATTTTTGCCCTGGGATTTTACCAGTTCCGCATGAAGCGTCTTTATGAGTCCACCAGTGTCAAACAATCCAAAGCCATCCTGGAAACAGTGGGCTTCACCATTAAATATTTAAAAAAACCTGGTGTAAGCTATGAATACAACAGTCCTGACGGAAAAAAAATCAAAACCGGACCGGATGGCGAAGTGCCCGGTCTTAGTAACTCTATTCAGGGTTTGATGGAAGCTCTGAAAGAGTCTGATCCTAATATCACACAGCTACTCTACTACAATGGTAACCAGCTGGTCTCTGGAATCGCTCCGGGAGGAAATGTCTCTAATCTGCAAAATTATACCACCCATTACCAGGACGGTACACGAAGCTTCAGAAACAAACAAATGCTGGAAATTGACACAAAATCCAATGAATTCCGGGCCTACCTGAAGACTTTTGCCTTTAATCTGGGGCGTTACGATACCGTTAAAATTACCCATGTCAACAACTGGCAATTCCAGATTTGGGGTAAGCTGGCTATGCTGGGAGTATTACTTCTGGCTTTTGCGGTAGGCGCCTATTTCATTTCCGCCATGCATGAGCGTAAAGTACTGCATCGTGTTAGTATGATAGCCTTATTTACAGTCTATTCGCTTTTAACTATGATCCTGGTCATGAATTTCACCAACACCGACTACCAGATCAACAGTGAAAGACTTACCAGTTCTTATAATAACAATCTTTCTTTTGTAAAGACCACCCTGATTAAGAATTATGGCGTCAATCTGACACCCCTGGATTATAAAAACCTGGTAAATGAGTTTAATAAAGATGAATACGATACCGAAGTAGACTCCTATATTTTTCAACCCCCTTCCAGAGTGGTGGAAGATGCCGACGGTGCTAAAAAGAACCGGGGCGGAGCTATCAGTTTCTCATTTGTGGGCTGGCTCCTGGGGGCAATATTCGGTACTTTATTACTCATCGGCTTCAGCCGCAAGAGAGGATTTGAAAAATTCCTGAACACTCTCTACAATTTTGCCACGGCTTACCTGTTCATTCTCCCGGGTATCCTGGGGATGCTGGTGCTGGTGTTTATACCTATCATGTTCTCAGTGGTCCTGGGTTTTACCGCTTTCCCCAAAGTCATCCAGGATCTAAAAATAGGCCGTTATTTTGTAGGAGTGGAAAACTTTACCCGCATCCTGGGAGATTTCAGGGTTGTAGACAGCAACCATGATTATCAGAAACTCAATAAAGTGGATAAAATATACCAGCAGGATCCCGCTGGTTTTAACATGAATCATGAAAACCAGTATTATATAACTTCAAAGTCCCGTTTCCAGCAGCTGGGTACTTCTTCCGCAGTGACCCAGTTATTAGTCAATGACCTGATGTACACTCCCGAAGACTTTATCATCATGGATCAGGTTATTTCCAGGGATATTTCAGCCACTGTCCTATACCCTAAAAGTACTCAGGCAGGTGGCCGCATGTTGATCTCAGGCACCTTCTGGGTCAATATGCCGGACATTCAGAATCCGGCTAAATCCCACCTCACCAAGGGTAAGGCACTGAAGCTGGAAGGTAACGTTTCCCGTATCTATCAGCAGGGCAAATCCCGGCACTACATAGTCAGGTATGAGCCATACCGCACCTTTTTCATCACTCAGAATTTTTACTACACTCTGGGATTCACTTTATTGTATACTCTATTAGCTGTAGTAATCCAGACTGTACTGGGTGTGGTGATTGCGGTGGTGTTGAATGAAAAAGGCGTAGGTCTTAAAGGTTTTTACCAGGTGGTGTTCATGCTGCCCTGGATCATACCTACTTTTATCTCCGGTCTGCTGTGGAATTCCTTCTTTTCCAATAACGGGGTGCTGGATCAGCTGATCACAGTCATCACTGGCGTCACTAAAAGCAACGGCTGGTTTGGAGATCCTACCATGGGTTTCTTTATAGTATCCTTTGTCTCAGCCTGGTATGCCTTCCCCTTTATCATGCTAGTCACCATATCCGCGTTGGGGACTATTCCTAAGAGTGTGTTTGAAGCAGCTCTCATAGACGGTGCTAACTGGTTCCAGACTTTATTTGCTATTGTTATCCCCATGATCCGGCCTACCGTACTTCCTTCTGTGCTTTTAACTTCGATCTGGACTTTTAATAATTTCAACCTGGTCTATCTGCTCACTGGGGGTAATGACCAATATGATATTCTGATAACGCGAATTTATGACTTTGTGCGGGTATCGCCGGCTATAGCGGAACAGCGCAACTGGTCGTATGGTTATGCCAGTGCTTATTCGGCATTGATTTTTGTAGTACTTTTAGTCTACATCTATATCTTTGCCCGCAGCACTAACCTGACCGAAAAATCCTACTAGGAGATAACCATGTTAAAAAAGATAGTTTCACACACCTTCCTGATGCTTTTAGCTTTTATCATCCTGCTGCCTATCATCTGGATTATCCTGGCATCATTTACTGAATCTACTCACGCAGCCTATGTTGTGGAAAGGATTTTCCGGCCGGACTTTATACGTACCGATATCAAAGGTAATAAACTGGATGTAAAATATCAGATTATTCACCTGGGTATGCAGGGTTCAAAAACATTTGAATTTGGGCCTGAATATGCCGGAAAACATGTGGAAGTGAGGGTCACAGAGCAGGAAACCAAAAATGAAGAAGGCGGTTTCAGTCAGTTTCAGCAGATCCTGGATTATAAAGTATATGATAAAAAACCTGATATCTGGCTGGTCAATTTTCAATTAGGTGGAATTGGTCAGGTCCCGGATGAAGATGAAAGTATTCTCAAAAATAAAAGTGAAGGTGCCAACCTGAGGATCCAGATTTATAAAGTTGACATTCAGACTGATACCGGAGTAGAAAAAGCCAATGCTATAAAAGTGAGTTTCAGATCCGGAGACAGTACAGTTGAGCAGAATTTTGTTTTTGGACCGGAATATAAAAACAAACAGGTGTTGCTTTCCTTTAATGAATCTACGAAGAAAATCGAAACTTTTTTTGCTGACAAGGAATTCCGTCCGGAATTTGGTATACTTTCCTTTGATCTGGATCAGGCATCTAATATCAAAAGACCGGTTAAAGTCAACAACCAGTTGCTTGTCACTTATCTGAATGTACTGACTATTAAAAACTACCGTGAAATTATCTTCGACCTGAACTTTAGAAACTGGCTGACCAACAGTCTTCTGGTTTCTATAGCTACAGCTCTCATCAGTGTTCTATTAGGATTCTTTGCCGGATATTCATTCTCCCGCTTTAAATTCCCGGGAAGACAGATCAGTATGCTCTGGGTTATTGCTACCCAGTTGTTCCCCCTGGCCATGATGATTGTTCCTTTTTATATTCTCGCAGCCGGTATTCTCCCCTTGGCCATCCCCGGTTTTTCTATTGTGAACACCCGCTGGGGACTGGTTCTGATATACAGTGCTACCGCACTGCCCTTTTCTATCTGGATGCTCAAGGGATATTTTGATACTATTCCGACTGATCTGGAAGAAGCTGCAGCTATCGATGGTGCATCATTGGGTCAATTACTGGCCCTGATACTCTTTCCCCTGGCCCGTCCTGCTATGTTTACCGCATTCCTCTTTGCCTTTGTACAATCCTGGAATGAATATGCTATTTCGTCCATGTTTATGACAAAGGTGGAGATGTTAACCCTTCCGGTAGGCTTGCAGACTCTTATGGGTGGTTCAGGCAGCTTCAACCAGAACATCGCCTGGTTTGCAGCTGGGGCAATTATTGTATCCATCCCAATAGTACTGCTTTTCCTGAGTATGAAAAAAGAGCTGGTTGAATCCTCAACCCTGGGAGCTGTAAAAGGTTAATGACTTGTTGATATAACAGACAGGCCCCCTCTGGGGGCCTGTTTTATAACAAGGATAGAAAATGGAAGATCACAAACATCTTAACGAAAAAATTATGGCTGTATTTGACCCGGATTTAGAGCGCAGGGATGAGTTCTTTACCCGCATCCAGGAACTGGTGACTGAAGAAGACTCTGAAGAACAGGTCTACCAGCGTATTTTTCAAACTTTGTGTCATCTGGAATTCAGCCCTGAAGAATCGCTGGAGCACTGGAAGAGAATTACCTTGTTAAAACAGCAAATGGAAGAGCAACTTGTCAGGCCTGTCGCTTTCAGAGTTGCCATGTTACAGTATTTTTTATCTGATCTGGGCATGTATCAAAATCCTTTCCTGGTTGAATTATTCTTATACGAAAGCAGTCATTACAATATAATGACTGACGAATTAACCGGAATGTATAATCACCGTTTTCTGCGTGAATATCTCTGGAAAGAAACTAAGCGCAGTATCCGGTATAAAAAACAGTATTCATTGATGCTGCTGGATGTGGATGATTTCCGGTTTATTAATGATAATTATGGACTTTTAGCCGGAGACGAAGTACTGCAAAGCCATGCCCGTCTGATAGAAGAAAATATCAGAGTGGAGGATGTGGTAGCCCGATATTCTGGTGATGCTTTTATCATTATTTTACCCGAAACCGGTAAAAAAGGGGCTCTGGACTCGGCCCACAGATTAATGGACACCATCCATACTCATGTCACTCCTATTGAAAATAAAGAAATCCGCATAAGTTATAGTATCGGTATTGCGACATTCGGAGAGGACAGTCAGGACCCCATAGAAATTTTAGAAATGGCTGAAAAAGCCTTGTACCGGGCTAAATATCAGGGAAAAGACCGGATAGAAGCCTATTCCCCTGATCTTCATGAAATCTAGTCTTTTTCTTCTTTTTTATCATTATCCTGAGTTTTCTGTTTGATTATCCAATCCACTAACAGGGCTAAACCCATGATAAAAAACAGGACATAAACCCATACCGGGGACACTTCATCATAAAAAGGATTCCCTATAAATATCTGATAGACCATGAATATTCCGATTACGATAACAAAGGCCAGTAATATCCGACGGGGAATTAATTTTTTGAAATCTTTCTTTTTTTTCATATTAATTCTTCATGCTTTTCATGACGGCAGAAAGCTTCTGACGGTCATACAGATCAACCGGCCTGTTTTCACTATAACGCACAGCTTGTGGGGTAAATTTTCCGGTTGAAACGATTATAACCCGAATACCATGCATGATTTTAGTCTGTTCCACCAGTTTGGCTACTTCATCTTCATGAATATCTTCATTAGCTCTGGATATCATTATCAGTACTTTTCCACCCCGCACATTACGCCATTTTTGACTTCTTTCTACTGCTGTGATTTGTACGCTGTCATCCCCCACCAGTTTACTTTCCACTGCCTCATAGCCCATAGCATCCACCAGTTTCTGACAGATAAATTCAAAAGTTGTTGGTGTGGCTGTCAGAAGATCCTTGAGCCGGTCATCAATGCGCAGGTCTTCATATTGAGAGAGTTTGGCCTGCACTTCCTGATAATTAGGTCTCATATGAGCCACTTTTTCCCATTGTTCCACCGCTTCCAGCAGACGTCTTTGAGATTCATAGGCCATTCCCAGAGAATAACGCACCGCGATACTGGTATTGGTCTCAGTGGACGCATATTTTAAAGCTCTTTCATAATCCGCAATGGCACTTTCCAGCTCTCCCATTTCCCGTTTACAGACACCTTTCTGATATATAGACTTGACCTTGAGATTAGTATCACGGGCTTTTTCCGATTCATCAAAAGCCTGCAGTGCTTTTCCAAAATTACCCATGGCTTTCAGAATCATTCCCAGGTAATAATGTGCTTCAGTGTTTTTATTATCCAGCTGCAGACAGTTATTAAAGGCGTTAAGGGCTTCGTTAGGCCGGTTCATTTCATAATAAAGTTTTCCCAGCAAAAAATACGTCGGCGCATGGTTTCGGGAAATTTTGAGGACTTTATCCAAATAGGCCAGGGATTGTTCTTTCATCCCTCGGTCAAAAAATAATTTTCCAATCTGATAGATATTCTCATAATTTCCAGGATCCATGCGTGATAAAAGCACATATTCTTTTTGAGCCTCTTCCAACTGACCAAATTGAGTAAATATTTCAGCAAGGCGTTTGTGTATCACTTTTTCGGTTACGGTTTTGTTGAACTTACCCATAGCCAGCACCTGGCGGTATTCCACCATTGCCATTTCCATGTTTCCACTGTAGAAATATGCTTCAGCCAGATATAAATGGGCCAAGGGATTCCTTTCATCGTTTTTCATAAAACCATTCAGAGCTTCAATGGCCTCTTCGTAGCGGTTGGATTCCATCAGAGCTTTGATCGAGTCCAGTTGGTGCGGTACAACCAGGGCTTTCATGAGGTAAAACACCCCCAATCCAACCACTCCCAGTACAATTACACCTAAAATGATGATATCAATCATGTACAGCTCCTGATTTACAGTTGATGACTTCTTATTCTACATTTGTGAGAGATAATTATCAACCTTTTCCATATTTTTGTAGTTTGGAAATTTATTCTTAAGGTCCTGGAAAATAGATTTGGCATCTTCCACCTGGTTCAGTTTTACATAACTTTCACCCAGTATAAAATAAATTTCAGCTTCCTTGGTCCCCAGTTTTACTACTTTACTATAGAACTTAGCCGCATTCTGATAGTCTTTCTGGTTATAGTAAATGCCGCCCAATTCTTTCATGGTAGCCAGGTCCCCTGGATTGATTTTCAAAGCCTGATTGTAGGCTTCAATCGCATCTTCATAGATACCGCTCTTGGAATAGGCATCCCCCATTCCCTTGTACCCTACATCAGAATTGGGGTTCAAAAAAACCGTCTGTTTAAAATTAATGAGAGCCTGGTCATAATCCCTTGTCTCCATGTATAACAACCCCAGTCCCAGATAGGCACCCACATCTTTTTTGTCCAGTTCCAGAGCTTTATTATAGGCAGCGCGGGATTCATCATATTGTTTCATTTCATAATAACTATTACCCAGATTCACAAATGTATCAGAGTAATTACTTTTTGTATTGATAGATTCCTGATAATATTTGATAGCATCGGCGTGTTTCCCGAAACGGGCCAGCATTCTGCCGTAATTATAGGAAGACAGATAATTTTTCGGGTCGATATCATAAGCTTTTTTGTAGCTGGCAAGGGCCTCATTGAAACGGCCCAGCTCTTCATAGGTATTCCCCAGTTTGAGAAATGCTTTATCATTTTTAGGATCTGCACTGCAGCTTTTTTCCAGAAATTTTACTGCGCTGCTGTACTGACGGTTATTGTAGTAGATAGTCCCAACATTGACCAGAGCTTTGGCGTTATCCGGTTCCACTTCCAGAGTCTTGGAGAAATTCCTGAGAGCAGAGTTTTCATCATTCAGCTGAGTATAAGTCAGACCCAGGTTGTAATACGCCTTGGTATATTTTGAATCAATGCTGACACATTTTTCAAATTCATCCCGGGCTGTCTTGTAGTCCTTTTTTAGATAAGCCAGTACACCCAGAAGGTAATGGGCATCAGCGTTGTCATTTTCACCCTGCACCGCTTTTTTCAGACTGGCCTCGGCTTCATCTTTGAGTCCTTTGTCATAAAACACTTTCCCCATAGTATAATGGGCTGTAGGGTTATAGGGATCCTTCTGCAGCGCATCGCGGCTCATTTTCATAGCCTTGTCAGTATTACCTTTATAATAATTTGCCAGGGCTTCGTTGGAGTCTAAATCCGCGTTTTCACTGTCCAGTTTTCTGCCTTTAGTGAATTCATTGATGGCATCATCATAATAGCCGCGTTTCAGCAGCCGTTTACCGTTTTCCAGATACTGACGGGCTTTTTCTTTGGGATCAGCCACATTGACCGGGTCCACTACATCAGGTTTAGGGCCTTTGGTGATCTGTTTGCCTGAATCCATGTCCACATTTTCCGGTCCCTTCTGTACTATAATAGTTGTAGTGTTTTTATTGTCGCCTTCTTTCTGTGCCTGCAGTTGTTTGATTCTTTCCATCAATTCTTTGACCCGGGGGTCATCCCTATCCAGTTCTGAGGCTTCGGTTAATTTATCGATGGCTTTATCTAAAAAGCCGTTATCTATGAGGATTTCCGCGGAACGGATGAGTTTATCCAGAGTACCGCTGGAATTTTTCTGCTTTAATACACCCACAGTCCCTACAATCAGTCCTAAAGCCAGAATGGCGAACCAGATCAAGCCTCTCCGTTTAGCTTTGCGCTTATCTTCGTCCACCTGATCTCGGTTATCAGCTTTTTTGGGGTAGTCTATGTTACGTGTCTGAGTAGTCGTTTTGTGATGAGATGCAGTCGGGCGTGAGGACACAGAGCTGGATTTTGTTACCGATTGAGCAGGAGTACTTTTTTTCTGTACAGCTGTTTTTTTTAGTGTAGACTGAGCTGGATTTTTTTTAGAAGGTGCTGCAGCTTTTTGCTTAGATGAAGACGTAACACTGGCTTTTGTGGAAGTTTTTGCAGCACCAGACGTGGCTTTACTTTTTTTTACAGAAGAAGTGTTTTTGCCTGATACAGTTGGATTGTTTTTTTTACCTGGTTTTTCATTTGTTGCCATAGAGGGGCTCCTTACATTTCTATATCTTCCAACTCGGTATCTTCCGCTTTCCCTTTATCTTCCAGTTCCACTTTGTCCAACACCCCCTCGATGTTGACCAGATTCACACCGTTGTTTTTAGTGGTCTGATCTGCAGGACTTTTTTGATCAGGAAATTGGAAACCTTCACTTTTTAATATTGCCAGGGCTTTTCTGATATTATCACTCTGGGGGCCTTCCGGGGCCACACTGAGATAGTTTTCCCAGGATTGAATCGTCTGTTCTTTGTTTCGCATCTGGTACCAGGCCATACCTTTAAGCCAGAAGCTTTCCACCCGTTCCGGACTTTTAGAGTACGCGTCTTCAAAATACCTTATGGAATTGGTGTATTCTTTAAGCTGATAATAGGCATTTCCCATATTGTATAAAATGACTGATTCCAGATCAGGTCCGGCATTCAGCTCCAGGGCTATCTTATACTGCAGAATCGCCTTGGTAAAACTCTGACTGGCAGAAAGTGCATTTCCCAGATAGAAATAGACCTCCGGGGTCTTGTAGTCCAGATCAATAGCTTTTCTGAATCCGCCGATAGACATCAGAAATTTCTGCTGCTGATAATTTTCCATTGCGGATTTGTATTCTACCTTGCCTTCCAGGCTCTCAGCTGACACATAACTGTTCAAAAGAAAAATGAGAAGGATTGTCGTTAAATATTTCATCTTCCATCCCGTTAAATGCTGATATTTTTATCGGCAAATAAAAAGAGAAACTGAGGTTTCTTCCTCTTATATAATATAGCATAATTTCTGGCAGGTAAAGTAAATTAATTAAATACCGGAAGATAACTAAAGGGATAAACCGGATTGTTGATAAGGGTACCATCGCCTCCCAGGTACTTTAAAGGCTTGTCCCCCGAATAGAAGTAAACCGCGTCAATGGTACTGAATTGACAGGCTGTATAGACTATCTGATAGACCTGGGCCTGATAGCCCAGCCGACCGTAACTATTGAATTCAAATTCAGATGAGAAATGAATATGAGCCACATGATTTACTATACTTATCTTCTGAATGCGGGTGTTATAGGGGATAAGATTGACATAATCCCCTCCCGGGTTGTAACTCAGCAACTTTTCCAATGTATGACTGAGAGGTTTATCTCCCGTATCCAGAGTTACTTCCAGAGGCACCAGTTTCACACCGTCCTCCTGCTGTTTGGCCAGAAATAGTTTTACTTTTACAGCCTGAGGGGTCACCACAGTTAGATTAGTTCCTGGATTTTTGGGGATATTTAGAGGGTTTTTTTTGATAAAATTTGATGCCATACTCTTCAGTCCCATGCGGGGCGGCACCTGAGTGTTTGTCCCCGACGAAGGTAAACGGATAAAACCCCCGTTTTTATAGACTGTATTGGTATAAGAAATAAAAAAAGCGATAAGGACACCAGTCAGAACCCAGATCAAAGGTGTATACTTGCCGCTTTTTTTTCTGCGCCTTCTACGGGGCGCCGGAGTTTTTGTGGTCATCGATTCAGGAAATTTCCTCTTCTTTCTTTATGAGAAGTTCGTAAAAGGCCTGGGCTGTTTTCACCTTGGATACTGATGTGGACAGATCTGTCTTTTCATACATTTCAGCGATAATGCGCAGGACTTCCAGTTGTTCATGAGGGCTGTATTCGTCAGATGCTATAGCTGTAAAAAAGATAGTAGAAGGCTGTTTATCATAGGCGTCAAAATCTTTACCGGCTGCATCATACACAACCACCAGATGCATACCGTCAACCCTGGCGCTTCTGCCATGAGGAATAGCCAGGCCATTTCCTACACCGGTAGAACCTTTTTTTTCACGTTCCGCTATAGCTTTATAAGCGTCTTTTTTATCAATACCAGGATGGGTGGACGCGATAAACTCTGCCAGCTCCATCATGATCTCATCTTTATTCTTACCATTCAGTCCCAGCTTCACATACTGAGGTTTTAAGAGCTCGACCAGCTTCATGCTATCCTCCCGCCATTAACTCTTTTATTGATACAGCAAACATTATAAATAGAATCTACACAAAAAACAACTACCTGAAGCGTTTTTATTTTATATTTGATTATCAATTTTGACCTTTGTACCCACTAATGATGAGCCGTAAAAATCAAAAAATTCCTTCAGGCTATGCAGATGCCGGATATTTTGTACCAGGGTGGTGTCATGCAATTTAAAGAAAAAGTTTTCACCATCCAGAAAATCCTGAATTTTCCGCATGGACAATTCCTTCTCTGAACAGAATTTTTTAATATCTTCCGCTACCTTGGTGTCAAAAATCAGGAAAGTATGGGGTTCAATTTCAATAACCTTGTTCTTGAAATTGTCTTTGATCTGTACTGATTCCTGACTGCCCACCTGTATAATGGTATAATCTTCCATATTCTGAATATCCAGGCTGCTGATAAAATTTTCTATCCCCGTGACAACATTTTCGGGCAGTTCATGCTGGCTATGTTCCCTTAAAAATTCCAGAATTTCCGTTTTTTCTATACCATAAGCTAAAGCCCGATAGATGGATTCTTTGGTGATCTTAAATATAGAAATGGTTTGAATTGTCACCGGTTCAACCATTAAGGCTAGTTTAAACAGGATTTCAGGACGCAGATAGGGTTCTACTATAATCTCATAGTTTGCTTCCACAATAAATTTCTGTTCATTAAATCGATCATTGAAATCACAGTTATTGAGCAGAGACATATGGGGCTCATTCATGATCACGCTGTCAGAAGCGATAGAACAGATTCCGGGCTTGGTACGGATTATGCTAATGATATTCTCTGATTCCAGGGTCTTGAGGAAGAAAGTGAATTTCAGCTCCTCCTGTTGAAGCAGGACACGGAGATTTTTAGCCTCATTCTTGAGCAGCAGATACACTTCATTATTCAAATAATAGTAGAATAATTCCCGCATGGAAATACCCTGAGCCTGATTGGCCAGGATTTTCAGGGTCATAAAATAGCTCTTTTTGAAATCGAATTTATCCATGAAATCAAAAAGGAACACAATAAAAAGCTGTTCATTGATACTGAGACTCAAGATTCTATCCATAATTCCCCGGTTGATGACAATCCGGTTATTGAGTTTTTCAAAAAAACCAAATCGGGAGAATTTTTTAATGATTTTTTCTATTCTTTCACGCGGGGCGAAATCTGCGAACATATCTACCATTTTGACAAAATCAATTTTATGGATTTCATTTGTCTCAGAACTGCGGGGACTATAGGTCACCACATAGGAGATAAGACCTGCCAGAAGACCGATGTATTGGTCTGTGGGCAGACTTTCCTGCATATCTACTATGGATTCATCATGATCAAAATTGACATCCTCTCTGAGACGTTCATTGATCTGTTTCAGTACAATGGGGGGAGAAAAAATCAGGTTATATCTTTTTAATCTTTCGTATTTAAAAATAAGAAATTTTTTGAGCAGGCTGTCCACTGCGGCTCTCAGATCTTTAAACCTCACCCGGAAAACTGTGGAAATGATATTGATGGTATTATCAATATCATCATATACCAACCAACCGAAACTGTTCTCCATGATATAGAGCAGGAGTTTTTCATTATCATCCAGAGTCTGATAAATAGTGTCTGAATTTTCAATGATATATTCTGAGACTTCTCTTAGTCTTTCCTCATTTTCTCCACTGTCAAAAGAGACTTCCACATCCCGGTTAAGAAAATGATCCACAATTTTTTTAACCAGATTCGGCTCTTCATTGATCATCCAGTCCATAACTGCGCCATTAGAGATCGTCAATGATTCTCCACTTCCCTTCAACATACTCCACTCCAATACATTTTTTTAGATCTCTGCCAGGTGCAGCAACCCCGGTTCTGTTTTCATTTTTTCCGGCTCATCTCTGAGAAAATCTATGATGGTGTATTTGTAACCCTGCTCCAGCAAAAACATCTGCCTCTTCCGGGAAAAATCCTCTTCTACCGTATCCCTGGATACCAGGGCATAGAAGAATGAGTGTTCAGAATTGGGCCTGAGGATACGCCCCAATCTTTGGGCTTCCTCCTGACGGCTGCCGAAAACTCCCGAAATCTGTATGGCTACATCCGCGTCGGGCAGATCGATCGAAAAATTCCCCACCTTGGAAATGACCAGCATTTTGATCTTGCCTTTACGGAAATCATCAAATATCACACTTCTTTCCTGATTGGGGGTATTCCCGGTAATCAAGGGGCATTCCAGATGTGCGGCTATTTCTTTTAACTGATCCAGGTAATGCCCTATAATCAGGATGTGATTATTGTTATGTTTCTCAATAAGTTTTTTTACGATACCGATTTTATTGGAATTTTCACTGGCAATACGGAATTTTATACGGTTACCGGTGTTACGGTAAACTTCCATTTGCGTGCTGCTCAGGGGGACACGGATCTCATAACAGAATGCCTGGGCTATCCAGCCTTCTTTTTCCAGTGTCTTCCAGGCATACTCATAGACTTTTGGTCCAATTAAAGTAAAGACCTCAGTTTCCAGATTGTCCTCACGGACCAGAGTCGCGGTCAGACCCAAGCGTCGTTTGGACTGTATAGCTGTGGTCATTCTGAATATAGGAGCGGGGAGAATATGGACTTCATCGTATATAATGAGTCCCCAGTTCTGCCGGGTAAAGATATCCATATTTTTAAAATTACTGTCACCACTTTTTCGGTAGATTAACATACTGTAGGTTGTTATAGTGACCGGACAGATCGATTTGCTTTCTCCGGTATACTCCCCCACCTGGTCTTCTGTGAGATCGGTTTTATCCAATATCTCAGTGCGCCACTGTTTGACGGAATCCACACTGGATGTAATAATCAGAGTATATTCCTGGATAGAGTGCATCACTCCCAGACCTACAATGGTTTTACCGGCACCACAGGGCAGTACGATCACACCACTGCCTTCCCTCCATTTACTGAAGGTATATACCGCCTCGCTCTGATAGTATCTCAGGGCAAATTCCGCTTTTTTTAGGGTCATATCTCTAAGATTAAACTCGATTTTATTTCCCACGTCAAAACCGGCTATGTCATGTACCGGGATGAGATGCCGTATCAGGTCGGCTTTGATCTCGCCGCGGTGTTCTTTGGGTAAAAGAAATGTGCTGCCGTTTTCCTGTTCTTCCACAGCGTATTTTGAGGTATATTTTTTAATTTTATCCAGGAGTTTAGGGTTCTGAACTTCCAAACGCAGGGTGTCCTGATCCACAGCAGAAAGAATCACCTGACCAAAGGAAGAATAATGTCGGCGGATATATTCCACTACATTTTTGGGTATATCGTATTTCTTGTACTGATCCAGTACTTCCAGGATATGATCCAGACTGACACCGTTAGCGGCTGCGTTCCACAGGCTGATGGGGGTCACACGATAGGAATGCATGTGTTCTGGTGTTTTCACCAGCTCTGAGAAGGCAACAATGCGTTTCCTGACCTCATCAAAATAAGCGCTATGGGTGTCCAAAAGGATGGTCTTATCTGATTGAATAATAATAGCTTTTTTAACTGTCATTCTCATCCTCTGTCTTAATATACACAAGAGGGCCATTTATCTTAACGAAATGCACAATTTCTGTCAAGCGAAGTTGATGAGAAAAGTGCAGAGAATGACCGATAATTTCAGTGTGATTATCTTTTTTTAGCTGCAGGAAGAAATGGC
>CAYRWR010000007.1:0-128303 GCA_964428015.1 uncultured Brevinematales bacterium | reverse complement strand
CAGACACCAATGGAAGCCAGCCAGGATGTACTACGCTGGGTTACTGAACAGCGCACCAATGAACAGACCGAAAGCATTATAGACCGGTCCGGCACCTGGGAACAAGTGGCAAAATTACAGAATAATCGGCAAGGCTATGTTCAGTCTATTTATGCGCTTACTGAGGTTGTACCCTATAAAAATCGGATCAGCTTAACTTCTGAAAGTATGACCATAGCGGAATTGGCTACCACCCTGGGTGTCACTATAGATGTATCCTTCACGGAAAGCAGTTCATTTTCATGGCGGGTAAAGGGCGTATATGACCTTTTCCGCCTGCCATATTGGTTTACTATCTATACCGAAAGCGGCCTTTTATTTGCCCTGCCGGTAAGGTTGAGTACTTCCAAAAACCTGGGCAATATCACAATTGATGACGTGATAGACCGGGTATGCATGTTAAAAAATCCGGGTTATGCCGGGGAGTCAGGTTTTGATTACACTATAGCCGCTGACACTTCTATCGTGGCCCCGGCGCTGATCACTGACAGCTGGAAGGATAAGGTTTTAAATAAACACAAAGCCATACAGGACGTTATTACCTTCCACCTGGGAGAGGATGCCGACCCACTGGACTGGATTACCGGCCCGGACCAGGGAATATTTGTCATAATGTCCAAAAAGCTGGACGAAAAAAGCGGGGAATATATTTACCTGGCGGTCCGGGAAAACCAGGAAGAGGGAACTTATAGCGCCCCAGATGTAACCCCGGTGCTGCAGTCGCTTACTGATATAATGCCAGCTTCCCGGATAATAGAAATCAGAAGTTTGTCCAGTGGATCCAATGCGGAAACCTTTAATTATACCCTTACCCCCGGTGAAATAGTCCGGGTGCGCTGTACAATCCCTTCTTATGGTTCAAATATTGCATATTATATCTATTTTAATTCAGATACCAGTTTCACAGGCTACGAATATTTGTCATTAACCACAGTCGGCACGCCTTCTGTAGCTGGTGGGTATTCTTCCGCAAATAGTACCATAGGGGCCAACTGGACCGGATTTCCTTTATATATAGACCTAGAAATATGGTTTGATGGAAATTATGTTCAGGTCAGGGCAATGGCAGCACGTTTAAATGCTTCCACTAGTTCACGGATAGAACAGAAATTTATCCAAAAGGCGTTTACCTCCATAACTAGCTGGACCATAAAAGCTTCATCCGGTAACGGATTAACAGCCGGTACTGTTTTTAGAGTTTATAGAGAGACTTTATAAAAAGGGGAAAAAATGAGCGAAGAAAATATACGGCAGATCGCCCAGGAAGTAGTGGAAAAACAGATCCAGGATCATATCCGGATAAGTGATGAGCTCCTGGAAGGTAAACTGACTAATATTTTGAATACTCTTGAGAAAATAGAAAAAACACAGGAGAAACAAGAGCTCCGGGACGAGGCAAAGGAAAAACGTCTGGATGAATGGAAGGAACGCTGGGGGAAACGTTTGCAGAGTACCCAGTATATGGTTCGCCGGTTGAAAGAATGGAAGGATGAGTCAGAAAAAAAGCCTGAGAAACGGTTGGATAACTTCTCCAAGATAGTAGGGATTATTGCGACTTTGACAGGCTTGATTTCATCAACCGCTTTAGTGGCTGTATTCCGAGCGTTATCAAGGTTAGGTCATCCTTGAAAAAGAAATTACATAATCTATTATCCAGGAAGTTTATTGCCTGGGTTTGCGGGACCATCGCGCTCTGGTATGGAAAAATCGATGGTTGGCAGTGGATTGCCCTAACTGTTCTCTGGGCGTTCAGTAACAGTATTGATAAGATCATTGCCCTTCGCAGGGTAATGACGGGAGGGGAAAATGCAGAAAACCAAAAACCCGCGGGTATTCCTGATTGATAATATCAATGATGATATCCGGGATCTGGTCAATGGAAGGGATTATATCGGGATCACTATCCACCATAGTGACTTCACACCAGACCGGCAGCAGGTCTTTGAAATTGATTCCTGGCATCTGGAACGCTTCGGTCCCAAGGGGTTAGGTTACGCGTTTGTGGTGGAAAAGGACGGTACCATTTACGCCGGCGGCAGGTTGGTCAACCATGAGTCCCAAGCCCACTGTCTGGGTACCGTGGATCTGGCCGGGAAAAAGGTCAAGATCAACGATAAATACCTGGGGATCTGCTTCGCTGGGAATGGTGTTCTCCAGGACATGACCATGGGGCAGCGGGTAAGCGGGTATAACCTTATTCACCACCTAGCAAAGTATACCGGTGTTGAAATCCACGGCATTCACACCCACGCTGTACTGCAGGGAAACAAGTCCTGCCCGGGATACCTGTTTGAAAAATGGATCCCGCATTTCCATGATGCCCTGGAAGAGGGCGTGAAAATGAGGTGAACCATGAAATTACAATGCGGACCTATCACTGTGATTATAATTGCCCTACTATGCCTGGCGGGCGGCTTTGGTCTGGGTAAGGTTACCCAGCCGATTACAATAAACCAGATTTCAAACTCTCAGTCAACCAGTATTTCTACTTCCGCGTCAATGTCTGGATCAATCCTGGTGAATAATGAGAGAAGGGTGGATGCGGTGGTCATCAACATGAACAGTACTACTAATATTCAGGTGATAACTATAAGCAATGGGGTGACGAATGTATTTAATGATAAATTTTAGTAATTGAACAAATTTCTAAAATTACACTAATTTAGTAGAAAATATATTTGCCCATCTGTTGACAAATGATGTTTTTGACGATAATATATATATAGCTCAATGACCACGTGTTAGAAGAGTAACGGAAGCGCTATCTATAAACAGATAGCGCTTCTTGCTTATCTAAGCTTAACGGTTGCTTGGTCGTATTCTTTTTGAAATCTACGGCTAGAGTGTGGTTCATCTAGTAAATATGCAGTCCAGAAAACATAATAACCAGTTCGATTTGTAAGTATTATGCAGTATTCCAAATCTTCATACCAAATTACAGTTCTTGTGTCGGATTTTCTTTGATTTTCCCAAATCTTAACCTTCGGAGCTAAAAAAGCATTTTCTAATAATGGACGTATCCAACATACCCTGGCCATTCTTGGGGGATATGGAATTTCATCCTTTTCAATTACATGCCAGAATGTTCTTTCTTTTCCTTTTTCTTGTGGGTACCTTTTAAAAACAATCTTATTTCCATTAAAAGTCATGTGTTCTGTGCTGAAATTTTCAAGATATAACTTATAAATATGTGCTAAGTAATCATCCCAATCACCAGGGAAATTAAAGCTTTCAATTGGAGCGGGGAGCCATTCCGGATGTGTCCCCATTATTTTACCTCGTGCCATATTAAAATATTGAATTTTTTTTCAGAAGGAAGAGTTGATTTTAAAAGAGAATATTTGGATAATTCTTTTATTAATTCTATGATTTCCAATTTTCCGAGATTTGAATTTAAACCTCTATGAAAATAACTAAGTGCTCCAATAAATAAATCAGTCACTCCAATAAGTTCAATTTCATGTGATGGTAATGGTTGAATATTATTTATTATTTTCTTTTCAAAATCCATATTTGCATTGCATAAAATCTGATGAAGTTTTCGTACTTTTTTTCCACCTTGGGTATCTTTGTAATCTAAATATATATTATGTGTAAATTTTGGATCTAAGAGAGGATTTAATAATCTAAAGAACATTTTATAGTACCAATCATTGTGTGTTTGATGATATTTTTTATGATCAAGTACTTGTTTATCTGGTATTACTACAGCACGAAAATTAATATATTCATGAGTAAAAAAAAACTTGATTATATCCGAGTAGAATCCAACTTTTGATTTGGACACTTTATTCCATTTTATTTCCATATTAATATTCAAATTATGATTTTGTTTGATTTGTCGTATTTCAGAATGGATTCTTTTAACCAGGTGTTTTTCAACTGATAGAGCACCAATTACCATAGCATTTTGATTATCGTGTTCAAGATGACAACTTTCGTCGCAATATATATTAATTATATTTGGCATTTTCTCCCCTCTTATTAAGTCTCAAAATATAACCAATTAGGATTGAAATGGCAAATAATTACATTGAATCTTCTATTTGTTTGGTTAGTTTTTCAGGAATACACATCTGATTCACTGCCCGTGTCAGATACGGATCCGCATACCTTACATATCTTTCAGTCATCTTTATATCCCGATGTCCCAAAAGCTTCTGGATGATACTCACCGGTACCCCGGATTCTGAAAGGGTAGTCCCGAAATAAGCTCTTAAATCATGGAACCTGAGGTTTTTTATACCAAGTTCCTTCATATAATAGATCCATCTGGAGCTTGCCTGGGAATTGGAAGTATGGAAAAGTTTAAAGGTGATCTCTTTTTCCTGGATGTAACGGGTCAGGACTTCCTTGAGAATTGGGTGTATTGGTTTTGCGACAAAATTTTGAGTCTTGGACTGGACAATAAAAAAGAAACCTTTATCCAGGTCAACCCGGTCCAATGTAAGGGTGGTGATTTCCTTGGCCCTGAGCCCTGCGAAAATTGCAATAAGGACAATCATCCTGAATTCATCAAAATGATGCTGCCTCAGAGGGCCCTGGGTCTGGTAGGTCCGGAGAAACTCAAAGATGATCTCCATTTCTTCTGGTGTGGGTATACGGTCACGTCGGAAGTCACCCCTGAAGTGTTTGATCTTCCTTTCCAGATGGTTGAAGGGGAGGATCTCCAGAAAGACCAGGTCATTAAAGAATGCCCGGATGACATCCAGTTCCCGGTTTACGGAATTTGGTTTCATGTTCTTCACTGCTTCCGTCTTGAACTTTTCAATATCTAAAGGGCCTATATTTACCAGCGGTTTATTTCCCAGGATATCAACAAACCTTTTCAGCGCTATTATAATAGTAGCTAAACTTCTTACTTTATTCATGGCAAAGGGAATATACTGGTCAATAGCTTCTGAAAGTCTCAGGGTAGGTCGGTCATATTCTTTTTCAAACCTTCCCGTTTTGATCAGATATTTGATTCTGGTATCTTCTTCCAGGGCCAGTTTTCTGCTTGTTGAGTGGATCTTGATCCGGCGGCGGCGGCTGGTAGATGGGTCTTTAAATGAGACGTAATAACCGTCGTGACGTTTTTCAACTGACATGCAAACCTCCATAAATAGATAGACGGCATATAGTGTCACCTATATGTCACTAAACAAATATGGCAGTTTGCTAAAATACCGCCAAGTAACGACTTAGCGGTATTCATTTCTGCGGGGTTGACGGGACTCGAACCCGCGGCCCTTGGCGTGACAGGCCAATACTCTAACCAGCTGAGCTACAACCCCAGTTCATTCTTTGAATGAGGAAATATTTTAGCTTAAAACGGGTACTCTGTCAATATTTCCGAGTAATTATTTTATCTCCAGTTGCATCCAATCAGGCTGAAAGTATTTACTATATCTGAACTTCGTCCCCACATACCCACTGAGACCATTCCACCGGGCAGGCGGATTTCCTGCCAGGTGTCGTCCCAAAGAGGGGTATTACCGTAGTATCTGCTGATTTCAAAAATATTTCTAGGGCCTTTATCCCATTTTTGCCAAATGATCTCTACATGTGATACTGCTTCTCTTCCATTCCAAATTGTACGGTGTAGCCGAAAACCGGCAATGATCCAGTTTTCTTTGGTGATTTCCTGTGACGTATTGTGGGACTGGCCTATTATCAACCCTTCCACGTTTGTGCCCATTTTTCCGTCCGGGAATATTTCACGATACATAGGTTGCATGGAATAGATTATATCATCATAATCCAATTTTATACCTGTGAGAATCCTGTGTCCCTGATAATCCCGAAACTTAGTACCATTCTGCAGCTCCATCCCGGGTAATTTTAGATGGACATTGACTCCTTTAAAATGTCTGTTTTTACCCATTGAGGATGGAATAGAATAGCTGTTTTCGCGCAGTAGGTAAAGTACCAAAGGAGGGTCCTTTTTTCTGTTATTCATTTCAGTTAAAATAAATCTGTTGAAATCAGGATCCAGCTTTTCAAAACTTACTTTAAGTGAATTGGTAGTTTTATTTTTAAGTAGGGACCAATCAAAAAAAGGTTCCCCCAGACTGTTTTTTACCAGTTCACTTAATCCGGTAAATACCAGGTTGGTATTTATATCCCAGGCATTTATCAAACCATGACTGGAAATCTGCATCTGAAAGATGCGTGCACCTAATACAGAAGGCTCAGTTAACTCTATCCAATGCCAGTTTCCTTGTATGGGGTGGACATCCTGTTGACCAGGTTGATTCCATGTGGTCAGGATCGTTTGCATTCTACGGTCCAAATCCACAATATATCTCCCGGGTAATAGTTGATAAAATTTATTTTGACCAGCTATTCGTATGTTAAAAACGGTCCCCGTATTTTTAAACTGGATCATTTTTCCCGGTTTGATAGTAATAACCTTAACAAGAGTTTCATCATGTTCACGTATATCGTCCAAATTGTTTTTATTCCATATCAAAATAACCGGGTTATCACAACGATTTTCAATAGTACAAATAGAAGTTACTGTAGGGAAATTTTCAGGCTCTAGTGTGACAGGCAAAGAGGTGAGAGGGCGGGAAAGAGACCAGGAGCGGAGGTGCTGTCCCAGGATTCCCTGTATTTTCAGATCCTGCTTTTCACCCTGACTGAACAAAGAGCTGAACCATAAACGGTAAAATTGCTGTTGACAGTAGTCACGGCTTTGTTCATATACACCTTTCCAGGTATATACAGGACCCTGCCACAAAGTATCTGCAATGAGACTATTAATAAAAAACGAACCCAGAGGTGTAGACCAGGAAAGCTCTCCTTCTGTGGCAGAACTAATGAATACTAATCCGGCTTCATCCATAAACAGTCGTTTGTAGGCTGCTTTTATATCCTGGGATGGGGCAAAATATCTAATCACAGGGCCCCAGTCAGATAAAAAGCGGGAACTATTATCAATAAAGAGGAGTTTGAGACGTGATTTTAAAGGTTTGATCAAGTCCAGGATTTCTTTATAGAGAAAATGTTCATTATCCCAAGTCTGAAAATAGGGACGTCCGCCATCCATTCCCCCGGGACTGGAAATAAGGACCAGTAATACATCGTCATCAGTGAGTTTAAACGCCTTGAGCCTACGTTCAACCTGGCTTTTAATCAGATCCTTGCCCTGTAAGATCACTCTGTCTACAGGCATAATCCCCCACTGCTGTACGCGGTCCAAAAAAGCCAGGGTATATGCCTGGTCAGATTGTATACCGGGGAGAGTAGGGTGTTCAGTCTGCCCCTGAAACTCAGTACCAAAGAGAAGCAGGGCTTTGAGGTTAGCCGCATGCAGTATCAGAGGAAAAAACAGCAGGATCAAAATTACTTTGACCCTGCTGAGAAGTGACAGATTTAAGATATGTTCCATAATGACTACTTTTCTTCTAACTTTTCTGAAACACCAGCCCAATTGTAGGCAGCAACGGCGTAACGTTCTTTATCGGCACCTGGCCCTTTGATAATAGTCACAGTACGGGTGGTATAATCGATTTTTTCATATTCCTTTTTAGCTTTATCCCAACGGAAGATATAGTAGCCCTGGGCGTGTTCAGACGGCTTCCATCCCAGGGTGATCTGTCCGGCAGTAAAGCGGTCTTCACGCAATTCTGTGGGTGTAACAGGAGGATCGGTATAAATGTAGCCTTTCATCCAGCCTACAGCACTGGGGCTGACAATGTCAGTACCGTTCAGGTCAAAAGGTGCCACTTTGTACTGATATATTATTTCTTTTTCTGTGGTTTTATCTATGTAATATTCCGCTTTTTTAGTGTCTACGGTTCCGGCCAGGAATTTAGCCATTTCTTTTTTCCGTTCCGGAGTCACTTCTTCCAGCATTACCCAGCGGGGGTCTTTCTGAGACCGGCGGTACACCACATATTTTTCCGCGTCGGGAATTTTATCAAACTGGAGCAGAACAAAACTGGTGAATATACCCTGGCTGGCAAATAGTGTAGAGTAGGTCTGTACCATAGCCGCTCTGGGACGAAGCTCTCCTCGGGCAAATCCGGGGGCGGGATTGACACCCTGGCTGCTGCCCAGGCTGTTGATACTGACCACTGTATAATAGTACAGGGTATTGGCATTGATGCGGGTATCTTCATAGGTAGTGTCTTTCACTTTGTCCATTTTCATCCACTGGGCACGGGAATCACTCCAGCGGTAGACCTGATATTCCTCGGCGTAGTTACCTTTGCTCCAGGTCAATACGATTTTGTCACCATAATCCCCCTGACTAGCGGAAAGGCTTTCTACTTTACCGGGTTTTTCTTTTACCACCACATTTTCTTTAGTAGAGGCGCTTACAATTTCCGAAGGGCCGCTGTAACCGTTGTCATTATGGGAGAAGACGATATAGTAATACAGAGTACCGGGCTGCAAACCCTTGTGAACATAACTGGTATCTTTGAATGAGCCCAGGAATTTCCATTCGCTGAGGCCGTCCACCCAGTAATAGAGGGCATAATCGGTAGAACCGCTGACTTTCTTCCAGGAAATATCCATTCTATCTGTATATTTCTGCTGGCTTAGATCAATGCTGGAGGGGGCTTCCGGGATATTTTTGACCACTTCCGGTTCTTTACCCTTGGTGCTTCCCTGGATTTCCGCGCTGGGACGGCTTTTTTTATCCAGGTTGGCAGCCTGGACATAGTAAGAGTAGGTCTGTCCGGGCTTTACATCAGTATCGGTATAGGTAGTATCCTCGACAACTTTAAGCTGTTCCCAGGTGGTGCTGCTGCTGCCCCAGCGGTAAATAAAGTAGCTTTGCGCGTAATCACTGGCATTCCAGGATAGAATGATCCGGTCCGCATAATCGCCCTGGGAAGCGGTAAACCCGGAAGGCACGGTAGGGGTAATAGTTTCTTCTTTTTTGGTGGTCTGCTGATCATACATCACCAGGGCCCAGGGCTTCATATTGACCCACATATCATAGGGTATCCAGGCAAAGCCATTGAGTCCCCAATAGGTACCCCAGGAGTTGATCAGTTTAAAAGCTCCACCGTATTTACTGTCATCATATCCTACCAGAGTCATGGCATGACCGCCGTAACTGCGGCCTCCGGTGGCTTTGTAGACATAGTTATCTTTACTCAGCTGGTAAAAGGCGTCATCCACACTGACTCCGAAGACTACCGGCACTCCCTGGGCCAGATAGCTTTTAACAGCTTTTACGTCGGAATAGTCTATCCGGGAGTATTTCAGCCCCTTGTACTGAGCAGCTTCAGATTTAGCCTTGGTACTGGGCTTGGACCAGTAGTCCTTGGCGTCATAGGGCATGGTTTTGAGGGTAGCAACACCCTGGTCTATGACCAGCTGCATGGCTTCACTGATCACCGAGCCGCGGTCCTGTCCACCGTTGATCTGATTGTATATATACGCGGGGCTGAAAGTGGTGGATTCGTCAAAAGTCCAGCCGTGTTCGATCTTTTCCTGATAGGACTTGACCGCGTAGGCTACACTCCAGGCTACACAACTGCTCTGCATACCCTGATATCCCACCGATGGGAAATTAGGCGACAGGTCTACCGCAGAGGGCAGGGTGTCATTGCCGCTGGCCCCAAAGGCAGGTACCGCCCGGGGAATATTGTTCATCTTCTGTGGATTGTCATCCTGCAATCCCAAAGGCTTGACATAGGTCTCAGCCTGAGCCATGCCTGCAATAATAATCAGTGTCAAAACTAAAAATTTATTCTTTAATTTCAGCATAGTAACCCCCCAAATTAAAATATCCACTTTACTAAAAGACTAACATGGACTGATTATTTTTACAAGCAATGCTATAAAAAAACACTGGAAAAAGATAACATTTTTCTACTTGTATGGTATATTCTTTAAACTAAAACTGAAAAGTTTCAAACCAGATCAGGGTTTTGCTACTCACACTCTCAGAATAAAACAGGAGGATCTATGGATCTCAATAATGTGAAAAATTCCACAGGTATGAAGATTGCTCTGATTATTGTACTGGTTCTGCTGTTTCTCATTCCTCTTCTGCAGATTGAATCATTGGTATCGGAGCGAAAGTCCTACAAAAACCAGGTTGTTTCGGAAGTCACCCGCTCCTGGGGAGGGGAACAGCATTTAGGAGTGGTGTTCCTTTCCATACCGGTTCTTTACAAGGACTACACTCAAAATCCCAAAGGTAAACTGGTGTGGGAGAAAGTCTGGATCAACCCGGATGAACTCAATATCCAGGCGGACCTCAAAGCTGAAATGCGGCATCGGGCCATTTATCAGGTACCCCTGTACCGCGCTTTAGTGGATATTCAGGGCAGTTTTAAACGCCCTGATATTCAGAACCTGCTTAGTGCTGATGTAGTACAGGTGGATTGGGCCCATGCTTCCCTGGTAATGGAGTTGCAGGATGGCAAAGGACTGGCTTCTCTGCCTGAGCTGACCTGGAATGACAAAACACTGGAGTTTAAACCGGTTTCAGAAGGTCCTGGTTTTTATTTTACCCAGCTGAGTGCCCCGGTCAATCTCCAGAATGTCAATTCCCTTCACATAAAAATGGACCTGAAGGGTAGTCAGACCCTGGCTTTTCTGCCTGCAGCGGACAAATCCCGCACCATAGTGACCAGCGACTGGCCTGACCCCGGTTTTTCCGGTTATACTCTCCCTGCCAGCCGGGAAATTACTGATAAGGGTTTTAAAGCCGAGTGGGAGCTGCTCAGCCTGGACCGCTCCTTCCCCAAGGCCTGGCTGGGACATGAATCAGTTTACAATGACCGGATCAGCACCTTGAGTTACGGTGTGGATATGGTCACGCCCGTAGATCTGTACCAGACCGTGAGCCGCAGCCTCAAGTACGGGTTCTTATTTATACTGCTGCCTTTTGTCATGATTTTTCTGATGGAGGCTCTGACCGGACTCCGGGTGCATGTGGTTCAATACCTTCTGGTAGGTCTGACCAATGTGGTATTTTATCTGCTCCTGCTGTCCTTCTCAGAACAGATAGGTTATCTGGGAGCCTATATCATCTCCGCTCTGGCCGTTACCGGCTTGCTGTTTTATTACCTGGAGGCTGTCCTCAAAGATATCAAAAAAGCCCTCATCTATCTCCCGGTTCAGATCGTCTTGTATATCCTGATGTACATTATGCTGTCCAGTGTGGATTATGCCCTTTTGATTGGCTCTATCGGCGTGTTTATCGTCCTGGCAGTGGTCATGATACTGACCCGCCGGGTTGACTGGTTCCAGATAAAGAGCAAGACCCTTCCCAAAGAATAATCTTCCTCAATCCTCTTTCCTATCCGGGTCCTGTTCCAGGTAAAACAGGGCCCGGATTTTTATTAGCGGTGGTCTTATTAGAGGAGCAGCACCTGACAGTACGGCACTGCTGATTTCGGCCTGATTCCCGTTCTGAATTGGAGGTGGACCGGCCCCCAGGCCGTGCCAGGTCTCCCACAGGCGGGCCCCCTGTGCGGTTTTACCCGGCACAGGAGATATGATTCAGTATTTTGCCTGGTTTTGATTCATGCCTATGTACCCGGTGTATCGGGAATGCCGTTTTCTGCAAAGGGGACTCTCTTTTTTCAACATATTTGCTCTCCCCGTAAACCTGATTTATAATATTTTTCCTCTATAGCCCGGGAGCGACAGTGCCAAAAAAATATCCGGCAGCCATTTACCTGGCAGTTTCTGCGTCACTCTTCATTCTCTGTGTACTGATAGTAGTGCTATGGGGAGCCAGTCCCTTGGTGCGGGGTTTTATGGGCGATATCCTGGTGATGGGCCTGATCTACAATTTTTTACGGGCGCTCTATGATTTTCCCCGTCTGATACTCAGCTTCTCAGTACTGGGCCTGGCCTGGGGGATAGAGTTGATTCAGCTGCTTCATCTGGGAGAGAGAGGGGGCTGGTCGGCCCATCCTGTGGTACGCATCATCCTGGGTTCCACTTTTGACCCTTTGGATCTGCTGGCCTATACCCTGGGCATGGCCCTGTTTTATATTCTGGACAGGGCAATGTATCGCCCCGCAAAAAAAATTGACAGGCAGGGAAGTATTGATTAATTTAAACCTACAATCTATATAGGAGTCACAATGGCCTTTACCGGGTTTACACAGGATTGCCTGAGATTCATTGCGGAGAATCATCTCAGAAATGACACTGCCTGGTTTCATTCCCATCGTGAAGTGTATGACCAGGTCCTTATTCCCCAGCTCAAGGCTTTAGTGGAGGAATTGACCCCTTGGATGCATAGCCTGGACCCGGGTATGGAGATCAGCCCCCGGATCGGCAGGAATATAGGCCGGATCAACCGAGACCTGCGCTTTTCCCGGGACAAGACAATCTACAATGACCATATGTGGATCAAATTTTATGCCTCCGGCAGAGAAGACCGGGACAAACTGGGATTTTTCTGGGGATTGCAGCCGGAGTCCTACGGTGGCGGGGTGGGTATGCATGGCCTCAGTTCCGATTTTATGCAGGCTTTTCGTACCCGTATAAAAAACAATCCGGATGAGTTTAGAACAGTTTTGCAGGGGGTATATCCCGGCCGGGGTTTTGAGCTGGGCGGAGAGAGTTACAAAAAGACCATGGACCCTGAAGTCCCCTCAGAGTGGCAGATATGGAGCCAGTTTAAAGAGTTTTATTTTCATGAGACCCGCCCTATAGACGATTTGGTTTTCAGTCCCGGGTTAGCAGAACATATACGGGAGCAGTTTACACGGCTTAGACCTGTATATGAATACTTTAAATCCATGAAAGACCAATAATAAAAAAGGAATATACGAGTATTATTTTAAGTAACAAAGATTTAAGTACCGCTTTATAAATATAATTTTAAATGGTGGGGTAGAAGTATGAGTTCAAAATATTCCATAGCAGCAATGGACGCGGAACAGGTAAAAGCCCTGTGGTCCAAGACCTACAATACCGACGGCAAACCGGACTGGTCCCATATCTTTCCTTATTACGCCGACGATATCCTGTTCAAGGATTCCATCCAGAGCATCAGCGGTATAGAGGAGTTCAAGGCCTTGTGCGACAGGCTTACTTCACGGTGCCAGCAGCTCCAGATGAATATCCCTTCCCTGGTCAAGCAGGGAGAGCTCATTTTTATGCAGTGGGAAATGACCATGATCTTTAAAAAGTACCCCAGTTCCACTATCTATGGCTGTACCCGTTTAAAACTGGGCCCGGACGGCAGAATAGCGGAACAGAGAGATTATTATGACCTTTGGGGTGACATCTTTGATAATATTCCCTGGTTTGCCAAACCCTACCGCCGTTTCATGAAGAAAAAATTCGGCTAGGTATACCAGGCCACACAGATATTTTTAAAAATTCTCCGTCTTCTCAAATCATAAAAAAACTCCCCTGAAAAACAGGGGAGTTTTCTGTAGCGGGAGAGGGACTCGAACCCCCGACCAAGTGATTATGATTCACCTGCTCTACCTACTGAGCTATCCCGCCAGGGATTTCTTGAAAAAGCGCCGGGAAACTTATGAATCCTGGCGCTTATTTGCGGGAGAAGGATTTGAACCTTCGACCTTCGGGTTATGAGCCCGACGAGCTACCGAACTGCTCTATCCCGCGACGACTCTTAACAGGCATATAGTTTAGCCTATATTTTCAGGATTGTCAAGGATATAGCTAAAAAGAATGGTCAGTGATTTAACGGCGGTGAAAATGCCCTTCTATTCTCTCAAACAGGTTTTTTACCACCACGCTGTCCTTCTGATCCAGCCGGGCCCGGTGAAAGATTTTCTGCAGAACATACATCAAACCTGCCGGATCGGTTTTTTTGAAGTAGTTCATGGATTCCAGGCAGTGCTGAATGGAAGACAGCATTGCTTCAAACTCCTGTTCCGAAGCCAGACTGGATTGAGTTGATTCTGTATTCTGAAAGAGTTCATACAGTATTACCATTACCGCCTGGGCCAGATTGAGACTGGGAAAGCTGTCATGACTGGGTATTGAACAGGATAAATTGCACAGGAAGATTTCATCATTGCTTAATCCGGTCTGCTCTCGTCCAAACACCAGACTGACGGTACTATCAGAGTAGGGGGCAAGGTATGGAGCCAGATCCGGGCTATACAGATCCAGACGACGTTTGTCTCCGCTGCGCCGGGTAATGGCCACCGAGATGCGGCTCCCTTCCAGGGCAGACTTCAGATCGGGATAGAGGATGGCCTGTTCCAGTAGAGGAAAGGCATGAAGAGAGTATTTTTTTGAGGGCAGGGATAAGTGGTCACAACGGGGATTCACTAGTGCCAGTTGACTGCAGCCCATATTGGCCATGGCACGGGCTATCATTCCCAGGTTCTCAGGGCCTTCCGGTTCAACTATGACCAGGCGTATCATTTCTTGTGGATACCCTTTTTTTCCAGGATTTCTTTTATCAGGTCCAGGGAAAAGGGCTTGGCTAGAGTTCCGCATACCTCAGATCGGGGTATATCCAGAAAATTATCGGGATCACCGCTCATGATGATGCACTCCATCTCCGGTGACCATTTTTTAAGTTTGTGTATAATATCTCCGGCGCTCATTTCATTAAAATGATAGTCCAGAAAGCACAATTGATGTTCGCCATCCTTGCCGTCCAGGAGTAAATCCAGCTCATCTGATGTCTCACAGGTATCCAGAATGACATCAAAATGAGTTAAAAATCTTTTAAACAATGAAATGATAAAGGATTCATCATCGATGACCAGGACTTTTTTCATACACACCTCTATTTTAAAAGTATACCTCAGCCAAATGAAAACTTCAACCATTCGCACTGGTATTTTCTTGCGGAATTATGGAAATAGGCTATAATAAGCTAACAAAATCAGGAGGCAACAGGTGAATACTGTTATCTTTATCATAGCGGCAATTATCATCATCAGTATGGTCGTGCTTGGTCTCTATCTGCGATCAGAAAATACTAAAATTTCAGACAGCAAAGCACGCAATATATTTAAAGGCAGTCTGGTTACTTCTTTGGTTGTAGTAGCTGCTTTGGTGACTGGTGTATTAGCTACACCTGACCGCCTCCATGCCCAGGAAAAGCACCAGACCAATAGCCAGGAAGCACAAATTCATCAGCCCCAGGAAGGCTCCGTAGGGCTAGGTTATATTGCGGCAGCTATTGCTGTCGGATTAGGCTCTCTGGGTGCGGCTATCGCGGTAGGTATGTCAGCCGCGGCAGCAGTAGGCGCGGTCTCTGAAAACCGTAAAGTTTTTGGTAATGCCATTGTATTTGTAGGACTGGCTGAAGGTATTGCTATCTACGGGCTGATTATCGCTATTATGATATTGAACAAACTGTGAGATCAGTTTGAGCACACAAATTATGGCTATAGGTGACCGTGAAATGGTCACACTCTTCAGAATCAGCGGCATCAGTGGTGTCATAGTCCAGGATGAAGCTGATGCTCAAAAAACTATCAAAGATCTGGCCAAAAGTAAGGAATACGGCTTATTGATTGTCACGGAAAAAGTCGCAGTCTGGGCCGCGGAGATCATCAGTAAAATACGTTTTTCCCGCAGCCAGGTGCTGGTAGTAGAGATTCCTGATAAAGACGGCCATATCGAGACAGGCAAAAGCCTGGCTGATTATATACGAGAGGCTGTGGGTATCAGAATATAAAAGAGGGTGAGATGGGACTAAAAGAGATACTGGAAGAAATCAACCAGGACGGTGCCGAGGAATCCGCGGCAATTCTGAATGATGCCAAAGTCAAATCTACACAACAGCTTATGAAACGCCAGGAAGAGCTGGAGACACTCTATACCCGCCGCCGTGAAGCCCTGGAAGAAGAAGCTGCCCGTCTGCGTAAGAAACTAATAGCCAAAGCGGAACTGGAAGAACAACGCGACCGCTTCAAATCCATGCATGATTTGGTGGATAGTATTCTGGCAGAGGCATTTCAAAAGATCCTGGAGGAGTTTCAATCAGATACTCAAAAATACATAGAATATCTGGCGGAAATTATAGACCATGACGCAAAAACCCTAAAAACCAAAAAACTCCAGATCAATCTCAATGAACATGATATCAAACTGTTTTCCGCGATTAAGAAAAAAGTAAAGACCGAGATAAGCCTGGGGGAGACAGTTCATATCCAGGGTGGTGTAATTTGTGTCTATGGCCGGGAGCTGATTGACCATTCCCTGGAGGTCATGTTCGGACACATGAGAGTAGGGTTTGTCCAGTATATAGATACCCGGCTCCAAAAGGCCCAAGGATAAAGTATGGATAATAAAGTCATTGGAAAAATCACCCGGGTCAATGGCCCCCTTATAGAAGCTAAGCTCAGCGATATGCTGCAGATGATGGAGCTGGTCCAGGTCTCAGATCTGCACCTGGTAGGAGAAGTGCTGGGCATAAAAGAAGATATTGCCACCATCCAGGTCTATGAAGATACCTCATCGGTTAGACCCGGAGAGGCCATCTATGGTACAGGGCTTCCCCTGGGACTGGAGCTGGGACCCGGCATCATCGGCAATGTGGTAGACGGTATCCAGCGTCCCCTGGAGCAGATCGCCCAGACCACCGGTATCTATATCGGCCGGGGTATTAATATTCCCTCCCTGGACAGGGATAAAAAGTGGGACTTTACCCCCACTGTCAAGACCGGAGATGAATTGCCTGCCGGAGCCATTATAGGAGAAGTCCCCGAGACTTCACTGATCAAACACCGTATCATGCTCTCCCCCCGTATCTCCGGTAAAGTGGTGAGCATCGCTAAACCGGGCAGTTATACCCTGGATGAAGTAATCGCTGTAGTACATACTCCCTGGCATAAGGATGAAGAGATCCGTCTCTACCACCGCTGGCCCGTAAAATTTCCCCGTCCCTACAAAGAGCGTTTTAACCCCACTATACCCCTGCTCACCGGGCAGCGTATTGTGGATACCTTCTTTCCCATGGCTAAGGGGGGGACTGCTGCCATACCGGGAGGCTTCGGCACCGGCAAGACCATTACCCAGCACCAGCTGGCTAAATGGGCCGACGCCCAGGTTATCGTCTACATAGGCTGCGGCGAACGGGGCAATGAGATCACCGAAGTGCTGGAAGAATTCCCCAAACTGATCGACCCCCGCAGCGGCAAGTCCCTGATAGAACGCACCGTACTTATCGCCAATACCTCCAACATGCCGGTCACGGCTCGTGAAGCCTCTATCTATACCGGAATCACTCTGGCGGAATACTACCGTGACATGGGCTACGATGTGGCCCTTATGGCTGACTCTTCCAGCCGTTGGGCGGAGGCCCTGCGTGAGCTCTCCGGCCGTATGGAGGAAATGCCTGCTGAAGAGGGCTTCCCGGCCTACCTGGGCAGCCGCCTGGCCGCCTTTTACGAACGTGCGGGCTATGTGGAGACGCAGAATGGCGGCAAGGGCTCCATTACCGTGATCGCCGCCGTATCTCCTCCGGGAGGGGACTTTTCCGAGCCGGTCACCCAGAATACCAAGCGTTTCGTGCGCTGTTTCTGGGAGCTGGACAAGACCCTGGCCAGCGCCCGGCACTATCCCTCCATCAACTGGATGCGTTCCTACAGCGAATACGCTGATGAGTGCCAGGATTGGTGGATTCAGAATGTCACCAAGGAGTACAGTGACATACGCAACCGGACCTTTGCCATCCTGCAAAAGGAAGACAAGCTCCAGAAGATCGTCAAGCTGGTAGGCCCTGATGCCCTGCCCGACAGCGAGCGCCTCACTCTGGAGATTGCCCACATTATCAAACAGGGTTTTCTGCAGCAGAGCGCCTACGATGATATCGACATGTACACTTCGCCTGATAAGCAGATCCGGATGCTCAAGCTGATGCTGAAATTCCACGAAAAGGCCGCCGAAGTCATCCGCATGGGGGCGCCCATCTTCGAGATCAAGGAGATGGAGTCCATCGCCCGTATTATACGGGCCAAGATGACCGTCCCCAACGACAAACTGGAAGAACTGGACAAGATAGAAAAATTCATGCTGGACGAATTCAAGAGCGTGGGTGAGGTATATGCGGAGTAGGAGAATGAGTACATTAAAAATGGATGGGAAGGTAGCCTATGTCCATTATTGATAAAAAGGTAGGGATGCGGGAGCTCAAGACGGCACTGTACCGTCTGGGTGAGCTGGTAGAGGACGTCAAAGATCCCAAAGGTGAAGAATGGGTGCGCAAGCAGTTTGAGATCAGCTTTGATATCATCGTGTCCATCCTGCGCAGTGAGCTGGCCCGGCAGGGTGTGCCCACCCGCAGCGCCCGGGAGTGCGTGATCGAGGCTCTGCAGCACAAATTGCTGCCCAAATCCGAGATATACCGGCGCATACTGGGGGATTATGAACTGATGCAGACCAAGCTCAAGCCGCCCCAGGCCAAACTGATTTATGAGAATATTCGTGACCACTACTTAGAAGACCTGGATGTTATATACGAAGGACTGGATTCCTAATGGGAAGTAATTTATGACACAGCGTTATGAAAAACAACTGCTGGGTATCTCCGGCATCAACGGCCCTCTGGCCATAGTGGACGGCGTCAAGGACGTGGGCTACGATGAACTGGTGGAGCTCAAGCTCCAGGACGGCACCCAGCGTATGGCTAAAGTACTGGAAGTCCGGGGTGAGCAGGTGGTACTGCAGGTGTTTGAAGGTACCGCCGGTATCAATCCCGAGAAGACCAGCCTGCGCTTTACCGGTAAGCCTTTTGAGATAGGGCTGTCCTCTCATATGCTGGGCCGGGTCTTTTCCGGTACGGGCAAACCCCTGGATGGGCTGTCCGACCTGGTGGTAGAGGAATACCGCAACATCAACGGCGAGCCGCTCAACCCCATGGTCAGGGAATACCCCCGGGAATATATTGAGACCGGCGTATCTGCCATCGATATCATGAATACCCTGGTGCGGGGACAAAAGCTGCCTATCTTCAGCGCCGCGGGTCTGCCTCACAACCGTCTGGCCGCCCAGATCGCTGCTCAGGCCAAGCTGCCAGGAGAAAAAGAAAGCAACTTTGCGGTGGTATTTGCTGCCATGGGTATAAAGCATGACGATGCTCATTTTTTTATACAAAATTTTGAAGAGACCGGCGCTCTTAAGAATGTGGTGATGTTTCTCAATCTGGCGGATGACCCCAGTATTGAGCGTATCATCACCCCCCGTGTGGCACTGACTACGGCGGAATATCTGGCCTTTGACAAAGGGCTGCACGTACTGGTGATCCTGACCGATATGACATCCTATTGTGAGGCCTTGCGGGAGGTCGCCACCGCCCGGGGTGAAGTACCCGCGCGTAAGGGCTTCCCCGGATATATGTATAGCGACCTGTCTACACTCTATGAACGGGCAGGGCGGGTCAAGGGGCGTCCCGGGTCCATTACCCAGGTGCCCATCCTGACCATGCCTAATGATGACATTACCCACCCGGTACCTGACCTTACCGGCTATATTACCGAGGGACAGATCGTGCTGTCCCGTGAACTGCTGGGACGGGGTCTGTACCCTGCCATCGATATCCTGCCCAGCCTGTCCCGTCTGATGAAAGACTCTATCGGCAAGGGCTACACCCGGGATGACCACCCCCATCTTTTCATGCAGCTCTACGCCAGCTATTCCAAGGTCAAGGAAGTTCGCTCTATTGCTTCCATCGTGGGGGAAGAGGAGCTGGGCCAGGTGGATAAACTCTACCTTAAATTCGGAAATGAGTTTGAGACCCGCTTTGTGAGCCAGGACTTTCATGATGACCGAAGCCTGGAAGCCAGTCTGGATCTGGCCTGGGAGATCCTGTCCATTCTGCCCAAGTCGGAGCTGTCCGGATTGAAGGAAGAAGAGATTAAAAAGCATTACGTAGGAGCGGAGGAGGAAGAGTAGATGAATCTGTCTGAGATCGCGCCAACCAAGACCAACCTCCTGGAATTCAAGGACCAGCTGTCTTTTTCTGAAAACGGGCATAACCTGCTGGAGCAGAAACGTGAAGTCCTGGTCATGCATCTCATGGATATCATTTCCAAAATACGGGAACACCGTGAAAAATTAAATAAACTTTTAACCGAATCCTATAGTATGCTCAGGATACTGGAAATAGAGATCGGTGAATTTGACCTGGACAGGCTGCTGCAGGGCATTCCCGCGCGTCGCCGGATTGTGGTCAGGGAAAAAAGCATCATGGGTGTGACCATACCGGCTATCAGTTACAGTGAGGATTTTCATACCAAAGGCCCCCAGGTCAGTCTTTCTGCCACGACTTTTACTTATGACGGGCTGCTGGAAAATGTGTCTGTGCTTATGGATACTCTGGTATTGGTGGCGCAGACCGAGGTCTCAGCCTGGAGATTGTCCTTTGAGATCAAGAAGACTCAGCGCCGGGTAAATGCCTTGGAAAATGTCTTTATTCCTGAATTCAAAGAAATAGTAAAATTTATACAGGATACTTTGGAGGAGAGAGAGAGGGAGACCTTTTTTCAGATGAAAAGGGTCAAAAATGCCCAGCTGGAGACAGCCAGCAAGGGGGAAAAATGAATAAAATCTATGTACCTATCACCAGTCCTGCTGAGACCAAAAGAGCTATTAAGCGCGCCGTAGAATTCGCGCATGCCTTTGGCCTGGAAGTAGTGGCTATAAACGTACTGGATCAGGAATCCATTGCCAAGCTCCAGAGATTTAAAATTTTCATTGAAGAAGAATCATCCATGTTTGCCGACAGCATGAAAAAAGACGCTGAAAAATACCTGGACTATGCTCTGAAAGTAGGGGAACAGCATGGAGTACTGGTCAGCAAAGTATTACTGGAGGGAGATCCCTTTGGAGAGATATATGAATACATCAGAAAAGATTGCCAACCCCATGATCTGGTCTGTGTAGCGCCCAAAGCTGAAGGCGATGTGATAAAAGATAAATACGGGGCTATTGAAAAAAAGCTGCTGGTAAAGACCGGGTTTGATTTTCTGATTGCCGGAGAAGAAAGATGAAGAATATTCTGGACTCTATTATCCAGACTGAACAGAGACTGCAGCGTGATCAGATGGATGCCCAAAAAGAGGCGGAAAAAATTATTGCAAATGCCGCAAATAAACTGGAACAACTGGATGAGCAATACGAGCAGCAATTTCAGGAAGAGAAAAATACCCTGTTTGAAAATATTAAACAGGAAGCCGCAAAATATGAAAAAGAATTGCAGCAGAAACTCAACACTGACATGGAAAAGATACATAAGTATATCAAACTGCATCAGGAAGAAATGACCACTTATATTGTACAGGATTTTATTAAGAAGAGTAGAGAGAAGGGATGACGGCACTGGGATATTCCGCAATCAACGCTAAAGTGCACTTTTGGATGTCATTTTTAATGAAAGAGGAAAAGAAGGAAGAGCTCCTTAACGCGGGTTATAATGATATTTTGGATTTTATCAGACAAAACGAAAGCAAGACACACATAGAAAGTGATGAAGCCCTGGATGTCGAAAGTCAGCTCAAACAGGTGTTAGTGGAATATGTCCTTTCCGGTAAAAGGTTTGTCAGCGGCACATCCCGGGATTTTCTGTACGAATGGCTACGTTCCTACGAAATAGAGAATCTTAAATTAATAGTCCGCAGCCTTTTGTCCAACCGTCCCGTTAATTTTTTATATCAGACGGGACGCAACAGCAGAGTGGAGATGACCCTGGAGACAGTCAGGAATTTTACCAGCCTGGATGATTTTATGGAATTCCTGCGACCCAGTGAATATTATGAATTAGCCAGAGAAACATTTCCCCGGGTAAAGGAAGAAGTCAATACCTTTTTCTGGGAAATGATGCTGGATAATTTTTTTGTGTACCGCTTAAAAAAAGTGATCAAAGGTATGGATAAAGCCAGCCTAAAAGCGGTGCAGGAGCTGATGTTTTTTTCACTGGAGATGAACCGTCTGATGTGGCTGTATAGACTCCGCTTTACCTACGCATACAGCCTGGAGGAATGTTTGTCCTATATTCCTAATATCACTAAAATCATTTCTCAAAACCGGTATCTGCGTCTATTGGATGCTGAAAATCCGGAACAGTTTACAGAACTTCTGGTTCAATGGAAAATTTTGAAAGAAAAGCCGGCGACCCTACAGGATTTGCAGAAGGGGCTGAATGCTGCCATCCAGAGCAGGGCGCGCCGCTATATGCGTGGCAGTCCCTTTTCTTTTGGGATCATGCTGGCATTTGTTCTGTTAAAGAGTCAGAATGTGCGATGGCTGATTATGCTGCTGGAAGGCAAACGAGCCGGTATCAATGCCAATACCCTGGGAGAAATGCTGGTCTAAGGGATAAATGACAAGGGGCAGAAATGTTTTTTCCACATAAGATGCGCAAACTGGATGTAGTGATCCTCAAGAAATATGTCGATGATGTCACCCGTGAAATACTGGAATTCGGTGACTTTGAAGTCCTGGAGTTGTCACAGGCCAGACTGAACGGCTATTCTCTGCAAAAAAACCATTCAGATGAACTATTCAACCGTTTTCTGGAATATAAAAGACGTATACAGGCCGGTATGACTTTTTTATATCAGGGTAAAGAGCAGAAAAACGGAACCATTCTGGAAACACCCTTAAGTGAAAGAACCATTCAGGACACATTAAGTGAATTTGAGTCTGAGATGAACGCCTGGAATCGTGATATGGAAGACCTCAAGACCAGACAACACGACCTGCAGATCAAACTGGAAAGCATCAGTTTCTTTTCCAGGCTGGACCTGGATGTGGCAGAAGCCAGGAATGTAAAACACTTCTACATGGGATATGGCTCCGTCCCTACCATCAATTACCAGGCCTTTATGAATTCATTCTCAGGCATACCTTCTGTGGTTATGAACGCCGGTACCATCGGCAACAACAGTATGGTATTCTTTACAGCTCCTATGAATAATAAAGAAAAAGTAGAAAAGATTCTACATTCTTTATACTATAAAGATTACGGTATGCCCCTGGATATGAAAGGGGATATTAAAGCCAATATTGTACGCTATGGTTTTGAGCTGTCTATGACTCATGATGAGGAATTGTGGCTGGAAAATAAATTCAGGAAACTGTTTTCCAAATATCTGGAAAAACTGAATCAGGTACGCTTAAGTATTGATTATCATATATCGCGGGCCCGCCTGCAGTCAGAAATGGCCAGTACCCGTTCTGCTTTTCTTTTTTCCGGATGGGTCACACAGGAACAGGAGCCTCAGCTCATAAAAAAAATCGAAGCGATCTGTGATCAGAAATGTGTGTTCCTGGATGAGGACGCGGCTATGGTGATGATGCGGGATGATGTGACTCCGCCCACCAGATTAAAAAACCCCGGTATCCTGCGCCCCTTTGAAAGCCTGGTCACTATGTTCGGCACCCCCAATTATCAGGAGCTTGATCCTACTCCGGTGGCGGCGATCTCTTATGTCGTGATGTTTGGGGCTATGTTCGGGGATATCGGTCATGGACTTATCCTGGCAGCCCTGGGCGGCTTGCTGCTGCTGTTCAAGCGTTTTAGTAAAATAAAAGCTCTGGCAGCTATCATGTTCTGGGTAGGGGTATCTTCGGTGGTATTCGGGGCAATTTACGGCTCTGTATTCGGTAATGAACATATCATGAAAGATATTTTCACCCGGACATTCTTTAACCCTCTGGAAAACATCAATACCATCCTATTGGGTGCGGTGGGTTTCGGAGTACTCATGATATCAGGCGGAATACTCCTGAATATTGTTAACACCTTTCGTCTCAAAGATTTTGGAAAGATGTTTTTTGGCGGCACAGGAATAGCCGGCCTGGTATTTTACTGGAGTGTCCTGGCTCTGGCTCTGATGTCCATGGGGCAGATAAACTATCCTCAATGGCTTATAGGCCTGCCCATTACAGCTATACTGATAGTGGGTATGGAAAAACGTCTGGAATACTGGATTTTTAAGCATGGGGAGCGCCCCGGATTGGGGATGGGATTCTTTGAAATACTGGAGTCGGTGTTATCCTTTTTATCCAACACCATTTCGTTTGTGAGGGTGGGGGCCTTTGCCCTGAACCACGGAGCTCTCATGAGTGTGGTGTTTATCCTGGCTGACATGGCTAAATCACCTTTTATGAAAGGGTTCGCCCTGGTGGTGGGCAATCTGTTTGTGATAGGTTTTGAAGGGATGGTGGTAGGTATACAGGCTTTGAGACTGGAGTATTATGAATTCTTCATCAAATTCTTCCGGGCTGACGGCAAGGAATTCCAAACCCTGGATATCTATAAACACGAATCCTAGATTAATTGATTAAATATATAATAAAAACTAAAATGTGTTTAATTACGAGGCTGGAGGAAAAAATGAGGAAATTATTGTCTTTAATGGTATTATCTGTTGTTATCACCGGTTGCACAGGTGGGGGTACCTCTGCACCCACAGGCAAAGGAAACGTTTTTTCAGTATCTGCTTCCAGCACCAAAGCAGGCAGTTCAGTGATGCAGGCTGTGGATGGAAATCCAGGCAGCACCTGGACTCCAGACGGAACTTCCATAGATGAAGGTTTGACTATCCGTTTTCTCAAAGGTATGAAAATAGAGACTTTGGATCTTGTAGCTCCCGGAAATCAGGGAGATTTTGAAGTTTTTTTCAATGGGGTCAGCTTTGGTACTATCACTCCATCCAACCCTGTCAATGTGAATTTCAGTGATGTCTATACTATTTATATCAAGTTAAAATCAGATACAGCCAAAGGTATTTCCGAAGTCATTCTTAATAAAGATAGTGCAGCTAATGCTGTTGTTTACCCACATCAGGTATCAGGGACGATTACTGCCAGTTCCAGTTTGACACCGGAGCAGTCCTATGCGCCCGATCTGGTAGTGGACGGACGTCTGGATTTCGGCTGGGCCGAGGGCGCGTCCGGTCAGGGTGAAGGTGAAAGTCTCACTATAAAACTCCAGTCACCCCAGTCAATTGACACCCTGTATATTGCAAACGGGTATCAGCGCTCTGATGATCATTTCGAAAAGAATTCCAGAATAAAGTCAGTAGAAGTTTCACTGGATGGTCAGTCTCTGGGTGAATTTACTCTGAAGGATGAAAAAGGCATCCAAACCATAGGTTTGGGCAAGAGCGTCAGTGCAGCCACGGTTTCACTGACTATCAAGAGTGTTTATCCGGGAAGCAAATACCAGGATACCCTGATTTCTGAGATTAAACTGGGAAATAAAGGTTCAATCCTGGATATCCAGACAGATTTTGACCAGAGGATTGCCAAAGAACTGCAGAGCAAGCTTGCCGGGAATTTTATGTCATCTCTTTTAGGAAAACTCTTTACAGCATCCAACGAATCGGAGTCCTATTTTTTAAAACTAAGACGCAACGGCAGTTTCGTATTGTGGAAATTGACTACCTCAACCAGTTATGAGGAAGACTCTGAGACCACACTGGATAATACCCAGGTAATGGACGGCAACTGGGTACTGGTCTCAGTGGGTGACAAAACTGTAGCCAAGATATTCGGTCGTGATCATACTGTCACAGTGACTCAGGCCAGATCCTATAATCCTTATTCGGATGACAGTTATTCCTCTTCCAGTGAAGATACCCGGATTTTCTCTGACAATCTGACCTTTGAAAAAGGCAAGGGAGATCAGATCAGAATTTCGGGACAGACCTGCAATGAGGATTTTATTCCCAGGTAGAACTGATTCGTCCTATTTTTTTACTCACAAGGAGTGACTGTTGCTGCAAAGACTGATTCCCTTACCGGTAAGAGTGGCGTTACGTCGGATTCTGAGGCATGCCAGAAACCTTACTGATTTCAGGCCATTTGTCCATAGGACTCCTGTACACGATGTTTTCCCTCATACCGTTTCAGAAAGACATTCAGTGCTGTTGAAAAAAGTACCCGAAGATTATGTCCAGCTTCAGAAAAATAAAATTGTGACCCTCAGGATTGCCTGCGCTGTAGTCAATGGTATTGTGATCCAGCCTGGTCAATTTTTTTCATTCTGGCGATTAGTGGGGCGGCCCACAGCTGCTAAAGGCTATACTCCCGGTTTTGAATTACAGGGCGGTCGGCTTATCAAAAGTATAGCCGGCGGCCTGTGTCAGCTCACTAATGCGCTGTGTTTCTGTGCTATTAACGCCGGCCTGCGTATTATAGAACGTCATCGGCATGGACTGGATCTTTTCAGAGATGACAACCGTGACGTCCCTTTCGGCAGCGGAGCTACCGTGCTCTTTAACTTCAAAGATCTGGTGCTGCAGAATACCCTGGACTATCCGGTTCAGATCAGAGCCAGGGTTGAAGAAAAGCATCTGATAGTGGAAATACGCACGCGCGAAGTACCCCAGCTAAGCTACCAGTTGGAGGAAAGAGCGCACCGCGTATATGATGAAAAAGGCAAGCAGTATAGAGAAAATGAAATCTGGCAGATCACTCATCATGAAGAAGATATCATCGCGGAACAACTACTATTTAAAAATAAAGCCGAGCTGATGTATGACTGGGAAGAATAAACATCTGATATCTGCATTTATACTGCTGTTAATTTTGCTGCTCAGTTTTTTTATGAGATTCATCTCCTTTTCCAGAACCCCTTATGCAGTTGGCCGGGATGTCTATTTTCACATTATTCAGGCCAGGTCACTTCTGGAAGAAGGCAAGACACATGCCCCGGACTCCTCTCTGACCCCGCCGCTCATGGTGGTGTCCTATCTTATTACCGGAGATTGGGAAATAGCTCCTAAATTTCTTTCTTCTGTCTTATGTCTATTATACAGTCTGTTTGCCTACCTGGCAGCCCGACAGCTCTTTTCAGATAAAGGGAATAAAAAAGAGGAGTGGGCCTTGATGCTGACCGCGGTATTGACTGTCTCACCCGGACTCAGTTATATTGCAGCTCAGTTTCTGAAGCAGATGCTGGGTATGACCAGTTTTATGCTTTTTATCTGGCTGATGCTGTGGAATATCAATCAGGATAAAAAACACAGAGAATCAAAAGAACCCCTTCTCAGGCAAATCCTGCGCAGAGGAATAATGCTGGGTGCAGTGTTATTGACTTTGTTCAGTCACCGCTTGTCGGGAGTGATGGCTCTGATAGGTATGGCCTTTGCTTTACCCTGGATTTGGCTGGCCCTGGGAGCCGGAATAGGGGTAATTGCCCTGGTGGCAGGCACATTGTTATTGCCGGGAATATTATCAGTGCTTGATTTGGAAAGATTAAGCGGGGTTTTCCAGCCTCTGCTCTCCTTTCACCCGGCGGTACTTTCACACAATCTTTCCGTCAATGCGGGTTGGATGGTCGAAATGATCTGGCCTTATCTGACCATTTTACTTATTATAGCCGGAGCTGTACTCAAAAAAATAAGATGGTCAGACCGGTTTTTATGGTATATGCTGGTGCTATTGATTCTGGCAGTTTTTCCCTTTTACAAGATGAATGATCTGGATTTCGGCTTCAGGGTATTTATTGCTATTATCCCTTTTGTTCCTATTTTAATCTTTCATATTTTAGTGAATCTAGTAGAAGATTTGAAAATCCCTGAAATTGCCGGTATGGTCGCAACGGGATTTTATAGTTTGCTGCTTATTCCTTTCAGTTATCTGACCTTTTTGCCAGAAAAGATGCTGCCCTATGCTCAGTACCAGCCTGTGATAGAGAAAACAGAAAAAATCTTTGCCAGGGTCCATCCTGAAATGGTAATAGTACACCATGGATTCAGCTTTTATTATACATTTATCAGCCGCAGGCATACTTTGCCTTTCTTAGTGGACTGGGACGTTCCGGCAGACCGGATTTACCGGATAGCTTTTAATATTCCTGAGGAGAAAATGGTAAAATATCTGGCACATCCTGCAATGCCGCCGATAAAACTGGATCAGGAATATACGTTATTCAGAGAAGATGACTGGAATACCCTTTTGCAGAATAGTACTAATGACGCTCAGATGCAGTTTCGCATGAAAAACGGGAAAAACCCTTTTCAGAAAAGACCGGGTTTTCTGGCCCGTTTTCAAAAGCACGATGAATCCTGATCAGGAATTATCTTTATTTTTAAACCGGTTCATGACTTCAGCCCAGCTTTGAGTAGCATCGATTTTATCATAATGCTCAGATTCGGTCTCCTGTGGAGCAGGGGCGTACTTGGCTACAATCGCTTTGTGAAGATATACCCTCAGATGAGCCGACAATCCATAGTAGAAAAACACACCCAGAGCCCGTGATAAAATGAGAAAGGCATTAAATATCAGGTCGATTAGGCCTATCAGGGCAATCTGAAACCCTTCAGCGATAACCATCTGAAAGGATAGTTTAATAGCCTGCCTTAATTTTAATTCAGGGTTAAAGATTATAAGAGGTATCAATACATACTGGGATAGCAGCAGGAACAAGAAAATCCAGAAAAGGATAACCAGTACCGCTATTTTCAGGCCGGGTACAGGCAGCATTTTATAGTAGAAAATACCGGCATAGGCCACTAAAAAACCCGAGACAAAATACATTAGAGTCAGTAACAGGGAAGGTTTTATTGTTTCTCCCAGAGATTTAAAAAAATCAGGGAAATATTTTTTAAAGTAGATACTTTCATTCTCAATTACTTTTTTCTGTACAGAGATAGCTGCAAAAGTCGTAGGGAAAACAGGTGCAGTAAGGATTATAGCAGGTAAGAAAAGGATAAACTGTTCAGCGTATTTCAAAAGTGGTCCTTTATCTGTAGCTCCCAACCAGGTAATGACTGCATAGATGATATAAAGGTAGAACGGATTTAAAGCTCCCAGGAGGGATGACAGGAATGTATACCCCATCTTGTCCCACCACCGGATAAAAGCGTTTTTTAAGACTTTGATAAACACGTGAAACTCCTGATATATAGAGAAATATTTTAATGGTATCTCAGTGGTTTAGCAAGTTTGAGGTTAGAAAATGAAATGAAACAAAATCCGGGGCTCTTGCTTGAAGAAAGTAATGAAACAGCTTATAATTATGTCACGCAGAGGAGGCTGTATTGAGACACCGAAGACAAAATAAAGTTTATGTGCTGTTAGCTGCTGGTTTATTAATTCTCAGTTTATTGGTCACCAGCCTGGCCAGACAGTTCAGCAACATCCGCTACAAAGAGCCTAAAAAGATGCCGGCACAATCCCTGCAGCTTCCCGCTACTAATGTCAGTCAAAATGACCTGATAGAAACTATCATTTCACAAATGAGTCCTGCCGAGAAAATCGGTCAGTTAATGATGGTAAATTATTTTGGTAATAACCTGGAGCAGATTTCCATACTTATCGATGAATTAGGCATCGGCGGGATAATGCTGATGGGGGACAATGTACAGGGAAAGAGTTTTGATACCCTGCAAGCCTTCAATCAAAAGCTTCTAAATGAAAGCAGCCGCATCCCTTTATTTCTGTCCGTGGACCAGGAAGGCGGGGATGTAGCCCGTATTACCAAAATTATCCGGGAATACCCATACCCTTCACAGGTATACAATGAAAAGGGTAGTGAAGGTATAAAAGAACAAGCCTTGTATTATAGTGAAAAATTAAAAGACCTGAACATTAATATGAACTTTTCACCAGTCATGGATATTGTATTAAATCAGGATTCCATTATCGCACAGCGCAGTTTTAGCCAGGATGGTGATATCAATGCCCAGTTAGGCAAAATGTATGTTGATGTTTTTCGGCAATATTCTTTGATAGCTGTGCCTAAGCATTTTCCCGGTTATGGTACAGTTTCACAGGATCCTCATTTTGAAATCTGCCGGGACAATCAGAACCAGGTTAGTACTCTGGCTGCCCCTTTTTATAAGGTTCTGGACTCTCCGGTGATTATGAGCAGTCATGTTATTTTCAGCCGGGAGGACAGCCTGCCCGCTACTTTATCACGGCGTATCATGCAGACATTGAGGGAAAAGTCATTTACGAATATCCTGATCACCGATGATATTCAGATGCAGAGTATTACTGCTTTATATGAATATAAAATTGCTTCAGTAAAAGCCCTGGAAGCGGGTTGTGACATTGTACTCTCTATTACCAAAGATCAGACTCAGTGGCTGACCCAGGCCCGTGCTCTGCATAATTATCTGCTGGCAGCCTATGATAACGGGACTCTCAGCAAGGCCACAGTCGATCAGGCTTTACGACGGATTATCAGAATAAAACTACAATATCTCAATAAAGAAAGATGGACAATTATCCCGGTGAGTGAAAAAATGACCATGAAGAACTATTCTTCACTGATCAGGGAATAAAAAATGCCGCTCATGACTGCTCAGGAAGCAGCCTGGGAAATTTCCCAGGAGTTTGCCTCTCTCTCTCCTGTCAAAGCAGTTTGTCTGGGCGGTTCTCTGACTTCAGGTACTCAGGATCTTTATTCTGATATTGACCTATATATATATTATTCTGAACCGGTAAATTTGCAAAACAGACAAGAAATTGCTTTATCTCTGGGATCCCATCCCATCATTGGCCACCATTTCTGGGAGGAAGGTGATTGCTGGACCCATACTGCCAGCGGTATACAGGTGGACATCATGTACCGATCTATCCACTGGATTCAGGATGAGATCTCCAGGGTCATAGACAGGCATCAGTCTTCAATGGGCTATACAACCTGTATCTGTTACAATGTCCAGTCTTCCCAGGTTTTATTTGACCGACACCGCACCTTTCCACCCCTTCAGGAAAAACTGGAACAGGGCTACCCGGTGGCATTGCAAAAAGCCATAATCTCCAAGAATTATCCTGTTTTGCTGGATTTTCCATTTTCGCTGGTCCATCAGATTGAACTAGCCCAAAAAAGAAAGGACGCATTATCCATCAATCACCGCATGACCGCATTTTTTGCCGGATATTTTGATGTATTATTTGCACTCAATGGATTATTCCACCCTGGTGAAAAACGTATGCTGGATTATGCTCTGCAGAATTGCCGGTATTTGCCGCCCCATTTTGATTCCAGAATTGCCAGAGTCTTCCAGATGGAAAAATCAACAAAAAATAACTTGGTGGATGAACTCAGTCATCTTACCAGGGATCTGGGTCATTTGATTTATAAACTGGACCTTTTCTCACAGGGAATAGGGGACCATGACAATGGATAAAGAAACTCCTAAACGCCGCAGCTGGGGCAGTCCGGATTCACACATTATGCGCTTTTTTCAAAAAGGCCGTAGTAAGAGGCTAACACAGGTGATGAAATTTATTACCCATCTGGGTGATGGATGGCTGTGGGTGCTGCTCTGCCTTATTGCCCTGATTATTAATCTGGATACCGGGATCGCGATGACACTGTCTCTATTGATTCAAATCGGGTTCCAGTCCATATTAAAACGGATTTTTTCACGTAAAAGACCATACATTAAACATAAAGACCTGACCAATCTGATGCTGCCTCCGGACCGGTTTTCTTTTCCCAGTGGGCATACTTTAGCAGCTTTTTCCATTACGTTTGTGCTACAATATTTTTATCCGCCTTTATTTATCCCCATGGTAGTGTTATCTTCTCTTATCGGGATTTCCCGAATTTATCTGGGGCTGCATTATCCTTCGGATGTATTGATCGGTGTGGTGCTGGGATTTATTTGTGCCTGGCTGGGTGTTCACATCTCTCTTTTGATATATATATAGGTTGAAGAAATGATTGATTTTGAAGTATTGACAGGTTTAATTGATAAAGAAGGGGAGATCAGGCCCAGCCGTGAAAAGTATCCTTCTTTATATTTAGCAGGTCAGTGGATACATAGCCGTTTCGCTCCCTGGAAGGAAGCTGAACGACTGGTGGAACCATTATCAGGTCTGGATCCCGATCAGACTCTGGTGATTTGTTTTGGTGTCGGGTTAGGGTATCACCTTCATCTTCTGGAACAAAAGGGATTTTCTCATTTCGTCATTCTGGAATTAGATCCTCAATCCTGGCTGTATTTTCAAAAGATTTATAAGTTAGGTAAAAAATCTTACTGGCTAAGTCCAACCGACCCACCGGAACAACTGGACGCGATATTTACCGAAATAAAAATAGAAGAATTTAAGCACATCAAGACTATTGTGCTACGCGGTGGTTATGATCAAGAAAAATACGGTATCTATGAAACCAGACTGCAGAGGTTGATGCAGGTAAAACTGGGAGATTTTACTACCCGTTTTTATTTTGAAGAATTGTGGTTTATTAACATATTAAAAAACATTACACATCTGAGTGGACAGTGGCTGGCTAACGACCTGCGTTGTTCTCCTCATTCCATACCGGTAGTCATAGTGTCAGCGGGACCTTCCTTGCGTCAATCTCTTGATTATCTGGCGGCAATTCAAAAAAAGTGTCTTATTATAGCTGTAGACACAGCTTTATTGGTGTTATTTGAAGCGGGTATACAGGCGGATTTTGTGTATTGTCTGGATTCCCAGGTTCATAATTTGAGTGATTTTTCCGGGATTGATAAGGAATACTTAGCTCAGACAAATCTAATCTATGATCTGGTGGTAAATCCCGCTTTACTGAATTTTAAGACAGTACATACTATAGCAGCAAACACGGCGCATCTGGATATGGATGCCAGTGGCAACCCCACTATATTGAAGCATCCGCTTATATCCTGGCTGGAAGAAAAATTATCCATCAGGATTGGTGATGTAGAGACAGGCGGGTCAGTTGCCACTTCTGCATTTCACCTGGGATACCTGCTGGGAGGTGATCCTTTGGTCCTCACTGGTCAGGATCTGGCTTATAGCTGGAATACTTCACATTGCCCCTCCACCTCGCATTACTATCGGATTCAGAGGAGCACCCATCGTCTGAAAACCATAGACAGTGTGTTTTTAAACGTAATTTCCCAGCGCAAAACAAAAACAGTGAAAGGAGTCCAGGGTGAAGTACTTACTGATAATTCTTTGAGTAACTATCGGAAGTGGTTTGAAGAATCAGGTAAGAACCTTTTAAAAGGAAAAAGTTCCCAAGTTATAAATGCTACAACACAAGGTGCTCATATAAACTTTTTTCAAGAGATAAATATTAAGCAGCTGGCTGAAAAATGGGCACAATTTCCAGATATAGATAAAAGTTATCTGTTTAGCGGAAAACAGGAATGGAAAAATAAATACGAGAAAGAGAATAACCAAATATTCTCTAATTTGGAAAAATTTATTAAAAATCTTTGCCTAAATGAGGCAATATTTGATATCCTTGAAAAGTCTGAATATCCTTTTTTAGAAAGGTATTTTCTAAAAGAAAAGACATTGTTTAAAAGATTCGGGCAATTTGATAGTGAAATCATGAAAAGAAAAATACGAAGGCTGTTAAAAACCATAGCGGGGGCTTTGCATGAGCAAGAATGAGCTCTTGGAAGAAATTGAGGAAAATGTGTTCCTGATAAGGGGACAACAACACTGTTCCCATGTGTATCTGGTAAAGGGTGGTTTTAAAAATGTGCTGATCGATACTGGTGTAAAAGGCAATTTCCCCAGAATAGTCGAAGGCCTGAGCATGGTGGGGCTTAAAGTGACAGATATTCATCTGGTGATAAATACTCATGAACATTTTGATCATGTGGGATCTAATATGTTTTTCCACGATACTTCCATCACTGCGGCTCACCGATTTGCTGCTACCAAGATAGAACTGCAGGATGAATATGTGGTTCACGCGGCACGGCATGGAGAAGAGATTATCAGGGCCAAGTTTCACTTGTGGCTGGAAAATAGGGTAATGTTTGATCTGGGGAATACCAAATTAAAGATATTTCATACTCCAGGCCATACCTCTGGATGTATTTGTATTTTTGAACCCTTTAAAGGTTATCTGTTTACTGGTGATACTGTTTTCAGCCGGGGTACTATTTCAAAAATTAGTGAATCAGGCAGTTACGGAGACTATATCAATTCTTTGGAAAGATTAAATACCATGCGCATAAAAAGGATTTTTCCCGGTCATGGAGAAATGTGTGAAGACCCGGTAGATGCTCTGAATAAAGCGGTTGACAATGCCAGAAAAAAACTTTTGGAATACAAAGTAGAAGTATTGAATTCAAAACTGGGGCTGGAGGATTAAAAGATGCGGCACTTCATAATTCTCATTTTCCTTTTACTTTTCAATGTAGGTGCGTACGCTTCGACTACAAATGCAGCTGAAAAATATCCCATATATAATGATTTACAGAAGCTTTATTCCACAGCTCAAAGTTATTATGAAAAACAGGAATGGGGTCCAGCCATGCTGTATGTACTTAGAGCCTGGTCCTTATCTCCTCTGGATCCGGATATCCGCCAATCTGCAGATAATATCAGGCAGGAACTCAATATAGCTCCCGTCTATTATTATCAGGAGCCCATTTCCCGTTTTCTGCATAATTTATTTCTGATTGTTCCCTCAAATGTACAGTTATTTCTAGGATTAACATTTCTTACCCTTGGAAGTTTGTTTTTGACTCTGATATTGGCCGGTAAGACTAATGTCAAGCTCCAAGAAAGGAAGTACAAATTTATCTCTTTATCCTTGATGGCCCTGGGATTAATGTTTATGGTATTGACAGAAAGCCGGTACCGCTATCTTTTTGATACTCATCGGGCAGTGGTAATCACAGAATTGGATCTTTCAACTCGTCCGGAAGCAAATGAAGAAAGACTGGCTGCCATCAGCCCCGGCATGGAATGCAAAGTAGAAGGTGAAAAAGGCGATTATTATCTGATAGTAACTATTGACGGGAAAAAAGGCTGGGCATTGAAAGAAAGGGTGAGTTTGTTATGGCCGGTACTTTAGTTATTTTTTTGATCCAGGTAGCCTTCCAGCATGGCTTTGGAAATGTTGTCTGCCAGTTTTTCGATGGCAAAATTGATGTATTGGGGGTCGTAGATTTTTCTTCTTAAGACTTCCATTCTTTCCTTGGAAAGGGAAGAAGAATTAGTCTTAACAATAATCCGATGAAAATTCCGTTTCTTTTCCATCAATGTGTCTGGCACGATAGACCCCACCTTAACAATAATTCTCTATATGAGTGATGTCATGTTTACCCTGGTCAACACTGATCAATACGACATCCACTCTCATCTCTGAGAACTGTAACTTACTGCTATCAATATATTTTTCGGCACTTTTCAAAATTTTATTAATTTTATTCTTATTCACAGTTTCCAATAAGGGTAATTGAGCATCAGATTTTCTGGTTTTAACTTCAACAAATACCAATACATCATGGTCTAAAAAAATCAGGTCAATTTCACCAAAACTGGTGGTATAATTTGCTTCTATAAACCGGTACCCTTTTGCAGTGAGATGCTGCAGAGCTATATTTTCTCCCCATTGACCTTTTACTTGCTGTAGAGCCATCAGGAGTTTACCACAGAAGATTTCAAGGCTTTGACTACATACAATTCCTTTTCCCGTGATAGTTTTATCTGTTCACCGTCTTCCAGTTTATCGCCAAATTCATCATATATGATTTTAACAGTAGGCCTGAAAGGTGAAACTGGATCCGCGGCTGTGACTTTTGCAATTGCATTATTATTCAGTCTTACAAAACTGCCTACCGGGTATATTGACATCATACTCAGGAAGTTTTTTAATAATTCCGGGTCAAATTTTTTGGAACCTTCACTTAAAATGTGTTTCATGGCATCATAGCTGTCTCTTTTTTCCCGGTATACCCGATTCTTGGTGAGTGCTTCATAAGTATCAATGATAGAGATAATTCTGCTGACTTCTGAAATTTCATTACCTTTTATATGGCGGGGATAGCCTGTTCCATCCCATCTTTCATGGTGTTCCAGGCCCACCCGTGCAATCTCCACCGGGAGATTTAAATCACGTGTAATGATCTGATAGCTGAGAATGGGATGGGTATTGATCTGATTTCTTTCTTCGCTGGAAAGTTTAGTCTCTTTTTCAATAATAAATGCCGGAATTTTTATCATACCCAGTTCAAAAGTCATTCCAGCTAGGGCCACGTTTACCAGCTTGACCATAGAGTAACCTAGTTTTTTTCCCAGGAGCACAGCTAAAATAGTCGTGTTGAGTATATGATGAAAGAGGTAATCTCCCTTTCCTGTAACATTGACAAGGTTGATGAAGGTGTTGGGATTTTTTTCCACCATGATAGCATTTACCAGCTTGGTAGCTGTCTGCTGCAGTTTATCTGTTTCAAAAGTGTGACCCATTTTATAACGATTGTACAAATAACTGAGTGTAGAAATAATTTCTTTGTATATTTCAAGATGACGAGCTGTACCTTTGTCTACTAATATTTTTTTCTTTTCAGGTTCAGCAGTTTGAGCAGTTTTTTGTGGTTCTGTTTCTTCCAGCAGATCTCCTGCGGTTTCCACGTATTCTACATTCCTGGTTTTGAGATTTTTTAAAGCATACTGATCCAGTATTTTTCCGGCAGGTAAAACAATGTTTAAACTTCCGTCAAATAAGGATTTGGTAAATTTCATCCCGGGCCGTAGTTGTTCTACGAGGATTTTGCGCATTGCCATGAAAAACTCCTGTTAATTAACTGGCCTTTAAAGAATACACAAACGCGAAGATTTCTGCAACTATATTATACAAATCACCGGGAATTTCTTCATTTTCACGTAAGTGAAATAATGACTCTACCAGTTGATCATTACGGTACACAGGTACCTGACTTTTTTTGGCCAGTTCCACGATATAGTTTCCCACGGCTCCTGCACCTTTGGCTAAAATGGCGGGTGCGGAATTGATTTCCTGGTCATATTTAAGAGCTACAGCTTTTCCTGACATTCTGACCTCCTTGGTCTGTTTCTAAACAAAAATATCTAAATTGGATGCTAGTCCTTGTTTGGCTGCAGTATTATCCAGTTCAAATAGATGGATATCTCTTTCCAATACATGAAAACCCACAATGACTTGTCGTTCCGGATACTGTTTTCTTAAGGAGCCGGTTAGTCTGGGTTGGTTTTCCTCTATCCGGTTATGAATACTGTCATACAGACTTTTGCCTAAAAGCACAGAAATATCTACAGAATCTTTACTCCAGTCTATTACCAGAAGAAAATGATCCTGGCCAGAAACATCGATGTAAAATCTTTGTGTTCCGTTTTCCTCTTTTTTTACAATTTGTACCAGCGGGGCCTGTTCATCCCGTCCCAGCAATCTTGCGTCATATTTCACACCGAAAAGATGTCCCAGGAAGCCGATCAAAGTATCACTTTCATCTTCTTGCCTGGATTTATCAGATTCAGTAAGATCCTGGCTTTTTTTAAGCAATACACTTAATACCTTATTCCATTGGTAAAAGAAATGTATATTTTCCTGATTCAGGTCAATCCCACGTGAAGCCAGATTGATGAGAAAAGACGAAAAGGCTTCACCATGCTTGAGAAATAATCTGTGTACCAGATTAAGCATATTACGGTCCAGTCGGAGTCCTGCTTCAGTAAATCGGAGCGCGATTTTCAAAAGACTGGAAGAAAAGGGGAGATGGTTTTCCAGAAAGAAAGCTTCAATTTTTTCCAGAAGCTGTTCCCGGTTTAATTGCAGAAAACTTTCACTGTTTTTCACATTGCTGAGAACTTTTAACTGGAAGTTTCCTTCGATATTTTCCACAAAAGCCAGAAAATTAGGGGGAAGTCCCTGGTCCATTTTGGCGTTCATCTTGAGCCCATTGAGCTCGATGACAGCATCATTACCTTTTTGTTCTAATACCTTCACATGAACCACTTTACTGGGACGTAAAGCATTCAGGCGATGTGGGTCTCCATCTATCACCCTTATCATGTTAATTCCTTATACTCTTTCTAAATAATCTATCGGCAAAAAAACAGAAAGCAAGAGAAAAAAATAAATTTGCTATATTGCATCTTTTACAGGAAAATTGTTCTTATATTAATAGAAAACGACAGGAAGTTGACATTGGAATTTGAAGCATATTTTAAAGAACACCAGACCATGATCTTCAGGATGATATTTTCCTATGTCAGGAAGAAGGATATAGCAGAAGACCTCACACTGGAGGCTTTTATGGAAGTTTTTCAGAGGTGGAACAGAGTTCAGGGATTTGAAAACCCGGTAGGATATCTGGTGAGAATCGCTATTAACCGTGCAAAAAAACATCTCAAAACCCACCAGAATTTCTGGCTGAACCTGGACGAGCATGAAATAGCCCAGGAGATGAACCCGGAAAGATATATGCTTCTCTCAGAGACTAACCAGGATCTGGAAGATGCTTTGATGGATATCAAAGAAATTGAAAGAAATATTATCCTGTTACGAGATATGGAGAATAAACAGTTTGATACTATCGCTGAAATATTAGAAATGAAACTTTCAACAGTTAAATCACATTATCGGCGCGGTAAATCAAAACTGAGTGGAATAGAGGTGGTTTAATATGACAAAGGAAAATATCATGGAAAAGATAGATAATTTGGATAAAAGACAGCTGTTGTTGCTGCAGGGACAGGACATCTGGTCCCACATACAGAACGATGAGGAGCTCTTAAGATATTATCAGCTCAGCCTGGAATTGAAAACCGCCCCCCTTCCAGTTGATTTATGGGATAGATTTCAGGAAAAGGTTGAATCAAATAAAAAAAAGACTATAAATTTGATTCGTTGGTCCGGTGCTGCGATGGCAGCCAGTCTGCTCATAACCGCAGGACTTATTCTGGGTCTGCCCCAGCCTAAAAGAACCTATGTATACAATTTTAATAATTCCAATTCGGAGATAGATGAGTATTCTACAATTTTGAATAATTTTGAAGATACAGATATAACAGCTGTTGATTATGTATATCAGATTGCAAGTTCCTATTAAGGAAAAATAAAACCAGGAGTATGACATGAAGAAAGTATTAAGTGCTGTAGCTGTAATGGCTTTAATTGGTGTAGGTAGTCTCTTCGCTAAACCCATGGGTGATGGTCCTGACGGTAAGGGCAAAGGTATGGAAAAACCCGGTATGCATCAAGGTCCCGGCGGTATGCATGAAGACATGATGGGTGGTGAATATGGTATACTGATACGCATGGCCGGCCTGGATACCCTCAAGGAGAAGTATGACATTCAGATGCAGAGAATAATGCTGGATAGTAAAGAAGCCAGTCTGGACCTCAAAGCAAAAAAACAGTCTCTGAGAAAAGAAGTATCTGATTTGTCTGACAAGTATGATACAGATCCCGCCAAAGTAGGTCCTCAGATTTCCAAACTTTTGGAAGAATTGGCAGCGATTGAAAATAAAATGGCAGATCTTAGACAGGAAGCCATGGACAAGATTCATAAACTGCACCAGGATGAACAGAAAGAACTACGCAAAGGTATTCAGGACTGGATGAAAACTTTGTCTAAAGACCCTGCGGAAATGAAGAAGTTTGTGGATCATGTAAAGATGATGAAGGATATGATGCAGGGTAAAATGGATCATGACGGCCCTATGGATCCCAAAGGCCCAAAAGGTCCCAAATAATACAAACACACTAATTATGAAAACAGACCGGAAAATCTCCGGTCTGTTTTTTTATTTAGGGTATTTAATAAACTAAAGAGGTATCTTAGTCCAGGTTCTGAGTAATTCACCGGGATCTTCTGAGCGCATCAGACTGGAACCAGCCAGGATTCCCTGATAACCAGCTAGGACTAAGCGCTGAGCATCTTCAGCGGTATTTACTGCTGACAATGATAATTTAATAGCAAAATCAGGTAAAAGGGGAGCTACTCTTATACTATGGTCCAGGTCAATTTCAAAAGTTCTCAGGTTACGGTTATTGATGCCAATGATAGGGGCTCGTAGTTCCACACATCTCTCTATGTTTTCAGGGTGATGGGCTTCTAATAGTACATCCATTTCCATATCCCTGGCATAATGATACAAACTCATAAGTTCAGTATCGTCCAGAATATCAGAAATAAGTAAAACCGCACTGGCGCCATTTTCGCGGGCCTGGTCTATCTGGAATGGATCCAGTATGAATTCCTTACATAAAACAGGAATAGTAGTATTTTCAGCTACTTCTTTCAAAATACTTATATCACCACCGAAAAACTTGCGGTCAGTGAGTACAGATATGGCGGCAGCACCGTTTTTCTGGTAAATATCCGCCTGTTTAAGTGGATCAACTCTGGTATTCAATTCCCCGGCACTGGGGGACTGGCGTTTTATTTCCGCTATAACAGAAAGATATGGTTTATTGTCCAGGGCCTGTGCAAAGGAAGGCCTGGGTTTCTGCATGGCAGCAATATCCGGCTGATAGTCTTCATGCAATAGTTCAATTTCTTTTTTCTTATGATCCAGTATTTCCTGCAGGCGGTCCATATCAGGCTCTCCCTGCGTATTTTCTGACATTGTTTAGTACTTGCAGAGCAGCGCCGGAGTCGATAGACTCTTCAGCTTTTTGGACAGCCTCTTCCAGAGAAATATTTTGAGTCACGTAGAGCACCAAGGCAGCATTTAGTACTACGGCCTTCCGGGGATCTCCTTTTTCCTGTCCCTGAAGTATAGCCAGGATCATAGCAGCACTTTCCTGGGCATTGCTCACTTTAAGATTTTCTATATCACCAGATAGTCCAAGAGAGGCAGGATCAATCACCAGATCGGTAATTTTATTGTTTCGTATCTCTTTTGCCTGTGAAGGGCCGTTTATAGATGCTTCGTCTAAACCATTGTATCCATGTACTACCAAGGAGTGTTCATGACCCAGACGCAGGAATACATCTGCTATCAAGGGCAACAATTCAGGTTTAAAAACTCCCATAACATGATGCTTAACTCCAGCCGGATTTACTATAGGCCCCAGGATATTAAAAATGGTACGGACACCCAACTGTCGGCGTACAGGCATAACGTTTTTCATAGCGGGATGATAAAGTGGTGCAAACATAAAGGTAAAACCGGTGCTGCGCAACAGGTCTTCACTGTCCTGCTGGGTCAGCTGAATATCTATGCCCAGTTCTTCTAAAACGTCGGCTGAGCCGGAGTTAGAGGTGATACTACGATTACCGTGCTTGGCTATAGGTATACCGGCACCCGCTGCTACAAAAGCAGTAGCTGTAGAAATATTAAAAGTGCCGGAATGATCTCCTCCTGTACCGCAGGTGTCGCTCAACAGGGGCAGTTCATTATGAACGTGTGAGGCTACCTCAAACATGGCCTTGGCAGAACCGGCAATCTCTTCCGCGCTTTCTCCCTTCATCTTCAGAGCCATGAGATAAGCCCCGATTTGACTCTGAGTGGCTTTACCATTCATGATATAGCGCATCATTTCTTCTGCCTGGGTCTGGTTGAGGTCCTGTTTTTCACTGGCTCGGGTGATAATGTCCTTTATCCTGAGTTCAATCCTCTGGTCTTCTTTTTTGAGAACAATATCTACGAAATTTTTAATAATTTTTTTTCCTTCTTCTGTCAGTATGCTTTCCGGGTGGAATTGAATACCATAGATATCTTTTTCTTTTACCTTTAACCCCATGATCTCGCCGTCATCGCTTTCCGCGGTGACTTCCAGACTGGTGGGAAAAGTTTCCCTTTTGGCCACCAGGGAGTGATAGCGGATGCCTTTGATTGGATTGGTGAGGCCGGCGAAAATACCGCTCCCTTTATGTGTCATGGCGCTGCTTTTGCCATGCATGATAGTAGTGGCAGATACTACGTCGCCCCCATAAGCCTGAGTAATACTCTGGTGCCCCAGACAGACACCAAACAGGGGAATATCCCCGCATTTTCGAATCAGGTCCAGTGAGATGCCGCCGTCCTCGGGGCGTCCCGGCCCGGGTGAGATAACAATGCCGTCCGGCTCCATAGCCAGGGCCTCTTCCACTGTCAATTTGTCATTTCTGAACACCCTGACATCAGGATAAAATTCTCCGATATACTGGACTATATTATAAATAAAGCTGTCGTAGTTATCTATTACCAGGATCATGGATCACTCCTTTATACCAGAGCCTTGAACAGGGCTTTTGCTTTATTCAAGGTTTCCTGGTGTTCTTTTTCAGGTACACTATCATAGACGATGCCGGCTCCGGCCTGGATATAAGCCACTTTGTCCTTATAGACAATGGTACGCAGGGCGATACAGGTATCGGTATTCCCGGAAAAATCAATGTAACCAATAGCACCGGCATAAACACCGCGTTTTTCCGGCTCCAGGTCTTCTATGATCTCCATGGCTCGGACTTTAGGTGAACCGCTGACTGTCCCTGCGGGAAAAGTGGCTCCAATGATATCGGGTACGTCAAAACGCTCTTCAGGAGTCCCCAGTACATCAGAGACCATATGAACAACATGCGAATACCGTTCTATATGGAAGGGGTTCTCGACCCTAACGGTACCAAATTTCGCGATACGACCTACGTCGTTTCTACCCAGATCCAATAACATGGTATGTTCAGCCAGTTCTTTGATATCACTGAGCAGGTCTTTTTCCAATGCTTTATCTTCCTGACTGTTTTTGCCTCTGCGTCTGGTACCGGCGATAGGACGCACCAGGACTTCATCCTTTCCGCCTTTTTTGGTCCTGCGTACCATGACCTCGGGTGAAGAGCCTATCAATTTGAATTCTGTAAAATCCATAAAGAACATATAGGGGGAGGGGTTGATCATGCGCAGATTACGGTAGATGTCAAAAGGAGGTAATTCTGTCTCAGTACGCAGACGCTGAGATAATACCACCTGAAAAATATCACCGGCAACTATGTGCTTCTTGGCTTTTTCCACAGCAGCTTCAAAGTCTGATTTTCTGAAATTGGAAGTGAGATGGATCTGACTATTGTGGGTGCTTTTAATGCGGGGTGCCGGCCTGGCATTAAATAGCCGGTTTTCGTATTCATCAATTAAAGCCATAGCCTCAGCTTTTTCGTTTTCATCATAGGCATAGGCTATGAAAATTAGTTTTTGTTTGATATGGTCGAAAGCGATTAAAATCTTAGGCAGCACAAAATAGATATCAGGTAAGCCCAGTTTATCAGGTTTGAGGTCAGGCAGGTTTTCAAAATATCGCACGCTGTCATAACTGAAGTAGCCAATCAGGCCAGCGCTGAAGGGGGGGAGTTTTTCTATAGCCTGCTCTTTAAAGGAATTGATGACTTTTTTCAGTTCAACTACGGGATTCTCTGACTGGTATTCTTCCAGACTGCCCCGAAAGGAAATACTGACTTTATTTTTCTTGGCTTTAAATTCCAATTCAGGCTGAAAGCCCAGAAATGAAAATCTCCCCAGTTTTTCTTCCATCTCTACACTTTCCAGCAGAAAACCCTTCTCATTCTCACTTTTTAATGCCAGAAACGCTGAAACCGGAGTTTCAACGTCTGCCGGCACCTCTTTATACACCGGAAATAATTTATAGCTGCCCTGCATAGGAATCTCCTATTCTGCCATAATGTCTTTTTGTATTAAAATCCATCCTATCAACTCCAAAATAAAAAAACCGCAGGTAGAATCCTGCGGTATGATATTATATCACAAAAGGATCCATTTATAAAAACTTAAGAAGTCCACCAATTCTGCTGAGTCTGCCAATAATTTGTTTTCATATCATCCTCTTGAACCATAATTTAAAAGAACCGCTCAAAAAAGTCAATAAACTTGAAATCAGTAACTTTTCGTGAATCGTAATATGTTTTTTTGATTGGCAAATTCATAATCCAGGGTATCCACTGCTTTTTTGATCAGCAGGATATCTCTGCCTTCATCGCTGAATTTATGTCCGGGAGTACTGGCAAAAATCTGTGGAAAGTCAATGGGTGCCTTATCGGATAGATGATCCGTAATCTCACAATATATGTTATCACTGGAAAATCGCAGATTGACTTCTATCTGGTCAAGATTTTCGGGGCTGTCATGGTGGAAAACATTCATGATGGTTTCTTCAATAGCCAGGGAGACATCATAAATAACAAATTTGTTAGACTCTCCTTTTATTACATGACGGAGCAGAACATTGATAATAACATTGGCTACACGCAGAGAGGGGAGGGCTCCACCGATCAGGATAAAAATACCATCGTCCTTTAATTCAATCCGGACGTCTTCCAGAGCATTTTCCGGGAATTTTTTCAGGTATTCTTCCAGTATCGGTTCCAGCAATCTTTTATTAAACATGAAAACTCCGGCCCCAGTTCAAATTTTACCTACACTTATCATTGTAGTTTTTTCATCTCTGCTTGTCAATAATCCTCTAGATACGGAAATCCAAAGAAAGACCAGCAGTGAGACTGTTGAGGCTTACACCGCTGCTGAACTGGGATGACCAGAGGTAAGAGACGCTTAAAGTGATGTCCAGATGAGGCCCCACCATAAAAGATAAATGCCCGGCGCTATCCAATAGTATAATAGTGGGGTTAATCACAATTTGATCTAAAATACTGAAAATACCATTATCAATGACCGAGATTTTGCCTACGCCGCCCGTGACTGAAGCACCCAGGCTTATCCTCCATAAGGTCAAACGGAAACGCATCTGAATCCCGGCATAGCCCATACTGAGGTCATACTGAGGGTTGAATTCATTGAAAAGTAGACCTACTCCTCCACCCAGGCCCATGGCAAAAAGAGGATTAATATTATAAAGCAGGGAACCGCCCAGGTAGAAGAAATTTCCGGTTAAATTGTAGGCTGGAAAATTAAAATCAGCAAAGGAATAGCGGGAATCCACAAATATGTCAAAAAAGGGAAATTCACGTTTTTTTTGTGGTAAAACAGTTTTTTGAGGTTTATTATTAGTTATACTGGTTTCTTTTTTATTACCCTGGATATTGCCGGTTTTAGTCTGATTATCTATAGACTGGGTTAGTGCTTTTATCCTGTCTTCCAGTTTGATATCAATACGGTTGGTGAAATTCTGGAGATTGGGAAAATAGTTTTTTTTAAGGAACTGGATACTGTCTTCGATGTTAAAATCAGAAGTTTCACCAGAGGTATTTGGGGAAGTTTTTCCTCCACTGATTTCAACTACCAGGCCAGGAATCTTACTGAAAAGCTCTTTGATTGTCGAACTTTCAATTTCACCGGCAGAAATATATTGACTACTCTGTACATCCAGAACACGGATATAGAGATGATACACATTTTCCATTGTATAGATACTGCCCAGCATAAGTTGCTGTGCTGAAATCATTTCTCCTAGTTGGGATGCATATTCAGTTCCGGTCAGGCCTGAAAGCTGGAGCTGTTGTTCTTTGGTGATTTGTGATAATTTTTCTCTTTCCACGACCTTATAATGTCCGGATTTATACAATTCCAGATTGAGTTTCTCACTGATCATATCAGCAATCTCGCTGTCTGTGTTTTTAGGTTCAATACTCAGTACTGCGATACTGGGCAGTTCTGCAGCAAAAATTGCGGACGAAATAAATAAAAGCACACTAAGGTGGAGTAGAGTTTTCATGTTTTCCCCTGGATAATTATTGGTATTATTATAACACTATTACTGGCTAATTTCCAAACCACTGGGCAATATATTCTTTATTAAACGCCAGCTATCATTTATAATATGGATAAGACGGAGGCAATGTGTTTTTAGAACAGCAAGCCATAGAATATTTCCGAAGATTTGATTTCTCCATGCCTGTCCTGGGATTTAAACAGGGCGATTTTTCGTCCAGGGTACTGGGACGAAATATGGAATTTGAGCAGTATAATGCCTATCGCCCTGGGGATAATCTGAAAGATATCGACTGGAAAGTTTATGGAAGAAGCCAAAAATTATTTATCAAAAAATACGGCTCCGATCTCAGTACCAGAGTTCGAATTATTCTGGATTGTTCCCGCTCTATGGATTATCAGGATAAACAGGACAAATCGCGAAAAATCGCTGCTCTTCTGGGTTACTTATTAAAAAATTTTCATAGTCGGGTTATCCTGGCAGAATCAACGGAACACTTTAAAGAATACCCGGAAAATATTTCACTATTGGAAGTACAACTGGCTGGTTTAAAATACCAGGGGCTGTCGCATCCGGAACGATTCAGCCGTAAAAAAGAGTGGACTTCCATTTTTATCAGTGATCTCTGGATAGAGCCATCCGGCATCGACCATCTGGTGAGAGAAGGTATTCATGTCATTCATATCCTGAGCCGGGAGGAAGTAGAATTTAATCTTACCGGAAATCTGGAACTGATAGACCTGGAGACACAGTCCCGTCTGGAGGTCATACCGGCGGCGGTCAGAAAAGAATACCTGTCCCGTCTCAGAGACAGAAACACCCGATTGGCCCGGCAATTTCGGCAAGCAGGTTTGTCATACGCATTGTTTGACCATAAAGAACCCTATTATGTTCAGTTAAAAGATTTTCTTTTACAGAACAGGATTGGGAAAGGTTCTGTCCTGTGAGTTTTTTATACCCGCAATTTGCCTGGTTATATCTGGCCATGCTTATACCACTCCTTTTAGCTATAAGACTGCGTCTGCAGCGTTCACGGGAAGTATTTCCATCCCACATGATTTTAAACGAGATACTGCTTAGAACTCACCAGAATAGGCGAAGTGTATTTAACCAGCTGATTAGACTATTAATTTTAGGACTTATCACTACAGGCGCCATGGTCCCCATGCTGGAAGAATTTCCTCATAAGGATTATATACTGGTGATAGATCCCAGTTTAAGCATGAATCAATATCCTTTAAAAGAAGTAATCTCTGATATCAGGTCCACGTTTAATATAAAAAAAATCTATTTTGGAGAAAAATCGTGGGAGGGAGAAGGTCCACTGGAAGAGTTTACTCTACAGGGGCCCTTACTTAACAATCTTCTTAGCTCAATCCTATCAAAACACAAAAACACACCGCTAATCCTGCTGACTGATGGCCAGGAATATCAGCTGGGACCCCAAGAAAACCGGATTTCAGTACCCCCGGGAAGCGAAGTTATAATACTCAGGAATACAGCCAGAAATATTTTTGTAAAAGAAGTTAGTCTGACACCTACAGTCTCTGTGGATCAGGTACCCACTGAAATAGTCATCCGACTGGGTGGTGAAATCCAGGAGGGAGACAGGTTGAGTCTTTATATTAATGATAAATTAGTTCTGGACTCAGCAGCTACTCAGCAGATCAGACTATCCAGGTACCTGGAAAACAGGGGATTAAATAAGGGAAGAGTAGAGCTTTCAGGGGATGATTGGGCTGAAGACAATCATTTTTACTTTGGACTATTGCAGAAAAATGTGCCTGCAGTGTTTCTGGAAGGTCAATCCACTTTGATAAAAAAATATCTTTCCTCAATATTCCCCAGGATTCAGTATGTTTCTATCCCCGCCGCAGCAGACATCTGTTTTACGTCTACTTTGCAGGGGACGACTACCCGGCAGATTGTTTTTCTAATTCCGGAAAAAAAAGACCAATTTGAAAACAGTTTAAGAATTAATTGGGGAGTATTAACTACACCCGAAAAAACAATGGCAACCGGAAAAATATTAAGTAAAGACTATCCAATAATGGATTATATCTCAATGAGTGCCTTACAGCTTTCCTACAGCAGGCTTCCCGGAGAAGATAAAATATCAATAGGAGATAAAGTAATAATAAGTGAAAATAAAAATATTTCTTTCTTTCATTTTTCTGTGAATGAAAACCAGGAATTATTGCAGGACAGTCTTTTTCTTCTTTTTTATCTGAATGACAGAATCAGCCGCTTTTGGTTTAATGAGTTGATTGAACAGGGAGATATCCCAGGTAGGACTCTACTGGATGAAAATTTACATAGGGTTTTAGTGAACCAACCCGGATTTTATAGAATTAAAGATAGTTCTAAATATAAAATTATAAATATTGAAAAAGAATCTGATTTTAATTTTTTAACGGGAGATAATATTAAGAAAAAGCTTTTGAATGGATTCCAGGTTATTGAGTATCAATCCAAGACTGTCGGATTTAAACCGGGGAAATTCTTCCTTGCCATCATTCTGATAAGTATTGCTGTAGTTCTGACAGCGGTTTTGGTGGTGAGAGAACGGGCTTGACAGAGTAAAATCCTTCTTTAAAATATGTTACCAATGCCCGAGGGGTAGATGAAAAAAATTTTATACCGTATTCTTATGATTACTGGACTCCTTTTGCTTCTTTATCTTATACAGTTTCCTTTGGAAAACCTGGAACGGCAATTTGATCAGCCTCAGAAGCTCACTTTGACCTTTCCTCTACCAGAAAACGTCCTGATCAATTATAATCTGGATAATGATGAAGTTCTTAAACTGGATATTGAAAAAGTGATAGTAACCGGATTTTTTTCAGCCTGGGACATTGAAAATGATAAATATGTGATGAAAAAGACCGGCGACCATCAATGGGAATACCTGATGGAAGATTTTGAGCCGGGAGAAAATGCCTACAAATATGTCATCTTTGTCAAAGGCTGGGCTGCACCCATCTGGACGCATGACATCAAAAAAAAGACCACGGATGATTCATTTGGCGGGTTTAATTCAGTTTACACTATTCCTAATATCCGAGGCCTCAGGACGTTAGTCAACCTGCTGCTGGCAGGTTCGATTATTTTACTGTTATTATACACCATTCTAGAGCCTTTGATCCGCTGGATTCTGGTATTAAGGCTCCCTTTCCGTGTTAAACTCACTTTAAGTATGCTGCTGGTACCATTGATCACAAATCTGGCATTCATCTTTTATAATATTTATGAAATCAGACAAATAATAAAACAGGGTCTCATTGACAATATGAATCAGATTCACCTGGTATTGGAAGGCGCGGGGATTGATTTTAATGAACTGCATAGTTACAAAAATCAGCGTATTTTTCAGCGGGAAATGAAAAAAGTTCTGGCTAATGCCCGAGTGAGGATTGAAAAGAATAAACTGGCCAATATTCAGATTACATTGAGTGATTTTTTCATTACTGATACCCATCTAGAGTTTATCTTTTCACAAAGCAGAGATGAAGTTCTAGACATTGAGAGAGAGAGTCAGAAAAGACTGGGTTATAAACTGAGACGTGATTTCTTACAAACAGAATTTCTGGATCATTACAAACAAGAAAAGGTGGATTGGAGTCAGAAGCCTCGACGCATATTTTTAACAGTACCGTCCCGAATGCTTGGTGAATACTCCCGGAAATATCAGCACATTTTGCCCTGGCTGGGATTTAATACCATTGTAACCCCAATAATGATTCAGAATGAATTGAAGGGTTTTTATGTGGGTATGATCGAAGTGGAGATGCTGGGTATGGAAGTCCGTAGAATCTTCATGTTCAATCTCATTCTACTGGCCAGCATCGCCATATTGATGATCATTATTTACCTGAATATGGGAGGTATAATCAGTTCTCATCTGGAAGAACTGACAGAATGGACGAGATTTATCATCAAGGGCAATTTCAATGTAGAAAAAAAGATAGCCACCAATGATGAAATTGAAGACCTTGCAAGGAATTTTGATGCTATGCGCTTGACTATGGGGCAGAATATGAACAACCTTAAACTTCTGAACCTGGTCACCGCCAATCTTCATCATGTGACAAACGTGGATGATTTATATAATGTATTCTTAACCTTTATCACCGCTAATTTTGGGTTTGAATATAACCGCGCCATCATTTTTCTGGTAGATGACGGAGTATTACAGGGACGCTATGCCATTGGGAAACTGGATGAGACTGAGTTATTGGAAACATTCGGCTCCAGATCCAATTATACCAATCTGAGACTGGACGCCATGGATTTTATGGCTAATTACCGGGGAAAAATGAAACCTAAAGAGGGGAGATTGTCAAAAGTCGCCCGTGGCATAGTATTGGAAAAGGATGACCGATCCATACTATGGGACGTATATAATAGACAGGCTGTGTTTTATGTTCATGACAGGGAAATGTTTTTTCACCTAAAAGATAAACAGCTACAGAGTCTATTAGACCTGGATGAATGTGCTTTTTTACCGGTGTATAAAGGTGAACAAGCCATCGGCGTATTATTTGTGGATAATTACTTTCAAAAAAAGCCTATTCGTGAAGAGGATATTAATCAGCTCCAGATTATTATCAATGATTTTTCTGCTAACCTGGAGAATTCCTATATCATTCAGAATCTGGAAAAACTGATTCAGGAAAGGACGGCGGAATTACGGACAACTTATTCTGACCTCAAGAAAAAAGACCTCATCATGTCAACCGATTTAAGTATCGCCCAGAAAATTCAAAAAAGTCTGCTGATGTACCGTCCCCAGGAACTCCATGATATCGATATGGAAATTATTTATGACCCCATGGGAGAGGTCGGTGGTGATATCTATGATATCTTCCGGATCAAAGAAGGCCGGATCAGGGTGTTTATAGCTGATGCCACAGGTCACGGAGTACAGGCAGCCCTGGTCACCATGTTGATAAAAAGTGAATATGAAAAAATAAAAAGAATTGAAAAAACTCCCGCCCGTATTCTGGAAAAACTGAATCTGGGGTTTATACGAAATTATCCATATCTTTCTTTTTTCTTCACCTGTATCGTAGTGGATATTGATATCAAAGCTGAAAAAGTCACCTGGTCATCCGGCGGACACCCTCCCCAGTCCCTTATCCACAGTCATGGGGTCAGAGAACTGCATTCCACGGGTAAGATTCTGGGACTGGAAGAAAACAGTGTTTATACCAATAAAGCATCGGTATTCCATAAAGGGGATAAACTGCTACTCTTTACCGACGGAATTTACGAACAGTTCAATGCTCTGAATGTGGAATATGGCGATGAAAGATTGATGACTCTCATTCATGATAATCAGAATCAGGATCTCAAAAGTCTGGTGGCAATAATGTATAAATCTGTACAGGATTTTATCGGCAGCGGTCAGTTAAATGACGATATCACTATAATAGGCATGGAATTGAATCCTGATAGGAAGTAATTCCCTTTTATGGTTTAAAACCCGGTTTCTGATTTTTTTCAATCAGAATCAGGGAGGGTGGGGAATTCTTCTGGTTAATGAATTTCCATTCCATCACACTGTATTGCTTTTGAGGTAAATCAGTCAGCCACACCCGAAGATCACTGGCTTCCAGATTTCCTGTGGAGTGACCGCTGTACACGACCAGAACAATCATTCCATCCTCAGTCAGCAAAGACAGGCTTTTTTCTATGGCTGTTTTTGTAGTTTCAAATTGTGTGGTTTTGGTACGGTCACCACCGGGCAGATATCCCAGGTTAAATACTACCGCCCTGAGCGGAGCTGTACAATATTGATCCAGATTCTCATGTCCTGAAAGAACGAGAGTGACTCTTTCCAGTAGTCCATAGCGGGAAAGCAGAGTCCGGGTAGCTTCAATAGCAGTGTCCTGGATGTCAAAGCTGTAAACATGGCCGCTATTACCCACCAGGTCCGCCAGGAACAGGCTATCGTAACCGTTGCCCGCGGTGGCATCCGCCACAAGATCACCGGGCTTTATTTTTAGTTTAAGCTGGACTTTGGCCATTTCCATGGCATTTGTCAGAATCTGGCCCTCGGGGAAATCGCGGGGATGTGAAGCGGAATGGTATAACTTATCGCGCGCCATGTTCCTGCTGTCTTTTCAGTTTCAGGCCCAATTGTCCGCAGGCAGCTTTGATCTCCTGGCCTTTGGAATATCTTTCTACAAAGGGAATACCGTGCTTTTTCAGATATCCTCTGAACTGTTTCAGGGTATTGGCAGCAGGTTTGTCAAAGGCGATCTCATCGTTTTCGTTATAGGGGATGAGGTTGAGGTTATATTTGAGTTTGTACAAGGCTCTTTTCATATTGATCACATCATTTTCTGTATCGTTTATCCCTTCGATCAGCACATATTCAAAAGTGACCCGCCGGTTGGTGACATCCTGATACTCTCTGACCGCGTTGAGGAGTTCAGTGACGGAATACTTCAGGGTAAGAGGCATAAGTATCTTACGCTTATCCTGGTCTGTGCTGTTCAGAGATACAGCCAGACGTACCTGATCCAGATCCTGGGCGATTTTTAAAATCTGAGGGACAACCCCGGCTGTAGACACAGTGATATGCCGTTTTCCCAGATTGTAGGCGCCGGAAAAATTCAGGGTTTGGATAGATTTGACTACCTGCTCATAATTCAAAAGTGGCTCGCCCATGCCCATATAGACGACATTGGTGATGCCTCTGTCTTTAGGATCCAGTTTGAAATGCTGTTTGGCGAAACGGTCAATGAGCAGTACCTGGGAGATGATCTCTGAGGCCAGCAGATCACGGTCAAAACCCATACGTCCCGTGGCGCAAAAAGCGCAGCCCAAGGCACAACCTATCTGGGAGGAGACACAGACCGTGAGGCGCTCTTCGGGGTCGGCACTGACGATAAGCACGCTTTCGATGAATTTGCCGTCCAGGGTTCGGAATACGAATTTAAAACTTTCGTCATCTGTGGAGGGCTGCATGTCAACCTGTTCCAGATTGATTACGCGATACCGCTCCGCCATTTCTGATCGCATAGCTTTAGAGAGGTCAGACATTTCCTGAAAGTCAAAGATGGTTTTTTTATAGATCCAACCCAGGATAGCATTGGCTTTATAGGGGGGATAACCATGTTCCTGCAGTTTTTCTTTAAAGTCCTTGAAAGAGATATCCAGAATATCCGTCATTTTTTCTTCTCAAGATTACTGAACAGTAAAAGACAGGAAATATACGTTTTCTTGATATCCGGCATTAAGGCCGGTATCTGGGTCTGATCTCCGGCATTTATTGCAGGTATCATTTTAGACATAATCATATCCATATTTGTAATTTGCTGTTGCAGCTTAGTATAATCTTCATTATTCATACTAAAGATCCTGGGATTGACGGACTGTGCTTTCCATTTATTCCATTCACTTTCCATAGTACGACCGGCGTTTTTCAGATTGACCAGGGTGGTGGATTTATTAATCCATAGGGGTACAAGGTTACCGAATGTTTCCATGGCAGTATGAAAATGAAACAAATAATCAAGATAATAATCTATTTCGTTTCTGCCTCTTAAATCAGTTAACAGGTCCTGAATGTCTTCCAGCTCATCGTGCATATCCTCACTGGAAATCTGGGGAAGCCCGGTAATCATGATTGATATCTTATCCCCCGGATTGATCCAGCCGGTTTCATCAAACAATTCATTTTTATACTTTGTAGCGATATATTTCCATTGTTTACGGAGTACAGGAAAATATTTCCTAGCGGCATTGGGATCACCCTGCCTGGAGAGATATAAAGCGGAAATAAAAGATTTGTCCAATAATGCAAAATCAGAAATAAGAGCCTGTTGAGGACTACGGATCAGGCTGGAACAGGAGAATAACAAAGGAAAAATCGTTAAAAGTAACCATTTTTTCATATCACACCCCCTGCAGATTCTGAACAGCCAGAGCAGTATTCAGTACAGTCTGTTCATCCAGCAATCTGCCTATGATCTGAGTCCCGATAGGCAGGCCCTGGTTATCTTTGCCGCTGGGCACGGAAATAGCCGGCAATCCCGCCAGATTGACGCTGATGGTAAAAATATCACTGAGGTACATACTAATGGGATCGTTGAGTTTTTCACCGATTTTAAAGGCTGTGGTGGGAGCCGTTGGCCCCAGGATGACATCTACCTTTTTAAAAGCTTCTTCAAAATCATTTTTAATCAGAGTCCTTACTTTGAGGGCTTTTAAGTAATAGGCATCGTAATATCCCGCGGAGAGAACATAAGTACCCAGCATGATACGGCGCTTGACTTCTTCGCCAAAGCCTTCACTGCGGCTGTGCAGGTAAAGATCAGACAGGGTCTGAGTTTCAGCGCGATGGCCGTACTTGACACCATCAAAGCGTTCCAGATTAGAACTGGCTTCTGCTGTAGCCACGATATAGTAGGTAGCTACCGCGTATTTGGTGTGGGGCAGGCTGATCTCCACAATCTCCGCTCCCTGCTGCTTTAACAGATCGATAGTAGCTTTGATATTTTTTTCCACAGCAGCATCCATACCGTCGATAAAAAACTCTTTAGGCAGGCCGATTTTTAGACCTTTGACCTGGCTGTTGAGAGGGGAGGGCTTATACTCCAGCTCCAGGCTGGTGGAATCACGGCCGTCGTGGCCGGACATCGCCTGGAGTAATAAAGCTCCGTCTTCAACAGTACGTGATAAGGAGCCGATCTGGTCCAGGGAGGAGGCAAAAGCCACCAGGCCATAACGGGATACTCTGCCGTAGGTAGGTTTCATACCTACTATACCGCAAAGTGACGCGGGTTGACGTATAGATCCTCCGGTGTCACTGCCCAGGGCGATGGGCGCCAGGCGTCCGCCCACAGCAGCCGCAGAGCCGCCCGAAGAGCCTCCGGGTATACGGTTTTTATCGACCGGATTGCGGGTGATACCATAGTAGGAAGTTTCTGTTGAACTTCCCATGGCAAATTCATCCATGTTGGTCTTTCCCAGCACTACCATACCTTCGCGGTGGACCAGGCGGTCTATGACACCGGCGTCGTAACTGGCGTGGTAGCCGTTCAGAATGTGGGAGGCACAGGTGGTAGTTAATCCCTTGATGTTGATATTGTCTTTTATGGCAATGGGGACACCGGTCAGGGTAGTTGCCTTTCCGGATTGAATCAGCTGGTCGGCCTGTTTGGCCTGCTGCAGGGCCAGTTCCGGATAGACGCTGATATAGGCATTGATCGGCTCAGAGGATGCTTTATCCTTTTCGATAGCGTCCAGGTAGGCTTTGGTGATATCCACCGAGCTGAATTGTTTATCTTTCAGACCCCGGGATAATTCTCCCACGCTCAGACTGAGAATATCCATGACTGTCCCCTTACGAAATTCATTCCAATTATTTTAAGCTGAGATGTCAAAAGTTTCAAGTGCAGGACGGACTTTGAATAAAGGTCCCCTTTTATCCTGAGAACTCCAAGTGTTTAGGGTAAAAGGATCCCTTCATATTTTATATAAATAAATTATTTAATCTGACAGAAACAAATCACAACCCTCTATGTCACCCTGAGTGAAACGAAGGGTCTCACTGAAAAGAAGGAAGTGATTGAACCTATCCTCTCCTCATCACTGAGGAGATTCTTCACTGGCGGTCAGAATGTCTATTCCACTTTAATACCCAGGTTCTCCAGGGTGTTCTTCCATTCCAACTTGGTGGACTGATTACGGGGATCTACTTCCTTATAGGCTATTTTTATTTTGTCTTTACAATGACTGACCAGTACCGGTAAATCCTGTCCCCGGAATTCCGGGTTGTCTTTAGGATTATCCTGGGCCTTTTTCAGTTTTTGTGCCAGGTCTACAAAATCATACATGATACCCAGACTGTTTTCCCTGTCATTGAAATTCTGGCACAGTACCAGCATGATCCTGGCTTTCAGTTTATCATCCTTGGTGCTCCGGTATAAAAAGGTCAGCGAATTACCTATGGTATTTTTTCTCTTCTGACTGAGGCCAGGGTAGAGCAATTCCATGGCATAGATGGCCACATTGTCATTGGTGACAGGATTATAATTAGCCCGGTTAAAATATACCTGCACCACGGGCATAAAAATATCATCCAGTCTCATTTTACCCAGTTCACCTTTTTTATACATATTATAAAAGTTATCCACATCCTTTTTCAAAGTGGCTTCCGGTGTTTTGGGATCGAGCTGCACCAGGAAATAATCCACCAGGGAGGAGGAGTATTGAGGTGAGTTCCAGATACGCAGGATGCGCAGTCCCAATTCGGTATCCTCTTTAGTGAGAGCTTTATTCTTTCTCTGAAAATGCAGCATCATGAGACACTTTACCATGATCTCTTCGGTGCCTATCTTTTCTATCTGAGTCAGATTAGTCCTGTAAAAAGCAGACAGGCTTTCAGAGGTAATTTCCTGTTTATTAAAAGTGGTGATGATATCTTTGTGTATATCCCCTTTGACAGAAAACACGGGTATTTTAACTGCTTGTTTGACTATCAGGTCTACGTCATCCTGGCTGGTGATATTGGCCAGTTTATCCTGGATGATCTGGATGCGCTCTTCTTCGGTGATCTGTTTCACTTCCTGAGTGGAGGCAAAGAGGCTGGCCAGGCTCTCGTCCAGGGGTACACTCTGGGAAAATGTCCATTCAATCTCTCCCGAAGTCACATCCACTAAGCGTATATTGATCTCCACCACATCTTTGAGCTTGAGATAGGAGGCGAATAAAATGGCATCAATGGGTGCCAGTTCCCCCAGGCGGACGACTTCATCTTCATTGATTACTCCTGACATGAGGAGCTGGTGTTCTTTCATGATATCCTGGAGCTTGGAACGTTCGTAGATTTTCAGGGTTTTACTTTTGACCAGACGGTCTGCCAGTTTATCCGCCAGATATTCTCCGATCTCCGGTTTTTGCCGGTATTTTTCCTGACTGGTCTGAAAAACTGTCACAGTGAGCCTTTTAACCGATTTATCATAGTGTTTTTCTATCTGGGTAGTGCATTCTTCCAGAAATGCCTGGTAAGTTGTCGCGCCATACAGGCTGTTTATTCCGGCTAAGCTAAATAAAAACAACACGGCAGTAAAAATTCTTTTCATATTTGACTCCTGTGAGATAGGGATAAATTATTTTAACACTTTTTCGATAGCTTCACAAACTGTCTTGAGTACTCTTATTCGGGCAAAATATTTGGAATTAGCCTCGATGATGGTCCAGGGGGCCTCAGGTGGGGAACACAGGCTCAGCATATCATCCACCGCCTGATGATACACGTCCCATTTTTCGCGGTTGCGCCAGTCTTCGTCGGTAATCTTCCAGTTCTTTTCCGGGGTATTTTTTCTTTCTTCAAAACGGCGCAGCTGTTCTTCCGGGCTGATATGCAGCCACAATTTGACCAGGACCGCGCCGGACTGCGTCCAGGCTTTTTCCATGGCATTTATCTCCGCATAGGCACGTTTCCATTCTGTTTCCCCAGCGAAGCCTTCGATTCTTTCTACCAGGACCCGCCCGTACCAGGTCCGGTCAAAGATAGCGATATGTCCGGCTTTGGGCAATTCCTTCCAGAACCGCCACTGGTAGTGGTGTGCCAGCTCCCGGGGGGTAGGGGCGGCTATAGGTACGACATCAAAGCCCCGTGGGTCCAGTCCGGAGATGAGTCGGCGGATATTGCCTCCCTTGCCGGCGGCGTCCCAGCCTTCGTAGGCGATTATTACCGGGATTCTTCGGGTGTAGATGATGTATTCCAGTTCACGGAATCTTTTCTGGTACTTCTTCAGCTCCTCTTTATAATCTTCCCGGGACAGTTCCAGGCTCAGGTCGGCCTGGTCCAGTAGAGATTTTTTGCAGGCTTTGTAGCCCGTACTCACACGGCGGGGTTTGTGGCTGAGCCCATGGCGGATGGCATTGATCACGGTCTTATACATTTTCAGGATGCCGTAGCGCAGCTGTTCCGTCTCAATCAGAAACCAGGGAGCGTCAGGCTGATGGGTAGCATGGTACATGTCTTCCACAGCGTACCAGTAATCCTGGTAATGCTTGTATTGTTTCCAGTCGGAGGGACTGACTTTCCAGGCTTCAGCTTTATTTTTTTTAATCTTTTCAAAGCGTTTTTTTTGTTGTTCCTGAGAGATGTGCAGAAACAGTTTGATCAATATTGTCCCGTCGGCTGCCAGGGCCTGTTCAAAATCAGTGATCCGGGCATAGGCGTTTTTCCATTCCTTATCCGGTATCAGCTTATTAACCCTTTCAAACAGCACCTTACCGTACCAGCTGCGGTCAAAAATTGAGATACGGCCTTTAGCCGGTGTGTTTTTCCAGAATCTCCATAAGAAGGGACGGAGGGCTTCTTCCTGAGTGGGGGCGCTGGTGGGATAGACCTGATAGCCCCGGGGGTCTAATGCCTGGATGAGCCGGCTGATACAGCTGCCTTTACCCGCGGCATCCCATCCCTCGAATACTATAGCGATGGGTCTGCCTTCCTGCTGGGCCTGCCGCTGCAGTATACCCAGTTCCTTTTCCAGTACATCCATCTGGGATTTATATTCCGGTTTGCTTAGCCTGCTTTCCAGATCTGCATTTTCCAGCATGACGGCCTCCGGATATATTGTACCCCAATGCCGGGAAAATCACAAGGAACCCTAACGCCATAAAGCCCCTGTTACAGGGGCTTTATGATGGGAGGTGGTAGAAAAAATGTTATGGCTTATTTTTTATTCATCATCATTTCTTTTTGCTTTTCTTTTTCCTGCTGGGCTTCTTTTTCTTTTTTAGCTATTTCATCCAGGTCATAGCCCATGTCTACCAGGGCTTTCTTGGCAGCTTTCTGCACTTCAAAATCAGGGTCAAATTTAGCTTTGTAGATGAGGATTTCTTTGGCTTTGGTCTCTTTCATCTTGCCCAGGGTTTCGATAGCTTTGCCTCTGACCTGCTTATGGTCCACTTTGGTGAGCTCTATCAGCTTGTCGCTGACTACAGGGTCTTTGATAAATTCCAGTCCCGCAATGGCCCACAACCGGATGTAGAGGTCTTCCTTTTCATTGGCTATGAGATTAAACAAAAGATCTATGTACTGTTTGTCTCCTGATTTCCCCAGGGCGTAGGCACAGTACATGCGGACCGCCTTATCCTCTCCGGGATTGTCCACCAGGTAGCGCACCTCTTTCATTTCATCCGCGCCGCCCAGGGTACCCATGGCTATGGCTGAGGCGGAGCGTATCTCAGGAGACATCTCCAGATTGGTTAAGAGAGAAAAAATAGCTTTACCCGCAGTCTTGTAGCTCAGTTCTCCCATAGCCCGAATAGCTGAGGCCGTGAGGTAGCTTTCTTTGGGATTGGAGACATAATTGGTCATAATAATGTAGAGTTGAGGCCCGGCGCTGGCTATTTTCAGCTCAGAAATCCCGAACACAATGCGGCGCAGTACTTCAGTGTCTTTTTCCGACTTGAGGGCCTGCAGCCATACCTGTGCATTATCCTGCTTGAGATTGATGAGAGTGTAGGCGGCTTCCCCTCTGACCCCTGAATTCTGATCTGAGGTCAAGGCTTTTTCTATCAGATAATAAGCTTCTTTGCTTTTATTCTGGGAGATGGCTTTGATGGTATCGATCCTTTGGGCAGAAATACCGTAATCCATGTTTTTCTGCCACTGCGCCAGCACTACCGGGTCCAGTCCTTTGGGTTTCTCTTCCGCCAGGGCAGGGGATAGGCAGAGCAGGCCGGCCAGGATCAACAGGAATTTTTTCATAAAACTCTCCTCAATATTACTCTATATATTTCGGAAGTTACCGAAAATGATTAATATTTCAGCGCTATTATAAGCAATCCCCTGATTTCCACTTGACGATTGGGTGTGTTATTTGTAAATTTAAATGCTGATTGATTTGGAGGAGGAGAACATGTCTCAGAATGAGACTCAAGCCAAGGATGAACTCCAGCCTGAGGAAAACAAGAATCACAAAAAAGACAAAAAGAAGCATCATGAGGATGAACTCCAGCAGAAATTAGAAAAACTGGAAGCTGAAAAACTGGAACTGCATGATATGCTGTTGCGCAAAGCTGCCGAGTTTGATAATTACCGCAAACGCACCCTCAAGGAAAAAGAAGAATACCGCGTCACAGCCAACCGGGAGCTGGTCTCTGCCATTCTGCCGGTACTGGATAATTTTGACAGGGGTATCAAGAGCAGTGAAGAGTCGCGCAATTTTGACGCCCTGATGGAAGGCATCAAAATGGTGCACCAGCAGATTCACAATCTGTTTGAGACCTATCATGTCAAGCCTATCGAATGCGTGAACCAGGAGTTTGACCCCAATCTGCATGAGGCGCTCATGATCGAAGAAAGGGAAGACCTCCCCTTTGACAGCACAGTGGTGGAAGAGTTTGAAAGAGGCTACATGATGGGAGAGGCGGTACTGCGCCATGCCAAGGTCAAAGTAGCCAAAAAAATAAAGAAAGATAATGAGAGAGGATAACAAAATGCCAGGAAAAGTAATCGGAATCGACCTGGGGACTACCAATTCAGTAGTCGCCATCATGGAAAACGGTCAGCCTGTTGTCATCCCTAACCAGGAAGGCGCTCGTACCACTCCCTCCATCGTAGCTTTTACAGAAAAGGGAGAGACCGTAGTAGGACAGCCTGCCAAAAATCAGATGGTCACCAACCACGACAACACCATCTACTCCGCCAAGCGCTTCATCGGGATGCGCTATGACGAAGCCGGCCGCGAAATCGCCAAGGTACCCTACAAAGTGATAGCCGGTCAGCACAGCGACGTGCGTTTTTCCACCCGCTCCGGCGACTTCAGCCCCCAGGAGATCTCCGCCCGGGTCCTGCAGAAGCTCAAGCAGGCCGCTGAAGATTATCTGGGCACTACGGTCGAAAGCGCGGTCATCACCGTACCCGCTTATTTTAACGACAGTCAGCGTCAGGCTACCAAAGACGCCGGTACTATAGCCGGGCTCAAAGTGGAGCGTATCATCAATGAACCTACAGCCGCTGCCCTGGCTTATGGACTGGACAAGAAAAAAGAAGGATTGGTCGCGGTATTTGACTTTGGCGGCGGTACTTTCGATATCTCCATCCTGGAAATCGGCGACGGTGTGTTTGAGGTCAAGGCCACCAACGGGGATACCCACCTGGGAGGCGATGACCTGGACCACGCCCTCATGGACTATATCATCGCGGAATACAAAAAAGAATCCAGCATAGACCTGGCCAGCGACACTATGGCCGTACAGCGTCTCAAAGACGCGGCTGAAAAGACCAAGATTGAACTGTCCTCCAAGATGGAGTCTCAGGTCAACCTGCCCTTTATCACTGCCGATGCCAGCGGGCCCAAGCACCTCCAGATGACCATTTCCCGCGCCCAGCTGGAAAATATCACCCGGCCCATCATCGAACGGGCTATCGCTCCCTGTGAAGCCGTGATCAAAGACGCCGGTATCAGTAAGAGCCAGCTCAGCGAAGTGATCCTGGTAGGCGGACAGACCCGTATGCCCTTCATCGTGGATATGGTCAAAAAAGTCTTCGGCAAAGACCCCAGCAAGGGTGTCAACCCCGACGAAGTAGTGGCTATGGGCGCGGCTATTCAGGGCGGAGTACTGGCCGGAGAGGTCAAAGACCTGCTGCTCCTGGACGTGACTCCTCTGTCTCTGGGAATTGAGACCCTGGGCGGTGTCTGCACCGTGCTGATCACCCGTAATACCACCATCCCCGCCAAGAAGTCACAGATCTTCTCCACGGCGGACAACAACCAGACTATGGTGACCATCCATGTCCTGCAGGGTGAACGCCCCATGGCCAAGGACAACCGTACTCTGGGAATGTTCAACCTGGACGGCATTCCACCCGCCCCCCGCGGCGTCCCCCAGATCGAAGTCTCCTTTGACATCGATGCTAATGGTATCCTCCATGTATCCGCCAAGGACATGGGCACCGGTAAGGAACAGAAGATCCGTATCGAGTCCAGCTCCGGTCTGTCTGAAGAAGAAGTGAAGCGCATGCAGGAAGACGCGGAAAAGAACGCCGAAATAGACAAAAAAGCCAAAGAACTGGTCGAACTCAAAAACCAGGCCGACGGACTGGCTATGGGACTGGAAAACGCCCTGCGTGAAAGCAAGGACAAAGTAGACGAAAAAGAAAAGAAAGAAGCGGAAGCCAAGATAGAAGCCGTCAAAGAAGCCATCAAGACCGACGATGAGCCCCGCATCAAAAAAGCCATGGAAGAGCTGTCCAAGATCTCTGAAGAGATCGCCAAGAAGCTCTATCCCCAGGGCGGACCTCAGCCCGGCGGCCCCGCTCCCGGCGGCAATGACCAGGGCGGTGACGACAAGGGTGAAAAAGTCGTAGACGCTGAAGTCGTAGACGACGATAAATAAGAAAAACTGAATCTCACCGCGGGACCCTGTCCCGCGGTATGTCTTTATTTTAAATCAGGAGCTGTTCATGGCCACCGAAAAGGATTTTTACGAGATCCTGGGCGTTCCCCGGAATGCCAATGACGATGAGATCAAAAAAGCCTACCGCAAAAAGGCGATGCAATACCACCCCGACCGCAATCCGGGCGACAAGGTAGCCGAAGATAAATTCAAAGAAGCTACCGAAGCCTACGATGTCCTGTCCAATGGGGAAAAACGCAAAATGTACGACCAGTTCGGGCATGCCGCGTTCCAGCAGGGCGGGGGAGGCGGAGCCGGCGGATTCCAGGGCGGCTTCAATTTCAACGATATCTTCGGCGGCGGCATGGGCGGCGGCGGTGTGTTTGATGACATCTTCGACACTTTCTTCGGCGGCGGTACCCGTCAGCGTACCCGCGAGAGCGGCCCCCGCAGAGCGCGAGGTTCCGACATCCGGGCCGATATCAATCTGGATATTACCGATATATTAAACGATAAAAATCTCAAACTCAAAGTCAAGCGCAATGAAGTGTGCGATACCTGTCACGGCACGGGCAGCCGATCCGGCAAAGCCCCCACCGCCTGTACCACCTGTGGAGGCAGCGGCGCGGTGCGTACCTCACAGGGCTTTTTCACCGTGCAGACTACCTGTCCCGCCTGTCATGGTACCGGCACCCAGATCAGCGACCCCTGTCCCTCCTGCCGCGGCCACGGCCTCAAGGAAAAAGACTCGGTCATCACCGTCAAGATACCCGCCGGGGTGGAAGACGGCATGCGCCTGCGCGTCTCCGGTGAAGGCGATGTGGGCAAAAACGGCGGCCCCCGGGGCGACCTCTATGTCCTGATCGGCGTGCGCAACAATACCGAATTTGAACGCGACGGCAAGGACCTCCATGCCAAACTGCATATTTCCTATCCCCGGGCTATCTTCGGCGGCAAGATCGATGTCAAGACCCTGGAGGGCAGCAAGTCCATCAATATCCCCACAGGAGTCCAGGTGGGCCATCAGATCCGCCTCAAAGGCGACGGCGCCCCCGATATCCGTTCCAAAGTGCGGGGAGACATTTTCTACGAAGTGGTGATCGACGTGCCCAAGAACATGTCCGCCAAAGCCAAGTCCCTGCTCAAGGATTTTTCCCGGGAGCTGGGCGAGGAGCTTTAGGTTTTTTTCCCTGGAAAAAGGGCCTACACGGTTCTGTACCGGGACAGCGGCCCGGCATTCCAGGAGAGGGCTGACAGCAGCCTGTCATCTCTTTTAGCTAACATTTTTTCTATGCAGAGTCGGCCCTTCGTCAGGGCCGATTTTTTTCCGGGACCGGGTCCCCTGGTGGCGGTTATGCCTTCTCACGCGGTCACTGGATATACCCCGTCTCCTGGTAGCCCGGTCGGGGCGATATGCCGACCCCTGGGCGGTGCCGTGGTCCTAACGCCTGCCGCGGGCATCGTCTCTGCGGTGATAGGATATAGCATACCTTGACCTGTCTGTTATTAAATGCAATCATTCCTACGAAAAAATCCTATTTTTTGATAACTGACGTGTATTATGATACTATATCCCCAGAATCAAAATCACAGGATGTAACTATGGCCCCCCGGGTATCTGTTAAAAACAACTTTTTCCAACGTGTCTTGTTTTCCCGGCTGGACCGCTATTTTTACCGGGATCTGCTGCCTAACTACCTGTTCGGACTGCTGTTTTTTACCTTTCTGGTCATGCTCAACCAGCTGGTATGGCTGGCCAAGATGTACTTTGAGTACAATTTTCCCTTCAACCAGGTCCTGCTGCTCCTCCTCAACCAGCTGCCTATGGTTATTTCTTTCTCTATTCCATTCGCGGTCCTGCCCGGCTATCTCCTGACCATGTCCCGGCTGTCCCAGGACAGTGAACTCACCGCTATGAAGTCCTGCGGTATTTCCATGCCCCGGGTAGTACTTCCGGGGATACTGTTCGGTATCTTTATTAGCTTCTTCGCGTTTTATTTCAAGGATACAGTGGAGGTACGCGCTAATTACAATCTCATCCGCCTCAATGCCAAGCTCCTGGCCCAAAAGCCGGCTATCTCCCTCAAGGAGCAGTCCAGCCTGTCCATGGGCATCTACAAGATATCCTTTGAAAAACTGGTCAACGAAGAGGGCTACGAAGTCCTGCGCAATGTCTACGTGGTGGATACCGGGGGCCGAAAGATCATCAAGGCTAAAAAAGCCCGCCTCATCTCCAATCCCGAGAACGCGGAACACTACATCATGAAATTCCAGAACGGCACTCTCACCGAAGTGCTGGAAGCCAAAGACCAGTCCGGCCGGGAGGAGGAGCATTTCTTTATTTCCTCCTTTAACTACCTGGCCCTCAATATCTATGTCAACCTGCCCGAGGACTACTACCGCAAGACCCCCGACACCATGAATGAGGCCGAGCTCCGGGCCGAGATCGCCCGGCTCACCGGCACCACCATGACCAAGCTCAAACAGCAGTACACCCTGCGCGATCAACTCCAGTCCCGCCTCCAGATTGAGAAAGCTAAATTAAAAAAGGCAGACAAAGCCTCTGTGCCGTCCAACGCCGCGCAGTATACCAATGTACTGAATCAGCTCCGGGAAGTGGATAAACAGGTGATTAATATCAAACAGTCCATCCCCACCAAATATATTCAGAAGTACCACGAGAAATTCACGGCCCCGGTCTCGGCCTTTCTGTTCGCCTTTCTGAGCCTGTTCCTGGGCATGTTCAATGCCCGCAGCGGCCGCAACGAAGGCCTGGGCATCAGCTTTCTGATCATGGTGACCTACTACGGGGTCAAGGTAGGGGTGGAGACCCTGATCTCCAAAGGCTCCCTGCCCGTCCTCATGGAGTGGTTCCCCAACCTGGCTGTAGCCACAGCCGCCGTGGTGCTGATGATCGTGAAGAAGAGGCAGTAGGTATAGAGGGAGGGGGGGTAGGGTTGAACGGGTCCTCGGTACAATTTTTCGACTACATCGAAAAATCACTCGGACTCCAATCTTTTAGATAGACTCGGGACTTGGAGGAGACGGAGCTAGAGCTTCTGTTGGTAGGAATAGAGCGGACATTTCGGTACGATTTTCTACTACGTCGAAAATCATACTTCGGCAGTCTCAGCACACCGCTCGAAGTCCAATCGCTAAGGTTGGATAAGATATTTATAGGAGACAGTTTAGATATTTGCCAATGTTAATTAATCACAGGGTGAGGTAAGACAAACAGAAAAAAGAGAAAAGGCTGTTTAGCCCTCGTGTCCCACCGACCCGATTGGAGGTCGAGTGATTTTCCGCGCTCGCGCGGAAAATTGTACCGAGACCCCACGGTACGGCAAACACGCCGCTACAATAAAAAAAACAGAGTCTCACTTAAGACTCTCGCTATAAAAAAACACAGCCCCCGAGTGGACCACACAGAGGATCGCATCGAGGGGTAGAACGGAGTACATACATGAAAACCACCCTGTCCACCAAAACCACCACCATTGTAACCATCCTGGTCCTCCTGGCCTCATGCGGACAAGTGAAGCCAGAGGAAAAAAATACACAATCTAGTGAAATAGAGCCGAAATTTAATTTGTCGAATAGAAATGAAACAATATTGTATTTTAAAAATGAAATAAAAATACATAATTTTATTAGGATAAAAAAAGAATTCTATAATTCAATTATAGAGAAATGGATTGGTGATGCTTTTGAAAATAGGGCTATAAACCTATCTATCATGAATTATGATAATTTCAAAATGCAAGGTTATTCTCAATTAATTATTGTTTCTAACTCTACTATCATTTTAAGGGTGCCAAATAACACCTTAGTGACAAACATTCTAAAACAAAAAAATGATCAAATATTTAAAAAAATTTGTCTTAATAATAATATTGTTCCCGACGAACAAAACGATATTTCTGAAATAATATCAAAAAGTTTACTTACTTCTAAAGATGGAAAAAGTATTTTGGAAATTCAAATGTTCTTTATCTATGATCAAAGTAATAAAGTAGACTTATCCGATACCTTTCCGATGACTCAAGTTAATGTCTACGATTTAAGTTTTAGAAAAAAATGGGTATATATAACATTTGGACAAGTTGAATATAGTAATATTTCAGAAAATGGAAATTATGTAGAATTAGTTCTTAATTTACCAGAAACAGAAACTAGATTGCTTGTTATAAATAATAAAACTAATATCATTTTAGATAAAAAAAATCATTTTAGTTCGATACCCCAACAAAATTCTTTTAGTCATGATGGAAAATTATATATATATAATGATAAAATCAATGAAAGATACGAAATATTAGATTTAAAAAAAGAATTAAGTAAAACTCTCTCATACAAAAATTCGAACAATTTTGCGGTGTGGGTTGGATTTCAAGGAAATGATTTGAGAATTTATTTAAGGGATATTAATACAGGTGCTGAATTAGAACGGTTTTATGATTATGAGAATATTCCTAATTCGTTAGGAGATATAAAATGAAAATAAATATTAAAGTACTATTTAAATTTGTTTTTATAAGACAGGAATCTCACTTTTCACATATAAATCTCAAGTACACCAAAATCAAAATGATTCAAAAGATGTAATAAATTCATATTCTGGACCTATATATTACTATAAAGGCCAAGAGAAAAAAAGGAAATAAAGTAGGTGCAGTGAAGTAGATTTCGATGGTAATATTAATGATGACTTATTTATGTTAAAAAATACTTATCCCGCGAGAGGCTGCTGATTATGAAGGATGTTTCTGATTCCAGGCTGGGCTTTGAGGTGGAGGCCAGGGCGGACGGTACGGCGGCACGGGCCTGCCGCTTTAAAACTCTGCACAATGAGGTCCTGACCCCTCTGTTCATGCCTGTGGCTACCTTTGCCGCTCTGCGCAATCAGCCCACCCCTGCCGTGGAAGACATGGGCTATCCGGTACTGCTGGCCAATACCTACCATCTCCTGCTCCGGCCCGGGACAGAGGTGTTCCGGACACTGGGCGGTATCCACAAATTTATGAACTGGCCCCGTTCGGTCCTGACCGACAGCGGGGGATTCCAGATATTTTCCATGTCACAGTCATTTAAAATCACGGAAGAAGGAGCCTCTTTCCGGTCCTACGTGGACGGACGCGGCTACCTGCTCAGCCCCGAGCTCAGTATCGATACCCAGAAGGCCATAGGCAGTGATATCATGATGGCCCTGGACCAGTGCGCGTCCTCCCGCTCACCCCTCGATGTCTGCCGGGAGGCGGTGGAGCTCACCGCGCGTTGGGCGGAGCGGAGCCTGGCCGCCCGGCAGGACTCTCCCCAGTCCCTGTTCGGAATCGTACAGGGGGGCTGCTTTCCGGCCCTGCGTAAGCGGAGCGCCGCTCAGATCACCTCTCTGCCCTTTGACGGCTATGCCATCGGGGGACTGGCGGTAGGGGAGGAGGAAGAGGAGCGCAAGGACATCACCGCTCTCACCGCGGCACTGCTCCCCCCCGACCGGCCCCGTTATCTCATGGGAGTGGGTACGCCCCTGGACCTGCTGGAGGCGGTGCACCGGGGGATGGACATGTTTGACTGCATCATCCCCACCTATGTGTCCCAGCAGGGGCTGGCCTATACCTCACAGGGACGGGTAGAGCTGAGGCGCTCAGTCTACAAACTGTCCGACCGCCCCCTCGACGAAAACTGCGCCTGCCCCACCTGCCGCAGCTACTCCCGGGCCTATCTGCACCACCTGGTCAAGACCAAAGAATTCCTGGGGTACAGCCTCATCGGACGGCACAACCTGGCCTATTATAAACAGCTTATGGACAATATGCGCCGGCATATCCTGGACAATAGCTTCCTGTCCTTTTATAACACCCACCGGGAGCTGCTGTCTGCCCCCGACGGGGAGCATCCCAAATTACCCCCAAGCAGGCCTGTACGCAAAAAAGCCTACACCCTGGGGGATTATGAGATAGTAGAGGGACCCGGCTTCAACAGCATCCGTCAGCGCTCCTCCGGGGAGACCATGCACTCTGTCTCCGACCCCATGGTGGAGTCCCGGACGCTGTATTTTGAACAAAGCGGACTGAGGCAAGCTATACAGGGGCAGGACCAGGCAGATTTTGTGATCTGGGATGTGGGTCTGGGCGCGGGTACCAATGCCATGGTGACCATCATGGAGGCGGAAAAACTGCTGGAGGCCGATTCCACACTACGCATACGTATATTCAGTTTTGAGAATGACCTGGACTCCCTGCGGCTGGCCTGTAAACATACCGCGCACTTTCCTCATGTCAGGCATGCCGGGCCGGGTAGCCTGCTCCGCCAGGGCCAATGGGTATCTCCGGATGGACGGATCGAATGGGTCTTACTGGAAGGGGATTTTGAGGAGCGGTGCAGCCAGGCTCCCGCGCCGCGCTGTATCTATTATGACATGTTTTCACTGAATACCAATGGACCCTTGTGGAATTATGCTTCTTTTTCCAGGCTGTTCCGTCTGTGCGCCCCCGCCGGGACCAGGCTATTGACTTATTCCACCTCCACCCAGGTGAGGGGAGCCCTGCTGGCGGCGGGGTTCTATGTGGGTGTCGGGCCGGGCACAGGCCCCAAGTCCGAGACTACCACCGCCTTCAGTACCGCCGCGGCGGCCCGCGGGTTTACTTTGCTGGGTAGGGACTGGCTGGAACGCTTCCGGCGCAGCGGCTCCAAAACCGCCCCCGATGCCTCCCCTGAAGAAAAACAGGAAATCGAAGACAAGGTACTGAACCATGCCCAGTTCAGCGGGGATGAGTACTGAGAAAATCAGAGATTATCGAAATTTTCCACACTAAAAGGATTCAATACTATTATACCCCTGTAATTCTGGCCTGAATTCAAGTCTTCAGAAAGAACCAGGTCGCAATTGGCTTTTTCGGCTGCCGCAATGATTAAGGAATCCCAAAATGACAGCTGAGAAAGTATACTGATATCGATGGCCTGTTCCACCAGGCTTAAATCATTATTCACGATTTCCAGGTTCTGGAAGTTGTGTATAATGTTTTTGATTATCAAAGGGTCAATTTTTAATTTTTGAGTACAAACCACGTAAAACTCCTGAATGACCTGGGTAGAAATCACCGGCAGATGCAGTTCCACAGCCTTTGCCAGAATCAAACGTGCTTTTTGATGCTTCTCTTTGTCCCGGGTATCGATACTGTAAACCAGAAAGTTGGTATCAAGAAATATTTTAGACACGGTATAATTCCTCCCGTGTCCATTTTGCTTTTTTATCTTTTACCTCAGCCTTATCCATCAGTAGAAAGGTGTCTTCCAGCCAATGATCAGATTTTTTAAGAACAGTCTGTTCTATCAGTTTTCTCACCAGAACATTGAAAGAAATATGGTGTCTGGCCGCGTATTCTCTTCCCGCGGATAAAAGTTTATCATCTATGGATAGTGTTATGTTTTTCATATAAAAAACCTCCTCTATTACACATTATATGTGCGCACATAAACAATGTCAAGTGATTTTTTTTATTTCAATTTTTCAATGTTGTTTTGTAAAAATATATAACGGAAAATTATATAATGTTCATGCGAAATGAATGACATTTCATGCATGGTGCGATATATTAAAAAGAAAGGAGGAAAATATGGCTATTCTCCAGGTACGAGATATAGAAGACAGCTTGTATTCTGAACTCCAGGCCCTGGTAAAAAAAGAAAAAAGATCTCTCAGTCAGGAAGTGATTCAAATATTAGAAAACTATATATCCGGCAAAAACAGGATCGGTATCAATCCTACTGAAAAATTTCTGGAACTGGCGGGCAGCTGGATTGATGACCGCAGTAGCGCGGAGATTCTCTCAGATATCAAAAAAGACAGGGCCAACAGTCAACGCTTTGGGGATGACAATGCTTTATTTGATTGATACTGATATTATCATGTACAGTCTTAAAAATGAAAATGGCGTGAATCAAAATTTTCTGGACAGGAAAAATGACCCTAAATTCATTTCCGTGGTGACCTATGGCGAACTGCTGTATGGTGCCCATAAATCCCGCCATTTTCAGAAGAATTTGGCTACTGTCATGCGGCTGGCTGATATCTATCCCATTCTGGAAGTTGACCGGTCTGTTATGGAGAGTTTTGCTCTTCTCAAGGCTGATGTATCGAAACAAGGCCTGCCTCAGGATGATTTGGACCTGTTAATCGCATCCACTGCCCTCAGTCACAATCTGACCCTGGTGACTAACAATCAAAAGCATTTTTCCAGGATCCCTGATCTGAAAATGGAAAACTGGGTGAGCTGAAAGCATCTACATTCGCGGAGCGTTAAGATGCCGCAGACCGCCCAGGGCTAGGGGGTGCGCCACTCCACTCAGTACCAGGGGACACAGTGATCCCCTATCCCGGGTGAGAAGGGATGAGGAGACCCTCCGCTATTGTGGAGATATTCCCCGCGGCGGAAGCCGCCTCTGCCCTAGTGCTGACGTGGTACAGGCAAGAGGCTCTCCCTAAACCTATGCGGTAAATTTGCCCTTTTTCGGTGTGCCTATCCCCATAGTCCTTTTTCCCTGCAGCAGAGAGAAGACCAGGGACTGTCGACATTCTTGACTAATTCCTTGTCATTCTTTAAAATATTCTATCCTTTCCGTATATACGGACGACAAGACCATAAGGAGGTACCATGTCAAGAAAGTATGAGATCGCTTTTCTTATTCGAGAAGGCGAGACAGTAGACCCTACTGTCAAAAGGATCAAGGATTATTTCAAGAAGTCCGAGCTGGAGCTGGACAAGGAAGACACGTTTGGAGTCAGAGAGCTGGCCTATGAGATCATCAGGGACAGAGAAAGATTCCACAAGGCGTATTACTATTTCGCCAAAGTGTCCGGCAAGCCGGAAGCAATTCCTGTGTTTGAAGCAGCCATCAAGTACGACCAGGATGTCATCCGTCATCTCGTAAACCGGGAGGATTAGGATGAGTTGGGATGTCAACCGGGTCACCCTCGTAGGGAGACTGGCCGGTGATGTCGATCTGAAGTATACCCCCAGCGGTACTGCTATCGCCAAATTCGGCCTGGCAGTAGGCGGGAAGCCCCGTGACGGACAGGACACCGTGAGTTTTTTCAACATCATCGTGTGGGGCAAAATGGGTGAAAACTGCTCACAGTTTTTGTCCAAGGGTAAACAGGTCTGCATCGACGGGCGTCTGGAACAGCGGCGCTGGCAGGCCCAGGACGGTTCAAACCGGTCTGTTATTGAAATCATAGCGGAAAGGGTGCAGTTCCTGACCACAGCCGGAAGCGGCGGTGGCGGCGGATCTCAGGCTCCCCGGCCTCAGGGTCAGAATAAGAGCCAGAATCAGCCCGCGTCAGGAGCAGGTGATTTTAATGACGACTTTTATGACAATACCGGTTTTGATCCCACTCCTGTGGATTATGACAATATCAACAACCAGGATGATGTTCCTTTTTAGAGGCCATTGATTAAGGAGATTAAACATGTCAGATGATATCAAGAAAGACGACGAACTCGTAGAAGCTTTAGTAGAAGATGTAGTAGTACACGCTGATGAAGCTGTAGCTGAAAAAGAAGAAGGCGCTGAAGACGCTCCCAAAGAAAGACGTTTCAGCAAGCCCCGTGGCGACTCACGCGGCGGCGACCGCGGCGGCGATCGCGGAGACCGTGGTGACCGCGGCGATTCACGCGGCGGCGGAAAGAGAAAATTCTTTTATACCAAAAAAGTATGCCGTTTCAGCACCGGTCAGACCGACCCCAAGATGATCAATTATAAAAATGTCGACCTGCTGCGCAAGTACGTGATGCCCTCAGGCAAGATTGTTCCCCGCCGCATCACCGGTACTGCCGCTAAGTACCAGAGAATGCTGTCCCAGGAGATCAAGAAAGCCCGTATCCTGGCCCTGTTGCCCTACGTCGACAGATAGGGAAGGGTGGCTGAGACCCTTTTTCTGCTGTGCGTCTCCCTGGTCCTGACGGGAACGCATTTTATAGTGAGCAGGTCTATGGCCCTGGTTTTCAGAGTGCCCTTCCTGCTCCTGGTCCTGACCCTGATAGCGCTGTTCACGCGCAGCGGGGTGTGGGCCGCCACCCTGGCCCTGGGGGTTACATTCCTGGGATACAGGGTGTTTATGTCCGCTGAAAAGGAAGCCCCTTTTCATGGATTGTTAATAACCGCTCTGGTTATGGTCCTGGTGCTGAGCCTGGGCTTTAATGTAGGAGCGGAGCCCCTTAAACAGGGCTATACCAGGATACTGGATGCCATATCCGCCATCTTTCCCGGCCTCAAAAAGACCCGGATCATAGACGCGGTATATAGTTTCTGGGTCTACCTGGAATACCTGCCCGGAATACTGGTCTTTGTCCTTTGGACAGGCATCAGTTCCGCAATCAGCCAGGAGAGCTATCCGGTGACCGGATGGTACCGCTGGAGCAGGGATTTTGACCACCGCTGGGTATATCCCGCCCTGGCCTGTCTGCTGGCAGGTTTTGTGGTCTACCAGATGGGACTATGGGATAAGCTGGGCCTGGTGGCCAGCAACCTGACCTTGTTCCTGGCCCTGGTTTACTCGGTGCTGGGATTCCAGGTGCTGATAACCTGGCTCAGAAAGAAAAGATGGCCGGTGATGCTGTCAGTGGCGCTACTCTACTGCCTGCTGGTACTGACCGGACCTTATTTTCTGTTTGTACTGGTGTTGTATTTCGGCATCGGTATCAGTGATTCTTGGATGCATTATTTGAGAGCATGATAGATGGATGCCTACTATTGGAGGAAAACATGAAAGTCATATTATTGGAAAACGTGGTCGGACTGGGAAAAGCCGGTGATATTAAATCAGTAAAAGACGGTTATGCCCGTAATTATCTCCTGCCCCAGCGCATGGCTGATGTAGCCACCCGGGCCAAGGAAAGCTATCTGCATAAGATTCAGGAACGCCTGGCTAAAAAAGCCCTGGCCAGTCTGGAATCCAGCCGTGAGCTCAAAGAAGCTCTGGAAAAAGTCGAACTGCTCATCGAAGTAAAAGCCGGTGATGAAGGCAAACTGTTTGGTTCTGTGACCAACGCCGATATCTCTGACGCTCTGTCCGGAAAAGGCTTTACCATTGAAAAGAAAAAAGTCGTCAATCAGCACATTAAGACCGTGGGTATGCACACCGTCAAGATCAAACTGGACGAAGGTGTGACCGCGGAAGTCAAGCTCAAAGTGCAGGATCCTAACCATCCCGACATGGTAGCATCAGAAGTCAAAGAAGAAGTCGCCGCGGAAAGAAAAGCCCTGGCTGTCCCTTCCAAAGCTACTACTGAAGGCTTCTTTAACGAAGATGAAGACGAAGAAGAAGATGACTTTGAAGACGAAAAAGTAGAAGTAAATACCGCTGAAGAGGGTACAGAAGACCAGGAGTAATCCTGGAGGAGTACAGGCCAAAATATGGCAAATGATGAACTGATTAAACGGGTCCCTCCTCATAGTATTGAAGCAGAACAGGCAGTCATAGGTGCGATGCTCAGTAATAATGAGCAGGCTATTAATATAGTTTTTGAAGCACTGAAAGCGGATGATTTTTTTGACCAGAAGCATTATACCATCTTCAGCGCCATCAAGGCTCTGCAGGAAACCAATGCTCCGGTCGATCTGGTATCCGTGGCTGACCGCTTAGAATCAGAAGGTAAACTGGCCAGAGTGGGTGGATCCGCCTACCTGGCCTCTCTTATGGACAGGGTACCCGCGGCGTCCAGCGTGGGGTATTATTCCCGCATGGTGGCCGACCGCTCCCTGCTGCGCTCCCTGATCCAGGCCTCTCATCAGATCATCGACGATGTCTTCCAGAACCAGACCCAGGTGGAGCATGTCTCGGAGATGGCGGAACGTGCCATATTCGACGTCACCAACCGCAAGCTGCGCACCTCCTATAATGAGCTCAAGGATGTGGTCACCGAGACTCTCAATGGCATCCAGCGCCTGTCCAAGAATGACAGCGCCTACACCGGCCTGCCCACCGGCTTTAAGAAATTTGATGAACTCACCGGCGGTCTGCAGAAAGGGACCCTGATCGTGCTGGCGGCGCGTCCCGCTATGGGAAAAACAGCCATGGCTCTGAATATAGCCGCCAATGCCGCCCAGATGGACAAGAAAAACGGTGTGCTCATCTTTTCACTGGAAATGAGTGACCAGGAGCTGGCCATGCGTATGCTGTCCAGTGAAAGCCGCATCGCCATGGAAAAAATCCGCAAGGGCCGTCTCAGTGACGCGCATGGGGAATGGGCCGCTCTGGTGGAGACAGCGGGACGTCTGCATGACCTCAACATCATAGTGGACGACACACCGGCTATCTCCATTCACGAGATCCGGGCCAAATCCCGCCGCGTGGTGTCCAAGTATAAAGTGAACTTAATAGTAATCGACCACCTGCAGCTGATTACCGCGGATGATTCCTCCAAGCCCAGCTTTAACCGCAACGCTGAAATCTCCTATATATCCCGTTCACTCAAAGCCCTGTCCAAGGAACTGGATTTGCCGGTGATCGTGTTGTCCCAGCTGTCCCGCGGCGTAGAGAGCCGGGTGGATAAACGCCCCCTGCTGTCAGACTTAAGAGAGTCGGGAGCTATTGAGCAGGACGCCGACATTGTGGCTTTTTTGTACCGGGATGAGTACTACAACAAAGAGACGGACCGCAAAGGCATCACTGAACTGAAAGTGGGAAAACACCGTAACGGTCCCACGGATACCATCGATCTTACCTTCCTGGGTGAATGTGTCAAGTTTGAAAATCTGGATACGCACCACCTCCCGCCCGTGGATATGGACCTGGAAGATAGCGGCTTTTAATTAGATATTTCAGCTATATAGAACCCAATGGAAACTTCTATCCTTTAGAACGCGGCACTGAAGGAGCTGGTTACAGAACTTTCTCCGGTCTCATCAATACCCATTTCCGCTCTGACTACAAAGGTATTCATATAAAATCTGAGGCCTCCGCCATAGACAAAGTGGGGATTGCCCAAAGTATCCGGAGTGATACGGGCTTCTCCGGCTTCGATAAAGGCCACCGCTTCGATTTGAAGGTCAAAGATCAGCAGAAAAGGAATTACTTCCCAGAAAGCCCATCGGAATTCTCCATGGACATCCCAGACATAGTTGCCTATCATACCGCTCAGTCCCTGAGTCAGGCTATGCAGCCCATCGATATTTCTCAGTGAAAACATATGATAACTGGGTATGTCGGCAGAGGTGGTGTTAAATCCCCCATGCAGGAACTCTGAAAAATGGATGGTTTTGGATACTTTTTGGTAAAGGTTTATTTTAAATTCAGTTTTCAGAAAATTAGGTCCGAACACATATTTCATATCCAGTTTTGATTTCCATCCGGAATTGATAACCGGGAAACCTGCAGTACGGTCATAACTCAGGCCCAGGCCCACATCAAAATAACTGTCAATCTTTATATTATTGGTGAGTTCCACCAGTTTAATGGCAGTGAAATTTAAGTGGATCATGCCGTCAGGGATGATTTCATAAGCGGCATCGCCCCGCAGGATTCTGCACAGTATCTTTGTCTCCGCGTAGGTATTGTTGGAATAAGTCTGCCAGAAGATTTCCTTGGCGCCTAATTCAAAAATATAAGAAAAAGGAGTAAAATTCAGCATCTTATCCTGTATAAAGACCAACTGCCTATAGGGTCCTACTTCAAAGGAGACTACTTTACCTTTGCCCCACAGATTAAATTTGGTAAGCCCCACATAGAGGTCTCCCAGCCAGGCGGTATAGGAGATCCTTTCCTGAAAATCAAAAAGTATATGAGCTTCATTTTTATTAGTGGATATATTGGTTACGGAGACATTTTTAAACCATCCGGTGATGGTCATTCTGTCAGCAACCCGGTTGAGTACCCGGTTCAACTGTTCCGGTTCCCAATCTTTTCCAGGCTGGTACTCTTTGAAAAATGATAAAATCATATTGGTGTGGGATTCGCCTAAACCTTTATATTCAATTTTGGTAATAGTTATACTATAAGCCTGGTTAATTAGTAAGGTAAGGGAGAGAATAAAAAGTACAATGAGTTTTTTCATTTATAAATCCTTAGAATGGAATCAGTAATGATTATTATACTAAAATGTGCTAAATTTAGCAAACTAAGCCCGGAACTTAAATAGAATAAGCTCTATTACAAGGTTTCTGTATACATTGTAAGGAATATTAGTTTTAATCTGACACTATTTATACACCGCTCTGCTTGTCGATTTAAGTGAAAAGAAGGGTATCCTGGTGACGTTGAAGTAATATATTTTATAAGAAAGAGAGACTCTTTACTCCCATTCAGAATGACAAAATTACTCGAAACCAGAGTTTATTATTATAAACTGAATAGAAATTTTTAAAGTTTACAATTTTATCTGAAAATGACTGGGTGAAAAATGCCTTTCTTTGAAATTAAATAAATACTGTGATAAAATTATCGATTAGTTGACATATGGGGAAAAAATGTTTAATAACCTGAAAGCAAAGATGAATAACTTTTTTATTAAACTCAGTAAGTTATTGATGTTTGGAATTGAAGCATTGAGGAATTTACCTTATAATATAAAGCATCCCAAAGAGACATTGAAACATATATGGCATATAGGTATCAGGTCAATTCCGGTTGTAGGTCTGACCGGTTTTTTTACCGGAATGATCCTGGGTTTGCAGATTGGTAATGCCCTGGAATATATTATGTCCGGCACAGCACAATTTGTAGGTGGTGCACTGGGTATTGCTATTATCAGAGAGCTGGGTCCAGTGCTGACATCTCTCATTGTGGTCAGCCGGGTATGTTCTTCTGTTACTGCTGAGCTGGGTACCATGAGAGTGACAGAACAGATTGACGCCCTGAAGACACTTTCTGTTGATCCCATCAGGTTTCTGGTTTCCTCCCGCTTGTTGGCTGGAATAGTGGCCATGCCGGTGCTGACTTTTATTTCCAGCCTGATATCCATGTTTGGAGGATGGCTCTCCGCCTTTGGCGCGCACAAGGTGACCAGCTATACTTATTGGGAGTGGGTGCAAATACCTTTGAAAGCGTCTTATGTATGGGAGTCTATGACTAAATCCGTAGTTATTGGTGCCACATTGATGCTGATAGCTACATACCAGGGTTTTAACGCCCAGGGCGGAGCGGATGGCGTGGGAAAGGCCACGATCCGTTCTGTGGTATCTTCCAGTTTTATGGTGATCTTACTGGATTACTTTTTAGGAATGTTGTTTATTATTTTTAAATTTTAGGAAATTATTTTATGCCGCAAAAAAGACATGCAGACAGCGATGTTGAATACAAAATTGAGCTCTACGGCTTGAAGAAAAAATTTGGTGATAAAGTCATCTTAGACGGACTGGATCTAAAAATCATTAAAGGTGAAACCTTTGTCATTATCGGGCAGAGCGGTGTAGGTAAAAGTGTACTTCTTAAACACATTACCAGTATCCTGCTGCCAGATGAAGGTGAAATTTATATTGATAATGAAGAGATCCATAGTGTGTCTGATGAAAGACACTTTGAAATACAAAATGAGATAGGCATGCTGTTCCAGGGTGGAGCCTTATTTGACTCTATCACCGTGGGCCAGAACCTCCTATTTGCGCTGGATCATATGCGTCCGGAAATGAACGAAGCAGAAAAAGAAGAGAAAATTAAAAATGCTCTTATTTTAGTGGGGCTGCCCGGAGTGGAGGACGTCATGCCCTCAGATTTATCGGGCGGTATGATGAAAAGGGTGGCACTGGCTCGAGCTATCGTGTCTGAGCCCCAGGTAGTACTCTTTGATGAACCGACCACAGGATTGGATCCGATCATGACTGCCAATATTAATCATCTCATTAAGTCGGTTAAACAGCAGTTGAATACTACCTTTGTAGTGGTCACACATGATATCAGCAGTGCCAAATATATTGCTGACAGAGTAGGGATGGTATTTCAGGGCAAGATAATATTTATTGGTACACCGGATGAACTGGATACCAGTGACAATCCTTATCTGAGGCAGTTTATACAAGGCAGTACAGAAGGCCCCATCACCAACGAGTATCTAAAAGAAATAGAGAAGATAAACGAGAAGATGCATTCATCACGTTTTAGGAGAAAATAATGAAGAAAAAAGAAGATATACATTATGTAGGCATCGGTATTTTTATTTTTCTAGGCATAATCCTGTTTTTAGTGGGTATTTATTTTGCCGGAAAGTACAGTTATAAATTCTCAGGCGGTTACAAACTGAATGTAGAATATTCTTTTGTGGACAACCTTACACCCCGGTCCAAAGTCCGGGTGCTGGGAGGTAAAGATATAGGCTTTGTGGATGATATCCAGTTTAAAGGGGATAGATTGAATATTGTCCTGGCTATCGAAGGAAAGTATAAGATCAACCGGTCTGCTACATTTCACATCTATTCTACCGGCGTGGTTGGTACCAAATACATCAGTGTAGAAAATTTCAATCCTAATGAAGGCGTCTTTTTTAAAGACGGAGAAGTTATTACAGGTAGATCACCGGTAGGAATGTCACAGATGATGGATTCTTTTGGGGATTTAATTGCCTCTGTCATGGGGGATACCCAGGGAGAAATCATCGGCAATGTCAGCTCTACTTTTAATAATATAGGTAATCTGGTAAACAATTTGAACAAACTGGTCCTGGAAAATGAACAGGATATCAAAAGTACAGTTTCCAGCCTGAAGGTTGCATCCCGTAATCTGGCTCTTTTATCCGGTTCTTTTACCAACATAGATCCTGCTAAGATAAGCAGGATTGTCAATGACCTGGAAGCTACTACCAAACAGCTGCATCAGCTTTCGGATACTTTAAATACTCCGGATGGATTACTGTCTCTGGCAAAAGACAGAAATCTGGCCCAGAATATTAAATCCACTATCAAGAATCTGGAAGAATTTACCGCTATCTTGAAAAATAAACCCAATTCGATAGTGGTAGGAAAGTAGGTGGCATTAACAGCTGGTTTTTGTTTATGGAAATAGAATAGTCTAAAAATAACAGGGTGTATAAGTAAAGGAGCAGAGGATGCAGTTTATCGACCTTCAGGCACAGTACCAGGCCTACAAATCTGAGATTGACAATAGGATATGGGATGTATTAAAAAGTTCCCAGTATATTATGGGTCCCCAGGTCAAAGAACTGGAAGACCGTCTCAAAGCTTTTACAGGTGCCGGCCATGCCATTGCCTGTTCTTCCGGCACAGATGCTCTGTTGTTAGTGTTGATGGCTATGGATATACAGCCGGGAGATGAGATCATCACCACTCCCTTTACTTTTTTTGCCACCGCTGAAGTCATCGCATTTCTAAAAGCAAAACCTGTTTTTGTAGATATAGAAGAACAAACTTATATGATGGATATAGACCAGATTGAAGCTAAAATTACCTCCCGTACCAAAGGTATCATGCCTGTTTCGCTGTATGGCCAGTGTCCTGATATGGACAGAATCAATGCCATAGCTGCAAAACATAACCTGTTTGTACTGGAAGATGCTGCACAGAGTCTGGGCGCCAGATACAAAGGCCGCGCTTCCGGAGCGCTTTCTTCTCTTTCTGCTACTTCCTTTTTCCCTTCCAAGCCATTGGGTTGCTATGGTGATGGCGGAATGATCTTCTGTGAAGATGAAAAAACCGCCCTCAAAATCCGGGAACTGCTCAACCATGGCCAGAGCGCGCGGTACATACACAGCAGCATAGGAATCAACGGCCGTCTGGATAGTATGCAGGCTGCCATCCTACTGGCTAAACTGGATCATTTCGACAAAGAGTGTGACGCCCGTCATAAAATCGGACAGCGTTATAACGATCTCATGAAAGATATCGATGTGATCACACCCAAGAGTGGAAAAGATACCACCCGGCATGTATACGCGCAATACTCTATCCGGGTAAAAGACCGTCAGAAAGTAGTGGATGCATTGACCAAAGCCAATATACCCACAGCGGTCCATTATCCTATACCCATTCACCTGCAGAAGGCTTTTGATTATCTGGGACATTCAGCCGGCGATTTTCCGGTTTCAGAAAAAATTGCCCTTGAAATCATGAGTTTGCCTATGCACCCCTTCCTGGATGAAGCTTCTCAGAAACAGATTGCTGATGTAATCAAAGAGGTGGTATCCTGAATACATTGATCAGCACCCCGGAGGAAGTCCCGGAGGTATTCTCGTAATGCAACTGGACCTGGTAACTGTCGCTATTGTTACTGTATTGTTACTTCTTTCAGCTTTTTTTTCCTCCAGTGAGACAGGATTATTCAGCCTGGATAATATCAAACTCAAAAAGATGCGCAAGCACAAGGGCTTTAAACGCATTCACACCATGCTGAACCGGAGCTCTTTACTGCTAATTACAATCCTTCTGGGAAATACTTTCGTCAATGTAGCCACTTCCTCCATTCTGGAAAGGCACCTGCAAATAGATAACTATATACTCAGCACGATACTCATTACAGCGCTTCTGCTGTTTTTCGGAGAGATTACGCCCAAGACTATCGCTATCCGAAATGTGGAAGCGGTCAGTCTGTTCAACTCCAAATTACTTTATCCAATCTATATATTCCTCAGGCCTCTGGCCATACCTATCGAAGCTTTGTCCAATGGTATTCTCAAATTAGTCAATCATCTGCTGCGTAACCGGAATCAGGATGAGCAGGAAAACCATCTGGACGCGCTTCTCTCCCTGGTCTCCCGGGGAACTTTTCTGGATAATGATGAAAAACGTCTGGTGGAATCTGTACTGAAATTTACAGGCCGGGAAGTCTACAATATTATGACTCCCCGTAATAAATTGATCAGTCTGGATAAAGAGATGCCCCTGAAGAAAGCGATATCTGTCATCAAAAAATCATCTTACTCAAAATTCCCGGTATTTGATGAGACCGATGATAATATAGTCGGTGTGATTTATCTGCGGGATATCTATCCCTATATACATCAGATAAATGAAATCGGTGAAAGAAAAATCGGTGATATCATGGAAGCGATGTATTTTGTACCGGAGACTAAGAGGCTGACTGAGATGCTGGATGACTTTCAGAAAAAAAAGATACGTATGGCCACCGTGGTGGATGAATACGGCTCTGCCATGGGAATTATCACCATTGCTGATGTATTGAGTGAAATTGTTGGTGAATTTATTGATGAAAAATTCGATATACATAAAAAAATTATTCGCATGTCAAATACTAAATACCTGGTCAGCGGGGATACATCTATTGGTGAATTCAACGAATATTTCAAGACAGATGTGACATCGGAGGATTTTGAGACTTTAGCCGGCCTGGTTATTGAAAAAGCCGGGGATATTCCTTCCACCGGTTACTTTATCGAAGTGGATAAATGGAAACTCACGGTCAGAGACCGCAGTGCCAATCATATTGATAAATTTCTGGTGGAGCGTCGCTGATGGAACTGTTATGGGTAGGCATATTCATCCTCCTGGCAGGATTTTTCTCCGGTTCAGAAACCGCCTTTATTTCCATTAACCGACTGAGACTGCATGCCAATCTCGCAGCTAAAGACCGTCGTTCCCGTATACTGGAATGGCTGATGCAGAGGCCGGAAGATATGATAGGCATGTTTCTGTTGGGAACTAACACCTGTATTGTAGCTGCTTCTCTTATTTTTACCAATTATGTCGCCAATCATTTCAAGACAGCGGAGTTTATACCCCTGATAGTCACAGGTATTTTGACTCCGCTTATTTTATTGTTTTCAGATGTGTTTCCTAAAATTATTTTTCGCACTTTTTCTGACCAGATCATGCGGGGTTTGGCCTGGATCTATTGGCTGATGTTTATTCTGCTGTTTCCTTTCCAGTTTTTATTTGTCCGGAGTATCAAGCTTCTGCTACGCCTTTTGGGGATGAATAAAAAGAATAAAGGCGCGGTTTCCAGAGATGATTTTAAGCTTCTCTTGGATATCTCCATCTCCAAAGGGGTGATGAAGGACAGGGAAAAAGACTTTATTGAAAGTATCATGAATTTCAAGAATATTAAAGCCCGTGAAATCATGATTCCTCTGATCCGTATGGTCTGTGTGGAAGAAAATGACTCAGTTTCAAAAGCCAGTCAGCTGATGCTGACACGCCGGCATTCCCGACTGCCTGTATACCGGGGCAGGGTAGACAATATAGTCGGTTATATTGAAAATAAAGATATACTGAACGCTCGGCGTAATGAGATGGTAAAACAATATACCCGGGATACTTTATTCCTGCCGGAGTGTCTGGAAATCGATAAACTACTCCTGGAAATGCAGGAATCAATGTCCCAGATGATATTTACTGTGGATGAATATGGCGGGGTCTCCGGAGTCATTACTTCCCAGGATCTGGTCACAGAAATCGTGGGTGAGTTTGTGGATCTGGGCAGTGATCAGCCCTTCAAAAAAGAAGGTGATAGTTTTGTGGTGGATGGTTTATTTGACATAGATGAATTGGAAGAAGAACTCCATATAGATATCAAAAAAGACAGTTTTGAGACAGTCAGCGGCTTTGTTTTACAGCAGTTGGAACATTTGCCCCATGCCGGAGAAAAATTCAACTACTCCCGCTATGAATTTGAAGTATTGTCCATCGTCAACCGCAGGATAGAGAAAGTCAGGATCAGTACCCGTAAACGGACTGGCACTAATGGGAAAAAAGGAAAAAAATCCAATGGGAAAAACACCACCAGCAACCAACCAACAGCCTGAAAACATGGAAGGCTTAAGCCCCCGTAAACTAAAGGGGACAGACAGGGAACTCACCGTGCGCATAGTGAAATATGTCGGGGAAGGGGTGAGTCTGGCCTATGAAGATGAAAAGGTCATCTTTGTCCGCTTTGGTATACCCGGAGAACTAATGAAAGTCAAGGTCTACAAAGAAAGCAAAGATTATGCCATGGCTGAACCGGTGGAAATCCTGGAAAAATCAGAGCGCAGACTGGAGCCCCCCTGTCCTTATTTTTCCATGTGCGGGGGGTGTGACTATCAGATGATTTCCTATGAGGATCAGCTGGCACTGAAGAGTGAATGGGTCCTGGAGACTTTGAACCGCATAGGTAAACTGGGCATTGAAAAACTCAGCGGCATAATATCCAGCCCTCAGGAATATTATTACCGCAACACCACTACTTTCAAGGTAAATCCCAGAAAACAGCTTACCGGCTTTTTCCGAAGGGACAGTAAATTTGTAGTGGATATCGAAGAATGCAGGATCGCCATGCCCGGTATCAATCAGGCTCTGCAGTCCATGCGCACTCAGGAACAATATCCCGGCCATAATTACAAAGTGAGGACTACCCTGGATGGGGATACAACAGTCCACTGGGTCCATTCCGATAAATATGAAGACAGGCCTGTATATGAGACTGTGCGTGCTGCTGGCCGGGAAATAAAATTCAAGATATCCAAGGATTCCTTCTTTCAGGTTAACGATTATGTGGTGCCCCTCTGGCTGGAAAAGATAGTAAGCTTCCTGGATAAAGACGGCCATGAAAAGATATATGACCTGTTCAGCGGAATCGGACTGATTACACTTTTCGTGAGCCATTTTGCCGGTGAGACCATAGGGGTAGAGCTGGCTAAATCCAGCGTTCAGGACGCGCGTCATAATTTGCAGATCAACAAAATTTCCAGTAATGTCCGCTTTGAACTGGGAGATGTGTTTGAAGTGTTGCCTCGTCTGGGCCCGGCTGACGTGATCATCGTAGATCCGCCCCGTCGCGGATTGGACCGGGAAGTAGTCCAGCTCCTTTTGGATATGGCACCACGCAAAATTATTTATTCTTCCTGTAAAGTATCCACATTGGCTCGTGATATTCAGTTACTCAGTGAAAAGTATTCGCTGAAAGAATGTTACCTGGTGGATATGTTTCCCCAGACACACCATGTAGAAATGCTGACTCTTTTGGAACGGAAATGAACCGTATATTCCTTCTTTTAGTGTTACTATTTTTTACTAATTCTCAGTCTTTTTCTGAAAAACGGACTTTGTATTATACCCTGGAACAGGGAGAAAAAATCGATCCTAATTTTCAAATGAAAGTAAATCAGGGAAAGCAGCAATTGCCGGTTATCAAGTTGGATAAAGGAGAAAAGTTTAGCCTATTTCTGGGCGGGAAAAAACTGGGACCCTACAAAGCTCTGTTGAAAATTTTCCGTCAGGCTGACGGTTCCCAGTTTCTCATTCAGGTCCTGGATATGAATAGGAAATATTGCCTGATTGATAGTTATGGGACAGAATATGGGAATTTCTCCGATATCCTGGATATTAAGACCAGCGGAAATCACTGGATAGCCAGTATCCAATCTTCTCCGGGATGGATAATAGTACTGGTGGATGGCCGTAGCTATGGTCCCTATACCAGAGTTTATGATGTCAGATTCAGCCATAAAGGGGAACTTTGGGCATATAATGCTGTGGGGGTAGACCACAAGGTATACCAGCAGACACCGGAAGGTGCGTTCTTTCTCTTCGAAGAAAAAGAAACTGATCTGATAAAACCGGAAAGGGTCCCTGAAACAGTAAATCTGGTACACAGTCCTGAATGGACAGAAAGTGTAGTAGTCAGAAAAACTCCTACCGGTGACATTTTTATCATGAAAACCACTCTTTCCTGGGGACCTTTCCGCAAATTGTGGGATATAAAGTATATAAATACCAACACCTGGGCCGCTCTGGTCAGCGAAAAAGGAAAAGACAAGATTCTCATGAATGGCAGACAGGGTGATTTACAGGGCCGTTTTAATGAGGACAGCAGGATTTATATTGATCCTGATTTTCCCGGTACATTTATGTTTTCATTTTTAAAAGGACGGGAATTCTATATTCAGACACATGCGGATCTGATAGGGCCTTTTGATAAAATTGTCTGTTCCGGGATTCATGGAGACAGGGTATTTGCCGGAGTAAAAATACGGCGATCTTTCTTTTGGCGGATAGGGGGCCTGACTCTGGGACCCTTTGATCGGATAGGAGAGTTTATACCCGGTAGTGGTACCAATTGGGCAGTAACCGCAGACACACAAGGGAAAGGTTGGCTGGATCTTTGTATCAACGGGATCTGGATGGATATCCAGGCAACCCGTGTGGATAGTTTGCAATTCAGTGATGAATCCAGTTATTCATTTGTATTTAAAGGAAAAGACGAGAGATGGTATGTTCAAACGGAAGACGGGAATCGTTGGGGGCCTTTTCAAAGCATCCCGCAGACTGCATACCTGAAAAAAATGTATATACTGGATAAAGAGAAACACCAGCTTATAGCACCTGCAAAGGATATCCAAACGGAATGTTTTAACCTGCAGACCATAATGCAGTCAGGTATAGAAAAATACCTGTATTTACAACAGCAGGGGGATTCAGTGTATCAGGTGACGGGCCCCTGAATTATTTAATGTTCAGTAGTGTTTTCAGAGTTTCTTCGATTTTAGCATTATCCATAGTCCCGGGTACGATCCAATGTCCATTTTTCTCAAAAGTAGGCACTGACCAGTCACTTCCGCCATTGGCATCAATACATTTCTGTAATATATCCTGTTCAATTGACTCAATATCAAAATAATGATAAGGAATAGAATGCTCATCCAGGTATTGTACAGTTAAACGGCAATCTGGGCACCATGCGGCGCAATACAAATTAAACATGAAATACTCCTTAAAACAAAATTTAGTGAATACACTTCACAGAGTCAATCCATTTTAAAATTATGGTTCAGGTTTGAATCCATTTTTTTTGTATAAATACTTTAACTGTAGTACAATGAAATACTATGGATAAAAAGCACAGTTGGAAAAATTTTTTCTACCGGCATGTTTTACATGTAGATTCCAGAAAGGAGATACCGGCAAATTTTGGTGAAGAACTGCATCGTCAATCCCGCAAATATCTTTTCTTTTCTCTTCTGATTGCCTCTTTAGCCTGGATTCCTTATCTTCCGGCAGACCGGCAATTACACCCGGAAATTCCGGCACTACTTTATATACGGCTGGGGCTTACTATTTTTGCCGGTTTAGCTCTTATCCTGCAGTTTCAGCAGATTTTTGTAAAAAAAGCCCGTACTGTTATGTTTGTTGTAGGTATTTACCTGCTGAATGCCACCGGTCTGATTACGGGTCTGACAGGAGGAGATCCTGTTTATGTGGGAGGTTATCTTTTCATTCTTATGGTCATCATCGTTATTCCATTATTTAAATATGAGGCTTTTATTCTGTTATTCACATCCCTGGCCACTTTTTTTACCAGCCTCCTGATTACCGGTATAGACTTTTCTGACCCCCGTTTCCAGTATTCTCTGAGAGATATTTTGTCCACTACTGTGGTGGTGCTGGCATTTACCTATGTGTTGGATCACCTGCGCTATAAAACATATCTCAATTCCATGGAGATTATCAAAGACAGATCAATTCTTCAGCAGAAAAATCTCAATATCGAAAAAGAAATGAGGATGGCACGATCCATTCAGGAGAAATTCATACCATCGGTATCCCCTCATTCCTGGATTGCACATTTCTATAAGCCCATGGAAATGGTAGGCGGGGATTATTTTGACTACATCCTTTTTCGTAATCAGGAAAAAATCGGTATATTTCTGTCTGATGTTTCCGGGCATGGGGTGCCGGCCGCCTTTATCACTTCCATGTTGAAGAGTTTTCTGCTCCAGGCGGGAGAACTGAGAAATGACCCGGCTAAAGTTTTGTATTATCTAAATGATATTTTACAGGATCACAGTGGCAATCAGTTTGTGACAGCAATGTATGCCGTTATCGATCATAGTAAAAAAGAAATGGCATTTGCCAATGCCGGGCATAACCCCCCATTATTGATACGGGATGGTAAGGTTTCAGAATTGCGTGATCAGGAATCCGGGATACCTCTAGCCATTATGAGCAACCAGGAGATCCAGAAAAATTCAAAATTGTATTATAATCAAAAAGTGCGACTGGAAAAGGATGATAGGATATTTTTATATACTGATGGTTTGACAGACGCAGTCAGTAAAAAAGATCCTCATAAGGATTACAGTGAAGCCCTGAATACAATCCTGATACAAATGAAAGATCAGAAAGGGGATCAGTTATTGCAGGAAATTTACTGGGATCTTGTATCCTATCATGGCAGCGAAGATTTTGAAGACGACATTTGTATGATCAGTATAGATATCAACTAAGATATCCACTCAGAATCAGCTATCTGCCCACACCCGGAAATTAATTTCAGGAAAAATATTGTCCCGGTATTCTGTCTCAGCCAGCCACTTAGTGTCCACTTTTTCAGCAAATATCATTGAATGCAGTTTTTCCAGTCTACCCAGGTGGTCTACTGTCCTTTTTTTGGCATATTCCACCATAGTATTGGTTCGCATGATAAAAGCCCAGTCAGAGGATTGTGCCAGCAGCAGTTCGCGGGCAGCCTGGTTGCAGGCTCTCTGTATCAGCTTGTCTTTACTGGTTTTGAATTTGTTAGCTAGTTCTATTACACGCTCACAGCCTTTGTGCAGATGGCGGTAGACCCAGTCATTGGTATCATTGAGCCAGAATTCATTATATCCTTTATAGCCCCAGCTGGACATGGGAGGTGTGGCAGTCTGGTTATCAGGATAACGGTCCAGGTATTCAGGAGCGGTGATGGTCTCCAGCACCTGGCTGTGATGGATGCTTTTCAGCAGATTGTAAATAAAATCAGGCCCTTCATACCACCAGTGCCCGAATAACTCGGCATCATACATACTGACAATGAGTGGCTCTCTATCCATGATATTGCTGAGATAGTCTACCTGGCGCTCACGGTTAAAAGTAAAATTCTGGGCATGCTCTATGGTACGGGAATAGGCATACTCAGGGTCATAGGCATGCTTCTGCTCCATGGGTGTATCTTTGCTGGTGATCTTGTGATACTTGATGCCGGTGGCTATGCGCAGGCCGCTTTCATGGATATAGGGCTTGATGTATTCATAATCCAGGTCAAACCCGATATCCCGGTAGAATTCTCGGTAGTTGGGGTCACCAGGATAGCCTTCATCCGCGCTCCATACGGAATTGGAAGTCTCTACATCACGTCCGAAGTAGGCTATGTGATTAGGTGTCATCATAGGTGCAAAGACCCCATACTTGGGGCGGCTGGAAGCATGCAGGAGCCCATGGGTGTCGGTGTAAAAATACTTGATCTGGCCTTCTTTGAGCAGAGATTCCAGTCCGGGATAGTAGCCGCATTCTCCGTTCCACATTCCTTTGGGAGCTATTCCAAAATGCCTCTTATAGTCCTCTACAGCAGTGAGTACCTGGCCCCGTACCGCGCTGGGATACATATCCATGAGGGGCAGAAAGCCGTGGGTAGCACCGCAGGTCAGTATTTCCAGATTCCCCAGATCCTGAAACAATTTAAAGCCCAGCAGCAGATTTTTGTGATATTTATTCTGGAAAAGATCGCGGGCTGATTTGAATTTTCTGAGGTAGTGCATGGCACTGCGGTGAAATTCCGGAAGGTACTGGGTGCGGGTCACTTCTTTTTCAGCAAGTTCGATCATCTGGTTGATGTGATGCAGGTATCTGTCCTGCAGCAATGGGTCTGCCAGCATATTAGCCAGGGGCGGGGTGAGGGACATGGTGACCCTGAAATAAATGCCTTCTTTATTTAAACGGTCGTACATTTCCAGCATAGGAATGTAGGTTTCGGTGATTGCTTCATACAGCCAGCGTTCTTCCAGAGCGTCCGCGTATTCAGGATGTCGTACAAAAGGAAGATGCGCATGCAGTACCAGCATCCAGTAACCTTTTTTCATAGTGACCCCGCAATGTGAAATTGAAATACCTGATAGACTAAATGATAAAGCAAAGCCAGCAAAAGTCAATAAACAGAATTAACGGGGCTTAAGCATGAGAACATTGATCAGTAGAAGCAGTTGATTTCGTTTAAACTCACTCAGTTCGCGTCCATAATCTGTATCGCCATGAGATTGAAATTCTGCAGTGTTTTCCTGATTGATCATGTCACCCTTGATCTGGTGGCGCAGGCGGTTGGACCAGCTGCCCAGCAGCACTCTGCGCTGCAGGATAAACTGGAGCAGAGTATCTATGGATCCTAAGGTATAAAAATCCGGGGAATTCAGACGGGAAGTTACCACAGGGTCTTTTAACAATTCTGAAAAAAGCGGCTTGGTATTGAACTGAGCAGTGCGCAATTCATATAAGACCTGTTCATAATGCTGGCGCATTTCTGAACGGATAATGTCTTTTTCTGTGTCCCCCAGAAGGGAATTGCCCATCTGCAGGGCCAGCTCACGGATTCTATTGAGGCTTTCGGTCACATTTGCCAGGACCGCTTCTTCATAGGTATAGTAGTTGATCATATCCTGCTGACCGGTAACCATACTATCCAGAGCACGCATCTGTGATTCCAGTTTTTCGTAGATAGCTTTATACGCCGGGTCATCTGTCAATAGCTGAATGCCGCTGGAGAGTCGCTTCAGGTTTTTGTCAGCTGAGATAGTGTTATTCTGCAGTATACAGTTGAGGTAGGTGTAAGAGTCACAAAAGCCCGCCGCCGGCAAAATCAAAATAAAAATCAGTAAGTAGAATTTCATAACTCCTCCTGTTTGCCAAATACCTGAGTTTTCCTGTATAATACTATACTACAGGGAAGGTAAAAATGAAAATAGTGTCAATCTTAATTTTTCTGCTGGGTTTTTCAGTGACATTTGCCTGGGAAGGCAGGGTAGTCACAATCCATGACGGCGATACTGTCACTGTGGACTCCCGGGGTACTCTCATAAAAATCCGTTTGTACGGTATAGACTGCCCGGAAATGGATCAGCCCGGCGGGGCAGATGCCAGAAAATTTCTGGTGGATTCCATTCAGGGAAAACTCATAGATGTACAGCCATTAGGTACAGATCAATACCAACGGGTATTGGCTCTGCTGGACTATCAGGGCAGCAACATCAATTCTTTACTGGTGGAAAAAGGGCTGGCCTGGGTCTATACCGGCTATTGCAAAAAAGATTTTTGTCTAAACTGGTATCTGCTCGAAAAAAAAGCACGTGAAGCCAGGATCGGCCTGTGGCAGGACGAAGCTCCACTACCGCCCTGGTCCTGGAGAAAAGGGAAGCGGCCAGTTACTGCCCCTTCTAATCTTTCAGATAAAAGCCAGGAGAAGCCCTTAATAGCTCTGATAATAATATTTCTGGTTGCATTGGGCATACTTCCTTTGCTTAGAAAAAGGTTACATAAGAATTTCCTGGACAGGAAACTGAGGCGTAAGCGCCGGGATTAAAAAAGATCAGCGGTGGATCAGTTCCAGGGCTTTCTTTTCTCCTTCCAGTTTGGCAATCACGTCATGGGCTTCTTTGAGTCTTTTGGATAGCCTACTCAGCATCATTACTGCCAGGTCCGGCTGATTCTTGATCTGATCCAGAAGGTCCTCTTTTTTTAAGAAGAGCAGATCAGAATCCTGCATAGCTCTGACATTAGCGGTGCGGGGAGCGGAAAGGAACAGGCTCATTTCACCAAAAAAGTCATTGGGGCCTATCTGGGATAAGATGACCTTATCTCCGTTAATGACTTTGAATACTTCCACTTTTCCGGTTTTAACCACGAACATACCGTCAGATTGTTCTCCCTCTTTGGAGATGAGACTGTCCTTGGGATAATGCTTCTGTTCCATTGATACCTTCTTAGTTTATTTGTTAATATTTTATCGGTAGGATTAAAAAAGCGCAAGCCTCAAAAAAAATCTAACCAAAGTCGAATTTCTCTGCTCTTATATTCTGAATACCATTCATAACAACCTCCAAACTCCGCGGAAAAGGCCCCTCAGGGGGCTTTTTCTGTTTAAATTCCTGATTTTGACTTGGATTTCCAAACGGGACATGTTCAGTTTAGACTACACTAACAATACTAGTTTAAATACTTACAGTAAAATACTTTAGCCCTTGGTTTTACATGAAATAACTCTTTCAAGACTTGCTAATCTGTGAAAATAAGCTATAATATTCCTATCTTTTTTGGAGCCGTACATGAAGTATCAGGTGACTGCCAGAAAGTGGAGACCCCAACTTTTTGGCGAAGTGATCGGCCAGGAGCATGTAACCCGTGCCCTGCGCAATGCCATCTCCTCCGGTAAGATCTCACAGGCTTATCTTTTTTCCGGACCCCGTGGAGTGGGAAAAACTACCACAGCCAGGATTTTGGCCAAAGCCCTGAATTATCCGGGCGGTCCTAATCCGGATCCGGTCAATGAATATCCTCTAGGTCAGGATATCATGCAGGGCCAGGCCCTGGATGTCAGAGAAATCGACGGTGCTTCCAATCGCGGCATAGAAAATATCCGTGAGATCAGAGAAAATGTGGTGTACCGCCCCCTCTCAGCCACCTATAAAATCTATATCATAGACGAAGTCCATATGCTTACCACTGAAGCTTCCAACGCCCTTCTTAAAACACTGGAAGAACCCCCTGAACATGTCATCTTTATCATGGCTACCACAGAAGCTCATAAGGTCCTGCCTACTATCAGGTCCCGTACTCAGCATTATGTTTTCAAACGGATCACATCCAGTGTAATAGTGGAGCAGCTGCGCAAAATAGCTGAAAGTGAATCCATTGAAGCGGATGAAGATGCTTTATACCTGGTAGCAGCCGCGGCAGAAGGCTCAATGCGTGATGCCCAGAGCCTGTTTGACCAGGTACTGTTGTACGGCCAGGGACGCATTACCCGGCAGATTGCGGAAGAAGTCCTGGGTATTCCCGACGAACATTATTACCATGAGATCATAACTGCCATTCGTGAAGGTGATATTCTCTCCCTCATGAATACATTGCAGAGTTACCTGGATGAAGTAGGAGAAATCAAACTCTTTGTCAAAGGTCTCATCTACTACATACGTAATGCCATGCTGGCTAAAAAACTGGAATACGGCCACGCCCTGCTGGACATGCCCCGCCGCCAGTACGATGATTTAAAAACACTGTTCCGTGACATTTCGGAAGAGGAAAACATCCGGCTCCTGAATCTTTTTGTGGATGTCTTTGCCAAATTAAAAGGCGACGCTGAAGAACGTTTTTTACTGGAAACTACTTTGTTCAAAGCTCTGCATAAAAAAGCTGCTCCTGAAAATACCGCACCTGTACAACAGGCTCCCGCCCCCAGGAGCAATACCACTGGCTCTCCCGCTCCCCAGTCGGTAACCCCAGCCAAACCAGTGGTGGAAACAGCGGCCCCAGCTGCACCGGCAGCACCCGCCTCCGACCGGGAAATCGATCCCGCCGCGGTAAAACAGGCTTTTTTCCAGGTGCTGTCTCAGAATCCGCTGACCCGTCATTATTCCAGCCATATACAGGGGTTTACCCGCAAAGGTGGTACTATCCAGGTGCACGTCAAGATAGCCCATGCCGCGGAACTGCTGCGGTCCAATAAAGAAACCATTCAATCTGAAGTAGAAAAGCAGACCGGTCACAGCCTGCAGTTTGATTTTATCTTTGAGCCGGCCCGACAGCCGGGCGAAGAAAAAACCGAGAGCAGAACAGAATCGATTCAGCCTCCTGCGGACAAAGGCAACACTCCGCTGGATGTGGCTGGTACAGCTACCATCTCAGCTACACAGGGAGCAGCCGGTACTATCATTGATCTTTTTGATGGAAAAATACAGCAATAAATCAGGAGAATAAAACCAATGGGAATGATGGATAACTTAAAGGACATCGGAAAACTGAAAAAAATGGCTGACGCAGCTAAAAAAGACGCAGAAGTACTCAAGGCCACAGGCAGATCCAAGCGGGGTTTTGTGACCATCAGCCTGGATGGGGAAAAGCATCTCAAGAATGTGGAGATCAGCGATGACGCCATGAAGATTCCTGCTTCTGAACTGGCTAAACTGATAAAAGAAGCCCATAATGTGGCTGCCAAAGAAATAGATAAACTGCTCAAAAAGCAGATGAAGAATTCCCCCCTGGCTAATATGTTAATGGGCAAATAAATGCTCCCCGGGAATATCCTCCATTTTGTAAAGAGCTTTTCCAAGCTCCCTGGCATAGGGCCCAAGTCCGCGGAAAAGCTGGGCTTTGAGATTATCGGACGGCCTATGGAGTATGCACAGGAGCTGGCGGAAGCCATAGTTGAGCTCAAGAGGAATTCCCATATCTGCCATATCTGCGGCAACATGGATATCATCGATCCCTGTATGATCTGCAGTAATGACATAAGGGAACAGGATGTACTGTGTGTGGTGGAAGATCCTGTAGACCTGTATAGTATTGAAGATACCCGTAGCTTTAAAGGTCTGTACCATGTACTGGGTGGAGTGATTGACCCTCTGCACGGGGTAAGCCCCCAGGACCTGAACCTGGCATCACTGGTAAAAAGAGTAGGGGAAAAGCAGGTCAAAGAGATCATCTTTGCCACCAGCCCTACCACCGAAGGGGACACCACAGCTCTTTATATACGGGAGATGCTCAAAAACAGAGGGATACACTTTACCCATCTGGCCAGAGGAATACCGGTGGGCACGGACCTGCAGTATGCCGGCACCAATAGCCTGACCCAGGCCCTGAAGAACCGCGAAGTGTGGAAATAAACAGTTGTTATGTAAAAAAGAACAGAGTACTTTTAATAGAAAAAAACGAGGAGGCTATACATGGCTAAGTCAATGAAGACAATGGACGGTAACAACGCTGCCGCCTATGTCGCGTACGCGTTTACAGAAGTTGCGGCGATATACCCTATCACCCCTTCTTCCACCATGGCTGAATACTGTGATGAATGGGCAGCCAATGGAAAAAAGAATATCTTTGGCGATGTCGTCAAAGTTGTGGAAATGCAGTCTGAAGCCGGTGCGGCCGGTGCTGTACATGGATCTCTGCAGGGCGGGGCGCTGACTTCAACCTTTACCGCTTCCCAGGGCCTGCTCCTGATGATCCCCAATATGTACAAGATCTCCGGTGAATTACTCCCCGGCGTGTTCCATGTTTCTGCCCGTACAGTAGCTTCTCAGGCGCTGTCTATTTTCGGTGATCATTCTGACGTGATGGCTACCCGCCAGACCGGTTTTGGAATGCTGGCTACCGGTAGTGTCCAGGAAATCCTGGATCTGGCTCCGGTGGCTCACTTGGTCGCCATCAAAAGCCGTGTACCCTTCCTGCACTTTTTTGACGGTTTCCGTACTTCCCACGAAATACAGAAAGCTGAAGTCTGGGATTATGCTGATATGGCCGGACTGGTGGATAAGGGATCTATACAGGCTTTCCGTGAAAGAGCCCTGAACCCTGATAACCCTGTGACACGCGGTACTGCTCAGAACCCCGATATCTTCTTCCAGGCTCGTGAAGCCAGCAATAAGTTCTATGATGTCCTGCCCGATATGGTAGAAGAATCTATGCAGCAGCTCTCCAAACTCACCGGCCGGGAATACCACCCCTTCACCTATTACGGCGCACCCGACGCGGAAGATGTGATCGTGGCTATGGGCTCCGTCACCGATGTGACCAAGTCCACCATTGATTATATGATGAAGCAGGGTAGAAAAGTGGGACTGGTTTCCGTACACCTCTATCGTCCCTTCTCTGAAAAATACATCCTCAAAGTTATGCCTAAGAGCGTCAAACGTATCGCGGTACTGGATCGTACCAAAGAGCCCGGTGCTGAGGGTGAACCTTTGTATCTGGACATCCGCAACCTGTACTTCGGCAAAGCCAATGCTCCCCTGATCATCGGCGGGCGTTATGGACTGTCCTCTAAGGATACCACTCCTGAACAGATCGTGGCTGTGTATGACAATCTGGCCCAGAAAGAGCCTAAAAATGGTTTCACCATCGGTATCGTGGATGACGTGACCTTCCTGTCTCTGCCCGTAAAAGAAGTTCTGGATGTGGCTCCCGAAGGCACCACTGAAGCTAAATTCTACGGTCTGGGATCTGACGGTACTGTAGGTGCCAACAAGAACTCCATTAAGATCATCGGTGACCATACTAACCTCTACGCTCAGGGCTATTTTGCCTATGACTCTAAGAAGTCAGGCGGTATCACCATCTCTCACCTGCGTTTTGGTAAAAAACCCATCATGCTGCCTTACCTGGTAAATAATCCCTCCTTTGTAGCCTGTTCCGTACCCGCATATCTGGGTAAATACGACATGCTCAAGGGCCTCAAAAAAGGCGGCACCTTCCTTCTGAACTCTATCTGGGAAAAAGAGGAAGTGGTCAACCACCTGCCTAATGACGTGAAAAAATACCTGGCTGATAAAGAGATCAACTTCTACATCCTGAATGCTACCAAGATTGCTGAAGATATCGGTTTGGGTAACCGTACCAATACCATCATGCAGAGCGCCTTCTTTAAACTCAGTAATGTGATCCCCTATGAAGATGCCGTCAAATTCATGAAAGATGCCATCAAGAAGTCCTACGGGAACAAGGGCGACATCATCGTGGAAATGAACAACAAAGCGGTGGATGCCGGCGCCGATGCCCTGGAAAAAGTGGCCGTGCCTGCGGAATGGAAGAATCTCAGTGCTGACAAAGCCGAAGGTAGTACTGCCGGACAGCCCGAGTTCATTAAAAAAATCGCCAATGTCATCAATCGCCAGGAAGGTGACAATCTGCCTGTATCCGCGTTTGTGGATAGAGAAGACGGAACCTTCCCCAACGGGACTACCCATTATGAAAAACGCGGTATCGCGGTCAATGTGCCTGACTGGGTAGCTGATAACTGTATCCAGTGTAACCAGTGTGCCTATGTCTGTCCCCATGCTGTGATTCGTCCCTTCCTGTCCACTCCTGAAGAAGAAAAAGGCATGCCTGCCGGCACCGATACCATGAAAGCGGTAGGTAAAGGTATGGAAGCCCTGAACTTCTCCATGCGCATTTCTGTTCTGGATTGTACCGGATGCGGAAACTGTGCCGATATTTGTCCGGGACGTAAAGACAAAGAAACCGGCGAAACCCTCAAAGCTCTGGTCATGCAGCCCCTGGGAACTCAGCTGGAAGAGCAGAAGGCCTTTGACCATTTTGATGCCAAGGTCAGCTATAAAACAGAATACATGGGTCTGAACACCATCAAGGGCAGCCAGTTTGCCAAACCTTTATTTGAATTCCACGGTGCCTGTGCCGGATGTGGTGAAACTCCCTATATTAAGACCATCACCCAGTTGTACGGTGACCGTATGGTGATTGCTAATGCTACCGGTTGTTCTTCTATCTACGGAGGATCAGCTCCTGCTACCCCTTACTGCAAGAATGAGAAAGGCCAGGGACCTGCCTGGGCTAACTCTCTGTTTGAAGACAATGCCGAATACGGCTTTGGTATTCAGATCGCCGCTGACCAGATGCGCAATAAACTGGCTGATATGATGAAAGAAGTCATCTCTTCTAATGCCAGTGCTGAAGCAAAAGCAGCAGCCCAGGAATGGCTGGACAATAAAGAAGATGGAGAAGGCTCCAAAGCTGCCAGCGCAAAGATCAACGCTGTCCTGGCCAAAGAAAAAGGTGATGTCTTCAAGAAAATCGCTGAACTGAAACACTACCTGGTGAAACGCAGCCAGTGGATCTTTGGTGGAGACGGTTGGGCCTATGATATCGGTTACGGCGGTCTGGACCACGTCATCGCCAGCGGTGAAGATGTGAATATCCTGGTAGTAGACACGGAAGTCTATTCCAATACCGGCGGACAGGCCTCTAAATCCAGTCCTACCGCGGCTGTGGCAAAATTTGCCGCTTCCGGAAAACGCATCCGCAAAAAAGACCTGGGTATGATGGCTATGAGCTACGGCTACGTCTATGTGGCTCAGGTGGCTATGGGTTCCAATAAGAACCAGTTCCACAAAGCATTGATGGAAGCAGAAAGCTATCCTGGTCCTTCTTTAATAATAGCTTATTCTCCCTGTATCAACCACGGTATCAAAGCCGGAATGGGTAAGACCCAGGAAGAAGAAAAGAAGGCAGTGGAAGCCGGCTACTGGCACCTGTACCGCTTTGACCCCCGTCTGGCCGATCAGGGTAAAAATCCCTTCCAGCTGGACAGCAAAGAGCCTACCACTTCCTTCCAGGATTTCATCAAGGGAGAAGTACGTTACTCCACTCTGTTGAAGACCTTCCCCACTGTGGCTGAAGAATTGTTCCAGGCAGCTGAAAAAGACGCCCAGAACCGTTATAACAGCTACAAGAGAATGGCAGCAATGGATTTTAATGCCTAGTGAAAAAATAGTTTGAAATTAAGAGAGGCTGTCGAAATGACAGCCTCTCTTTTTTTATAGAATGTTGAATCACAATTTAAAGATTCAATTCGGTTTATTTACAGACTGTTTCCACCGCAGGCTTCACTCATGTGAGGGTCTGTGACCGGTTCTTCATTGTAAGCATCTTTGTAGTTATCTGAAGTAGGGGTTTCAGTCCAGGACAGTTTAACACATTTATCCCAGTCATTTTGCGGCCAGGGTTTGACACCGGTGGAGAGACCGTCCCATTTCATCCACTGATCTCCATAAAAGTAATCACATTTATAATACATTACTATCTCATGTGGTTCGTAACCTTTTCCGCTCCACACCTGCACCCACCAGTGCATCTTGTCCCCTCTCATATTGCCGTGATTTCTGTCTGTGGCGCCCAGGACTTCACCGGTGCTCCTCCTGATGAGCACAATACTCATTTTAGTCCGGTTGTAGTCACGGGGGTAGTATTCCGCATAAGGAGGATTGTAAATATTCATATAAAAACCAATTTCCGCACCCGTTCCCCAGTAGCCGTTGGAACCATTGAGATAATTACCTTTCCACAGGACGATTTTTTTATTGTTTTTTCTGAATTCTGCCGCTTCCACTCTGCCCCAGATCCATTCATAAGGGTGATTCCATCGGGCAGCCCAGAAACCGCACACATCATATGGATATTTATCCGGTAATTGAAGAGTTACGCCTACACCCTGGGCTGACACTGTGTCCAGGTCTACATTATAAAGTTTCTTGGCTTCCTGTTCCATGGGATCCAGGGGCGGTGGAGTCTTCTTCCAATAGCCATCGATATAATTATGGGTAACCTCGGATACAGGTACTTTTTTTAATGTTTTATAATAGTCGCTTTTCCGGGTTTCCAGAAAATACTGACTGGTTTTGTCGGAGGAAACTCCCAGGTAGTCATACAAACAAGTGGAACTGGCATTTTTCCAGGTTACAATAGTGTTTTTGTCTACATCACTAATCAGATCATAAGTTTTTGTAGGTGTAATAGCCACCATCCAGTCCTGGTAGGATACTACCACATGGTATTTGATGGGAGGGGTATTTGTGATCCCATTGGTGGATTGTTCCTTATAGGATGCGCCGCCTGTGATATCCACGCTGTACTTCACTGCACCGGATACGTCTTGATAGGTGTCTTTATAGGCTTCATAACTGCCTTTTATCGCTTCCGGACCATCAGTGATGATCACATAGAATTTATATATCTTAGCCGTGTTCTTGACCAGGAAGTCAAACCACATATTGTACATTTCACGGCGGTAGATGTAGGTAGGTTTGATCCCTGTACCCTCATAATTACCATAAACTTTCCATCCACCGGAGGCAATGTTATTGACTTCCGAAGTATCGTAAACGATATTTCCTACCGTCACACCTTCAGCAGTCTCGGTTTTGTTGGTTTCCAGTCCTTTGTCCTGAAATTCTATATAGTTGACCCCTTTGGTCAAATAAATATTCTGGCTCTGCCATCTGTCCTCAAATGTATTGGGGAACATGGAAGAACGGGAGATTTCCTGTCCCGAAGCATCTTTGACCACGACACATCCCTTTGTCTTATCATGAGAATACAGCATATAAGGAATATTGGTGGCTTCTTCGCCTACTGTGACAGTATAGAAACCATCTTCGTTTTTTACTTCCAGGGTGGTATCACGGTCAAAAGTAGCATTTTTAATAGTCATTCCCGTTTCTACTTCTCCCGGATCCATCTGACACCCGGATGCCAGTATCAGCATCCCTAAAACAAACCATGCAGTCTTTTTCATAACGTACTCCTTGGTAATATTTTTTTTATTTGGTCCATTATAATATCACCTCCGGCACCTGCCTTACAATAGGATTACTGTCACATTTATATAGGACCTCTGTCATGATTTTGCATTTTGGTGATAAATATTGTGAAATGAAATAGGTAAAGGCAGTTTGGATATAACTGATTGACTCTGTTTGTACCAGTGTCGAAATATTTGAAATAAATATATTCGCATATATTTTTAATAGAAAATATCTACTCATTCTATTGTATGAGAAATTGATTGGATGTATAATCAGGTAAATAAAGCGTTTTGGAGGGAGAGATGCTATTGAAAAGAATCGTGCTGGTTTTTTCATTAATGTTAATTAGTGTACAGGTCCAAACGGTTTGGAGTAAAAGTAGGGGTGATAGTGATTCCGAAAAAATGGACAAAAAACAGACAGTAGAATTTACTGATAAAGAACAGGCATTTATTGTTATACTACTCAGCGATACCAAACAAAACCGTAAAAACATAACCTTTGATCCTATACTTCTGCAAGTAGCCAGGGAACGGGCAAAAGACATGGCTAAACGGAATTATTTTTCACATACCAATCCTGATGGATACGGTCCAAATTATCTCCTCAAAAAAGCCGGTTATAAACTTCCTGAATGGTGGAAGAATGAAAAAGCTGCGAATTATATTGAATCTATCAGTGGTGGCAGAAGCACAGCACAGGAGACATATACCGGGTGGATGAACTCACCTGGACATAAGAAACATGTTTTAGGGGAAATAGAATTTTATAGCTCTCAGACAGTAGTAGCTATTGGTCATTACTATGACCCAAACTCAGAGTACAAACATTATTGGGTATTTCTTTCAGCGCCATCACAGGATTAAACACCTGAAATTAAAAAATAAGCCGTAAAACACTTTTATTTGTAAAATAAACCCACAAATCTTCAATAATCATGATTAGTTACTGTTTAAAGTTAAATAATATGTATAAGTGTATTTTATATAATTTAAAACAAATCAGATGTATGACTACTTGAAGGAATATCTTTAAATATAATGTTAATTTTTGACTTAAACAACGCTTAATTCTAATATCAATAAATATCATTTTTTGGAGGAAATGAAATGAGGAGTATACTTACTGTCCTATTGTTCTTTGTTGTATTTAACATTATGAATGCCACTGTTCATGACGATTTGATGAAGGCAACTTTTGAAAAAAATCTGAAAGCTGTACAGGCTGCGGTTGACAAGGGTGGGGATGTCAACTGCAAAACCAGTATACAAGGCTGGCCTGTTTTGTCAGTAGCCGTGCAAAAAAATGCGGTTGATATTATTAATTACCTTATTTCCAAGGGTGCTAATGTGAATGCTACTAATGAAAAAGGCATTACACCGCTGATGAGTGCAGCCATTGAAAATAATGTCCCGGTAGCCAAACTGCTAATTGAAAAAGGTGCTAACGTTAATGCCGTAGATCGGTACAAATATACTACATTGCAGTTTGCTATACAGTGGGGGTGTAATCTAGAAGTGGTAAAACTTCTGGTAGAAAAAGGAGCAGATCTCAACGCAGTGAATAATTTTGGTTTTACAACTATCATTGTGGCTGCAGCATCTGGTAAAGCGGATATCGTAAAATACCTCATTGAAAAAGGCTGTGATCCCAAGGCTGTGATAAATGGAAGGACTCCTTTGTTTTATGCTATTTTTTGGGCTGAAGAACCCCTGGCAGCAGTTAAAGTACTGGTAGAAGCGGGATCTGATATCAATATCAAAATGCCCTACGACGACAAAAGTCTGGTAGTCTATGCCCTGCAAAAGGATGCCAAAAAAAACAATCCTGATTATAATCTGGCACGCTATCTGTTTTCTAAAGGCGCTACACTCAGCGCCGGATATGCTACTGGATATCTACCTGTGATGGTTCAAAAAAATGATACCGAACTTGCAAAAATTTTGGTATCCAACAAAGCAAATGTAAACTATATAAAAGACACCACAGACCCCAAGCCCAATCTGGTCGTGGCAGCAGAGAATGGAAACCTCGAACTGGTTCAGCTCTTTCTTGATAATAAAGCCAATGTACAGGCTGTAAATAAAAATAAACAGACTGCCTTGATGTTTGCCGCTAAAAATGGCAATATTGAAATGTGCCGTTTACTTATTGCCAAGAAATCGGCTGTAAATGCAAAAGATAACTGGGGTTCCACTCCTTTATTTTATGCAGCGGGGAGCGGAAATCTAGATCTCGTTAAGTTACTCATCGAGAATAAAGCTGATATAAAAGTCTCCAGTAAAGAAGGCCGGGTGGTAATGAATTCAGCAGTACAGAGTGGGAATTTGGATCTAGTAAAATATCTGTATGATCTTAAGCTCAGTGTAGTCAAAAATAAGGTTCCCATACTTCCTGATGCAGCTGAGACAGGAAATCTAGAATTGGTAAAATTTCTCCTGGAAAAAGGGACTGACTTGAATGAATCTGACTCCAATGGCAGGAATGCGATACTTAGTGCTGCTTTAAGCGGTAACCAGGAGTTATTTCAATACCTGGAAGGCCTGGGTCTTGACCCCAAGGTAAAGAGTAAAAATGGTGAAACTGCTATGATTTTAGCTGCGGAAAATGGGAATACTACTTTCCTCAAATACCTGATCCAGAAAGGGATCGATATTAATGCTATATCCGACAACAATGAAACAGCTTTATTGTCCGGGACTCTGGGTGGAAATATCATGTATATGGGGTTCGGTGGACGGACATTTTATTTTGTCTTACCTAAGAACCAAAAGAACAAACAAACCGGTACTCCTGTGCTGAATAAACAGGTTATGAAATTTCTCCTTGATAATGGTGCCTCGGCTAACCAGATGAAGAAGGAAACTACCCTGCTGATGCACGCTGCAGCCTTTGGAGATTTAGAGGCGATTCAATATCTAATAAAAAAAGGAGCTAATGTTAATTCTAAGAATAATAGCGGAGAAGATGCTATAATTTTTGCCGTAAGATCAGACCAGGCAAAAGTAGTAGAACTTCTGCTTAAAAATGGCGCTGATCCTTTGACAGTAGCAGAAGGAGGCGTCACCGGATTGACCGAAGCTACTATTTCAGGAAACCTTGATATCACAAAAATGCTGGTAGAAAAAGGAGCGAACCTCGAGGCTCGTTTAACGGCATTTAATGGCCAGACTCCTCTAATGAATGCTGCCTATAATGGATATCCCGATATAGTCTCCTATTTGATAAAAAAAGGTGCAGATGTCAATGCTGTAAAACAAGATGGATGGACTGTATTGCTGATAGCGATAGAAGGTGGATACCCAAGTATCATTAGGTCTCTGGTAGAAGCCGGGGCGGATATCAATGCGAAGCTGCCTTCCGGAACGACCCCCTTGCTTTTAGCGCAGTACTGGTATCAGCAGAAAATGACTCCTAATTTTGAACAGATTGTTCAATACCTGAAGAGTAAAGGCGCTAAATAAAACAGCTATAAATTATTTTAAAGCAAACATGATACAAAAAAGAACCCGTCTCAAAAAAAGAGACGGTTTTTTTATATACAAATTATATTATCCCGGTGAGGGTAGCTCTTTATATAGAATAGTACAATATGAAAAACCAAATAAAATGAATTTTAACTAATCCGTATTTGTCAGCCAAAGCAGCAATTCCCGATATTGCACTTCGGAGGGGATAGTGTGATCACCGGGGAAGGGATAATAGACATGCTTTACCCCGGCTTTTTTTAGTTTACCGGCAGCTACCGACATGCCGTTACGGCGGTCCTGCATATCATGGTCACCTATGGTAAGGATAATTTTTCTATGATGTTCCAGGAGGTATCTGAGATCTTTGTCTGTGACGGGATAGCTGCAGCGGGATCCATTGACCAATGCTCCGGCGAAGAGTTCTTTGTGCCTGATCATAAAAGCCCAGCCCAGATCGCCCCCCAGGGAGAAGCCTTCCATATAAATGCGGTTGGTATCTATTGGGTAAAGAGCCTGGGCTGTTTTTATATCAACCAGAATTCGCTTTTCATACCACTGAATATAGGACCAGAAATCAGGCAGGTAGTGTTCTCTCTGCGTCACACCATAGGGGATAAGCGCCACGTAGGCATCCCAGGGCTGGCAGCTGCTCACGGCCTGGAAGAAATGACGGGCATCAGAAGTAGTGTAGGGCAGAAACACCACCAGGGGTAGGGTCTGACCTTTGTCTGCATGTCCCACCAGGACGATTTGTGCTTCCCGGTCCAGATAAGACGGACGGGTCTGGGTAACTGCATAGATAGCCTGAAAACCAAGAAACAAAATAGCAGTAAAAGCAAAATTTTTCATCCGTATCACTCCTGCTGTTTATTTCACCTTTTTGTACTGATTAATCAAGAATTCATAAAGGAATAGTTTATTTTAATGTAATTCACATAAAATTGAAAGGCATTCATCACTACTGATAAAGTCTCAGGAATCTCCATCTTAACTCCCTAATTAATACTATGGTGTTTTCTCAACAATAGACTCTGTAAAAACAGGTGATGTCGCTACCACAGCGATGCTTCTGTACCCCCGCGGAACGTTAACACAACGGCACCGGGACGTAGTCGGTATCATGCCTACTGCTCCCTATAAACTGAATCTGTGCTCCAGACACTCATGTGAGAAGGGATAACCGCCCCAGGGGCACCAGGCTAGACAGCCCTGCCGCGACGGAAGTCGCCTGGGGAAAAGGAACCATCTCTAATCATTCACAGTCTCAATATCCCAGGGCCGGGTAGGGGGACTACCTCCTCTTCGTTTTAGCAGTCTTAATTTCCCCTGAAACACCTGTTCTACGGAACTGTGCAGCCTGTTTTATAGCCTAATTAAAAAGCCCTGTATTTTTTTGTAAATATTATGTATAATATCTAAGGATTCTCACTTGGTTTGCCGAAAATATCAAACAGAGTAATTGTGCTCTGATACTTATTAAAGAGGAAAGCTTGAAAAAGATCCTGCTGTACTTCGCTCTCGTACTGGCTTTGGGCTCACTGGTGATCATCGTCTACGCTGCCAAGACCCGTAAATGGTTCTTCGGCAAGCAGTACCAGAGCTATCTGCAGCATCTTAACCAGGACGTTCAGGACGCTCTGGAAAAAAGCATCGGTACAGCATCCACGGAAGCCCATGCTATCGGTGCCGACGGGCTGACTCAGAAACTGTTTGTGTCTTATACCTTGGGTGAGGACACTCGGCGCTTCGTGGCGGATTTTCAGAAAAAGCTGATGGGCATGAAATACGGCCGTAAGATACAGGTAGTGAATAAGGACGGTAAAATCCTCATGTCCACTCTGGACAGGGAAGCCGACACCAAGAAGCTCAGCCAGGATTATCTCACTGTGCTCAAGGAGCATTTTGCCATTCATCCCCGGCGGCCTCACGTCCTTTTCCAGTCCAACAAAACTAATTTTATCATCTGTGAGAAATTTCCCCGTGATTCGGAAAGCGACGAGATTATCGGTTATGTGCTGACCTATTTTGATACTCAGCGCATCCTGGAGCCCTTCGGAGGGCAGAATATCCAGCTGGCCGGCACTAAAAATAACCGTATCTTTTTAACTACCAAGAAATACAGTCCCGAACAGATCAATGCTACACTCAGCCGTATTGATGAATTCCCTTCGGGGCAGAAGAGCAAGGAAGACTTCCTGATCCGTCTGCGCATAAACGGGGTAGTGGCCGCCTATGATATCAACTCCAAACCCTACCGTCCCTGGATAGCTATTCTAATGATCCTGGTGAATATGGCCCTGCTGGGCCTGGTAGTCTATGCCCTCATCGCTTATCATAATTCCGATCAGGTTAACAACTATGTACAGCAGAATTACGATACCGGTGTGGATATGGATGATGAATTCGCGCCTCTGCCCGTATCCAATGACCGGGGATATGAGTCACCTTCACGGGCAGCTTATGACATACCTCCTTCAGATGAGATCAGAGGGCTGGTCAGGGATATAGAACGGGGCAAGACCTATGCCGAAGGTAGCGGCAATCAGGGTATTGAAAATATGATCATGAATTCTGATACGGATTTCACCACTATGCCCGGTATGATTTCTTCTGATGAAGATGACATTGCCGGCGCCGTTGGTTCAGATGATTTTGACGCCGGGGAATTCAGCCTGGAAGATATCGACCTGGATCAGCCTCTGGAAAGCACAGCTTTTCAATCCCAGGAAGATTTTAAAGACAGCCAGGATATATGGGATAAGGAACTGGATAGCTCCGCCGCTGCAGAAACTGATTTTGACAATACCTTTGATGACAATAGCCTGGTAGAGCGTTTTGACAAAGTTTTTGAAGAGAAACTGGGAGTCAAGACTACTAAAGAAACCAGACCCGTATTTGACTCATTGGAAGAAGAGACTCTGCCGGAAGAACCGGGCATGGACTGGGAAGAAGTAGGCCAAACCACCGAAGGGGAAGCAATGTGGGAGCCGCCCACTGAAAAAGATGAACTGGAAGTGGCAGCATCGACTTATGAAGAAATGCAGCTGCCCGACGGCGGGGGAGAAGAAGCCATGGCTATTGACCTGGGCTATTCCACGGAAACCCGCGTGCCTACCAATAATCAGCTGGAGACGGAACTATTCGCGGAACAGGACCGCATCCTGCAGGGTATCGATGAAGATGCCTTCCAGTCTATGGGTACGGAAGAAGAAACTGAAGTCTCTGATGAAGATGAACAGGCCATGTCGGATATCTCCTTTGAAGAAGGAGAACTGGATCTGGATAGCCTGGGACAGACTCCGGACATGGATTTTGGCAGTGAGGAAGTCGTTCCCAGCCAAGACCTGGGTCTACCTGAGATACAGGAAGAAAACACTGCGGAAGAGATGCCTGCCATGGATCTGGACCTGGAAGGCCTGGATCTGGATGGGATAGGTACGGACAGCGGTGATTTGGGGCTTTCAGAGTTAACGGAAGAACTGGAAAGTACAGACACCCCGGCTCTGGATTTGTCAGGAATGGACCTGGAAGAACAGCCGGCTGATGCCTCTGAATTCTCTCTGGAAGGGAATACGGAAGCGATTACCTCTGACTTGGATCTGGATGATTTGGGGATAGATAATAATCTGCAAGCTGCCTCCGACTCTGACGAACTGGACCTGAGCAGCCTGGATCTGGATAATCTGGATACGGAAGTATTTGAGACACTGGAAAAAGACAAAATAGAAGGCTTTGAAGACAATGAAGATGACGGGGTCGTAGAGATTGATGACGACCTGTCTATTCTGGGGGAAGGTCCCGCGGAAGAAATACTCAGCGGTGAAGACCTGATGCAGGAGACCCTGATCGACCAACCTCAGGAGACCGTTATCACTGATATTGATCTGCCCGAAGATATCGATCTATCCAGCCTGGATGAGATCTCTAATCTGGATATTGAAGTAGGTGATGATGAGCATTTGGTTTCCCCTGATCAGCAACAAGTGGACGGCGACTCAATAGTTTCTTTGGATATTCCTGATCTGGAAGATATCGCTGCTGTACAGGAAGAAGGTGAAACAAATCAGATTGAAATTGACCTGCCTCCCACTGAGATAGAGAGCGGGGATATGACCAGTCAGGATATTGATATGGAGATCCCTGACCTGGCTGAAATCCCTGAGATCATGGATTTGGATAGTGAAAAAGGATTGCTGGAAAATGAGGCTACAGACAGTGAAGTAAATGAACTGGATGTCAGCGCCATATCAGATTTAGAAGAAAGTGATATCCTGGATGTGGATAGTCTGGTAGCTCAGGTGCCTGAGATAGGCAGTGAGATGAATGATGACGAAGAAATAGCTCTCAGTATGGATGAGCTCTCCAATCTGGATGTGGAAATAGAGGAAGATGCAATTCCATCAGGAGATAATAGTTCTCTGGAACTTGACCTGGATATAGATGATCTCATTAATTCAGTCCCTGAAGTAGGGGAAGAAGGCGAAGAAGATAACATTTCTCTGGATATGGATGAACTCAATAACCTGGAATCTACTATTGATATAAATATGGAAGAAATGGTACAGCCTGAAATTTCAGAATCCCCCTTTGAACCGGAAACCGAAACTTTAAATGAAAATGTTGAACCTGTTTCAGATAATGAGCCTACGCTGGAAGACCTGGATATAGACCGTCTCATGTCCAGCGTGCCTGAAATTGAAGATATTGTAGATAATGATGAAGGTGATATCTCCCTTAGCATGGATGATCTTTCTAATCTGGATCTGGATGAAGAAACAAATATGGAAGTGACTGCTGCAGAGATCTTTCCGGAAGAAGTAGTTTCTGTATCTGATCAGGATCTGGAGCAGATCAGTCAGAATCTGAATAACGGCTCCAACCAAAATGATTTTGAAGATATATTCGGAGCCCCTCCCGTAAAGCTTTCTTCTATCACTAATGTGGAAGAATACGCCGCTGTTGCTCAGGATCTGGCCAAGAACAGCCTGAAAATGAGCAAAGTAGCCATCTATAAAAAACAGGGTGAAGATTTTGTTTCTATCCTCAATGACGGATTTGAAAGTGAAGTCATGCTGGATGTTAAAGACCCCGTACTGAGCCGTTATATTGAAAAGCATAAATCTATCGACATCCGGGGAGACCTGGAAAACACCCGCTATCTCAAAGAACGGTTTTCTACTCAGGATCTGAAAGATCTGTCTGAACTGCTCATTGTACCTATTGTTCACGGAGAAGAAGTAAACGGATTGGCTTTGTTCGGCCGTAAAAAAGGCGACGCGGAACCCACTAACTTCCAGAAATCAGAGCTTCACAATCTGGGATTTCTACAGGAAAACTAATCTTGCGTTAACTCATCTTTTCAACTAAAATATTAAAACTAATCATTGGATTTATTAATGCTGAAATATATCGGTAAAAGGTTATTGGCACTTATTCCTACACTTCTGGGCATTACCATTATCACTTTCGCGGTGATGCGTCTTGCGGATAAGGACGGCGGCATCCCTCAGACTGCCGGCCCGTTTGTCAAGATCTCTCCTCAGGATATAGCGGAATACCGTAAACAGCATCATTTTGACAAACCCATTATAGTGCAATATGGCTACTGGATCTGGGATATTATTCGTTTTGACTTCAGAAAATCTGAACTGTACGGCCTTCCCGTGACCCAGGTCATTATGCAGAAGCTGCCTGTGACTATTTATCTCAATCTGGTCTCACTTCTAATTATCTTTTTCATTTCCATACCTATTGGATTAGCCGCCGCGGTTAATCATGATACCTGGCTGGACAGGACCATCGGAGTGATACTGTTTATGCTGTATGCCTTGTTCGTACCCTGGGTAGCCAATATCCTGATGTCAGTGTTCAGTGTCAAACTGGGCTGGCTGCCATTGATGTATATCTCGTCTGACGGTTATTCCAGTATGACTTTTATGCAGAAGGTAGGGGATATTCTCAAACATACCATATTACCGGTGACGGTATTGAGCTATGGGAGCCTGGCGTTTTATTCCCGGCTGGCCCGGGGAGCGGTACTGGAAGTACTGGACCAGGACTACATTAATACCGCGCGGGCCAAAGGTCTGCGAGAGAGCAGGGTGGTATACCGTCATGCCCTGCGGAACGCGTTGATACCTTTTGTGACCATACTGGGGGCTCTTCTGCCTTCTATGATCGGGGGCAGTGTTATCATAGAAAAGATTTTTAATCTGGATGGTATGGGGAATCTGTTTTTCTCCTCAGTTCTGGGGCGTGATTATAATGTAACCATGGCTATACTGACATTTTCCGCTTTTCTGACCCTGATTGGAGTACTGATATCGGATATTTTGTACGCGGTGGTAGATCCACGTATCCGCTACAGCGAGTCCTGACATGGGTATGGTTGTGGTATATGGCCTTATGGCAGCGGCCTTGTTGCTGTTAATTTATGCCCTGGTGCTGGAGCCTAATCAGGTGCGACTAAGTAAACTTAGTATAGCAAACTCCCGTTTGAAAGGGAGCTTCAGAGTGCTGCATATTACAGATACTCATCTCTTTTCAGGGATGCCGGTTAGGCGTTGGCGCACCCTAATACATAGTATACAGTCTGTCCTGGCCCGGGAAATTCCCGATCTGGTCCTGCTCACCGGGGACCTGATTGATAAAGATGACGGTATACCTATGCTGCGGGGTATGTTACAGACCTTGAAGTCAAAACAGGGAATCTACGCTGTATTGGGTAATCACGATTACCGGCAGTATAATTTTCTGCATATATTTTATCCCTGGTTTTATAAAACAGAGGGTAAAATCACGAATCTGCCGGCATTGAAAGACTGTCTGATTCAAAATGGAGTCGTGTTGTTGGACCATTCTACCCATGATATTACCATTGGTAGTAATAAAATAGAGCTGGTGGGCATAGACCCGCGTTCTTATGACAGCCCGGAATTGGTTCAATGGACCAGACTGGATAAATCATCTTTTAGGCTGGTTTTATCACACTATCCTGACGTTATACGCCGGGTAGCGGGTCAGGTGGACCTGGTGCTATCGGGGCATACCCACGGCGGCCAGATCACCCTGCTGGGATGGCCTCTCATAACCAAAAGTAAACTGCCCCGCAGACTGATTACCGGATTACATGATGTAGACAATACGCTTTTATATGTATCCAGGGGGGTAGGGGTGAGTCATTATATCCCCTTCCGCCTGGGGAGTCCGCCTGAGATTACCGAAATACAATTAAGAGGTGACGCGTCATGAAAAAATTATTCCTGGTACTGTTTATGCTGACTATGTGTAGTTGGGCTCTGGCCGATGATATTTCTACCAGTATGAGCGCTCAGAGAAAAGCCTATCTCAACTGGCAGTATGGTGAAGCTATGCGTACCGGATTGGACACTATGGACAGGATGTTCAGTCAGATCATGACTAATCTGCTGGCCTATGTACCTGAATTCCAGGGCTACAGCGTCACCGGGACCAATATGCAGTATGAATTTAATGGGGGCAACGGATTTTATGAATACAGTTTCAAAGTAGGTAAGATCATGACCAATGAAGAAGCTGTAGTGACTCTTAATATTGTCAGCACTCCCGCTGAGATTGAAAAATTTCATTCATTAGCTGTCAGCTGGGAATTTCTACAAAACAAAAGCGATTATACCAAAGAGAAAGTGAGCCGCAAAGGTTCGGATTATGAATATCTCAAACTGGGAGATTCAGCTATCATGGTGTTTATTTTTGATAAGGATGCCGTGACTGAAGAAATAAAATCCGGTATGTTGGTACAGCTCAGTGTCACCTACCTGAAAAGCCTGTCAAAATCCAGTAGAGATAAAAAAATGTCAGCCTATATGTACGAACTGGTAGGAGCACTCAAGTGGAAAAGTCTGCAGGCAATACTCAAATGAACCCGCAGGACCTGGTACTTTCCATACGTGATCTACACGTAGATATAAAAGTCATGCGGGGCTCCGTGCCGGCGGTGCGGGGAATGGATCTCGATGTCAAGAAAGGGGAGATTCTGGGATTGGTAGGAGAATCAGGCTGCGGTAAGACTACAGCCATGTTGTCCCTGGCGCGTCTCCTGCCCAGAAATGCCAAAGTCCAGGCCGGACAGCTGCTCATAGATGGCATAGATATGCGGGAGCCCTCCAAAGCACAGCTCCTGGCCATACGTGGAAAAAGTATAGCCTACATTTTTCAGGATCCTCAGGCCAGCCTCAATCCTGTAATGAAAATAAAAGAACAGATCAGTGAAGCTATTCTGGTCAAACAACCAGGGCGTAGTGAGACTGAACTGGAAGCTGACTGCATCCGCCTGCTGGAGGATGTACAAATCAGCCATCCTGCCGACTGGCTAAATGCCTATCCTCATCAGTTATCCGGGGGTATGAAGCAGAGAATAATGGTGGCCATTGCCCTGGCTAACTCGCCGTCTATATTAGTAGCCGATGAACCTACTACTTCGCTGGATGTTACGGTGCAGAGTGAGATATTAAAATTATTAAAAGAGATCAATAAAAAACACAATATGACAGTGATTTTTATCACTCATGATCTGGCAGTGGCAAACAAGCTTTGTGACCGTATCGGGGTTATGTATAGCGGCAAGATCGTAGAGATAGGCACAGTAGCCTCTCTGGTAGACCATCCCCGCCATCCATATACCCGAAATCTGTGGCATTCCATCCCGCGTATTGAACAGGATATAAAAGTATTGAACGTCATTCCAGGGAATATCCCGGATAAACTCTCCTTACCCGCAGGCTGCACCTTTCACCCCCGCTGTGAACACGCACAGCAGCAATGCAGACAGGAACAGCCTGCTATGACCACAGAATCAGGCTCTTCTTACGCCTGTTATTTTCCTTATCTGGATTAAGAGCCGAAGACCTTCTTCAGCAAATCAGTAACACGGGCGGAAACATCAGTCCTGATCTTCTTTTCTTCAGCAGCCAGGTATCTATACAGTGCTTCCAGGGCTTTACGTGTAATATAGTCATTGATATTAAAATTCACTTTTGTGACCAGAGGCAGCTGATTGTACTTACTGATGAGTGAGTTATAGAGGCTGTTGAACCCGGTGTCATCCATCACTTTTTTTACCATAGGATAAAAAGCCTGATACAGAGCCTGGTCCTGGGTCCTTTTCAGATACTGGGTAGCTTCGTCATCTTTTCCCTGGAGAATTTTTCTGGCGTCTTCGATAGACATCTTTTTAATGGCATCCACCAGAATAGCTTCTGCTTTGGGAATGGCTTTTTCTGCAGATTCATTCATCTTTTTATTGAAGTCATCCATCTGTTTAGACAGACCAATGGAGCGCAATTTAGAGTCAACATCCTTTAATTCCTGGGGAATGAGGATTTTCAGGTCAGGGGTAGTGTAGAACTTGTCCTGCAGTGACAGGGATTTGACGGCATTCTTAGTGCCGATTTCCAGGGCTTCCCGTAATCCTTTTTCAATAGTAGCCGTATCCAGAGCAGGTTTATTCTGAGTCGGGACATTTTTGGTCAGTTGGGACAGTTCAGACAAACAGGATGAAAATGAAAGGGTCAGAACCAGTAAGAGAATGGTTGAGAGAAATGTTTTCATATTTAACCTCCGAATTTCTATTATACTATCATAAAACATTTTATTTTACAATCCTTTGAAACATCTGTGAGGCAGTGCTATAATATTTGGATAAAAAAATCAGGGATATCTATGATTCAGATAAACAATCTCAACAAAACCTATTCCAGACAGGTATTACTGGAAGATGTCAGTCTACAGATCAATCCCGGTGAAAAAATCGGCCTGGTAGGGCGAAACGGTCACGGTAAGACCACTCTCATTCGGATGCTGGCAGGTATGGAAACCCCGGATAATGGGGAGATACAGCTGCCCCGGAATTATAAACTGGCCTATGTGCAGCAGAACCTGGAATTTACCCGGCCCAGTGTACTGGAAGAAGCCATGTTAGGCCTGCCCCCGGATGAAAAAGATGAGATATGGAAAGCGGAAAAAATCCTGAGCGGACTGGGATTTTCTGTGGAAGAGATGCGTTACGCCCCGGAAAGGTTTTCGGGGGGCTACCAGGTGCGCATCAATCTGGCTAAAGTACTTCTCTCTGACCCGGATATGCTTTTGCTGGACGAGCCTAATAACTACCTGGACATTATATCTATACGCTGGATGATCCGTTTTCTGAAAAGCTGGAGCAAAGACTTTATTCTGATCACCCATGACCGTTCTTTTATGGACCAGGTAGTCACCCACACCGTGGCTATCTACCGTAAAAAACTGCGTAAAGTAAAGGGCGATACCGGTAAAATGTATGAACAGCTGATACAGGAAGAGGAAGTCTACGAAAAAACCAGGGTCAATGATGAAAAAGAACGCAAGCGTATCGAGCAGTTTATTACCCGATTCAGGGCCAAAGCCAGGCTGGCCAATATGGTCCAGTCCCGTATCAAAACTCTCAATAAACGCGAGAAACTGGATAGCCTCCAGAAAGAAAAGGATCTGGATTTTTCTTTTCATTATCAGGAAATAAGTTCACGCTGGATTATGGAAGTAAATGACATCACTTTTACGTATCCTGGCCGAGAGGATATGCTCATACCCAGATTCAGTCTGGATGTCCAGAAAGATGATCGTATCGCTATCATCGGTAGAAACGGCAAGGGAAAATCCACCCTGCTGCGTATTCTGGCCGGAGAATTAAACCCTCTCAGCGGAGAAATAAAGACCCCGCCCCGTATGGATATGGCCTATTTTGCCCAGACAAATCTTAAGACACTTACCCCTCATAACACGGTAGAAGAAGAGATCTCCCGGGCTTATCCCGGCGCAGGTATCACGGAAGTCCGCAGTATCTGCGGTGCTATGATGTTTGAAGGTGAGGCTGCTCTTAAGAAAATCTCTGTTTTATCAGGTGGAGAAAAAAACCGGGTGATGTTGGGTAAAATCATTGCACGTCCGGCTCATCTCCTGCTCCTGGATGAACCTACCAACCACCTGGACATGCAGTCCTGTGACTCCCTCCTGGAAGCCCTGGATGATTATCCTGGAGCTGTGGTCATGGTAACCCACAATGAAATGTACCTGAGACACTGGGCGCGGCGACTGGTGATCTTTGAGCAGGATAAAATCACGGTATTTGAAGGCAGTTATGATGATTTTCTCAGTGAAGTAGGCTGGGATGAAGAACGTCTGGTATCTCAAAAGGAGACGGACAGTCAGAATCCCAAAGAGATCAGACGTCAAAAAGCCGAAAGGCTCAAAGAAGCCCGCAAGGTTCTGGCTCCTCTGGAAAAAAAAGTCCAGGAGACCGAGGACGGTATTCATACCTGTGAAAAATCACTGAGTGATTGTCATGAAGCCCTGGTCAGTGCCAGCCGGGACAGCAAGCCGGCGGATATTGAAAAATACTCCCGTTTATACCGCGAGCTGGAAATAAAAAAAGAAGAACTGTATCAGTTGTGGGAAGAAGCCCTGCTGGAGCTGGAAGAAAAAAAAGCGGAGTGGGAAGACTGATCAGATCCTGTCGCCCTGCAGAAGACGGGGACCCTGCCGTATAGGTAAAAAGATAACGAAAGTCGTGCCCTGGCCGGGTTTACTTTCCACCAGGATGTCACCGCCATGTTCTTTGATGATTTTGTATACGATAGTCAGACCCAGGCCGGTTCCGGTGTTTTTAGTAGAAAAATAAGGTTCAAATATCTTCTGCATGGTTTCTTCATTCATACCGGGGCCGGTATCACATAGAGACATACCCACACTATCTCTTCCCAGATCGTAAAAAGTTGCCACCCGGATACGCCGTACATCGGATTTGTGCATAGCTTCCAGGGCATTTTTTAACAAATTGATGATAGCCTGCCTTAGGTACTCAATATCCAGAAAAATTTTGGGTATATCCCCCCATTCTGTATCCAGCAGCACTTTCTGCTCCTGTATCACCGGATCCATAAAGTGAAGAATTCCCTGCAGGTAGTCATTGAAATCCACAAAGGACAGCTTCAATTCCCTTTTTCGGGCGGAGAGCAGGAAGTCATTCAGGATATTATTGAGGCGGCGAGTTTCTTCTTCCACAATGTTGATATAGTTATCTACTTCCTCCGGGACAAAAATAATGTTGTTTTTTATGCCTTTTCTCAGAATCTGGGTATGCAGGTCAATGGCAGCCAGAGGGTTCTTTATTTCATGGGCTATTCCGGCAGCCATGGTGTTCAGTGCTCCTATGCTTTCAAACTGTTTGAGTTTAAATTCCAGTTCTCTCTCATTGGTGACATCTTTAAATTTTAAAATAGAATAACCCAGGTCTGTCATGATACGGGAGACTTCAAAAGAGCGGTTATGCTTATCGGTGATGAGGATACTGGCGGCATCCCGGGATAGCCAGTCAATATCCATGAGATTCTGAAATAGACTGGGGTTTTTTACCAACTTGGCAATGCTGGACAAAGGTACCGGCAGTTCTATATCGGGCAGCAGTATCATATCACGGCCGGTATTATTACAAAACACCAGAGTATTATTCTCAATAACCATCAGCCCCAGGTCCAGGTCATTTAATATGTGTGAAAAGGTCTGTCTTTCTTTTTCTATCTTACCCAGAAACTGACGGACGTCGGAATGGTCCAGTTTTTCCAGATTTTCCACCAATTTGGTAAAAAATTTCTTTTGTTTCATAATTTCCTTTTATTCATGGTATTATATGTGCCGATAATATAAAATGTAAGTATATTATAGTGAATAATGTAAATATTGCAAGGAAGACGAATGCTGCAAAGAATACCCAAAGCCAAAAAGGAAGCTTACAATCTGATCATCAAAGAGTACAAGGATAAAGTCGAGGCTACCCTCAAATTAGCCAAAAAACTGGAAAGGGAAGGCTATCCCGGTACTGATGTCAATTCTCACTATAAAAAAGTAGCCGCGGCTAATGTCTATCTCAACACAGTAGGTTTATATTGTGAAATGAGTGCTAAGAGTCTGGAGATCATGAGTATCAAAAACGATGCCTATCTGACCAATGCCCGCAAGAATACTTACCAGGCGGTGAAACTGCTCGAAAAAATAGTAGGCACCGGTGTAGACACCAATCTGACGGATAACGCTGAGATACTGCATGCTCTGCCTCTGCTGAATCCCCGCAGGGTACTGAATCTTCTGAAAAAAATTGAATACTGTATCGCTTTAATCGAGTTTGAAGAAGGGGATAATTCCAAGTGGAAATGGAATTTTGTGGAGATGTACGGTAAGCTGGCAGTTACCGCCAAGAACATGACCAATTTTAAAGAGCTGGCCATTAAACTGAATGACCCCAGGGTAGAGTTTTATCAGGAAATTAATGATCTCATCCTTTTTGTAAAGACCCTTACTGATTCCGCTGCAAAAAAACTGCGTGAAAAATATGAATTGTCTACCATGGATGTACAGGATATGAATAAAGCTATTGATTTCATGAACCTCCTGGTCCGGATACATATCATCCTAAATGAACAGACCTTTGCTCAGGAAGCTAAAAAAGTGATAGAGAAGTGGAAAGCTAAACTGGAAATGGACTTAAAGAAAAAGGAAGAGGATGCCGCTGCCGCCAAAAAGATAAGTATGAAAAAGTAATTATTGGAGGGATTCCTGGTTCAGGGATCCCTCTTTTTGTATACTTTCATCAATACGTTTCAGCACATTCTGTAATTCATTGGAATGAAGCTGATAATTGTCAGACCGGGTCTGCAGGAAAGTAGAAAAACTGTACACCACTTCCATAATCTGCAGGGTCTCATTCATAGCCCGTCGGATGCTTTCAATCATGTATTTCAGGCTGACTATACTCTCATTCAGCTCATTATTAAGTTTCTGTTGGTCTTCACCTCTATCCAGACTGCTCTGGGCGATCAGCATCAGAGACTCTATAGTCTCTTCCACATGAGTGATCTTTTGAATCAGGTCATTGGTATGCTGTATAATTGTCATGATGAAATTGAAAATTTTCTCAATGGTCTTTTCCAGTTCAGTAAAGAAGTCTCTTACCTTCATAGCACTGATAAAGCCTTTGTCCAGATCATTTTGAAGCAGGTGAATGATTTCCTTGATCTTATCTGTCTCTGTTATCGTTTTCAGAGACATGCTTCTGAGGTCATTGGCTACTACCTGGAATCCGCGTCCTATCTCACCGCTGGTAGCAGATTCGATAGCAGCATTCATGGACAGGACATTAGAGTCATCAGAGACGCGGTCGATAGCTTCTGTGACCAGAACAATTTTGTGAATTGCTGTTTTGACTTCATTTATGAGGTCATAATTATTGTCCGCATGGACTTTGGCATCATTTATCACAGAATTGAGATTTACTACACCCCCGGATACTATCTTGCCTTTTTCCGAGATATCCTGGAGCAGTTTATTGATGCCATGAATAATTTCCTTAAACTCCTGAATCCGGGTACTCTGATCATTCATGGAGCCCAGGATCTGCTCAAAAGTGGTTATATTGGAAATGACCATGGTAGAAAAATTTTTAATAGTTTCTTTCTGGTGTTGAGCTGAATGCTGCGCTTGTTGGGCCCTTTTCTGTGACATATCCACTATCTGATTGATCTCTTCACTGAGATTAGTCAGTTGTTTAGAAGAAGGATTAAGGGTAGACAGGCTTTGACGTCCCTGAATAATGGCATCTTTTAGTTTTAAAATGATTTTGAACAGAGATTCTTCGCTATCACGATTGGTGACCTGAATTTGATAAAATTGTATAATAGAAGACAGACCTATGAAAGTAGAAAGGATGCTGACACCTACAGCAGCCATATCTCCATCCAGAAGATCCCGGGAGGTGAATACAGTGGAGACTTCAATTATTCCACCCATAATCATCAATATCAAACCAGTCAAAATTAAAGTGTAACGGATTTTTTCCAGACGGTTATCAGAAAATAATTTTCGGGCAATTATCATTTTTATCATACCATAAATCACAATAACAAAAAAAGGTATCCCAAATCCGAAATCAAAAAGAGGGCCATAGGTAAATATCCACCCGTCTCGATGCATACCGGTGTTACCGGAGATTAGAGTCCTGGTGGTAAAAGCAACAATAGTAAAAAGGATGGAGTATATCAGGAAACCCTTACTCAAAATTTTTGCGAAGAGAGTTTCTTCCTGCCGGGAATAATTAAAAATAAGACGGATATAATTGTATATAGCAAAAAGAGCTATTGTCACATGAAGCCTCATGTTATAATCAGCGATAACCAAGCTGGGGATCATGTAGGATAAAAATATAGTTAAAACAAAAATAGTGAAAAAGAAAAGTAGATAAAAAATATTTCGATATTCCTGTACCAGACGTGTCGATTCTGGCCCTTTTTTCAGGCGAATGATAGTGAACATTATAAACTGTATGATTGTAATAAGAATGATAATGACAGATGTAATCAATGAGATATTAAAAGCCATGTGTGTCTTAAGCTGGAATATCTCTCCTGTCATCTATTCTCCCTGGTCCTGATATTTCAGATAACGTTTATAGATATTTTTGCGGAAAAATCTGCGGATCCATCTATACACCATAAGGACTATAAAGAAAAACGCTAGTAGAGGTACAATTTTTTTAATACTGAGGTGGAATAATTTATGCGCAATCACATAAAATACCATAATGGCAAAAATCCAAAGGATGATTTTCACGGCAATCCACACCAGGGGATGCTGCTCAAAATAGGGATGAAGTTTCTGATACAGAGGATTAGCGGCTAACCATTTTTTTTTTAGATAAGCCAGGTTTTTGATCTGGCTTTCATTGATACTCTTTTTGGAGAATCTTTTTCCTAACTGGATGTGCAGGTAATTCTCTCTGTCCTGCGGGTCCTGGATCTTGAGGACAAAGTGCAGAGCCTCCATTGTCACCTGGAAGGTACCATCTACTATTTCGAATCGGAAGTCCCTGTCTTTTAAAATACCGCGCATACCTTCTTTGAGGACAAACAGCATAGTATGGTCAAAACCGCTGTCGAAAAAGCTGAAGAGGTACAAAGCCGCGATAATGGGGACGTGTTCCCTGTCCTTGAGATATATGACACAGTTATCGGTATCACGGATGCTGATTTTATATTCAGCAGGGGAAGAACCGGGGTCATTGTCCTTCAATCCATCTATTACTGAGATATCGATGTCGCTGATGCTGTCATCCAGTACGAAGCCGATGGATTCGTAGGGAAAGAGAAATTGTCCCTTTTTGAGTTCACGGAACATGATCTCTTCCTGGTTCCAGTATTCACGGTCGATCTGGGTATTGCCGCCGTCGTAGTTTTCGACGATAAAATGTTTGAGGTAGGGGGTACGGGAAATGTTTTTCAGGATATTCCATAATGAAATTACATTCTCAAAATGCAGTTCTATCCATCCATTTTTACCTTGCTTGACCTCAAAGCCCATACCCGGTCTCCTTCTGACAGTATGCTTTATTTTACAATGGATTAGCACTTACCGCAACTACTGCAGGATATTTGTTTAAGCAAAAAAAACCGCCTCCCAAAAAGAAGGCGGTCTTTTCTATTTAACTTGATCCATTAATTCAACAGTTTGTATTCCACCCAGGAGCTGCCGAATACCACGCGGGTGATATAGCCTTTCCGTCCCCAGTGGTTGATGGAGGTTTGCGGGGTGCCGGCCTGGGAGATATTGTTTTCCCAGGTGGTGGAGCCGTTCTGGCGCATAAAGACTTTGAATTCAAACCAGTCGCCCACTGCGCCGGTCATCTTCACGTCGAATTTCCACCAGTGCATACCCCAGGTATTTTCCGGGTCTACACCATAACCCACGGTATTGTAGTACAGATTCTGTGACACATGCCAGGGGGAAGCCGCGGCACTGGTAGTCCAGTCCAGGGCGGAATCGCCTGCCCAGTCCAGGCTGACATCGTTCTGTTTGTAGGCCAGAGTAGTGGGATTGAGCAGATTGAGGTAGGTGATAGGTTCATTCATGGCGGGATAATATCCGGCAGATACCAGGTCTGCGTCATGTCCGCCCCGGATAAAGATATCCTGTCCCGAGACAGTCTCTTTCTGGATAAACACTACCGTGCGGAATTCATTCTGTATGGCGCCGGTACCCTTCCAGACCTGTACGCTGTTGGCGGGCAGGGTGATGGAAGCACTGCCGTTATTGACAGTGATGCTGTTAGCCCCCAGCACATCGCTGTAGGTACCGTTGGGCAGTCCCAGGGCTGAGACGCTGATAGTGGTAGCCGCGCCCCGGTTCAGGGCCACTACCACGCTTTCATTATTGAGCTTGCGTTCATAGACCAGGATCTCATTATTGAGCCATTTCTGCTGGTAGGTACCGGACTGCAGGGCAGGGCTGGTCTTGCGCAGGTCTGACAATTTCTTTATGATGGTGGCGGCACGGGTAGTAGTATTCCAGGCGGGCATCAGTTCCCGGTTGTAGGGGTCGCCGCCCCAGTTGCCCAGGCTGGTCTGAATGTAGGTGCTGGCGTACTGCTCAGTACCGTAGTACACGCAGGGGATACCGCGCAGGGTCATGATCAGTCCCAGTCCCATTTCCAGGCGTTTGGCTGAGGTGGCGTAGTCCAGGTTGTAATACTGGTCCAGAGTGAGGAGAAAGCGGCTGAGGTCATGATTGTCCAGAAACAATACCTGGTCAAGAGGGCGCTGGAATTCCAGGTCTCTCTGCAATATGTAACCGTTGAGGTCATTCATGGATAATTGTCCGCCCAGGACATTTTCGATTTTTTTACGCAAGTTAAAATCCAGAAGCTCGGTACCGTTAGGACCATTGACAAAGGCGATGGAGTCAGGGTCACCGGCTCCGCCGTTAAACCATTCTCCGAAGAAATAGACCCCGGAGCTGCGCCCCAGAGTAGTGTAGGCGTAGTTGTTGAGCGTCTGGGTAAAGAGCTGTATAAAAGTGGGCTCAATATGCTTGATGGCATCAATACGAAAGGCATCCACACCCGCGTCCAGCCAGACTTTGGCAGCATCGATGAGGTAGTTATCAATAGCCGGAGAGCCGTTGTTGTAGTCGGCCAGTCCCTGCAGGGGCAGGTTCTTGTCCTTCCAGCGGTCGTCTCCCCAGGAAGCCGGGTCTTCATAGTGGTGATAATAGGTCCAGTTATCGCTGGGGTAATCGGTGAGCTTGACCCCGTTGCGGTACAGCGCGCCCTTGTCCAGCTGTTGCAGAGGATTGGAGTGATTGGGGGTAAAGTCCATGATCAGCTTCATACCGCGGGCATGCAGGGCGTTAGCTAGGTTGTACACATCTGTCCAGGTACCGAAGTGCTCTTCCACCCGGAAGTAATCTTTGACCCAGTAGCCGTGGTAGGCGGTAGTTCCCAGGGCGTCTATACCGTTGACGTTTTCCATTACCGGTGAGAGCCATACATCGGTGACGCCTATGGACTGAAGATAATCCAGCTTAAGCAGCACCCCTTTGAGATCGCCGCCCCAGTATTTTTTCCATTCCGCTTCTGTACCCGATCCGGGTGTGGTATCCGTGAGCTGGGGCATGGAGCCGTCGCCCAGGTTGTTGGCGGGATTGCCGTCATAAAAACGGTCTACCATAAGAGAATAGATGGTCTCGCCGCGCATATCCAGCGTCCATCCAGCTGTTACCTGGGACATCACCCCCAGGATCATCATCCATAACCATACTTTTTTCATTTTTCTCCCCTTCGGAAAGAATTATTTACTGTTTTTTCAAAGATTTATCTGTTATAACCCTCTTTTTTTAGTATAATATTATCTTATTTGGTTCTGACAGGAAGTCAATAGCTGAATTGTTTTATTTTTGTTATAAGATAATGATATATTAATTTTGAGTACTGCATCATACCATCTTACTCACGAACAGGAATAAACACAGTTTCGTTTTATGTTTTTTAGGAGGTATAAAAACTGATTATTATCCATTTCAATAAGTATTGAACATATAAGATACAGTTTATTACAATTCTTAAGACAATCTATTGACGTAACGATATTATATGATAAAATATTTGCCAGACGTTGTGGAGGTACATTTGAAGAAATTTATTTTATTTGAAATGATCATACTATTTTTAGGGGCAATCCAGGTTTTATCAGCTCAGGAAACCAAGCAAAAGATCCTGCTTATACCTCTCACGGACAGGGCTGACCAGACTAAAAATAAAGATGCTACCTATGAGAATACCCGGCAGCTGTTGTTCAATACCATGTATAACTTTCTGTCCATCCTACCCTTTGTCGATATGCCGGAAAGCAAAACTCTGGTATCCATCCAGAATAAATCTGTGGATTCGCTGGCATCATCTTATAGCCCCGATTTTATCATCCATGGAGAGCTGGAAATTCAAGGAGAGGGAGATTCTCCCCAGGCCGCTATAGTATTAAAAGTGTGGTCCCGCTCTTCCAAAACTGACATATATACTAAAAGTTACAGTACCGCTATTGATCTGGATATATTTGATACTCTGGACAGGATCATCATTGATACCCTGCAGGCCACTTTCCGCATTGTTCCCCGCTTCGCGGTAGTCAATTTCCAGGATTTCCGTATCGGTGATGAGGCCTACACCATTTTAGCTAATAATAAGCCCATTGCTGTAGCTACTAATCGGGACTTTAACTTTAACCAGAAAATCCTGGCGGGAAATGAATATAACTTTATGATCATCCGGGAAAGTGACCGTGCCATGGTTTTGAATGCCTTTATCAATCTCAAAGAAAATGCCTTTACCAATATTTCCTACACAGCCAGTGGAAAGGCTCTTGTGAAAGCCAGAAAAGGGACCAGAATACTTCTGGACGGGAAACCGGTTGAGCCGGATAAGGAAATCACAAATCTGGACGTTATAAAATTGCATGCGGTGATGGCCATGGATGAAAACAACCGGATCCTGGAACAAATCAACTTTAAAGTCCTGGATGGTCAGACCACGATAGTCAAAGTACGAAAAACAAAGCCTGGAGCTAACCAAAAACCTAAAAATTCCGTCGCTTCCAGTAGTATGATACGTCCTTCGCTGCGGGTCTTTGCCCTAGGCAATGCCTACGGAGGGCTGGGGCTGGATTTAGAGTTTAATAAGAAGTTATGGCTGGGTCTGGAAGGAAGTTATCTCTACGCCACTGTGCAGAGCAAAAATGCCGGTTTTCATGTTATTTCCGCTTACCTGGACGCGGGATATAACCTCCTAAATGTTTCCGGTATTCATCTGGGGGTAGGTCTGGGCGGAGGATATTTTTATACCACCCCACTGGAGCAGTGGCAATTAATCAGCACTCTGCCTTCCCAGGGTGTCGTACTGCGTTCCTTTATCCAGGCACAGTGGAAGGTGCTCTACCTGAGGGGAGGAATAGCCTATAACCTGGCATTCAGTGAACCCGGCGCTTACCTTTCATTGGGCTTGAAGTTCTAGGGGGAAATCATGAAAAAAATATTTGTTATCATAATAATATCTGGCCTGGCCGGTTGCGGATTGTTCTTCCCTCCGGGTATGTGGAATGCCATCAGTAATGATCCCACAGGAGGTCAATCAGATTGGTATAAGCAATTGAACTGGTCCTATGAGACCACAGCCAGTGCTAATATCATGCTGAAAGACCTGGGTGTCGCCGCGGACGCTGACCACTGGTATATCAAGGTATCCACTGATTTATCAATTCAAGGAATTTTACCATCCAATGGGGGTATAAGCGCGACAATTCTGATCGATAATACGGACATAACCAATGGTCATGTGGCGGGATTATATAGTTTTTGGGGACTCCCGGTTATCGATCTGGATAGTGGATTTACTCCGGATTACATTATACCTCTCAAGTCTGAAGTTCCCCCCCTTAGTATTAATGGACTTGATTCTCTTCAATGGGATCATGTTGAAATCTTTAAATATATTGGGAACAATACATTACATACTACAGGGTTCGCATTCAGTAATGTCGCAAATCTTAATGGATTAAATGTTGGTAAAATATATTCTATAAATCAAACTAATAAATTAGCAGGATGTGATGCAGCTTTTGAAAACGGGACATTTTATTTAAAAATTGCAAAGTCCGTTTTACCTGTCTCTGCCTTAAAAGTCAAAGCTTTAGTCTGGTCTGCTTCTACCAACTGGGATGGATCCGGCCCGGCGGGAGCTGTGGAAACCATTCCCCGCGAAAGTTATATACTGACAAATTATATAACTATTCCCTATTTTGGATGGGTGCCCTCTACTAATATGATAGTATTTTCTCCGGTCATCACCACTCCGGTGGGGGTCATACAGCTAAATTCAAAAATATATAACGCGATAGCCTCAACTACGACTGTATGGGTATCTATTGTTGATTCCGGTATCCTGGTACATACCGGGATGATCTCCGCGCTGGTATATGGCCGTACTACTAATTTTAACCTTGGGCTTTGGTATGATCACAATACCGCCAGCTGGACCAATAATTTTACAGTAGGCTTAACTAATCTGGGTGCTGATGTGGAAGATACACAGGATTTTGACCTGATTATCCGGTATGTTCCTGCCGCCACCGGTAAGATGATCAGCAACACCGCTTTTGTGGATATAGTACTATAAGTCAGAACATGCAGACGGGTATGTTTTTCGTTCCACTGAGTCTGCCGAGTTGAGGGGTTAAAAATGAAACCTAAGAAGTTAGGTCTGTCCCGAGGCTCGTCTGATCGTTTAAATTTTACCCTAAGTAGAATGGAACACTGTGGAGAATCGTACCGAACGGGTGACCCTGAGTGGACAGCGTATCCGGAATAAAAAAAGCCAATCAACTGGTTCAATATTTGAATCTTGCTTAAGCAAAATATTTATGATACTATATTATATTATGCCAACAATAATAATTATTGGCCATACCGATTATTCTTCTATTCCAGTGACGCTCAGGAACCTTACCATGTTCATGTCGAAAGAGATGAGAATATTGCGAAATTCTGGCTGGAACCACTTCGATTGGCAAAGAGTGGTGGTTTTAATCGTAAGGAATTAAACAGGATAGCAGAGATTATTCAGGAAAACATAACAGTTATTCAGGAGGCCTGGAATGACTATTTTAACGACTGAAATAAATATGTCATTGATAAAAGGTCTGGATATCAATGATGCAGAACTTATTGTTGAACTTGAAGACGGCAGGACATTGATAGTTCCCCTGGCATGGTATCCCCGACTACAGCATGCTACTTCCAATGAGAGAAAAAACTGGCGTCTCATAGGAGGAGGTGAGGGGATACACTGGGAAGATCTGGATGAGGATATTAGTCTCCGATCTCTGATAATTGGCCTGCCCTCAGCGGAAACTCAGAAATCTCTGGGAAAGTGGTTGGAGAAAAGAAAAAAGTGATACCTCTTGGAATGGTTAATGGAATCAAATTTAAAAATATATATTCCGAATTTTAGATATCCGGGGTTTATCAGGTATTACAAATCTATTTGAAAAAGTTTATTGGGGATCAACTAGGAAGCCTCCGGAGATAAGTCACACCGTGGACCCTAATCTATCCAATACGATTGGACCTTGAGTGGCCGGCATATCCGGATATAAAAAGCCAATCATCAAACTCGCGTCATCTAATGACAAAAGTCTGAATATCATTCTGCCGGCTGTACCCGATGGGTCGGGGAGCCAGGTCCCCCTTTCATTCATCCCAACTCTTAATGTCTTTACCCGCCTGCAGAATTTCATTGATCCGCCGGATGTTCTCTTTCTCATATATATTCAGCCGGGCTTCATTGTACATGCCTTTCTTGGAGGCAAACTGGTTGTACCAGAAGGTACTGTTGAAGATGCGCTGGATCACCGCTGTGTCGAAGCGGGCGTCCTTGCGGGCTAATATTTCACTACGCAATAGGATCAGATAATTGATACCCTCATCACTCAGGTATTCCACATCACCCTTAATCTTATCCGGGGTCTGAAAATCACGGGAGTTATAGTAGACCCGGTCCCCTGAATAGCTTTTTAACTGGAAAAAATTCGCGATATTGATTACATAATCAAACTGCATATCCAGCTTCTGCTCCGGAGTCACCGGCTGAGTCTGGGTCACTTTCTGTGGTTTTACTTCCGGTTTAACTTTGGTCTCTCCGCAAGCTGTCAAAATCAATATGAGTAAAGAAAAAAGTGCAATTATCTTATTCATGTTTATCACCTATTTGAAATTTACGTTTTTTGCACTGGTAAATTGAGTGATTATAACACATGGATAACAAAATTGCTAAACTCCCGGGAGAGAGCATAAATTGAAAAAGTAACAATGAAACTAGTTGGAGTTGTGTATTTATTGATATATAACAAGATACACTATATATTGTAAATACACCCAAGAAAAAAACCTCTTACCTCAAATAAATTCGTAATAAAACGTATTTATCCTTGACATCTGATACACTCATGTTAAAATGTAATCTATTATGTGGGGGATATGGTGGTGGGCTCTTTCTTCTCTCATTTCCTGATATTCTGATCAATTTTTCCCTTCGGATTTGTTAATGGTGACGGGACCGCCCTCAGTAGTGCCCCTTCGATAGTGCTGTAAAGGTTAGGGTGGTGAACTCAGGGTCCGAGCTCTAAGGACCGGTGGGTGAGCGCCGTGGTGAGCCAGCCGAACCATTTACGGCCCGCGAAGCCTGCCGCACTACCTAACCCCGACTTTGTTTTTACCAATTAGCGTTAGTATAGCAAGGAGCTCGAGTCCCTTAACTAGACCGGTGGGTGAGTTTACGGCCCGCGAAGTCTAGCAGCACTACCGAACCCCCGATTATGTATTACAAATAATAAAGATAGAGTATAACTCATGGCCTATATGTACATACTGGAATGTTCAGACGGGACATTCTACACCGGGAGCACCATCGACCTGGATAAGAGGGTAGAGGAGCATAACTCCGGCTTGGGAGCTAACTATACTTCAGAAAGATGCCCTGTAAAGTTAGTCTACTTTGAGGTCTTCGATCGGGTGACTGATGCCTTTGAAAGAGAAAAGCAGGTCCAGAATTGGACTCATGAAAAGAAGAAGTTAGTGATTGAGAATAGAATTGTAGAATTGAAGAAAGCCGCCAAGAAAAAACGAATTTGGGGTATTGCTCGAGAATCTACCCCTCGGTAGTGCTGCAAAGCGAGGAGCGATAAACTCGGGGACCGCCCTCGGTAGTGCTGCAAAGCGAGGAGCGGTAAACTCGGGGACCGACCTCGGTAGTGCTGTAAAGCAGGGAGCGGTGAACTCGGGGTCCGGTCTGAATTGGGGAGCCCGGAAACTTATTTACCAAATAGCATTGGTAATTCGAGGAGCACGAGTCCTCTGATTAGATCGGTGGGTGAGCGTCGTGGTGAGCCAGCCGAACCATTTACGGCCCGCGAAGCCTGCCGCACTACCTAACCCCGACTTTGTTTTTACCAATTAGCGTTAGTATAGCAAGGAGCTCGAGTCCCTTAACTAGACCGGTGGGTGAGTTTACGGCCCGCGAAGCCTGCCGCACTACCGAACCCCCGACCCCCGTGCCCCAAATAAAAAGTTACTGACAAAAAGATAAAAAAATATGATATATATAAAAAACCACCACGGAGCCCATAAATGACCAAGTCCCCCAAATCCTCCCGCCTTCTTTCGACTTTCGACTTTCGACTTTTGACTATCTTCGCCCTGCTGGCCGCCTGCGGGCAGCCCAAGCCTGAGACCAAAGCGGCGCCCTCAACCGCTCAGCCCGTGATGGCACAGCAGCTCAAGGTGGACAAATCCGCTCCTCAGATCATGTATATAAATACCAACAACGTCCGGGTCTACGACCTGGACAGCGACGGACTGGCCAAAGGGGTCTCTACCAACACCCCCTGGATGGAGCAGTTCATGAAGTACGACAAGGTCACCCTCTACGACACCCGGGACGGCTGGTCCTATGTCGAGGGCAGCGCACGTGACACCAAGACCTCCCAGGTCCGACCGGTGGGCGGCTGGGTGTCCTCTGACACCCTCACTCCCTGGCAGCCCGAAGTCTTCTTCAAAGTCAAAGAAAATATCTTTAAAATGGCCCAGCCCATCACTCTCTACAATGACGGACTGGAGGGCCGGGCGGTGGACCAGATAGGGAAGGGTGACACCCTGCGGGTGCTGAAAGGCAACGGGGAACGTTTCTTCGTGGTATCGAAGGCGGGGAAGGAAGGGTGGATCGAACCGGAGGGGATTGATACCACGAAGCTGGTGGCTAAGGGGATGGGATGGAAGGAGATCAAACAGTACAATCCAATCATGGGCAGTGGCATGTTGATTAAAGATAAAAGTAAGGATGTCATGCTGAATTTTCACACACTACCGGAAGAAATCATGGCGGTACAAGCTGGTTTAAAAAAAGCAAATGAGATGATATACTTTGGATCTGAGTATACATATAATTATGGAAATGTATATGGATTAAAACAAGGAGATAAAATAACAAATCTTACTTTTTTATTTGGAGAGGAAGTGAGTTTTCACAAAGGTATCATACATAATATAAATGGAAAAAGTTTTAGGTATTCAAAACAGATAATTCAAAACTTCTTCGGTATGTTAGCGGTGGCAGAGATATGGGTACCAGAGGAATACTATGAATCATACCAGGATGCCAATCAATACAGTGAAAATGGATATACAACAAAGAGTAGAGTTAATGATTTGATAACCACATGGAAAGATAGAGGATTAGAGGAAATTGTCAATGTCAGCCTGTATACCCGTACAGTTCAGCCAAAATACATTGATAAGTTAACTTTCCAGGGTAACTATGTCTTTAGAGAGTTTCTAGAAAACATGTATCACAAAGAAAATAATATTACTGTGGATGGTAAAGAATTAGTGCTAACACTTTATATTCCCAGTCATATTATTCTAGTGGACCCTATAATCAGAAGCAAGGACTTTGTGACCAAATATATATATGTAAAAAAAGAGTTCCACATACAGACAAAAAATATTTCTAAAAATGAAATTGAGAATGTGGTTAATACAGGTAATATATATGTTATATACCTAAACAAAAAAGATGGAAATGTACTACCTAGGAAAACAGATGAAATTACATATGAACAGGAGATCCAGTTATTTAGTCATACATCTATTTATGTAAAAGGTACAAATATAAATTACTCCCGAGAAAAAAATGTAAAAAATAGGTATTTATTTTTTAGTGAAGTTTACTTTATTCGCAATATTAATTCCTATCTAATGCGAGGTGTATAT
>CAYRWR010000006.1:0-129811 GCA_964428015.1 uncultured Brevinematales bacterium | reverse complement strand
TATGTTTTGTATAAAATGAAAACAAATTAAACTTGTTTTAAGAAAACGACCATTATTGCCGATTTATACTGTAGATATTTCATGAAGGGGTCGAAATGGAAGGGTATCAGAATTACAAGGAAGTAGAAATAGAGACCGCCAGTGGATTAAAACTCGTGGTAATGTTATATCAGGGGGCTATTAAGTTTTTGAATATCGCCAAGGAATCCAATACCATAAAGCGATATGACATTGTCAATACCAATATCATTAAAGCCCAGGATATAATCTCTGAATTAATTTCTTCCCTGAATTTTGAAGCCGGAGAGATAGCACAAAATCTATATAGCCTGTATCTGTATATCAACCGGCGTCTGTTGGAAGCCAACATTCAAAAGAATATGTCCATCATTGAAGAGGTGATTGGACTGCTTCAGACCCTGAAGGAAGCCTGGGAAGTAATTCTCACCAACCAGAAACCGGTCCAGGCAGAACAACACGCAAATAAAAGACTTAATGTCTCAGGTTGAGTCCAGGTTATTTTTAAAGGAGAGGGAACATTATGGCAGGGGAAAACAACATTGTGGATGATTTTGAATTAGATCTTGAAATTGAAACAATCAGTCTGGATGATATAGATATCTCGGAAATCGACGAACTGGGCAGCGAAAATGATACTTCTATAACTGACAGCGGTATTGATAGTATATCTCTGGATCTGGAACAGGACAGTAGTTTTACTTCATCCGAATCTACGCCTACCCCTCAGACCACCAATATCGAACCTCAATTTACGTCTTCTCCTACTCCAGAACCGGTTCAGGACACTGCTCCCCTGGAAGAAATCAGCGAAGATTCCAATCTCGGAGCTGCAGAGACTTTGAACATCATTAACGACACTCCGGAACCAGTACTGGTGGAAAACACTGAAATTAAACCAGTGGAAGAGATAAAAAAAGAAGTCAGTGACAAAACCTTTCAAAAAGAAAAAGCCCTGGAACAGGCATATGTATTCGATGCCGATGATGAAATCATTTCCATTGATGGACGAGAACTGGATAATGTGATCTACGGCCAGGAAGATAAAATTGGTGAAATCAACCTGGTGGATGACGTCCCGGAAGAATCATCCGAAATAATCTTGCAGGAAACTGATACTCCTGAAGAATTGTTGGACATAGATATAGCGGTTGCCCCTACTCCGGAAATATCAGAAATTGATAACCAAACCTCTCAAACAGTATCTGGTGATTTCTCCTTTGAAGAAGTCTCTGAACTCTCCTCAGAATCACTGGAAGATGATGATGATGAACCGATTGCACTCTCCATAGAGGAACTGAATGATATAGAAGTGAACGAGGAAGAAGAAGCTGCTGAAACGATTATTACTTCTTCAAACCCTTCTATTGGCCTGGAATCTCCACTTAATGACGATAATGACTTCTCTCCTTCTACCCCTGATGTTTTGGCAAAACCTCAAACTGACACCATTGACCTGGGGCCGGCAATTGAAATCCCGGAAGCACCTACAGACCTGGATATTTCACCTAAAAGTAATGAAAAAACTACTGACGTAGAAGAGCTATATGCTATTTATAACGGTGAAAATGCCATTCCTTCTGAGGGAGATGATGAACTTTTAGAAGCTTCATCACACGATATACCGGATTTTAACGCCAGCGCCATCAGCCTGGACAATTCAGTAAATCCTCCTGTAAGTGATCAGGCTGATATTCTTGCCGAAGAAGCCGAATTGATCGACCTGGATGAAGATGATCTGGTTGTACCTATGACAGACGATTATTCTGATACTGATTCTGTCATTTCCGAATCTTATGAAGAAGAAAAAGAAAGCAGTACTCCAGAACCGGAAATCGGGTCTGATATTCACTTGGAACCGGTTGATCTGGAAGAGGATTTACCTCTGGAAATGGACGAGCTTGAAGAAATTTCCATTCCTGGACCAACCGATACTGATGAAATTGAAATATCCAGTGAACCATCATTGGGAATAAGTACACAGGATACTGAACTGTCTGAGGAAGATACAACACCCATAGAAGAAGAAATCATCATTTCTCAAAATGATTTTGTAGAAATGGCATCCCTTGATGAAGCAGAAACCTTCAGTGAAATCAGAAAAACCGAGATCGAAGATATTAATATTTCAGAACCCGATATCAACGGTGAAACAGCTATAACACTGGAACCTATTGATGAAGACGAAACCATTATATCATCCGCTTCTGAAATGTCATTAAACCAGGAACCAGAAGCTGTTCAGGAAGAAGAATTACCTATTTCAGATTTTGAAGAAATGCCTCAGATGGAAGAAATTGTGATTCATGAATCTCCTGAGGTGGAAAGTTTGGAAGAGGATCTTACTTTTGCTGAGATGAGTGATACAGAAGCCATGATTATTGCTTCTGCACCAGACTCTGATGATAACAAAATAGACACTCTACCCGTCCCTGATGATATAGAAGAAGATCATGTAGAAATTCTGGAAGAAGATATTATTAAACCGGAACATTCACTGGATCAGGATGATGCTATCAATCCGGAAATGTACAGTCTCAATGGGACAGAAGATTTTAGCAGAGAAGAAAAAGAACAGATTATCCAGAACAAAGTAGAATCGCTGAGTTTAGATACAAAAGATGAAATGAAAAAAGTACTTCAATATCTGGACAATCTTTTGGAAGATTTGCCTGAAGAAAAAATAAAAGAATTTTCACAGTCTGAATATTATGATCTTTATGTAAAAATTCTGGATAAGTTGGGTGTCTGATAGATGGGATTAAGAGATAAAGCATCACAATACCGCTGGGGTAATGTCCATTTCGATCTGGAAAATCTGGAAGAACAAATATCGGATAAATCTCTATCCAGAGGTGAAGTCATTGCACTCAAACAAGTCCTACATAGTAAAATCAATAATGTCCGGGAATTACTGGATAGAAAACTTATTGACATGCAGACTCTTCTGGAAATTAGTCGGGAAATCAATTCGACTTTAAATTTCCAGGATCTCTTACAAATAATAATTTTTACTTTTATGGGACATTTTCAAATTTCAGATGTAGCCGTCTTAAAAATCCAGGATGAAGCTGCAAATGTTATTGGTAAAAGAGGCTTTGATACCCTGCTTAAGCTTGATCTATCGCTCAATATTATCAATTTTCTTAATGAAGAAGAGAATCAGCATCAATTTATAGACCTTTCGCAATTTGATCTGGTAAAAAGCCAGTTATCCAGCCTGGATTTTAGTTCTATCATCCCACTCGCGGGAAAAGATGGTGTTTTTGGATTTATTCTATTAGGACAAAAATTTGATAAATCAGATTTAACTGCATCCGAAAGAGACTTCTGTCTCACCCTCTCTTCATTGGCCGGTGTTGCACTGGAAAATGCCAGTCTTTATGAAAAATTAGATAAAAAATATAATGAACTCTCAGCACTTTATGAGATCAGTCAGGTTATTAATTCAACATCAGATCATGCCCTGGTACTTTCTCTTATAATGGAAACTTTAAACACCGGTTTTGGTGTAAATAAATCACTATTAATTCTCAATAAACAGGACCGTTTGGAATTGGTTGAACATGATGGTTTTAGTGACAGCCTCAAGGGTATGACTATTGTTCAGGATGAAGTTTTGACTAAATTAATTGATTCCAAAGAAGGCAATTTTATTCTATTATCTGAAGAATTGAGTCAGCAATTAGGACTGAGACAAATCTGTCTGGCTGTACCTTTATTGAGTGTTGATACACTTGTCGGAATTTTGCTGATTTTTAATTCAGAATTATACAAAATCTCTTCTCAAAATGAGGAAATTAAAAATCTCTTTTCTATCATAGCTTCACAGATGGCCCCTCCTATTTTGTTAACAGACATATTATCACAACAGCAAAAAAAGATTGAAGATCCTTTTCATCCTTTAATAACTTCAATTGTTGATGAGACTACCAAGGCCCAGAACTATGATACAGACATCACGTTTTGTATGATCACCTTTAAAAACATAAAAGAATATTTTAAACATTATGGGTCTAAAGATAGCCTTAACAAACTTGAATCAATTTTCTCTGAGATAGCAACCATACTCCCCTCTTCTGCAGGTCTCTCCCGATACGGTTTGAATAAATTTTTCCTTAGTCTTCCCGCAATCAGTGAGAATGATTATGCAGATCTCAATCAGAAAATTTTATCAGTCTGTACACAGGCTGTGACCGCAAAAGAAATAGAAATTTCGCCAGATATACTTAAAGTAACCTTTCCAGGCGACTGTGAAGACCCCTACGCCATAATTTCGATGCTGGAATAGTCAGGTAAATCAATGCCTCAAAATCAAAAAACTATCCAATCTCACATAACCAGCCAAAATAGTCCAATTGAGCATAATGGTAACCTGGAAATACAGGGAAATGTTGAAGCCAGTACCTCTGTTACTGCAACCGGAAACATTACTATTTCCGGGCATGTTTTCAATGCCAAAGTGACTTCTCTGAACGGCAATATAGAGATCAAAGATGGTATAAAAGGGTCTCAATCTCTTCTCACTGCTCCACATGGCTCCATTAAATGCCTTTTTGTACAAAATGCCACCTTAAAATCTGATAAAGATATCATTGTGAATGGAATGATATTAGATGGTCATATTATCACTAAAAGTTCAATTTTGGCTCAAACCAGAGAAGGTAATATAGAGGGAGGCGAGATAGAGGCCGGTATTGATATTGTGGCATATAACCTGGGGTCAAAGAACAATTCCCCCACTTCGGTAAAAATTTCTGATTTTCATCAAAGAGATTTGTATAACCGTCTTTTAAACATAGAACAGGAAATTAAAATACTTAAAAATGACCGTACCCAATTGGAAAAATATATTCAGATCATTAAAATCCTGGGTAACAAAGTTATTAACTTACCCCTTGAAAAAAAACAGGATCTTGCCGAAAAAGTTCAAAAATTTCAATCTCTGGGACAAAAAATTTCTCAATTGGAAGAAATCAAAAATCATTTGTTTATACCGGAAGAAGAAAAAGATGAACTGGAAAGATCTGTGATTATCAGAGGCCAGGTATTTCCCGGTGCTAAAATTACAATTGATAAAGCGAAATTGGATATACAACAAATATTTAAAAATGTCATCTTGTATAAACGTGGCATCATTATTGTCGGCGATTATGACCAGTTTATGCACAGAAAAAAATATTCCTGATTCTCTTTGATTTTTTATAGTATTTGTGGTTATTATATATCAAGTAAAAAATCTTTCATTCCATCTTAATTACATTTTTTACGAAACATTTTAGCTATAGATATGACTTATTTTTGTATCAATTTTGTTATTATAAAATTTCAGGAGAAATAGAATGCAGGAAGAGATGACTGATTATCAGACTTCAAAAAGTACCAAAACACCCAAAGGTAGTAAAGCCAAGACTATTATAGGGATAATAGTTCTTATTGCAATTATTGCCGTATTAGTGTGGAAATTCCTAGGTATTTTTCAAAATACAGGAAATAGTAGTTATAACAAACTTATTTCAGATTATTATACAGCACTGAGTAAAAATGATACCAATGAACTTAAGACTCTTAAAACCGTAGATTTTAAAGATAATCAGTCTGCTGTTATTTGGCTGAATAACAAACCGGTAATTTATGTCTTTTCGGTGCAGGATCTCCATCCTACCAATACTATTATGGCTACCAAAAAGATGACATATTGTCTTATAAACTCACGGTACAAAACTGCTTATCTAAACGAAGCATATTTCCTGAAAAAAGACAATCATCTTTTATTGAGTTATATTAACAATTTATATGTTGGTAATGAGTTAAAGTAAAAATAATTATTTTTTATTATCATTCCTGACAAATAAAGAAATATTGTGCAGACCCTAAAATAGTTGCACTGTTTATTCATCTGCATCAGAATCTTGACAGGATGAACTAATAAAAGCTATTATAAAGGGTTGCGCTGAAGAATTGTTTGTTGTAGCCTGGAGGGGAATCTAGACTAATTTCTGCGTCTTTTCATTGATCCAAAAATAAATCGTCTTTAGATTCAAAGAAAAATATCTCCAGAAAACCACTTAACATATTTGACAGCTTAAAAAGGTAATTGGATAAAAGGAGGGGATCATGAGTTCTGTTGGAAAGGAGATCTTATCAAAGATCAAAATTGAGAAATATGAAGAAAAACCTTCGTCTTCCTTCAATTCTCAATTTAATTTGAATGAGGTGTGGAAACCGTTCAAGTTAGATGATGATTTTTTGCAGAAGTACAGCAGAATCAAACCAGACTGGGGTCCGATTGGAGAATTTGTTTTTCTGAGAACCTATTCACGTAGAATTCCCGGCGAAAATCGAAATGAAGCATGGTGGGAGACTGTCAGAAGAGCTGTAGAAGGTTCTTATAATTTTCAAAAAGAGCATTGTCTCCGTTTAAAATTACCCTGGAAAGAAAAAAAGGCTCAAAGATCCGCTCAAATCATGTATGATAAAATGTTTAATTTTAAATTTTTACCACCCGGACGCGGACTATGGATGTCTGGTACAGAATTTGTAAAAGAAAAAGGCGGCAGCGGACTTAATAACTGCGGTTTTGTTTCTACCGAAGATATTGATGTCAGACTATCTTTTCCTTTCAGTTGGGCTATGGATGCCCTGATGCTGGGAGTGGGAGTAGGTTTTGACACTAAAGGTGCCGGGAAAATCAAAATCAAGCGACCAAAAGAAGATGTTTATGAATATACAATTCCGGATTCCCGGGAAGGCTGGGTGGAATCACTCAGTATTTTACTCGATGCGTATTTTCTGGGAAAAAAGAAACCTGTTTTTGACTATAACCAGATAAGACCTTACGGCTCCCCTATCCGCGGATTTGGCGGTGTTGCCAGTGGTCCCGGTCCCTTACGGGAAATGCACTCACTTTTATCCAATCTTCTGGAGAAAAGAGTGGGAGAATACATTAAATCTACGGATATCGTGGATATAATGAATATGATCGGTGTGTGTGTAGTAGCCGGTAATGTACGCCGTTCAGCAGAGATTGCAATCGGTGATGCTGAAGATACCGAATATACTACCATGAAAGATTATACAAAATATGGAAAAGAGCTGCAATCTCATCGCTGGGCATCTAATAATTCTGTATTTGCTAAAGTGGGACATACCGATTATTACAAGATAGCTGATTCAATTGCACTTAACGGTGAACCCGGGATTGTATGGTTAGAAAACGTACAGAAATACAGCCGTATGATAGATCCTCCTGACTGGAAAGATAAACTGGCTAAAGGGGTTAATCCGTGTTCTGAACAAAGTCTGGAAAGCGGAGAACTTTGTTGTCTGGTAGAAACCTTTCCTTCCAGACACGATAGTTATGAAGAATATCAGCAGACATTAAAATATGCTTATCTCTATGCTAAATCTGTGACATTAGTACCCACTCACTGGCCTGAAACCAATGCCGTCCTGCTGAAAAACAGACGTATAGGTACCTCACAGTCAGGTATCATCGAAGCCTTTGTTAAACAAGGACGCCGGGAGACTCTTAGATGGTGTGATGAAGGCTATAAATATCTCACCAAACTCGACGAAATATATTCTAACTGGCTTTGTATACCCAAATCTATTAAAATTACATCTGTTAAACCATCCGGTACTGTGAGTCTCCTGCCTGGTGTTACACCTGGAATACACTACCCTCATGCTGAGTACTACATAAGAAGGGTCAGACTGAGTTCTACTTCTCCTCTGATTGAACCGTTAAAAAAAGCCGGTTATCACATCGAAGAGAGTGCATATGGTAGCGATGAAGACCGCAAAAAAACCAGTGTGGTATCTTTCCCAATTCATGAAAAGCTTTTCGACCGGAAAAAAGAAGATGTGTCAATATGGGAACAGGTAAAAAATGCTGTTGATTATCAAACATGGTGGGCTGATAACAGTGTCAGTATTACAGTGACTTTTAAGAAAGAAGAAGCCCAGGACATTCCTCACGTTCTTGCCGCACATGAAGATAAACTTAAAGCTATTTCTTTCCTCCCACTGGAAGAACATGGCTATGTACAAGCCCCGTATGAAGAAATTACAAAAGAAAAGTATGAAGAAATGACCAAGAATCTTATTGACCCAGATTTTACTAATCTATTTACCAGCCCTGAGGGTGAAAAATTCTGTGATAGTGACCATTGTGTAGTATAAGTGTTGTACAATAAAAAAAAAGAGGCAGTTTTTTCAACTGCCTCTTTTTTATTTTACTTTTTTCTTGGATAACGCAATAGACAATGCCGTTGTTAATTTTAAAATATTTCCGTTCATTTGACGGATACGGTTACTTAAAGTTGCACCTATCTTTTTCATAATTTTATAGCCAATTTTGGGGTGTTGATCAGATAGCTCTTCAAAATCATCTTTGGTTATTTCAAATAGGATGCAAGGAGTAATAGCTTTGATTGTGGCTGAGCGTGGAGCTCCCGTTATCAATGACATCTCCCCAAAAAAGTTCATGATACTGGCATCTAAAGTGGCAAAAGACTTTTCTACTTCACTCCAGGAGTGTGAGCCTACTTTTAAAGTAATCTGTGAACTTACCTGTACTGTTCCTTCTTTAAAAATAAAGAGTGAATCCCCATCCTCTTCTTCCACTATGATTGTTTCACCTTCTTTGTATTTTAGAGGCTTCAATATCCTGGTCAAATGGGTTAATTCTTCTTTAGTTAAATCTTCCAGAAGAGTTATTGTACTTAAAAATTCTATATCCGCATTGCTTATGGACAAAATGACCTCCTAATATATGATGAAAACCTGAGTATCATTTTCATCAATGATATATTCGTCATCAGGATTTATTTTAATATTCTTTTTTCCAGTACCGTCATCTTCTGAAAAGTTTTCTTCTGCTTCTTTAAATTTCTGTCTTATAAAAGAATCGATTGCGCTATCACTGGATAAAAGATCATCAATGGTTAAATCTTTTTTTGCGGTAACAAGTGCCACAGGAATCCCTTTAGTTTTATCACGTAAAAACAAGAGTAACTCATGATATTTCTTACCGATGTATAATTTAGGAACCGGTTCCAATCTAATTCTGGGTTCATCAGTATTTGCTAATAACATTTTTATAAAATTAGGCATAGCCGATGAAGCTAGGCCACTGGAAATCAGCATTGGATTGAATTCTCCATTAAGGATAACTGTATCAGCTCCTGCTCTGGCGATATGTTTGCTTTTTTCTTCCTTAATAACTTCAGCAAAAATAGGGATCTCAGGTTCAATACTTTTTATAGTTAACACCGCTAATAATGTTCTCTCATCTGCTTCATCCAAAGTTTTTATCCCCATAACATCAGAAAGAATGATTACTTTAGATGCATCATCAATATTTGCTCTTTTCAGAACATTTTCCTTAGTAAAATCTCCATGAATAAATTTAATTTTATATCCCAGAAATTTTGATTTAATTTCATCATAATCTTCTTCTGTTCCATCATTTACCAGGACCAGATTAAAGTTTGTATCACCCAAATAAACGGGAATACCACTTATCACTTTTTCCAGATTCTGGTTCCACCCTAATATCATTATATGTCCTACTACGTTCACGGTACCTAACCCCCTTCTTTCTTTGATTCTAATATCGATTAAATAGGAAGCGATACTACCAGAAAAGAATGAAAACAGAAATACGCCAGAAATAACTGTTAAAATAGCGATTATCTTACCTAAATCAGATTTAGGAACATAATCACCATAACCTACTGTAGTTATAGTAATAAAGAGCCAGTATACAGCATCAAAAATCGATTTTATTTGAATATCATCTCTTTTTGAATAGATTTCTGCCTGTAAAATGACAAAAGCGAACAAAATGACACTGAAAATGAAAAAAGCAATAATCCTGTTTCCAGGTTCAGTCCAAAAGTTCTTAAAAGCAAACCAGAAGCGTGATAAAAACTTTTTCAAGCTTTACGACTCCTTGATATTTAGTTGTTTCATATATTTTCTAATAAACTTTCCAACTTCCGTTTTTGCATCGTCCCCTATACCAATAAATTCAAATGCGACATTGAGACCAGCATTTTCTCCGGGAATATACTCGTATCTTACAACTCTTGCAGTTGTATTTACTTCAGCATCATCTAATTTCAACTGCATATTTAAAATCGCATTCTCCGCATAAGACCTGGGTAAATAGATATTTTTTGTAGAAGCCAGGATCCCACCCATCGAAACATCAATGATTTCAAATTCACTGCTATCTTCCGTAAACGTCTTAGACTTTACCACTACTTCTGCTAATATATCTGCCATACCTTTAATATAAAAAATGTCGTAAATCGTGAGTTTTTTATATTTAGGATCTTCCGGTACGCTTACTTCGATTACTCCCACAACTCTGTCCCCAATAAGAACGGGTACCATACAGTAGGAGGAAATAGATCTGCTAAGATAATTATTTCTGATTTGTTCAAGAATATCCGGTGATAAAGTCTTTTTTACCAGTTCAAAATATTTCTCATAACCTATCATATTATATTTTCCGCCCAAATGGACGTAATTATTCAGATTATCTGTATCACTAATCCAGAATGTCTTTTTGTAATACTGAACTACTTTTTCCAAAGGAGATAAAGAATTTACATCTTTAAAAATATTGGTTTTAAATCTATTAGTAAATCTGGAGAGTTCATTGCCGATCATTGTGACAATTTTCTTTAAATCAGGTTTATCTTCTAATAATTCTATGTAAATATTTTTTAGATTTCCCGGTAATTCTTCAATATTAATATTTTGCGACACTTGTGAAGAACCACTTTCAATCCCGGTTATGTTTATCCTCATGACTTCAGGTGGTAAATTTACACGTGTAAATTTTCTGAGAAGATGAAAATTTAATTTGTCCGGTATATTGAGTTCTACATTCTTCATAGGAATATTTAAAAGTTTGATCTCGGTATTGTCTGAAGTGTAAAAATTTCTATTATATTCAAAAGATACTTTTAATTGTTTTAAAGAGATTGAGTCTGGGATATTTTCAAAGTAGACTGACATATAACTGGCATCTGATTTGGTAATAAATCCATTTAATATAAGATTTTCACTATTGTCTTTAATTTTGACTGCTATATGCTTAAGTCTAAGATGATTAAATAAAGCTACTATCTCATTTTTCTTAATGACTTCTTTTTCCATACCTGCCCCAATTCTACTCGTATCTTATTGCCCAGATTTTGAGCCGTCTATCTCTGGACCCCGACACAATATATCTGCCATCATCGCTTACTGCTATTGTCATTACATCGCCAAAATGTGCCTGAAACCGTTCTTTTACTTCCCCATTCTCAGCATCACAAACATATAACTCATCATCATCTCCGCCGGAAAACACATATTTTCCATCAATGGAAAAGACCGCTACCAATACTGAACCAATATGCCCTTTTAATATTGTTACCGGACTGCTTAAATTCCTGGTGTTCCATACAGAAACAGTAGAATCAGCACTTCCCAGTAAAAGTTTGCTCCCATCTTTTGATATATCCACAAATTCAATGGGCATAGAATGATATCTTAATATTTGTATCAAGCTTAAATCCGGGAAAGACCACTGTTTTGCCAGAGTGTCTTCACCTCCGCTTATTAAATATTTCTCATCAGGAGAAATTTTAAGGTTCCAGATTTCCGATGCATGTGCCTGAATTTCCTTAATTTTGGATAAATCAGGTAGTGACCAAACAATTATTCTCCCATCAACTCCACCGGTCGCTACATATTTATTATCGGGACTAATTGCTAAAGTCTGTATTCCTTTTGGATGCGCAAATTTTGCACTTAAAATTTTATAGTCATCTTTTACAGATAATACTTTTAATGTTTCAAATGAACCGATAACTAGATATTGACCATCTTTTGAATATTGAAGTGGGATGCCCCATATCTCATCATATTCTTCTTTTATACATTTAATCTGATTTGTATTCTTTAAATCCCAAATAATAACACATCTGTCGGCACCTCCGGATGCCAAATATTTACTGTCCGGGGAGAAAGCTGAATAAAATATATATTGAGTATGTCCTGATAACTCATATAGATAATCCAGTCTCAGGTTTTTCTTTGATTGAGTGTTTATTACATCTGGTTTTATATCAATTTTAGGACAAGACAATAAAAGAGATGAGAAAATTAACATCAGGGGAAAATATACTGTGCATTTATTCCGCATAAAAATTCCCAAAATATCAAAACAAAAGGCCAAGGTAGCCCTTAGCCTTTTGTTTGATGTCATATTTTTTTTACCAGCTATCCATCATGTCATCCGGATTCTGATTCTGTTCACTAAACAGATCGGTGTCAGCTGTCAAGTAGTCAAAATATATATAATAGGGTCTTCCCATCATATCTTCCGGTTCAAAATCAATTCTAAAGCCAACAAAAGTAATTCCACGATCTTCTGAGATTTTATAGTTTTCCTGCTGGATGGTATCAGGAATATTTATAGATACAGGTTTCCATCCTACCCAGATCATTCTTTCAGCAGTGAGATATTTTACATGGCCCAGGTAATCTTTTATTACAAAACTTAAAGTATGACGATAATTTCTACCTACCACCCATACAGAAAGGCTTTTGGTTATACCTTTCACTTTTGTGGGTTGCGCGGGAGTCACACTCAACCAGCTCCACTCTCTTTTCATAAATTCTGTCTTAACACCCAGAACATATTTGTTTTTGTCACTCTGGATCTGGCTGGGTCCGCCATCACGACGCATAGCACGGGTTACACCAAAATCTCTTGGCATAAAGGAGCTCCATTCACCAGGTGTTTCAAAGTCATCAATTAAAAGAGTCTTTACAAGTTCAGTTGCCACTTTCTTGTCTGCTGTTTGATTGGCATTAGTATTGACAATCTCAAGTTCTCCCGCTCTGGGATTGATTACTGTATTGTTCTGCGCATAGGATGACAGGGTGAATGTAAACACCAGTGTTCCTATGTAGATTAAAATCCTTTTCATATACATCCTCCCCTATTTTACCATTTTTGAACAGCCAGATCGTCACCATTAAATCTTTCCTGGTAAACGTCGGTCTGTACCTGCATATAGTCAAAGTAAGCATAAAACTGATCTACTCTTTCGGTGGGATAAGACCATAGTTTGATCATTTCCAATTTAAGGGGTTTCATGAATGGCACATGATGCTCGGCTTGAGGTATGTAATCGGGAATCTTAGTGCGCATGTTTTTCCATCCGACAAATGCAATATCTCCTGCTGATAATCTATGCAGGTAACCCTTGAAATCCTGAAGATAGAACTCTATCCAATAGTTATAATTTCCACCCCATACCCACATATCCAGACTCTTAATCACTCCGATCAATTCCAGGGGATGTGCTGTTCCCTGTGCATTAGGATCAGGTGCAGATCCGCTAAATCCGGAATCTGATGTATATGGTATAAGTTCAATCCAGTTGTAGGACTTCTTCAAAAATTGTGCTTTTACACCTAAAGCATATTTTTGTTTGGCATCTACCAGATTAGGTAATCCTAAAGGTTTTGCTTCCACATATTTTATGTTACAAGCTTCCGGATCAGGTTCACTCATCACCTGTGTAGGATCTTTGGGTTTGGCAAATCTGGAAAAATTTGCTTTCCAGATCATTTTAAGCTCTTTGTCAGTATCATCACCAAAGTCAGAGACTACAAAAGTCTGGAGATTTACTGTATCTTTATCATCTGAACTGAACCCAAACGAGAACAAAGGGCGAGCATTTAATAATATTAGAGCCATAAAAACGATGATGCCAAAGACTGTACTTCCTCTGTATTTCATTTTCCTCTCCTTAGAACTTTTTGCTCTTTATGACCTGTTCTATTTTGTTATTTTGGTCTACTACAACAATTTCAGGGACAAACCCTTCTGCCTCGGCTTCTTCCACATTGGCAAAAGAAGCAATTATCACTTTGTCACCAATTTGGTGAAGGTGTGCTGCCGCCCCATTTAGGCATATCACACCGCTCCCGCTTTCACCGGGAATGGCATATGTGACCATCCTGGACCCATTAGTTATATTCCATATATGCACCATTTCAAAATGGAATATTTTAGCCGCCTTCATCAGGTCTTCATCTATGGTCACACTTCCTACATAGTCCAGTGCAGTCTCAGTTACCACAGCACGGTGTATCTTGGACTTCAGCAGGTTAATGGTCATCAAACTATTCCTCTAAATTTATCTCTCTATTTAATTATAATAAAATGATATTTATTTTTAATCAACTAAAAAAAGTTATCTTTATATCCAATCGGCAAGATAATAGCTAAATCTTAATATAACTGCACATAATATTTTCTGCTGTTGCCCCAATATCTTCCGCCAGTCTGTATTATCTTACCCTGAGAATTTTTTACTTTATAATATAGATAAATATTATATTTGCCTTTAGGTAAAAACTGCCCTTTGGTATTTTTACCATTCCAGAATCTGGTAAATTGCGCCTGATGATTAATCAGCCTGGCAAATTTATTATATCCCAGGAGATAATATGCTGATCTTCTCAATCTGCTGCTGGTGGGGACTGCATATACCTGAAACTCAATGTAAACCGCGTATTTATTCTTTTCAAACACTGCGAATGACTGCTGTATGTATTTTCTGGGAGATACAGACTGTCCAATCCTGTCATTTCCGACTATAATCAGACTGCCGTTATGAGTACTGACCGGCATAGAGATATTCTTTGGTTCTATAATTTTACTTTCAGTCACCGGAGTATTGATTTCATTATTATACTGAATGCTCTGGGTCTTCTTTTTTTCTACCACTGAAATCGGGTTCATTTCCATATCTATGGTTTCTGTGTTTTTTTCTTGTTGTTTGGGCATTTTTTGATCTGAAACTACTTCACTGACATGAGGAATATCTTTTTCCGTTTTTGTGTCATTTTTTACTGATTTCTGATCATTATTGGGCATAATGATCTCAGTATTTCCCAGATTGGAAACATCCTCCATGACATCTATTTCAGTATCATTAGTTTCTATATTGGCGTTTTTGAGAATGGAATCAGGGATGACATCCACAATGACATCATTTTGATTATTCTGTTTTTTGTCCTGGTTTTTACCCAGAAAATTATCACAACCCATTAAGATAAAAGTTATAAAGATAAGAGCGAGTACCCGCATGCTTCCCTCCTTGGAAACCTCACTCTCAACCCTTTATTTTTGAATATTTAAGGGAATAAGCCAACAAACCTCCCAGAAGACTGGGATAAAAATCGGCCGATAAATGAGGAATCTGTTCGTTATTATCGGCAATACGAATGACATCCATAACTTTTATAGGATTTATAATCAAAGCAATATCAAATTCTCCTGATTTTACCGCTTCCAATGCGGTATTATCGCCCCTCACCATGGAAATTTTATTCTCATCTTCCATTTTAAGCTTTAAAGCATCCTGAATGATCAGCTTTTCCCAATAAAAAATATCCTGGGATTTTTTTATCTCACTCCCACCTATTCCGGCTTTAATCTGAGTCAAAGCTTCTGGAGTTACTGACAGAATAAAGTATTTACCCGGGACTTCTTTGATGTATACACCCAAAGACAAAATCCCTCTAGCCTTATTTTCCATCATCATTTTTCTTAGCTTTACACGGGCTGCTCTTTCCATGCGTTCATCTTCAAAAGCCATAGCACCCATTTTAAAATTCTTTTCGAGGCCTTTTAAAAAGGCTACACCTGACATGCCTGTTTCCCGCAAATTCACATTAGCTGGAAGAGTCTTAAGAGTTGTGTCCTGCATGACTACAATAGTACCCAGGATATAATCATCCGATCTGGTTCCATCTATTACCTGGGGGGCATTTGCCACAGATTTTCTATACTGAAGTGCTGCCTGATATTTGTGAACCCCTTCCAGCAGATAAAATGTCTTATCACCGGTGAAGGATTTGATATTATTTACTATACTTTCGTCTTCAATACGATAAATACGGTGAATATTTGCATATTGATCTTTGACTTCCTGCATGACTGTTGATTTTTCAGGAATCTGTTTCAGCAAAGCTAAGAGCTGGTTTTGAGAATCATTGCAGGCGAAAAGTACACTTTCCAGATGAGTCTCTGTCTCTTTTAGGAGATTGTATCTGTCTTCTACACCCTGACTGTGGGATCTTTCGGATATTTTAATTTTCTGTGGATCTTCTTCCAGCTTTACCAAAGTGGTAATCCCGTAACGAACCTGATTAACCCCATCCATTTTAAAATTGTGTTCGTACAGATACATAGAGGGCTTTTCATCAATTAACATCACGTCTCTAAGCAGCCAACTGAAAATACGTTTAATAGAATTTCGATATTTTTCCTGAGAATCACCTTCAGGTAAAACCAGATTGACATAATTATAGGGGTCTGAATCATAAAGTTCCTTCTTCTTGGAACTATCGATTTTATTGTAAGGAGGACAACATAATTTGGATATATCCGGATTTTTTTTCGGATTATAATACATACTTGAGAATTCACGCAATTGTGCCATATCATCCCCTTTTACATACTGTTAATAAAAAACGTATTTTTCACTAGTTGTTTATCGTCACTATATATTATATAAATTAATTTAAAAAAGTAAACCATTATTTACTTCTTTTTTTGTTTGACACTTCAACCTTAACCCGATAAAATAACTTAGTCATTTTGAGGGGAAATCATTGAAACTTATAATCGCCAGTAATAACCAAGGGAAAATCAAAGAAATTCGTTCTCTGTTAAACCATCCTGAATTAATCATTTCAGGCCTGCGGGAAATTGGGTTTACTGAAGATATAGAAGAAACCGGTTCCAGTTTTTATCAGAACGCATTGATCAAAGCTCAGGCCATTCGCAAATTATATCCAGATGCTTTTGTACTGTCCGATGATTCAGGGCTGGAAGTGGACGCATTAAACGGGGAACCAGGTATATATTCCGCCCGTTATGCCGGTCCGGACAGTACCCAGGAACAGCTAATAAACAAACTACTCAAAGCTCTGGAAGGTGTACCGTTTAATCAGCGAACAGCCCGGTTTGTATGTATGATGGTGCTGATTAGTCCAGACAGCTCCATCCACAGTGCTCAGGGTATATGTTCAGGATCAATTGCTTTTGCTCCCAGAGGTATCCAGGGATTTGGATATGATCCTATCTTTCTGCCTGAATTTTATCATTACAGCCAGACCTTTGCCGAAATCGATCTGGATGCCAAGAATAAAATATCCCACCGCTCCCGTGCCCTCCAGCAGATTACCGCTACTCTGGAACATCTTCTGGCTGGTACAAATTGAACCTCGCTCCGATCTATTTCCCCGGCATCTGCTTTTATATTGATCTGGTTTCTATGAAAAAACTGGATTTTAACCGGTCTGAATTATGCTCCTGGTAGAAGTTGTACTCAATGTCCCCTTGGAAAAGAATTTCCATTATACCATTCCTGAAGGCATGGATCTGGATAGATTTTATCGGCTTCAGGTTAACTTTGGCGGAAGAAAAATGATGGCATTGGCTCTAGCCATTCATGAAGACCGTGATGTGGGAGAACAGCTACAGGGGATCAAGCTTAAACCCGTAGAAAAAGTTCTGGATAATGAGCCTGTCCTGGATGAAAGACTCTATCAGTTGGCTGAATGGCTGCGTGATTATTATCTCTGTTCATTGGGAGAGGCTCTGTTCACCATTCTCCCGGCAGCACGTAATCCCCGCTACTTTCCCCTACCCTTTGTATTCCATGATACATTAGCCCGATTAAATCAGGAGCAGCAATCAGCCTATGAACAAATTCTCCCGGGCTTGGGTACAAACAGCGCTTATTACCTCCATGGAATCACAGGTTCCGGTAAGACCGAAGTATATAAACACCTGGTCCGCTCCTGTCTGGCAATGAATAAAACGGTGATCATATTAATCCCGGAAATAGCACTGACTCCTCAAACTCTGGAAAGGTTTTATAATAGCTTCGGAGATAAAGTTGCTGTCTATCATAGCAAACTGTCCCCCGGAGAAAGGCTGGGAGAATGGAAGAGATGCCAAAGAGGAGAAGCCCAGGTTTTGATCGGCCCTCGTTCCGCGATTTTTCTCCCCATGAAAGACCTGGGACTGATCATCATTGATGAAGAACATGAATCCTCCTACAAATCAGGCAACAAACCCCGCTATCATGCCCGGCAGGTAGCGTTCTTCCGCTGTAAACAGGAAAACGCGGCACTGGTCCTGGGGTCAGCCACTCCCCAGCTGGAAAGTTATTATCATGCTCAAACCGGAAAAATGAAACTGATAGAGCTGCAACAGAGATTCGGGACCAGCCGGATACCGCAGGTTGAGATCCTGGACCTCAGAGCAGAAGAGAAAGGAAACACTCTTTTTTCACAAAAACTTTTTTTGGAGGTCATTCAGGCCATGCAGGCCGGTCAGCAGACCCTCCTTTTCCTGAATCGCAGAGGTTTTTCCCCGGTATTGCTCTGCCAGGAATGCGGCTATGTAGCACAGTGCCCCAACTGTGATGTGTCTCTGACTCTCCACAAGCAAAAACAGCTGCTCAAGTGCCATCATTGCGGTTATCAGTCGGGCATCCCCCACTCCTGTCCTCAATGCCAGAACATAGCTTTTAAAGAAATGGGCAGCGGCACAGAGCGTCTGGAATCCCATATATCGGAATTGTTCCCCCAGGCCCGGGTAGCCCGCATGGACCTGGACACCACTCGGGGAAAATACCAGTATGAAGAAATACTCAGTGATTTGAAGAAAGGGAAAATTGATATCCTGGTGGGTACTCAGATGATAGCCAAAGGGCATGATATCGCCGGGATCAATCTGGTAGGGGCCATTTTACCTGACATCATCCTTAATATCCCTGATTTCAGGAGCGCGGAACGCACCTTTATTCTGCTTACACAGGTGATCGGCCGGGCGGGCAGGAGAGAGCTACAGGGTAAGGCCGTGATTCAGACCTACATGCCCGAACATTATGCTATCACTATGGCTTCACATCAGGACTTTAAAGGTTTCTACAAGCTGGAAATGGAAAAGCGCCGCCAATTCAGGTATCCGCCCTTTACCCGGTTAGGCAGAGCTGTGGTCAGGGGGGTGAAATTGGAGCAGGTCATGGAATTCTCAGAAAACCTGAAAAATTTCCTGACTCCCTATAAAGGACATAAAGAAGAGCTGGAAATTCTGGGGCCGGTCAGCTGCCCCATGGAAAAGTTGAATAATCAATATCGATATCATATAATATTAAAATCCATGAATATCCAGAGGATCAACCATATGCTGGCTGGAGTCAAGGATTTTTTTCAAAAACATAAGCTTTCGGCCTATTTGTTCCTGGAACTGGACATCGACCCCCAGAACCTGATTTAGGAGTCCTGCTATATGCTGGAAATGACCCAGAAAGCCAAAACCAGGCTTTTGATTATAAATATCATTATTTACAGTTTCTCCCTCCTGATGTTTTTCAGATTATTTTATCTTCAGATCATCAAAGGAAAAGATTACTATAGAGAATCAGAAAGTAATAAACTCCAACCCATCAGGATACCGGCCTACCGTTCCGTGCTCCTGGATCGTACGATGAACAATAAACTGGCTTATAATCGTAAGTCTCTGTCCATTATTGTCATACCTGCCAACCTTCCCAAGGAAGAAGATAAAAAAGAACAGGTCCTGTCCAACCTGTCTCTGGTAATCAATATGCCTCTGGATAAAATCAAACTGACCCTGGAAGAACTGGCCCTGGACAAATACACTCCGGTCATCCTGAAATACGATATCGATTCCAAAACACTGGTCAGGCTGGCGGAACATTCAGATCTCTATCCCGGTGTATTATGGGATAACCGTCCCCGCAGAGTGTATCCTTCCCGTGAGAAAGCTTCGCATGTCATAGGTTATACCGGTATCATCAGCAAGGAAGAACTGGAAAAAATGAAAGAACACCGGGAATATCACTCCGGTACTATTCTGGGCAAGAAAGGTATTGAAAAATATTATGATGAGATCATTCGCGGGCAGGAAGGTATAAAGCAGCGTACCGTGGACGCGGTGGGTACGGTGATGTGGGAAACTAATGTCACAGAAGCTGTCCCTGGGCCTCCCCTGGTGTTGACTATACATAAGCAGCTGCAGGATTATGCTTATGAGCTGATGGCTGAACAAAATTACAAAGGGGCCGTAGTCATTTCCAAACCTGCTACAGGAGAGATTCTGACCCTGGTATCCACTCCCGGCTTTGACCCCAATGTCTTTACCGACAGATTCAGCGAAGAGGAATTTTTCCTGCTGAAAAATGATATCAATAAACCTTTTCTGGATCGGGCACTCCAGGGTACCTATCCCCCTGCTTCCACCTTTAAACTGGTGACTGCTTCCGCTTATCTGAACGCCGGTAATCCTTCCCAGGTTCATTATAATTGTCCGGGTTACACTTTTATAGGAAAGCGGAAATTCGGCTGCTGGAGCGTACATCACAATGTCAGTTTTATTGATGCCATTGCCCGTTCCTGTGATGTTTTCTTTTACAGTATAGGGATACATTCCAGTCTGGGACGGGAAAGGATCATGCAGATGGCCCGTCTCTATGGCCTGAATGTAAAATCCCAGATCGACCTGCCTAATGAAAAAACCGGTCTGCTCCCCGAGATGGACTGGTTCAAAAAGACTCATAAAAGGCCCTGGTCACTAGGTGACACCGCCAATATTTCCATAGGCCAGGGTGACCTTCTGGTTACACCCCTGGGATTGAATGTAATGACCGCTACCATCGTGAATGACGGAACTGTATACAAACCATTTTTACTTAAAAATAAACTGGACCCGTTGAATCGAAAAATAGTCTGGACCAAGTCTCCGGAAGTACTCCGCAAGATCACTATGTCAAAAGAAAATTTTGAAATGGTAAAAGAAGGTATGCATCAGGTGCTGGAGTACGGTACCGCCAGCTGGCTGAAATACCTCACCGATGTCCCTATGGGCGGTAAGACAGGTACAGGCCAGGCCGGTCTCACCAAAGACGATCATGCCCTTTTCACTGCCTATGCCCCTTATGGCGACCCCAACCTGGATAATGTTATAGCTGTTACGGTTGTGGTGGAGCATGGAGGACATGGTTCCAGCGCGGCAGCACCGGTAGCAGCTAAACTCATTGACTTTTATTTTAAAGATATCATGGGAATGAGTTTTAAGAAAAAACAGACGGGAAAATAAGATGTTAAAAGATAATCTGAAAAACGTTTCCTATGGATTTATCGTTATACCTCTGGTCCTATCTATTATCGGCCTGGTATTCATCTATAGTACCGGTATCAGAGCTGAAGATGGTACTATTGGTCCCTTTTTTGAAAGTCAGTTTTTCAAACAGCTCACCTGGTTTATCATTGGGCTTGGAATTTCAATTTTTATCCTGAGTGTGGATTATTTCCAGCTGGCTGAAATTGGGGAGTATTTTTATATCACCGGAATCGTGATGCTGATCATCACCCTGGTATTTGGTAAAGAAGTGCGGGGAGCCAAGAGCTGGCTGGGTGTGGGCGGACTAGGAATACAGCCCTCTGAAATTATGAAATTATTCTATATCCTGTTCTACGCGAAATTTCTATCGCGGGCCCCTCTGGGTGAAAAGAAAATCCAGACTTTTCTGATTTCCCTGGGTATTCTGCTGCTCCCCCTGGGCCTGATTATGCTGCAGCCTGACCTGGGCACAGGTATCGTGTTTTTTATGATATTCCTGTTCATGAGCTATATGGGCATGAATAATGAAAAGTTTTTGAATTATATCCTGATAATAGTCGCTGCCACCGGAGTACTGGTATTGGGCCGGGCTTATTATGAGTTTTATTATCTGCAGATGGGTGGTAAAGAACTGGCATTTTTCAAGGGATTATTCTCTTTTTCAACTCTTCTGGCTGTGACACTGGTGACCTTTCTGTATTCTCTGGTATCCATTATCATAGGTTTTTTCCACCCGGTCAAGATCATATCCAAGATACTTCCCTTCACTTTGATTATCGGGAGTACATCCCTATTTTCAGCTACAGCCATCAAGGTATTGAAGCCCTACCAGTGGAAGCGTCTACTGGCTTTTGTCAGCCCTGAACTGGACCGCTGGGGCGCGGGATATAATATTATCCAGAGTATGATCGCGGTGGGATCAGGCCGCTTCCGGGGAAAAGGTATTTTCCGCGGTTCACAGAACACCCTGGGATTCCTGCCTGAAAAAAGTACGGACTTTATCTTTTCCATTATCAGCGAAGAGCTCGGTTTTCTGGGTGCTTCCCTGATTATGGGACTCTTCGTGGCATATTTCTACTACATCAATAAAACCATCAATAATGCCAAAGATAAAGAGGGAATGCTGATCGCCACCGGTATTTTTGCCATGTTTTTTATCCATTTCATCATTAATGTGGGAATGACTCTGGGGTGGGCGCCAGTGACAGGACTGCCTCTGCCTTTTATCAGTTACGGCGGTTCTTCTTTCCTGACCTTTATCATAGGGGCAGCCCTGGTCTCCAATATTTATTCCCATCGCTTTGTACACTGAGGCAGTGATGTATAAGTATGTGTGTTATTTTATTTTTTTTGTGACAGCCACTGTATTGCTCCAGAATTGTACCAGGGATGTATTCAAAGAATGGAACCAATCACTCAATAACCGCTGCAGGATTCAGCCCCTCTTGATTTCTCAAAAACTTTTGCTGGGTAAAAGCAAAGAAACCATTCTCAGCAACCTGGGTGCAGCAGACCTGACATACATCCAGGATAATATCCTGGCCTGGTATTGCGGATACAGTCAGACCACCGGTAAATTTCTGGCTGTGCAGTTCAGCAACAATACAGCCATATCCAATTGGGTATATGATCAATTTCTGAAACGCCGCTTTGATCTCATTCAATGGCAGGCTAACAAAGAGACCCGTTATGAAATGGTGGATGACCTCATCCGGACGGAACTCTCCGGTATGAAAACTCTCACAGAGTTGACTCAGGCGCTGGGTGTGCCGGAAAAATTGCAGAAAAGTGACTGGTATTATTATCTTGGTTTTGGATACCATTCTTCAGGGAATATCGAACCGGATTATCTCCGGCTGAGATTCAGCAATGAACAACTGATCAGCTATGGAGTAATTGCAAAATGAATGAAAAATTTTTTGACTCTCATCGGGCTCTGGACCAGCTGGAAGAAATCTACCTGGAAGCACTGGATTTTTTTAAGGAATCCCAACTGGAAGGATTTTACGAGCCTGCGGGTATAGTAGAAGAGCAGGACCATACCTTGCGCTCCCTGGTATACCACATCCCGCCGGGTCAAGAATCCATACCATTGGAAAAAGCATTACAGTCTCTGCACCAGCAGGCAGTGTCTGAACTGAAACAAAAGAAGATATGCTCCTGGGTCACATTTTGTCATGTTCACCTGGATAGTGAGACAGATTATTCTCTAGCCACAGAGGTAGAAACCGCAAACGCCATCCTGATCACGCTGGGCCTGGATCAGGAATACCGCTTTTTATTACCTTATCAGGATGATGGTAATGAAATCGTCTATGATGAAATCATTTCCCTGGATGAAGAAGAATGAAAAGACAGGAAGACGCTCCTGTCCTGATCGTCTATTTTTCCGGCACGGGCGGCACCAGACTAGCCGCGCAGTCCCTGGCTCAATCCCTGAATGACAGAGGAAAACCGGTAATACTGCATCCTCTGGATAAATCTGTCTCGTCACAAAATCAAATCAATATCCATGAAAAACCGATTTCAGCCCTGGTACTGCTCTATGCTGTCCACGCCATGGACGCGCCCCTCCCTGTGCATAGCTGGATCAAAGGCCTGCCCGAACTGGATCATCTGCCGGCCGTGGTGATTTCCGTGAGCGGCGGCGGAGAAGTCTGGCCCAATACAGCCTGCCGCAGGAGGGTGATCCGTAGTCTGTCCAAGAAAAGGGCCATAGTCTTTCTGGAAGAAATGTACATTATGCCCGCCAACTGGATCACCTCTACCCCTGTCCGCGCCGCCAGTGAACTGCTCCGGGTACTCCCCTATAAGACCGGCAGAACTGCTCAATCCATCATACAATTGAAATCCCAGCGTACCCCTTTTCATTTCTTGGGCTGGCTGTTTGCCTGGATCAGTCACCTGGAACAATTCGGAGCTCCCCATTTCGGGAAAAGCCTGTATGCCAATGAAGATTGTGATGCCTGTGGGTGGTGCGCCAGTAATTGCCCTCAGCTGAATATTGTTATGAGACAAGATAAACCAGATTTTACAAATCAATGTGTCATGTGCATGCGTTGCCTGTACGGCTGCCACAGACGGGCTATACAATCCCGAATTCTGAAGTTTATGGTCCTGAAAGAAGGTTTCAACCTCTCCCGCATAACGGTACCGGACCAGCGGCTTACTGATCTGAAGGCCGCTGTGCCGGGGATACTTTGGAAAGGGGTGAGGGATTATCTGGCCGATGCTTATCAAGATTTTGATAATGGGAAATAACTCTTTCTTGTCTGCAAATTTTCAACTTTAGTTTGTCATCCTGAATGAAGTGCTTGTGCTGAGTAAGCGAGCGCGCATCGAAGTGGAGGATCTCCTTTAACCCAGGAATGCCCCTGGTCGGGGAGGACTTTTTCCGTTGGCCGAACGGAAGCGGGTTTTCCGCATTTCTTTTGGCCAGGTCCCCCAAAAGAAACGCTCGCAAAGAAAAACGCCCTTCTAGCGCCCATGATGCATGGTCGGTATGAGAAGGTTCAGGCAGGAATCGGGGCTATGCCTTCCGCTTCGCTGCAGGTGAGTGCAATTTAGGGTATACGCCCCTCAGGGGAAGAGGCTGGGGTGTATGATACCTCGTGGATGGCCAGGGCATCAAAAGGGCGTCTAAGAGATATTTGTGGTTAGCATGTATTTTCTGTAAATGTCTCAGGCTCGTTTTTTTCACAAATAACCTAAGTAGCAACATACCCTATTTTTTAACTCTTCTCCGCGCCCTTTGTGTCTTTGTGAGACCAATTTCAGAGCTCCCCAGTCTTAACAACTCCCCGTTACTTTTTTGACCCATCAGCCCTTCTCCGCTACAATATCTAAAAATAACCGCCGGAGCCGTTGTATGCGACAGTCCCTCAAAACCACCCTCATCCTCATTGCAGCCATCCTCGCCTCCTGCGGACAGCCCAAGGCGGAGACCCATTCGGCACCGGCAAAGTCCCAATCCCTGATCGCACACAAGCTCAAGGTAGACAAATCCTCTCCCCGAGTCATGTACATAAACACCAACAACGTCCGGGTGTACGACCTGGACCAGGCCCAACTATCAAGCGGCGTCTCCACAAATACCGCCTTCCTGGAGCAATTCATGAAGTACGACAAGGTCACCCTCTACGACACCCGGGACAGCTGGGCCTATGTGGAGGGCAGTGTCCGTGACACCAAGACCTCCCAAGTGCGTCCGGTGGGCGGCTGGGTGGCATCCGCCAGCCTCACCCCCTGGCAGCCCGAGCTGTTCTTCAACACCAAGGACAATGTCTTCAAACTGACCGCCCCGGTCTCCTTGTATGACGACGGGCTGGAGAGCAAGGTAGTAGACCAGGTGGCCAAGGGCGACACCATGCGCGTACTCAAGGGCAATGGCGAACGCTTCTTCGTGGTATCGAAGGCGGGAAAGGAAGGGTGGATCGAAGCGGAGGGGATTGATACCACACAACTGGTGGCGAAAGGGGTGGGATACACTGGAATCACAAATATTGATCTAACCCGGATATGGACTAATATTAATTTATTGGACAGGAAAGAAATCATCATGGATGTGTTTGATCCCCAAGCTGATTTAACTGAGACAGTTGTTTTTGGGGAACAGAAAGGTAAAAAAGTTATTTTTTATAAAAATCAGATAAAATCCATAGATGAGATAGTAGGTAAAGAATATAATATTTTCGATGAAATTATTACTAATATTGAAGGTCAGGAATATCACTATACAAAAAAAATAGTAGAAAATTTTTACGGAATGTATGCAGTAGCTGAAATATTTGTACCCAGGGAATATGCAAAAGCCCGTATAGAATTGGAGTATAAAATTGCGGAATATAAACAGCTAATAGACACTATAGAATATCTGGAAAACAAGATAGGAGACTTAAAACTCAAAGAAATTGTAAAATTAACTCTCTGGTCAAGGGGTTTTGATTTTAAAAAAGTATACCAGACAACATTTTCAGGCACTTTTTCTTTTGAATTCTTCCTTGAAAATTATATAAAAAATAAACGAAACACTGGTACCTTCAAGAACGGAAAAATTTCCTTGGAGATGAATATTCCATATTGTGCCAATATTTTTTCACCTACATTTAACGTCTTTAAACTGAAAGATGATAAGTTGATATCCATATCTGTGTATAAAGCGGTGATTACTGACACTAATATGTTAACTATATATATCAAAGGAAATACAACTTATATAAAGAAAAATATTAACGATTTTAGAAAGTATCAAAAAGCACAAGGCTCTTTCATAATAAATTTTCCTCTCGAAAACGATTCTCAATTATATAATGTGTATAAAAACAAAGAAATTTATATTGATTCAATTAAATATCCCCCGGCTTCATTTCAATTAAACACAATGGGAAGGTCATTGTCTGGAAATTTGATTGCATTTAGTGAAAAAGCTAATATATTTTTGTTGCAGGGTTCATATTTTGATAAACGAATAAGTAATAATATACTAGGTAGGATTTTTGTAGTATTAAACAATAAATATGATGTTATAGGTATTATAAAAGCTCGAAGTTCTGATTTTCGTGGTGGTGTAATAATTGATGCTAATGGCAATATATCCATACTTTCATGGGAAAAGTATTCTTTAGTTGAGAGGATAGGATATGAGTATTAAGCAAGCAAGACACATATTATTTTTTTTTAATTTTCAGTTTATTTTCTGAACAGGCTTACTCTGATTGGAAAATAGGATTACCTCTTTCAAAACCTGATAGAATCTCAGTTGCTTCAGATTTTGGTCATAGAAACACCGGTAACTCCAGTTATTCCAGGGTACATCATGGACTGGATATCAATTATACCTGGGTGGGCACAGGGGATAATAGTTTTGATGAGGCAGGCGCCCCTATCCTCTAATTCCCGAAAATCCCGCCTTTCCTCCGTGCCCTTTGTACCTTTGCGAGACCCTTTTCCTAGTCCCTTGTCTGAATAATCAGACCGAAGACTGAGAGAAACCCAAACCTCCCCATACTGCAAATCCTGCAAATCCTGTAAATCCTGTAAATCCTGTCTTAAGTTCTCCCCGCCCCTTTTTGCGAAAAAAATCATTCTGTCTTACTATATCCCTATAATCTACCGCAAGGAGACCCCCATGTCTGAAATCAGCAAGATCGTCCAGGATATTTTCCCGGAAATAAATGATATCCCCGAAGTCCACCGCCTCCCCGTCCCTCTCATCCAGGATCATGCCCTTATCAATGGAAAAATCAAAAAACTGGATGGCGCGCTGGATGATGTCTACTCCTGCGTGCGGGTCACCGTCAATGGAAAACCGAAAAAAGTACTGGTGGGTAAATCTCCCCTCATGGATGGAAAGACCAGCCTGGAAGCCCTGGACGCGGCGGTCGCCGCCTATGACAAGGGCCGTGGGCAATGGCCTACGATGTCTACCGCAGACCGCATCCGCCACGTAGAAGACTTCGCCAGGCGCATGGTGGAAAAACGTACCGAGATCGTGCGTCTCCTGATGTGGGAGATCGGAAAATCCCTGAAAGACAGCGAGAAAGAATTCGACCGTACCGTGGACTACATCCGCGATACCATAGACGCCCTCAAGGACCTGGACCGCAAAAGCTCCCGCTTTGAGATCGAAGAGGGCATCCTGGCCCAGATCAGACGCGCGCCCCTGGGCGTGGTGCTGTGTATGGGCCCCTACAACTACCCGCTCAACGAGACCTTTACCACCCTCATCCCGGCTCTGATCATGGGCAACGTAGTCATCTTTAAACCGCCTAAGCTGGGTGTGCTCCTGCATCAGCCCCTGCTGGAATGCTACCGTGACGCCTTTCCCGCCGGGGTGGTCAATACCGTATACGGAGAGGGAGAAACGGTGATCGGTCCGCTGATGACCTCAGGCAAGATTGACGTGCTGGCTTTTATCGGCAGTACCAAGGTAGCCGACATCCTCAAGCATCAGCACCCCAAGCCTCACATGCTCAAAAGCGTACTGGGACTGGGCGCCAAGAATGCGGGCATCTTCCTGCCCGACTGCGACCTGGAAAAATCCGTGGAAGAAGCCGTCCTGGGCAGCCTGTCCTACAACGGCCAGCGCTGTACCGCCCTCAAGATCCTGTTTGTACATAAAAGTATCTCTGATGAGTTCACCCGGCTGTTCGCGGAAAAGGTCAATACCCTCAAGCCGGGGGTACCCTGGGTGGAAGGTGTCAAAATCACTCCCCTGCCGGTGGAAGGCAAGCCGCAATACCTCACGGAACTGATCCAGGATGCCCAGTCCCTGGGTGCCCAGGTCAAAAATCCCGGGGGTGGAGAGGTCAATGAGACTTTCTTTTTTCCGGCGGTGCTGTATCCGGTCAATGCTAAAATGCGCATCTATAATGAAGAACAATTCGGCCCCCTGGTGCCTATAGTACCCTTCTCGGATATCTCTGAAGCGGTGAATTACGTGATCGAGTCGCGCTACGGCCAGCAGGTCAGCCTGTTCGGCCAGGACCCCGCCCAGATCGCGCGTCTCATAGACCCCCTGGTCAACCAGGTATGCCGGGTCAATCTCAACAGCCAGTGTCAGCGCGGACCCGATGTATTCCCCTTTACGGGCCGCAAGGATTCCGCCGAAGGGACGCTGTCTGTATCCGACGCCCTGCGTGTGTTTTCCATCCGGACGCTGGTGTCCGCCAAGATGACCGAGGAAAACAAGACCCTGGTCAGCAAGATCGTCAAGGACGACCACAGCGCGTTTTTGTCGACGGATTTTATATTTTAACAGGGGGATACAAATAAATATTTTTCAAACCGATTATAAGCCAAAATAAGATAAAGGAAAAAGTATTGAATAAAATCACTTTAAGTATTTTATTACTGACTCTGTTAGCTGCCTGCAGTGTACCGCCTCGTGTGGAGCAGGAATACACAAAAGCCGACAAAGGCTACACTGCGATGTGTCAGACCCTCCATTCAGAGATACTTAAGCAATTACATCAGGGCCAGGGTCAGGCATTTGCCATTGCCCTGATCGATACTAATGCCGTGGTTTGGACCCAGTATTATGGATACAAGGACAGTACCAAACGTATCCCGCTGGATGAAAACAGCCTGTTCTGCCTGGGTTCTATCTCCAAGATATTTACCGGTATCGCTATTATGCAACTCCTTGAAAATCACCGGTTATCCCTGGATGACCCCATCAGTAAATATATTCCGGAACTAAGTCTGAAAAGCTGGGGCAGTGATACAAATCCCGCCCACAGTATCACCATCCGTATGCTCCTGACACACCATTCAGGAATTCCATCCGACAAACTGTTCGGGGGATACAGCGGTGGGCCCTACGCCTTCCGTACCGTTACGGATTTCCTGTCCGGACGTTATGTCCAGTTTCCCGCCGGAGAGTTTTATTCATACTGCAATAATGGCTTTGCTCTGCTCGGTATTATCATTGAAAAAGCTAGCGGGGAAGATTACTACAGCTATACGCAGAACCACATCTTCAAACCGCTGGGTATGACCCGCACCTCTTTTCTGATGGATGAAGCACATATAACAAACCTGGTAGTCAGCCGGGTCGCCGTGTTCAGTTTCCGGGAACCTTCGGTTTTTGACTCCCCGGCGGGCAGTCTGCTGTCCACACCGGCTGATATGAGCCGGTTTATCCGCTGTATCCTCAATAAAGGCAGCCTGGATGGTGCCCGGATTTTGAAGCAGGAAACGCTTGAACAAATGACCCAACCCCAGCCAAGCAGTCCTTTGGACTTCGGCTTTCAGACTGGGCTGGCATGGGAATTGGGGTGGCCCAATTTCCCCTATCAGGGACCTATTATCCAGCATGGGGGCGCTGTCACGACCTTCTTCTCCATGCTGGGGATCATCCCTGAATTGGGGATAGGCGTGATCACCATGGTAAACGGCTATAAGTGTGGGTCTCTACCTTACACCATCGCGGATAAAAGCCTTCATCAGCTTCTTCAGCATCATGGTTCCAGAAATAACATCCCTCCGGTTACTGGCGCAAAAACTGAGTTCATACCGGCACCGGTACCCTCCCGTTTTGATCTCCCAGATGCCTGGGCTGAAATCAGCAGTAATGGAAATGGACTTCTTTTAACTATCAAAAGAGATAAGCAAACCCAATACAAAATGATCCGGCGTAAAGGGGGATTATATTCACTGCGGAATGTTAATAGTAAAAGTCTGCAGCCTATTATGGTCGGATTTTATCGTGATGGCGATCGGGTCTATATGGTAAATAAGCAAAACGTTTACACCTATCCGGTGGGTACTCAACAGCTGAATTATTCCCTTTCTGAAGACTGGAAAAATTGGACTGGAGAATACCGTCAGATTGATAAAGAATTTGTTGAGGATGATCCGGTTTTTACCCGATTTCTGAATTCCCAGGCATTTAAAGTTAAAGTGATCCAAAAGGAAGACAGACTTTATCTCAGTATAGGTCCCCGTGGTACGCAACCAAATACCTATGTACTTCTGCCACGCGGAGATGGAATTGCCATAGGCGGAGGTTTAGGATACCGCTATTCCGGTACTTCTATTTTCTTCCGGCAGGAGGGATCAATCAAGACTTTAGAGATACTGGGTATGAAATTTACCAAAATACGGTGAATATTCTGATTGAGCATCATGCCTTTTTAATACCAACGAATACCGCCACAGCTCAACTTGAAATACACCTCCGAGTGCTTGTGAGACCTCTCATTTACCCCAAAAAAGGATTGAATTTTATTTTTCGTAGCTTTATTATAAATTACTTCCTCACAAATATGCCCTGCCCCACTTTGTGCGCTTCGTGACTTTGTGAGACCCTTTGCCCTGCCCCTGCCGTGCCTGTGTGAGAGCCTAACCCTAAAGAAAAGAGGAACCCATGGATAACGAGATATACATCGGCCGTCAGCCCATCCTGGACGTCAATCAGCAGCTGTACGGCTACGAACTGCTGTTCCGGTCCGGCAATACCGCCGAGGCCGGGGTGTCAGACGACCTGAGCGCCACCTCCCGGGTGCTGGTCAACACCCTCAATCAGATCGGCATCCACCGCCTGCTGGGGGAAAAAAAAGGCTTCGTCAACATTAACCAGGACATCCTGGAAAAGGAACTGCACAAAAACCTGCCCAAAGAGCATTTCGTGCTGGAGATCCTGGAGACCACCCGACTCAGCCCGGCTTTTCTGAAGAAGATCGAGGCCCTGGAAAATGAGGGCTACGTCTTCGCCATCGATGACTTTGAATTCACTGATGCTTTTATCAACACCTTTAAGCCCCTGTTCGAGCGGGTGAAGATCATCAAGGTCGATGTCCGTCTCACCCCACCGGAGAGGATCAAGGCCGGCCTGCCCCTGCTCAAAAAGTACCCCCTGAAACTGCTGGCCGAAAAAGTGGAAAACATGGAAGAATACCTGCTGTATAAAAACATGGGCTTCGATCTGTTCCAGGGCTATTTCTTTGAGAAGCCCAGCGTCATCAAGTCGCGCAGTATCGACCCTGAAAAATCTGCCATTTTGAACGTATTCAGCCTGATCCAGAAAAACGACGACATCACCGCCATCGAGAATGCCTTTAAGGCTTATCCCGAGCTCACTATCAACCTGCTGCGTTTTATTAATTCCGCCCAGCTCTATGTCCGCAACCATATCAACAGCATCCGTCAGGCTATCACCCTGATCGGTTACCGTAAGCTGTCCCACTGGCTGCTCTTAATGGCCTATGCCTCCCCCCAGGTGTCCAATAAGGCCAATCCTTTGTTTCACACCGCCAGCCAACGGGGCAAGACCATGGAGCTGTTGTACCAGGCACTGCACCCCTGTGCCGAACAATCTGAATTAGACCAGGCGTTTCTTACCGGTTTATTGTCCCTGATGGGAGCTTTATTGGCCAGTCCAATAGAAGATGTATTAAAGGAAATGAATGTCAGTGAGACTATAATAGCATCTATTACCGGATTTTCAGGAAAGATAGGAATGCTGCTGAAGCTGGTGGTATCGACTGAAGACTCCAACCTGGACCTGGATGCCATCCAGACCCTACTCAATAATCTCAATCTGGACCTGGAGAAATTGCGCACCGCCCTCCTGGACAGCTATCTATGGGCGGAGTCTTTTGGATCGGAGTAAAAGATCAGCCTTTATTTGAATCCCGCGCTGGTGTGACAGCCGATAATCAGGGTTTCCATATAGCTCTCACATTCCAGCCCGGCGTGGTAGATAGACACGATCACCGCCAGCCGGTTTTCATTAGGATGTTTGTAGTACCCCAGGATAGTTTGGCTGATAGCGAAGGTCGTATCACCCGAAGAGATCTGCTTCTTCTTTCCGCCCTTCTCCGCCCATACGGTGTAGTGGTAAGCATGATAGGTGGTGCAGAAGCCGTCCTCACTGCTATAATCCCCGATTTCCAGGTAGACTTTGAGGGTGTCGTTCCCTTCATAATACGGCAGAGGCTGAATTTCTGAAGCGCTGCACAGTTCTGAGTCAAAATTTGCTATCCGGTAGCCCTGGGTGCCAGTCTTGATTTTATCCCGGTATGCCTGTTTGATGGTTTCTTCACTTTCCTCTTCACCCCCCTGTATTTCATAGGAGGTCTCCCACACCACTTTGTCATTCACCAGGTCATAGATCACGTACTGTTCACCATAGGAAGGTATCCAGCTGTTATCGATTTTCTTACTGTAAGCAAACAAGCCACCCGGCCCCCAACCCTCCAGAGTGAGGGCGGATTCCCCGCTGCTTTCCGCACCGGCGGGAAATACTTCATAGTATTTTTTAGCCTCCAGCTGGACCGTACACAAAAAACTTAATACTATTACCCATATAGAGATTTTGCGCATTCCAGCCTCCTGTACATTGATAAAATTCTGTTTTTATAAACCAGGTATGTGAGCCCTGAGGTAATCCCCCAATCGGCCCTCCCACTCTTCCCGTTCGATAAATCCCTCCAGCACCAGGGAGGTCAGTCCATGGATATATCCCCACACCCCGATGGTCAGGGCTTCCAGTTCTTCCTGCTGGATATTCTTTTTCCAGGCGGCGATGGCCAGACGGAGTTCATCCAGTGATCTCATGCCTTCCTGGGCACATTCGGGACTGTCAAAAGACCTACCCAGGGAAGAAAACATCAGGTGGAATAAATGCGGCCGCCGTACCGCGAAATTCATATAGACCCGGCACATCCTGTCCAGAACATCCCAGCCTCCATGTCCCGCTTGTGTACGGATCTCCTGCAGTTCAGCTGTGAATAGACGGAAGCCCTGAGTGGTGATCGCCCCCAGCAACGCGTTTTTGTCCGCGAAATGACGATAGGGCGCGGTCTTGGACACCCCTGCTTTGGCAGCCAGCTCCCGCAGGGAAAGGGAATCATAGTCCCCGGACTCCAGCACTTCCAGGCCGATGCGGATCAGCTCCTGTTTGAGGTCACCGTGATGATAATTTTTTTCCATAAAAAATATTAGTATATAATGTTGACACTGTCAACATTAAGTGTTATACTCACTATGTTGGCGGTGCCAACAATGCATAAAGGAGGAAATCATGAAAGAAATACATGTAGTTTTAGGTACGGGCCCGGTAGGCCGGTTTACCGCGGAAAAGCTTACCAACCTGGGAAAATCCGTGCGAATGGTAAACCGCAGCGGTCAAATGGCTGATCCCATCCAGGGTGTGGAAATTATCAAAGCTAACGTGACTGATCCCACTGAGTTGAGAGGGGCGGTCCAGGGAGCTCAGGTCGTCTACCAGTGCGCCCAGCCACCTTATGACAAATGGCCGGAATTATTCCCCCTTTTTCAGCAGAGGATACTGGAAGCGACCCGGGACATTGGAGCCAGCCTGGTCCTGGCGGAAAACCTGTACGCCTATGGGGACACTCAGGGTCAACCCCTCACCGAAAAACTCCCTCTTAAAGCGGAAGATAAAAAGGGCTACACCCGGGCACGGATGATAGAAGCAGCCTATGAAGCCCATGCCAAAGGTCAGCTCAAAGTCACTTCAGCCCGGGCCTCGGATTTTTACGGACCCTGGGCTCTGGAACAGAGCGCCCTGGGGGCAAGGTCTCTGCTCCCCCTGCTCTCCGGCAAACCCGCTCTTATGATGGGGAATGTAGATCTGCCCCACACTTATACCTATGTCAAAGATTTTGGTACAGCGCTGGCAATTCTGGGTACTTCAGAACAGTCCTGGGGCAAAGCCTGGCATGTCCCCAGCGACCGTCCGGACATCACTCCCCGGGAAGTCCTGCAGATGGCAGCGGAACTCACCGGAACCAGTCTGAAGATAAAAGCCATGCGCCGTCCTATGATGTCAGTACTTTCTTTGTTCATTCCCATTTTAAGAGAAATCCTGCCTCTGTCCTATCAGTTTGAGAAACCCTACATCCTGGATTCCAGTGCCATGCAGCAGGTATTTGGAATGAAACCTACTCCCCTCAGGCAGGCATTGCAGGAGACTATTACCTGGATAAAGTCCCATAGCTGAAATCCAGTCCTATCATTTTAATCTTCCGGGCGGACTTCATCAGTTCGCCCGGATTTTTTGTATATATTCATGTCATTTGCACTCAATCTGTGCACATTACACTTAAATCATGCATCTATATACCCTGTAACAAATTAGCATAAATTTATTTTGATTTTTACTTGAAATATGGGAAAAGCAAAGCTATAATAATATCAATGTAAGCGGTTACACTAAGTTTACAGTAATGGAAAAGGAGTCCCTCATGATTAAAAAAAGCGCCCTGGCCCTAACCGTCTTCCTTATGTTCGTTGGCTGTAATCTGAATAATCAGATTACCGACCCTGGTTCTACTCAGAACCCCTTTGTGGTCATTCTGGCCAGCCCCACCAATCACACCACCAGCGGCTCGGCCATTTCAGTCAGCGGGTCCTCCTACAATAAATCCGGGCTGAAATCAGCAGCGGTGTATTATTGCCTCACCAATTCCGGATCACCTACCAATTCTGTGACGGCTCAAACCAGCGGAGACCCTCTGGTCATGATAGCAGCAGACCTCCTCATAGAGAGCAGCGGATATTATCATATTTGGCTGAAAGCCCTGGATAACAACAAAAGAACAGCCGCCAGCCCCAAAGTCCTGGTCCATGCTGTCGTGGAAGAGCCGGATACTACCCCTCCTACCCTGACTGTTTCCTCTCATACCAATAACCAGATTGTCGGTAAAACATTTACCCTCCAGGGTACAGTGTCTGATAACAGGGAAGTGGCTGATATCCTGTTCCGGATCAATCAGAACGCCTGGTTCTCTATCGCTACCCTGTCAGCCAACTGGCAGCAGAGCATCACTCTCACTAATACCGGTATCAACACCCTGGCCCTGTACTCGCTGGACGCGTCCGGTAACAGCAGCCTGACCCAATCCCTGAACCTGAATTACGACAGCAGTGTCCCCACCCTGTCTATCACCTCACCCCATCATGGTATTATGACAAATGTGACCACACTGAACGTGACCGGTACTGCCAGTGTACAAGGCGATACCATCCAGTCTGTGTCACTGTCCCTGAACGGCGGCGCCTACCAGAATGTGGGTAATACTGTGTGGTATAAAAACGGATTAACTCTCTCCCAGGGCAGTAATACTATTAAAGCCCGGGCTGTAAGCACCGGCGGAAAAACTGCTGATACCTCCATAGCTCTGTATGTGGACAGCATCAAGCCTGTCCTGAATGTGACCAGTCCGACAGAAGGGTATACCGTATCCGGCAATTCGGCTAATATCACGGTAGCCGGTACAGTCACTGAGACCGGCAGCGGCATCCAGGGAGTCTATTTGTCCACCGGTGGAGACTATGTAAAGATCAGCTCTTCCCAGAACTGGTCCTCCATCATCAATCTCCCGGCTGATGACTACACCCTCAGCCTGTACAGCAAAGACCTGGCCGGCAATACCAGCAGTACCCAAAACATCCATATTTCCATTACTAACAAAACTACCGTGGGACTGACAGTGCACTTTAAAAACACAGCTAACTGGCCTACTGTCAATATTCATTATTGGAATGTGATCCCCGCGCAACCCGCGACCGGCTGGCCGGGGCTACCCATGCATAATGACGGTAACGGCTGGTGGTCCTATACCATCACCAACGCGCAGATCGCCAATCTGCTGTTTCATAACACCAAAGGTACTCAAACCGCAGACCTGGGACGTACCAATGAAGGCTGGTATGTACTTTCTGAAAACACCTGGTATGACCAGGACCCTGATGACACCGTCCCCCCTACCATTCACATGACTGCGCCAGCCAGCAATGCCCTGCTGCAGGGTGTGGTGACTCTATCCGCCAGCGCATCTGATGACAAAGGCGTGGTAAAGGTAGAATTTTATTACGACAATGTCCTGATAGCCTCTGACAGTACCGCGCCCTACTCCATACAGTGGAACAGCGCCTACAGTCCCAGCACCGGGCACAATCTGACTGCCAAGGCTTATGACCTGGCAAATTCTTCTGTCTCGGTCGCAGTACCGGTAACTACCTCCAACCCCAACCTGCCCCCTGTAGCAGATGCCGGCAAAGATATCACCATCCTTCCCGGGGGACTGGCAAAATTTAACGGATCCAAATCCTCTGACCCCAACGGCACCATCGTTTCCTGGCAGTGGTCCAATGGACTCACCGGAGAAACTCCCTCAATGGTATACAACAGTGTGGGGACTAATACCGTGACCCTGACCGTGACCGATAATAACGGGGCTACCGCTACCGACACGGTGAAAGTGTTCGTGGTAACTAAGATACCTCACAATGACTTCCGGGAAGAGACGATCTACTTTATCATGACGGACCGTTTTGCCGACGGCAACCCCAATAACAACGAAATCTGGGGCGGTGAATCCACCACAGATATTTACAACATCTATGACCAATCCAAAACCGGGGTTTTATCTTACTACCACGGCGGAGATTTCCAGGGTATCATTGATAATCTGGACTATATCAAGAGCATGGGCTTCACCGCTATCTGGATCACCCCTGTAGTCAAGCAGCCTGAAGGCCGTCACTCCAATGGCGGAGACTATTCTGCTTCACCTTTCCACGGATACTGGGGCTATGATTTTGACAAGATAGATCCGCACCTGCATAACAGCGGTAAAAACAGCGACGGCTGGGCTGATTTTGATGCCCTGGTGGAAGCGGTTCATGATAAAGATATGAAACTGATGCTGGATATAGTAGTCAATCACGGACATCCCACGGCAGTAGCTGTGAATTCACCTACCTACGCTACCCGCAACACTGTGATCATGGATGGACAGACCTGGACCTGGGAGTCAGGTGACCCCTACTGGAATGCTTCCCAGACTCCTCATACTGACGGATTTTTCTCCTATTACAATGGAGTGGGACTGGTTGACCTCATAGACTTTAATGAACATGGAACCCAAAATGCCGTACCCCATCTTAAAAATGTCTATAAAAAATTCATCGACCATGGTGTGGACGCCTTCCGTATCGATACCGTTGCCTATATGTCTGCCGGTTTCTGGCAGAACTTTACCCGGGAAATGAAGACCTATGCTTCCAACCAGGGCAATGATCATTTCTATATGTGCGGTGAAGCCTGGACCGGAGACCGAACCGCCGCGGTAGGACTGATCTACAACGGCGGACAGAATAAATCCTTTAACATGCTGGATCTGCATGGTTCTTCCATGGATTTTCCAGGCTGGATGGGAAATGCCTTTAAAGGACAGACTGGTTTTAACAACGGTAACGGCTGGCTGCGCATCTCAGGAAATGACGGAGATAAATCAGGAAAATATGATCCTACCTGGCTGTCTACTTTTGTGGATAACCATGATGTCACACGTGCCAACGGCATACTGAGCCTGGAACAATATATGAACAACCTCACCTATATCTACCTGTTCCGGGGTATCCCCATCGTTTATTACGGTACGGAGATCATGTACAGCTCCTGGCCTAACTACATCACTACTACCGATAAAAATGATGTGGTGGCCCGCTGGATGCTGGGGTCCTCCGGTATCAACTACGTCAAGAACAATCAGCCTGCGCTCTATAAGCATATCAAGATGCTGAACAGCCTGCGGCATTCTTCTGTGGCTCTGCAGAAAGGCCAGCAGACCGACCTGGAGGTGGGTGTAGACAATATCGTGTTTAAGCGCGACGCGGGAGTCAATGTGGCCTTTGTAGCCTTGACCAAAGGGGCTGGTTTTAGCACTACTATCTCAGGTATCCCCAACGGTACTTACCGCCTGATCACTCCCAATAGCGCTAATGGTACCTATAATTCTTCATCTATTACCATCAGCTCAGGATCCTATTCCTTGTCTGTACCGGCTAATTCTTTTGTGATTCTGGATAAGTAGAAATATCTGATACTTAAAAAGGCACCCTAAGGGTGCCTTTTTTTTATATAAACAATTGATATTGTTTTAAATCCCATATATGATTAAATAAACATACAAGAGAGCGGGGAAACCTTGAAAAAATCTGTAGCCGTCCGTACAGTACTTTTATTTTTATCATTTGGCTTAGTTTTTTGCAAAGAAATCCGAGTGGGATTTTATGAAAATTATTCCAAAGTTTTCACAGATAAAAATGGCCAACCGGCAGGTTTATTTATAGACGTACTCAATCATATTGCTAAAAAAGAAAACTGGAAGCTGACCTATATCCACGGCAACTGGGATGAATGCCTGACCAGGCTTACCAATGGCGGCATCGACCTCATGATAGATGTAGCCTATTCCGAACCCAGAAATCAAATATATGATTTTGCCACCAATGAAGTGGTAGCCAACTGGGGGCAGATTTATACCAGACCCATTTTTACATTATTGGAAATTAAAAATACTGATGCCTGAGTAGTGAAAACCCCTTTTCTGGCTGATCAACCATTCATAATATAATGTGACACACTCCCCATCATATTTTTTACAAGCGCCATTACATTATACAGTTAAAAAGGGGCAAATCAGGATATCATTCAGGCCATCGATAAAGATATGATCAAATTAATAGAAACTAACAACTCCAACTATAACCAATCCCTAAAAAAATAGCTGGAGGAAACGGCATTTTTTTTATATACAGCTGATGTTTAGAGAATAGAGAAAACAGCCCACTTCAATAGTATACAATCAAAATAAAATTTTTGAGAATTGTATAATGGTTAAGTAATTCACTTACTCCATATATTTGATCAAATTGCTAGCCCTTACAGATCAACCTTACCCAGTATTCAAAGAAAATATTCTGATTTTGGACCATGTTAACATGCATATCCTAAATATAAGTGAATGAAATATTTGTGAATTAATTTATTAAATGGTGAAAATATGGCACAATTGATCAGCCTAAAATCATATATTTTTATTCAAAACATTCAAGTTAACTACATATTTGACATATATTCACACCTCTTTTACAATACTATTAAATTATTGTAAAAGAGGTGTATTATGCTCAAAAAAGTGTGGTTGATTATTGTGTTTTCCTTTGTTTCCGTTCTAGTTCATGCCCAAATAAGTTCCCTTCCATTAGCCCCATTTGATACTTCCAAAATCGAATTTTTACCAGTTACTGAAGACATGGAGAATAACTATGGTACTTTCTCAAAATCTATGGAACCCCTGGCTTATCAGATTAGTGCCTGGGATAAGATTAAATGGGGAGCTTTGACGGCGGAATCAAGCCGTAAAGTACTTGGTATAACATTTTTATCTGGGGGACTTATTAGCGCGATATCAGGTTTGTTTATTCAAGATAGTTATTATACACATGGTTTACCCACTCTGATGTTAGCAACAGGTTTAAGCCTCTCCGGTATAGGGTTGATTCCTTTATTAACAGTTGATCCCCTGGAAAAAATCGATAATAAAATAAAAAATGGAATCTATACTCCTATACAAGGTATGGAAGAATATGCCAAGTTGATAAAAAAACAAAGAATGACCACAGGAATAATTTCTATTTTTTTGGGGGCCGCAAGTTTAACGACCGGCTTACTTTTGGGTAGTGGTGACCCTTATTTTTCAGCTGTAACCTATATCTATAGTGGTATATTTATCGGACTGGGTATAGGAGTCATAGCAATACCATCTGCTTCAGAAAATTTTATTGTGCAATTTAAACTGAATATGGGAAACTAAACATATACTCATCAAAAAAATTACTACGATTGTTCAACACCATGAAAATAAAATATTTTCATGGTGTTTTTTTTTATTTCTATTAGTTTTTTTTATCAATAGTAGTTCTTATAGAACGTACATATAGTAATTTATTCTTTACCAGTCGATAGGAAAATAATCCTTTAAAAACTGGCCGCACCAGTGTTTGCCGGTGTTGATGCCGTCGAATAGCGGGTCCAGTACCCGGGCCGCGCCGTCCACAATATCCAGGGGAGGCTGAAAGTCATGGACTTCCTGTTTGTACTTTGCCAGATGAGCGGGGTCTTCATCGGTGACCCAGCCGGTATCCACCGCGTTCATGTAGATGCCGTATTCCGCCAGTTCTGACGCGGAGGTATGAGTCAGCATATTGAGTGCCGCTTTGGCCATATTAGTATGGGGATGCCGTGCCCCTTTCTTAAACCGGTAGAATTTACCCTCCATGGCGGAGACATTGATGATGTGTTTTTGTCCGGTATTTTCTTTTTTCATGAGGGGGAGCAGTTTGTTAGCCAGGACAAAGGGGGCCACGGAATTGACCAGCTGCAGCTCCAGCATCTCGGAAGTGGGTATCTCCCCCAGGGTCAGCCGCCAGCTGTTGGTGGTCCTGAGATCCACCTGCTGAAGATCGGCATCCAGCTTTCCCGCCGGGAAGACTTCACGCGCGTCCAGCTCGTTGTCATAGGCATAGGGTATCTGGGACAGCTGTGCGGAATTGCGTATACCTATTCCGGGAGTAGGAGCATCCCAGCGTACCGGCAGGTTCTTCTGCTGTTCCAGTGTGGTATGCGCAAAATGATAGAGTCCCTGTTTACATTCCTGGTATTCCTTCAGGATGGACTGAACGGCGGGGTCCAGGCTGTGAAAATCCTTGTTTTCATTTTCCATGAGATGGGTATAAAATCCGGAAGGCCGCCGCACGGTCTGGGCGGCATTATTGATGAGTATATCCAGGCGGGAGTAATTCCGGGTGATCCAGGAACAGAAAATCTCTACGCTGGGAGTATGCCGCAGATCCAGTCCATACACCCTGAGCCGGTGTCCCCACTGGCTGAAATCATCCTCCCGCGCAAAACGCAGGGCTGAATCCACCGGAAACCGGGTGGTAGCAATCACCGTGGCACCCGCTCTCAGCATCATGAGAGCTGACTGATAGCCGATCTTGAGACGGGATCCGGTGATGATGGCCACATGGCCGGTCAGATCAGCAGTCTGAAAACGTTTCTGGTAGTTCAGTTCAGCGCAGGCGGGACACATACTGTCATAGAAATGATGCAGGTCGGTATATTCCGCTTTGCAGACATAGCAGTTGCGGGGAGAGTGGAGTCTGGAAAATTTAGCAGGGTCCTGCAGCTCCTGAGCGGTCAGCTGGCGCGGGGCGGAAAAGACTGCTGACTCCCGGGCTGAACGGATACCGGTGACGGAGCGCGCCTGCCTTTCTTGGCTTTGCTTCTTTTGCTTTTGAGCCTGTTTCCAGGCTTTATTGCGGTCCCGTCTTTCCGCGCGGTCGGGATTGGTGAGCTGACCAGCCGTGCGGAACAGTTCCACCCGCTGCTCTTCGCTCAGCAATGCCAGGTTTTCTTTGTGTTCCAGGAGGTTTTTGAGGAAGCGGATGTGCCCATCAATCTCCTGGGGATTCAAACCGGGGACAGGAACGGGTTGAGCTTCAGGGGAATGCGGATTCTGGATAGGTGCTTTTTTCATAGGCATTAAGCTTAAGGAAAAAGACCTGCTTTGTCAATTCCGGAATGTATATAGCCGCACCAAATCCCTGTCATTCTGAACGAAAGTGAAGAATCTCCTTAAAACTTCAAAAATGTAATTTCCACTCTATTAAATGTTTTGAGGATGAGACACATGTTTCTGCTCCTATACACTGAACAGGATAACTGGCTTAAAATGAGGAGTGTACTCAGCCATACGCGGAGCGTTAACAACAACGGCATAGAGTAAGCCAGGTAGAAAGGATAGGCATGATCCCTCTGTCCCATAATCCGGCCTGTGAAGGGCGGGAGCGCCCCCTACCGCCGCATCGGGATAAATAGGTCGCACAAAAAAAATGCCGCCCTGAAGAAGGGCGGCGTCACATGAACGGAAAAGGGGCTACAAAAAGCTGACTCGCTGTAAAAAATCAGATATCCAGGTCATCTGTATATTCAGTGATCAAGGGCCCCTGAGTATTGGCTTTCCCCAGTTTTTTAAGGTTCTTGGACTGAGTCCAGCCCAGGATATTGTTGGTCCGGGCAATGAGAACCCAGTCCTTACCAATGGCATTTTTTTCCACTGTCATATCCGGCTGGGCACTGCCCTCCCAGGGTATCAGGGTCACTTCTTCCCCTTTTAAGAGAGCGCTCAGATATTTATTGTTGCTCTGGGGAGCTGGTACATAGCGCACATAGGTCTCTGAACTCCTCTCTGCGGCGTTATTACCCTTTCTCCACTGGTCCAGCTGGATATTGAGAGGCTCGACATCATCAAATTCATAGTAGCCTGCTATCACAGCCAGGAGATAGGGATCATCCAGTCCCACATTTTCGATGAGCAGGTCATCCTTGCCGGTCTGCATGAGCAGTATAGCGGTATGAGGATGCGTGACATCGGTAGTATAGTGTTTTTTCAACGCGGGTTTGAGGTCAAAGATGTTTTTAGCCTTGCCGTCGCTGTCGATAAATACCAGACTGGCCTCATATTCAGAATAGGCGCTGACTCCGGAATAGACCATATGGGCTTTGACCTTGACCAGATTGCCCAGGTTTTCAAATTTTGCCTTGTCATCCATTCTGGTCACGGAAAAATGCCCGTTGGGGTTGCCCTGGGCTGAATAGTCTTCCGCGGTCAGTTCGTCAAAGTAATGCTTGTATAGTACCATGCGCTGACTTTCCAATCGGGGCCTGGACCAGCGCTTAAAACCGCCCAGGAATACCCAGCCGATTTTACCGTTGGATAATTTCACCCTGATAAAAGGGGAAGTATAACTTTTGCCCCGGAGGTTATAGGTGAAGTCCTTGCGTGTCTTCTGGCCCAGGTATTCTACCAGATCTCCCGCGCTCAGCTGCTGAAACTGCTGGGTATTAGGATCAGGAAATTCCCGCACGTTAAAGTCATTAAACTGGCACTCCAGGATGACCGGTTTTTTACTTTTGCCATCCGCAGACTTCTGCGCGAAGAGAAAAACTCCGCCCATAAGCACCAGCATCACTATAAACAAACCTTTTTTGAACTGCATCTCCACCCTCCGGATTAAAGTTATGTTATTTTAACATGCAAAAACACCAATTTCAAATTTACAAACAGGGTTTGCTGTATTAAATTAATAAATCAATAATTAATTAAACTATATTTTCCCCGATTGTCCAATTGCCATGGAAGGAACATGAAAAGTATTGTCATCTGCCTCCACAATATGGGTAGTAGTACCATCCTGATTTACCCACTTGACCCCAGCCTGCTAGGTAAGGGAAGCCTACACAATTTCACTTTTTGTGAATGAGGAATTAATCAATTTTAACAGTCCAGTATTGTCCTACATCTATACCGAAGTTTGTGAAATTGCCTATATCCGCTATTACTGAATGTGTGTTTGTACCCTGATTGCTCCACTTTACATAAGATCCATGAGGGATAGTCAGGATCTGCGGGTTAAAACCATTAGACAGGATACTGACAATATTAGTAATTCCTTGAGGCGCATTGGTAACGGCATTGGTTAAAATCAACATCCCTGTTTCACCGGTATGAATATTGCAATGATAGGTATTTGTAGTCGCTGTATTTTCTCCCGAGAGAGGGGGATTACAGCTCCACACCAACACGCTCAGGATGAGGGTAAGCAGTGTTAAAATCCTCTTCATTCTCTCCTCCTTGGTTGACATAGTATAACCGCATTGTGTATATTTATCAAATAGGTTTATCCCGTATCATTAATATGGAAATGAAATGCTTAAAAACTTTAAAAAAAACGCCCTTCATGTTAATCTATACCACATCTATTTTTAAGGCGCAAACAGGAGTACATTCATGAATATCTTTAAACGTCTATTCTACCTCATCGTGGGTACTAAACAGGACCGCGATTTTAAAAAAGTGCAGCCTCTCATCCGCAGGATAGCTGAATTTGAGGATACCATCTCCAAAATGAACAACGATGAGCTGCACAACCAGACTAAGCTGTTTAAAGAACGCCTGGCCAAAGGTGAGACCCTGGATGACCTCCTGCCTGAGGCTTTTGCCACGGTGCGTGAAGCCGGTAAACGGGTCCTGGGGATGCGTCATTTTGACGTCCAGATGATGGGCGGTATCGTGATGCACAATAATACCATCGCTGAAATGAAGACAGGTGAAGGAAAGACCCTGGTGGCTACCCTGCCCCTCTATCTCAATGCCCTCACTGAAAAAGGCGTTAACCTGGTGACGGTCAACGACTACCTGGCCAAACGTGATGCCACCTGGATGGGACCTCTCTATATGTTCATGGGAATGAGCGTGGGGATTATCGTACACGAAAAGTCTTACCGGCTGCAGTGGGATGACATCTCCGCCTATACAGTCAAAGCTGTGGAATGCGGGCGCCGGGAAGCCTACGCTCAGGATATCACCTATGGTACTAATAACGAATATGGATTCGACTATCTGCGGGATAACATGGTCTTCGCCCTGGATCAGAAAGTCCAGCGCAACTTTTATTTTGCCATTGTGGACGAAGTGGACTCCATCCTGATCGACGAAGCCCGTACTCCTCTCATCATTTCCGGACCCAGTGAAGCATCTACAGAAGTGTATTACCGGGTGGATAAAGTCATCCCCCGTCTGGAAGAAGCCCAGCTGGATGAAAAACAGGAAATCGTGGAAGGCACCGGTGACTACGCCATCTTTGAAAAAGAAAAGAACGCCGTGCTTACCGAAATGGGTGTCAACAAAGTGGAAAAACTGCTGGGAGTAAAAGACCTCTTCTCCCCGCTCAATGCCCAGCTCTACCACAATGTAACCCAGGCTCTGCGCGCCCACAAGCTCTACAATGTCAATGTGGACTATGTGGTGGAAAATGGCGAAGTAGTCATCGTAGATGAATTCACCGGTCGTAAAATGCCGGGCAGACGCTGGAGCGACGGCCTGCACCAGGCTATCGAAGCCAAAGAACGTCTCACAATAAAACAGGAATTCCAGACTCTGGCTACCATCACCTTCCAGAATTTTTTCAAAATGTTTGAAAAACTGGCCGGTATGACAGGAACAGCGGAAACTGAAGCTACCGAGTTTTATTCCTTCTACAAGCTGGACGTAGCAGTAATACCTACCAATCAGCCCATTACCCGTCAGGATGAAGCGGATAAAATCTATATCGATGAAAAAGCTAAATTTCAGGCTATCGCCCGGGACGTGAAAGCACTGCAGAAAAAAGGCCAGCCGGTGCTCCTGGGTACTATCTCAGTAGAAAAATCAGAAGTCCTGTCTGCCCTGCTTAAGAGACAGGGAGTACCCCATAATGTACTGAACGCAAAATTCCACGAAAAAGAAGCGGAGATCATTGTGAGAGCCGGACAGCCCGGTGCAGTGACTATCGCTACCAACATGGCGGGTCGCGGTACTGATATCAAGCTGGGTGAAGGTGTAGTCGCTCTGGGCGGACTGTGCGTCATCGGATCCGAACGCCATGAAGCGCGTCGTATCGACAACCAGCTGCGCGGACGTTCCGGACGTCAGGGAGACCCCGGTCATTCCCAATTCTACGTCAGTCTGCAGGATGACCTCATGCGTCTGTTCGGGATGGACAACCGCATCGGTATGATGAAATCCATGGGATTCTCTGAAGAAGAAGAAATCCAGTCTAAAATGATCAGCCGGGCTATTGAACGGGCCCAGAAGAGAGTGGAAACCCGTAACTTTGAAATACGTAAAAACCTGCTGGAATACGACAACATTATGAACGAACAGCGTACCTATGTGTATTCCATGCGCGACCGGGTGCTGGATGCGGCCAATAACCTGGGTCTGGTAGATGAGATGATAGATGATGTGGTACATTATTACCTTAATAACACCTTTGAAAGACCGGAAAAACCGGACTTCTGGGAAAAAGAGGAAGTATCCCGATGGCTGCGCATTAATTTCCATTCCGACACCGAGATAGATTTTACCCATATGGATTATCACGCTGCTATAGATACTCTGAAAAAAGAAGTCCGCAAACATGTCTGGGAACATTTTACCAATATCCCTGATGAAATAAAAGCGGAAGGCTTTAAATACGTGGTGCTCAATGTGCTGGATACCAAGTGGAAAGAACATCTGCGTAACATTGACGCCCTGCAGGAAGGTATAGGACTGCAGGGATACGCTCAGAAAAATCCGTTGGTTGAATACCAGCTCAGAGCCAGTGAAATGTTCCTGGCCATGCGTGACAGCTTCAATCTGGAGAGCCTCTCTACTCTGTCCCGTCTGCAGATCCAGGCCAGCTTCCAGCCCCGTACTACTGAATATGAGACTCCTTCGGTCCATGTTCAGACCATCCACAACACAGCCGGGCACTTTGACAGTGTAGCCGCGGGCGCGGGTCAGCTGCCTCCCAAGGCACAGCAGGCTCAGCCCATGCATCGTCAGGAGAAACCGGGCCGTAATGACCCCTGCTGGTGCGGCAGCGGCAAGAAGTATAAAAGCTGTCACATGAATGATGACACTGCCAAGGAAAGGGCCAATTATACCAGAGGATAAGCACTCTTAAAATGCTTGGAATTTTCTATAGTTTGTATTACAATGAGTATGGAGACAAAGAGAGGGGATTGTATGGATTATAAATCAGCCGGCGTAGACATAGACAAAGCCGATCAGCTTATAGACCGGGTCAAAGCCGCCGCGCATCTGACCTATACACCGGGAGTATTATCCGGAGTGGGCGGCTTCGGCAGCCTGTTTGAGATCAGCGGTTACCGTAATCCGGTACTGGTGAGCGGTACAGACGGTGTGGGTACCAAGATCATGCTGGCGCGTGAGACCGGGAAGCTGGGCGTACTGGGATTTGACCTGGTAGCCATGTGTGTGGACGATATTGTCTGTTCCGGAGCCAAACCTCTGTTTTTTATCGATTATCTGGGCTTAGGTGAGCTGGAAGAATCATCCTATATAACCCTCATAGAAAGCATAGCCGCGGCCTGTAAATTCAGCCGCTGTGCCCTCATCGGCGGTGAGACCGCTGAACTCCCCGGCATGTACCCAAAAGGTGAATTCGACCTGGCTGGTTTCGCGGTCGGTGTAGTAGAAAAAAAGGATATCATCAAACCGGAAATGGTAAAAAAAGGAGACGTGGTCATAGGACTGGCTTCTTCCGGATTCCATTCCAATGGTTATTCCCTCATACGTAAAGTGGTGCAGGATAAAAAACTTAACCTCACCCAGAATTATGGCTTCGGACATCTGCGGGACCTGCTTTTGGCACCTACTGAGATTTATGCGCCTGTACTGAACCACGCGCTTTCCAAGTACGGCAAGGCCATTCACGGGCTGGCTCATATCACCGGAGGCGGAATTCCCGGCAACCTCAACCGGGTCCTGCCCGACCACCTGGATGCCAAAGTCGAAAAAGGCAGCTGGCATATCCCTGATATCATCGAATTTATCGTCAAACAGGGTGAGATTGCCGAAGAGGAAGCCTATAAAGTATTCAACATGGGAATTGGTATGGCTGTGATTGTGGACAGCCGCAAAGCCAAAGATATTTTAGATTTCTTCTGCCAGGAAAGCTACAAAGCCTTCCAGATCGGTGAGATCGTTGATGGTCACGCCCAGGTTCAGATGTAATCTTATAAAATATGAAATCTAAAACTCCCCTGTATAAGGGGAGTTTTTTACTAATTTATTTCATTAATATTTATTTCGAGGTGAGTTATGAGATATTCAATTTTTTTTCTGTTTTTATTTATTGCTCTGCCAGCCTGGCCTCTGAATTACCATGCCAGCCAGGACCCCAAAAGCTATGTCACCCACCTGCGTATCCAGTACAACGCCCTCTATAACAAACTGGAAGCCGAAGGAAAATTTTCCAGTGATCTGTCCATCTATCGTGCCAAACGCTGGGACTGGGGCATGATGGCTTCCCTCACTTTTTTTATCCACCCTGCCTCGGATTTCTTCGGCCACTATCCGGTGGACAACCTTATCGGTTTTATCGGGTTTTTCGGCTGTCTGTCGGACCTGTTCCATGTCCCCGGACTGGACCTGGCTGTATATCCCCTGGTACATGAGTCCTCCCATCTGGTGGATGGTTATGACCGGGGTAATATCCTTACCGATACTGTGTTTGATTCCAATGAATACCTGGGTTTTGATCTCAGCTACACCGCCCTGCCCCACCTGGTACTGCATGCCGGATTTATTTTCTATATGTATTTCCCCCCCTCGGCTTTTTATGTCAGCACCCGGCCTCTGCTCTTCCGTCTGCATATTGGTGAAGAATGGACCATCCCTCTTAATGCACGTCTAGGCTATTTTGTAGGCAGTGATGTGGCGGTTTTCTATGAAAATGAATTTCACCCCGCGGTAAATATTGCTACCGGCCTGGATTTTTCCACCAGCCGTTTACTGCTTCATTATGAATATCAAAGAGGACTGGGGCAGGATTTCCGCGAGACCCATCAGCGTATCGGCATAGAGCTGGAAGTAAAAGGTCTGTTGCAATCGCCTGATTCCAAACGTCCCAATTAGGGGAGTTCACGGTGTTAACTTCCAGACCGGCAGCCGCCTCCGCTCTTTGGTCTTTTGGGTAGGGAGGGATGGCACTGGACTTATTCTTTAAATGATGTTGATCCTTTCATCCAGAGTATCCTTTGTTTTTGGCGATTGTTTTTTTACGCTCCGCGCTTATTAAACCTCTATTCTGAATAATGACTTTTTATCCTCTTTCCCCTATAATATAGTCCTTAAAAAACAGGAGAGAGATATGAGAATACGGCTGCTTATCCTGCTCTTACTACCCCTCACCCCCCTCAGTGCCCTGGATGCTGTCTTTCACCTCAATAACAGCGCTTATATCTATAACGGAGAAAACGGCAGCTATTGGGAAGAAACCCGCACTACCATCACATATCTGGAAAACCTGTTGGAACCACGTTTTGAATTTCGAATCGGTACCGCCAGCTTTGAAGCCGGTGTGGGCCTGCTCACTCCTTTTAATCAGGAAGATAAACTTATTAACTGGTATCCCGTGGTACGTTCCACATTACAGATGGGGCAATGGAAACTGGTGTTAGGTAGTCTGTATGGGGCACACGATCTGCCCAGTCCCATCCTGGATCCCCTGACCTCCCTGACCCCACAGGTCCGCGTTATCTCTACCAGCCGGGTACCGCTCCCCTATGAGAGCTTTCCTCTGGGATTGTTCAGTCACGGACGCTACGAATACGGCCTGTCCTTGAACTGGGATCTGTTATTCCAGGGAGAACTGTATGTGAACTGGCAGCTGGCAGATACGGCCAACCACCGGGAACGTTTCGACATGGGGCTGATTCAGAAGATTCAGATCGGACCTCTCCCCTGGTACGGTGCCCTGCACTACTGGCACAACGGCGGCCATGAAAATCCTCATCTTGTGGCCATCACCGAAAACTATAACCTGGCTGTGGGCCTGCAAAATACCAATTTTTCAGCATTATACCTGTTGTCCTACTGGCTGCCTGACCGTGAGACTAATCCCGGAGCCAATGTACTGGGGCAGGCACTATACGGCAGATACCGCCACGCTGTGGGCCGGGGCTTCTGGCACCTCGAAGGTGAAGTATTTGTAAGTTCAGAACTTCTGACCACTAACCAGCGTTACGTGTCAATTGAAGGCGATCCTTTTTTCCGAATGCCTTTGTACCTGGGATTAAATATCAGTTATATAAAAAAGTTTGCCCGTGATTTTACCCTGGCACTGGCTTTTAAAAACGGCGTATTCTGGCCGGGTCCTGGGGTAGCCTGGAATGGACTCATGATACGCTATGACCAGATGATCCGCCTGGACTTTAATACCCGTTTTGATCTCACCCCTTCCGTCCCTGCTGTTCAGCCTGTTATACTCACCAATTTACAAGGAGTAGAATAATGAAAATAAACACTTTGATACTGACTTTCCTTCTGGCTATCCTTGCCAGAGGGTTTTCTATAGATGGCATGCCGGTCGGTTTGGATACCTACATGATTGCTGAAAAAGACCACCGCGCCGACTATATCGATACTATCCATGATACTTATAGAGATAATACTTTTTTTGCCATACATAGCCAGGGGGTACTCAGCTACGGCGCTCATACCAATACCTTTCACCTGAGATATGCCTACCTCCGTGCCAACCTCAATTTCAACAACCTCCAGTTTTTCGCAACTCTGAACGGCTACCGGGACACCCACAATCCCGATACCAACTACGGTTATATCCTGAATAATATCAACCTGTATGACTTCGGGGTCAACTACATGTTTGCGCCCTGGATCGATCTGACATTTTCCGGGGCTGCCGTACTCAGAAAAAATACCCAGACCCTGTTGCCTGTCACTCCACTGTACCGCCCGGGCAATCCCGGTGAATTTGACACCCCGGATGCCTACCTGCCTATCTTCCTCAATGCCGCCGGACTGAGACTCAATCTCAGACTGGGAAAATTCGCTTTATCCTACTCCCAGGGGGATTTCCGGCACAGCATCCCCATGGCCGTTATGATGAAGTATTCTCATGCTAATTTTTATATCCGGGGACTCCTCCAGCTGGAAAACACCGACCCCCTGGTCTATGCCCTGGACCTGTACCGGGCGGATATCCAGTTGTCTGCGGGATTGTATTTCTCATTACCGACTGTTATACTGCGTTCCATAGTGGAGTGGACCTGGTCTGATCGCATGAGTAAAAACTGGCTGCGGCTGGAGCAATCAGCCAAGTACCGTAATTTCACCCTGGCAGGAAGGTTTCTCTATAGGCTGGACCTCAGCCCCATAGCTGAATTGGCCTTTAGTTATGACATATATTCGATGTGCAGTATGGGGATACAATGGGGCACTGATGGCAGGCTGTATGTGGTGAGTAGTATAGATTTTTAAATATTATCAGATCCAGCGGCCTTCAGGAATGGGGACCGCTACAAACTGGGAAAGCCTGGACTCCGGAAGTATATACGCTTCCGCTTCCAGGTTTTCTTTTTTTGTACCCAGAAGCTGGACTTTTTTTCTCTCAAACAGGCTCTTGGATGGTTTTCCCGGGATATATCCGCAGTAATTGTCCAGGTCATCCTGTTTTTCATCGGCGACTTCATAGACTTCGCCCCAGATACCTTTGGGATTCCTTCCCGGGACTGCGGCTGCTATTTCCAGCCCTTCCAGGTCATAGAGCAGATGATCCGGTAAAATAGCATTAGCGATGAATTTGGAGCCTTTGATCAGGATATGGGAGGGACCCTTCCGTAAAAAGGATCCGTATACGAACAGCAGCATCAGGAGTAGGCGCTTTCTTTTTTGCGGCGGGCAATCTCCTGATTTCGTTTGATCACATTGATTGCCTTCTGGATATTGGATACATCTTTACACATGATTTTTCCGTCTACTATATCCATACTTTTATCATTATCGAACAGATTTTTTATTGCCAGTTTACCTTCCATGCTGTTCAGGCCTACGAACTTGATTAATTCGTCAGGGCCGAAATCAAAAGTATGAGATACACCTTCTTTGATAGCAATCCGGTTTTTCTGCAATTGAGTGAACATAGAATCGTAGATTTTTCCCACAGGATCATTGATAAGAATATTGGACAGCTGTTTGTATATCAGCCAGATACGTTCGGAGAGGAGCTCAATGATGCGGCGGGCAATTTCAGGGTGGGCTTTTACCATAGGTTCAAAGTTGGCCTTGGTCACACCCATAAGCTTGGTGGGCCCATAGGCTATGGCTGTGGCGGAGCGGGGTTTATTTTCCAGAATGGCCATTTCTCCGAAGATGTCTCCCTTTTTCAGTACTGCCAATAATACCTCGTTATCATCCACTAGTTTGGTTATTTTGACCTTTCCTTCCTGGATGATGTAGAGTTCTGCTCCTGGTTCATGTTCCAGAAAGATGATCTGATTATCCTCATAAAGATAAAAGAAGTTGTCCTTTTTCGGTATTAATTTTTCTTTGGGGGGATTGATCTTCACCAGTTTCTGTTTGGCCTGAGGAGCATATCCGCCGTCCGGGCAAAACTTGATATAATGCAGGTAGGCATGTGCCGCTTGGATATACTGTTTATTGGCGAAATAATACTCACCTACGCGAAAAAGGTTACAGGGATTTTCTTCCACTGAAGATTTAAATGTCAATTTGGTGAGAATGGAGTCATAATGACGGAGCTGTTGAGAGAAGTAACGAATGATTTTCATGGCAATAGGAGCCATCTTCTGGATCAATTCTTCGAATTGGGTACCTTTGACTACAATACAGGATACTTCACTTTCACTCTGCACACTGCCTATACGGGGGCGTTTGGCCATACAGGATAACACACCAAAAAAATCTCCCGGTCCCAGATGTGTGCCTTCTTCATTGGTCAACTGTCCGGCGCTGCGGGTCTCTGTTACATTACCCTGGCGAATAATATAAAAATCGTTGGAGTCTTCCTGATCCTCAATATATATGTAGGCATTCTTTTTGTAGTTCGCGACACCAAATTTATTATCAGCCATCCCTTCTCCAGGCAAAAGGTATTCTTTCAGTTCATCCTATGGGAAATATAACACGGTTTCAGGCATATAAAGGAAAACGCCTACATAGATTTTCGACCTTTTCCCTGACAGAGTTTAGGACTTTTTCATCTTCTATGTGCAGGAGTATTTCGGCGATATAATTGGCTACTTCTTCCGCTTCAGATTCCTTCATACCCCGAGTGGTGATTGTAGGAGCACCTATCCGGATACCGGATGTGACAAAGGGACTGCGTTGTTCTCCGGGAACGGTATTTTTATTCACTGTAATGTGAGCTTCTTCCAGACGTTTTTCCGCGTCTTTACCTGTGATATCCTGAGGGGTGAGATCCAGCAAAAACAGGTGATTGTCGGTACCCCCGGAGACTACTTTAAAGCCTTTATCCATGAGGACTTTGGCCATGGTTGATGCGTTTTTCAAGATCTGCTGCTGGTAATTCCTGAATTCTGGGCTCAGAGCTTCTTTAAAGGCCACAGCTTTGGCGGCTATGACGTGGACCAGGGGCCCCCCCTGTATACCGGGAAAAATGGTTTTATCAATCTCTTTGGCAAATTCTTCTCGGCAGATGATCATACCGCCGCGGGGACCACGCAGGGTCTTATGGGTAGTAGTGGTCACAAACTCAGCATGAGGTACAGGTGATGGGTGCAGACCGGCAGCGACCAGGCCGGCAATATGCGCCATATCCACAAACAGATAGGCACCCACACTATCCGCAATCTGCCGGAAACGGGGAAAGTCGATAATACGCGAATAGGCTGATGCACCAGCTACTATGATGGCAGGGCGGTGCTCCTGGGCCAGTTTTTCCACCTGATCATAATCGATCAACCCCGAATCAGAATTGACACCATATTCAAAGGATTCATACACTTTTCCGGAAAAGTTGACCTTGGATCCATGGGTGAGATGCCCCCCATTGGAAAGTGACATACCCAGTACTTTATCTCCGGGTTTAATGGATGCCATATAGACGCCCATATTGGCCTGGCTGCCGCTGTGGGGCTGTACATTGATATGATCACCCCCGAATATCTGTTTGGCTCTGTTACGGGCCAGATCTTCCACTATGTCAGCATATTCACAGCCGCCGTAGTAGCGCTTACCGGGATAACCTTCCGCATATTTATTGGTAAAAAGGGAGCCCTGAGCTTCCAGCACACTGCGGGATACTGCATTTTCACTGGCAATTAATTCCAGTGTCAGCTCTTCTCGCTTTTCTTCATTACAAATAGCCTGATAAACTTCGGGGTCAAACTTTTTCAGATTTTCTTTTGAACTGGGCATGGTCCCCTCCCGTGGTGTGATACTAAGATATTTTACAGGAAAAAATTAAAAAAGTACAGTATATTAGAGCGCTCCCTGGTACAATTTATTTTTTATGCAACGAGGAAAAAAGCTATAGTTTGTGATACTGTTTTGCCGATACCAATAAGCTCTAAATTTATTTGATTTAAGACTTGATTTATTTTTTTGAATAGGTTATATTTTAATAGTAGAACTATAAAAGGGGACGATTGGATTTCGACTGAAACACGAGGGCTATTAGACTTCAAGCAGGGCTGAGTATCCCGTTAAAAGGCTCAACAAGATTAATTGCCAACAATTATTCTTACGCTCTGGCCGCGTAAATAGGCCAGGCTGGTAACAGAGATTTGTCCCTGATGTCTGTTATTGGCTAATATAAAGGGGAATCGGAAGCCCGGTGTCCGGACTCGCTTCTTAAATCAAAGTCCGGAATAGATGGCGGAAATGGTTGGTCTCATTTCCATTCTGCCACCACAACAAAAAGAGACTAAGCTTGTGAATAAGGTCTTTTGGTTCTGGTTTTAGGACGCGGGTTCGATTCCCGCCGTCTCCATTATTTAGCTGTATTTTGTAAAAAGAGGCATAAGGGCCTACAAGGAGGTAGCCATGAAGATTGAAGGATTAAATCCCAACATTCCTCAACCTCAACACGTTAAAGGCGATTCTAAACCGTCACAAGCGGAACAGGATGCCGTAGCCCGTTCTAAAGAATTCCAGCAGAAAGCTCAAAAACCCACTCCTGAGCGGGAAAAGACTGTTCATTTAAACACCACAGTTAATCGTGAAATCATGAAAGATTATGCCGAGTACTATTTCAAACAGGGACGTCAACTGGAAGAAGTAAAGAGCTATAAACAGGCTATTTCTGCTTATGAAAGGTCTAATATGGTCGCTCCCGATATTAGTAAAGCTAAAAGTGTACTGAATGCCCGCAACAAAGAATTTCATAACCAGTAATCAGGAGTAAAGTTCATGAAAAAGCTGCTTGTCCCTGTAAACATCTTATTATTTATCTCAGTGTTGTTTCAGTCAGTCAGCGGTTTGATAATGTTATTTTTTAGCATTGAACCTGAATGGATGGATAGCGTTCATAGTTATAATGGTCTCGCCATGGCAATACTGGTAGTTTTGCATATTATCCTGAACTGGACCTGGATAAAAACACAGATTTTCGGTATCAAAAAATCCTGATTTCTAGATCAATCCGTATCTTTTAACTTTCTTACAGTATTCCAGATATTCTTCTCCAATTTGATGTGCAAGGTATTTTTCTTCATGCAATACCATTTTATGAAATACTATTATATTAAGCAGGACTAATATAAGATTTTCCAGATTGGGCACATATAAAAAGAAGCCAATATATACCAGGTACCAGGCGGAAAAATAGGGGTTTCTATTTAGGCTATAAATGCCGGTTTTGACTAATTCAGTCTTGTTAGCTTCATCCACCCCTACTCTCCAGCTCTTTCCTAATCCCAGGGAAGCAATGATCGAAATCGCAATGCCAAAAACAATGAAGCAGAGTGCGACAATCTGAAGTATCTCATACCCATAAAAACTGAAGGTGTATAAACTAAAAGAAAAACCAGCCCACCAGACCTTTAAAAGTACATAAAGAGTATTAATAGCTGAAAAGAGGATGGCCAGGTTTGCCAGAATATCTTTATTCTTGACACTCTTACCTATCTTTGCTGATAAAAAAATATTTCTTACAAAAAAGAATATATAAAAGATGCCTATCAGGAAAGTAAGCAATATCTGCATAATTAACCTCTTTGGAAAAAAATAGAATCAAAAACTAATAAGGATAGGTTTGGCTCCTGGTTCTACCAGCTGCCCCCGCCGCCGCCGCCGAATCCGCCGCCGGAACTGCCGCCCCAGCTGCCCCCGCCGCCGGACCAGCTGGACGAGCTGCCTGAACCCGACCCAGAACTGCTGGGTGTAGAAGTAGCAGCCGATTGGAAGGTACGGGTATAGGAGCTTAAAGTGTAAATAAAACTGGAGGGACGGAAAGCACCTGTACCGCTATAGCCCTGGTACCAGTCAGGCGGTTGAGACATCAGATTGTTAAACATCCGGCCCCATTTTCCAGCCAGACCAAAGGCCATGGCGTAGGCGATAGTTTCATCAAAATATTTTCTATTTTCATTGAACAGGCGCATGATCTTGTCTTGTTCCGCTCGCAGGATAAATTCCTTGAAGCCAAGAATCTGACGGTAGGCATTCAAACCTTTTTCAGACTTTTGCGGCATGATGTAGGCAAAAATAGCATTATTGATGATAGACAGGAAAAGGAACAGCATCAGCTTTTTAGGAGACTCCCAATAAACCAGAGCCAGGAACAGTAGCCCCAGTGCAGCAATTATGAGGAAAATATAGAAACCTCTCCATTGATTGCCGGTCTTTTTAAAATATCCCTTTTTGTCAAACACAGAGGCAAAATCAGCTTTTATCACCTCAAAATCACTGTAAAAAATGTCGGTGAGAGAATCGGTATAGACACGGTTATTATTCTGACTATCTGTATACACCGCTTTAAATAATTTTTCCATCAACTTCTTTTCATAACTCTTTAAATTGCTATCCGGCTCTTTTTTCTTTTCTACGAACTTCTTCTTGCCTTCTTCTCCAATGGTAAGGTAACCCCGGCGGGCCAGGTCTACCAGTGTAGCCGACATGTCAAAATGGCTGGCCTGACGCATAATGGAGGCTGCTTCAGAGGGAGATACATCGGGAGGGAAATACTCCACCATGACATGGACCTTCTCATCCTTGCCCCATTTAGCCCAGATCAATAGAGAAGCCAGGACCAGTATACCTGTGAAAATCAGATGATACCATTCATAAAGAAAATCTTTGATGATCTGCCAGGTGGTGATTTTAATAAACCCTTTTTTTAAACGGATCTGAACCGTGAGGCCTTCGTAAGGCTGTAATGTAGCTGCATAATCCAAAATAAGGGTGCTACCTTCAATCTTTTGCCGGACACCCGCGTAGCTTTCAACTGTCTGGAAACGGGATTCTCTCAGGGAATCATAAGTCTCTTTTACGGGTTCTCCGTTCCATTCCTCCTGCTCATAGTCATGATATTCTTTGGTACTGCCTTCTTTTCCAATATAAATGCGATACTGAAGATTATCCTTGAGGATTACCCCTTCAGGAAATTTTATTTCAACATGAGTATGATAGATAGGGACTTCCCATTTGGTACCGATTACATTCCAGTACAGTTCATCATAATTAGTGGAGGCGGTCAGCATCACCTTGTCCACCATATAGGAAAACTCATAGTTTTTCTCACCCACCGGCAGCCAGACATCGCTCTTCCCAAAGCGTATATTGACTTCACCGTATTTTCGGGTGACCTTTTTTGGCTCTTTTGACCGGATCTGACTGATGCGGATTTCCTTCCAGGCGCCGTTTACGTAGGAGCGGTATGGTATGACCCGGAAAATCCCCCGTTTACTGCTGTCAAAATCCACCAGGATATTTTCAGATACTTTGACCCTGCCGTCTTTGAAGACTTCCATATTTACATTATAATCATTGATGGTAAAGCTTTCCGCGTGCAGTGTCAACGGCACAAACAATAACAGGAAGAGAAGAGACTTTTTAAGCATATCCGGCTCCTTGAAATATTACTCACATTGTAAGGCAAAGCCTGCTATTGTCAAAATATTTTCAGTAATATTACTTCTGGCTCTTCCAAAATTGTATTTTTAGTTTATAATAAGTATAATGTTTTAGGAGGAAGATGATGAGAAAAATTCACCGCAGAACGCTGTCACCTAGAAAATGGGATGCCTTTACCCTTCTGGAAATGCTGATCGTACTTACTATTATAGGGATATTAATGGCCATCGGTATGGCGACCTACTCCCGTATCCAGGACACTGCTTCCAAGCAGGCCTTGAAAGTAGAAATGAATAATCTGAAACTGGCTATATACGCCTATCATCAGAACAATAACACTTATCCAACCAGTGCTGACGCACTGCAGAAAGAAGGTTTTATTTCCAAAGAACTCCAAACTGATCCCTGGAATACAGATTACAGGATAGGTGTTAAAACTAATCCTACCGGAATGACCCTTATTGTCATTACATCTGCCGGGCCTGACAAGAAATTTGATACACCTGACGACATCGTCAAAGAAGATAGTATATAGATATGAAAAAAAGACCGGTACGGACTTACCCGGCCTTTTCACTGATTGAAGTATTGGTGGCTCTGAGCATTATTGCCATGGCATCCAGCAGTATCATCACACTGCTGTCCAATGCCACCCGGTTCATGCATGTGGATGAGAAACTGCAGACTGCCACCCAGATTAGTGACCGCTATCTCAATGAGATATACATGGCTAAAGATCTGAAAAAAGCCTTATTTACAACCAATGAACTGAGTATTCTGGGACCGAATGTTAAACTGCCTAAACTGTTGCCCCCCCAGAGAATTACCACACCTGAAGGCATACTGATGCTGATTAATAAAAAGATCCGCCGTTGGGATCCGTTACTGGTAGATGTAGGTATAGAATTGATCTGGCAAAGCCTCAGCACAAATACCAAAGCCAGACAGTTCTGGGTAGAGACCACTTTTTCTGAAGAATACCTGAAGAGATTGAAATGAAGCGAAAAACTCCGGCTTTTACTTTGATTGAAATGATGATCTCATTAAGCCTCTTCGCCATAGCCATGCTGGCTATTATCAATCTGTTATCAGCCAGTATGCGTCTGATGACCGGGGTGGTAGGCTCAGATGAAAGCCGGACCCAGGCCATACTGCTGAGCCGTATTATGGACTCCATAGTCAGGGACTCCTACCAGGTGACACAACTGACCAATGGTACTGTGATCCTTCAGACCTTTAGCGGGACTCGCCAGGATTTTTATGTAAAAGGGAAGCAAGTCTATCTGGATAAGAGGACTGCCCAGGGGCTGGTAGGCCAGAAAGTATTCAGTATAGATAAAGCGATTAAAATCAATATGGCAGTGATAGAAGAATCCGGGCGTAAAGCAGTGGATCTTCTTATTGATATGCCGGGACAGGATATTAGTAAGATAATGATTCTGGGTTATAAAAAAGGAGAGGCAAAAAATGAATAGGATCAAACTCTTCCGTAGAATACTGGAATATCTGGGAATCCTGAGAGTCAATATAGATATCGGCAATGATGAAATCCGTTTTATTGAATCCATCCGTTTTCTGGGAGTATTCCGGATCATCGCTGTCAAGACGGAAAAACTGGAAGACAGCGGCCGTTTTGCCTTTGTACTGGAACGTTTTCTGGAAAAAAATGCTTCCCATAAAATCCGCCGCATCAACCTGACCCTCTCCTCTACTTCGATTATCCCTTTATATCTCAGCTTTCCGGGAATCCCCAAAGAAAAAATTGAGTCAGCCATCTTGTGGGAAATGGAGCGGAATATCCCGTTGTCTATTGAAGAAGCTTATTTTTCCTACAAGATTGTATCCCAGCTGTATGAAAATAATACCCGCATCTGGAATGTGCTGGCCGTAATCGCCAAAAAAGACGAAGTGGATAAATATATTAAGACCTTTAAAAATCTGAATATCATTGTAGAGGATGTCAGCTATCTGCCTATCAACATCCTGAGCACCATTGATGTAGGTAATACCGAAAACAGTATCGGTTATGTGTATATCACCCACCATGCCATCGAACTCTATGTCATACTTAAGAAAAAAATCATTTCTTTTGCCCATTATATTGGAAATTTTGATAATATAAACCATATCACTATTCATAATATTGTGGATTACTTCGCGGATTTTATACAGCGCCGCGTGGCTTTTCTGGAAAGAATCGTAGTTATTAATCAAACTACAGGTGATATGAGCAATGTTACCGAAACTCTCCTGGACTCTCTGAATATTATCACTCTGGATGCCTCAAAGTCAGATTTTCTGCCTATTTTCCAGGTGGAAGGTATGGACACCCAGATGTACGATATTCTGGGTTTTTCCTACAAGAGTTATTTAAATTTGCAGATCTCTTCACAGCAGGTACGAAAACTCCATACTATGGATGTAGTGATGCGTATCGTTGTGGTAATCCTGATTGTGTTCAATATCTTCTCTCTTTCTTTTTATCCTGTGATTCTGGCGGCAAATCAGAGATACAGTATCATTGTCCGAGCTAAAAATACACCGGCTGACCAGATAAAAAATCCCAAAGTCAAAGAAATGGCCGAGACTTTGCATACCATAGAGAAGATCTCAAGTTTAAAAACACGCCAGGAAGAATTGATGCGCAAAATTGAAGAAGTAAAAAATTCCGGAATCCAGTCTTCCAATATTAAACTCATCGTTGCTGAGATTGCCCGTTTGATTCCTGATGATGTGTGGATCGAAAGTCTGGGGCTGGATAATAATCTGGGGGTTATGAAAGGCTTATCTTCATCCAGCGGAGGACTAGAACAATTTATCACCCTCTTAGTCAATTCTAAAACTCTAAAGGACGTGATACTCAAGGATGCAGATATGATAAAAGCGGATAACACTGCACGGCTCAAATTCACCATTGAATTCGGAGTAAAGCAATGAAAAAATTCAATCTATACTGGATCTTTATTATTGTATCTGTGGCCTGGTTATCCTTTTTCACCTATAATTTTTTAATCTATAACCGCGTGATTCGTGAATTAACCAGGATTGAGACCAATCTGAAAGATGTGGAAAACATTAAATTTTATGAAAGGACAGTACGGAGTCTGGAGCTGGAATTTGAAAATGCCAGCCGGCAGTCCTTTACCTCCAAATCTACCTCTGAATTTATTGCGACCCTGCCCAAGATCGGTGAGCTATCCGGCCTGGATCGAATTAAGATTGAAAGCCAGGGAATAAGTGTTGAAAACAATCTGGAAATCACAGTCTTAAAGATTTCTACCACTTCCCTTTTCCCTCAGATAGCCAATTTTATTGATTTTATGGAAAGGTCCAAGCTGCCCATTCAGATATCCAGTCTCAACATGAAATTTGTACGCAATAAACTGGAAACAGAAATTTCCCTGCGTGTTTACAAAAAAAATATTGAGGATTAAGCCATGGATGAAAAACAAAAACGAAACCTAACCATCCTTTTCATCGCTGTTAATGTCATCCTGTGGCCTTTCTTTATCTTCCCCAAAATGGGCACCGTCATACACAGTATTTTTAACTCAGCCAGCCAGAATAATGGAAATAGTCTGGTACAGGATACAAAAAAACAGGAAGATATGCTGAACCCTATCGATTTCCATTCACTGCGCGACCCTTTCCTCATTCCCAATGGAGTGAGACCCAAAGAAGAAGTCACCAGACCAAAAGTGGTAAAAAAGCTTGATGTGCGTCCTACTGATAACAATCCGCAGTACAATGTCACTCCTGTGGAAAAAGCTTATGTTTCCAGATTTAAGCTAAAATCCATTGTTAAAGTGAACAATGAGTACTACGCCAACCTGGAAGAAGCCCAGCATTATGGAGACGGGGGTAATAATAATGTCCCCTATTCTTACCGTTTCGGTCCGGATGGGCAACCAATTAGTTCCAGCAGTTCCAAGACCTATATGGTAGTCCAGGGTGATAGTGTACTGGGCGAGACTGTGTACCAGATTCGTCAGGATTATGTCATTATGGCCAAGAACCGGCAGTATTATAAACTGACGTTTTCCGGAGGCTTTGGCGTAGCTAACCCTTAAAGAAAAATTGAAATTACAGGAAATCAGAGAATGCGAATATTATTAATCCTTTTTATCTACTTACCGGTACTCTCATTTGCACAACCTTTCTGGCAGCTCCGGACTCACAGCCTGGAAAGTCAGACCATTCAGCGTGAAATGGATAAAATGTGGAAGGATAAATATCTGCCGGTGGGTATGGAATTATACCAACAGCAGCTGATACTACTGTATATCAACATGCCTGATATTGCTGAAGATTATTTTATGGAAGTACTGGATCTGGAAACTATAGGGGAATCAGGTATAGTGGACAGTATTAATAAAAGACTGGAAGCATCCTATATCCCCAGTGCGCTCTCTGTCAGAAATAACCAGCTCTATATTATCTATATCAAGACCTCCTGGGATATCGCGCAATGGGAGCTCCTGACTCTGCCTGACAGCTATCAGAAACAGGAAGATCTCATCAATCAAAAAACCAGAGCCGGCTTTATACCCATGGCTTTATCTTCCGCCAGTCCTATCAAATACCTGCTCTGTGTCCAGATCTATGACCTGGAAGTCAAAGAATGGCTGTTGAAAAGCTATCTGCCCCAGCCGGATAAATTAGCTTCACAGATAGACGCGGCAGTGGCTAAAAACTGGGTGCCCTGGGGTCTGATGATGAATAAAGAAGAGATCGAAGTTTTATATCTTAAGTTCTAATCGGCAGGAATTATTTGGGGGCAATGACTCTGTCACACATGGCTACCATGGTGGAATGTATAAGTTGGTTGGAAGCTATTATAGTCTTCTGGTAGGCTGAAAAGGGCTTGCCAAAATAATCTGTTACTTTGCCGCCAGCTTCCTCCACAATTACTGTGCCGGCTGCTGTATCCCAGGGTTGTAATCCTTCTTCATAGAAACCTTCACATTTTCCACAAGCCACATACGCCAGATCCATTGCAGCTGATCCCAGACGACGGAATCCCTGGAAGTCCATCACTACTTTTTTAAAAGGGATAAGAAGATGTTCCAGTCGGCCCTCTCGATGATAAGGAAAACCGGTAGCCAAAAGGGACTGACCTATATCTGATACCCGGGACACTTTGATTCGTTCACCATTCAGGGTTGCCCCTTTTCCTTTGACAGCTTCATAAAACTCATCCAGGATGGGATTATAAATAATACCGACGGCCAATTGTCCTTCTATTTCCACACCTATAGAGACACAGATATAAGGGATTCGATGAGTGAAATTAACCGTTCCGTCCAGGGGATCGATAATCCATTTTACTGTACTGTTCTTATCCTGACTGAGTTCCTCCTCCGTGAGGATGGAATGTGCCGGAAAAACCGACTGAATCAGATCGACTATCACTGATTCTGATTCTTTGTCAAATTGGGTCACCGGATCAGCAAAACCTTTTAAAGTGATGTTTTTTTCCTGGTTAAAGCCGCGTTTTAAGACCTCACCGCCGGCACGGGCTGCCAGGCGAGCAGTTTCAGTGATTTTTTCAAGCTCTGGATATTGGAAAATATTCACAGTCTAAAGCGCTCCTTTGTTATAGGAACCCAGGACTTTGACAAAGACCGCGTCTTCACGGACTTTATCCAAAGCTTTCTGTACAGAGGCACTTTTGATGCTGCCTTCGATATCTATAAAGAATAAATAGTCCCAGGAGCGGCGCCGGGAAGGACGCGACTCAATCTTGGACAGATTAATCCCGAAAACCTGGAAAGGAGACAGCAGTTTAAGCAGGGCTCCCGGTTTGTCTTTTACGCTGACCAGTACAGTAGTCTTGTCCGCATTTTCGATCTCCTGGGGACTGCTGGACAGTACCCAGAACCGGGTGGTATTTTCGGGGTTATCTTCAATATTACTTTCGATGATGTTCAGACCGTATTTTTCTGCCGCGATGTTTCCGGCAATAGCGGCTGAAAATTTATCCCAGGGTACCATGGAGGCCGCTTTGGCATTAGAAGACACTTCTATTCGTTCTACATTAGGCAGATTGGTCTCCAGCCAGATGCGGCATTGAGAGAAGCTTTGAGGATGAGAGTAAACTCTCTTGATTTCCTTGAGATCATCTATATTAGCCAGAAGATTATGGTGGATGGCCAGAAAGTTTTCACCAACTATCTGGATGGGACTGTCCACAAATTCATCCAGGGTCTGAGGTACTGTTCCCCCTACACTATTCTCAATGGGTACGACTCCATAGTTAACTTTTCCATTTTCTATTTCTCTGAAGACATCGGAAATGGTGGGCATGGGGTGCAGCTCCACACTACTGCCGAAATGCTTAACGGCAGCCTGTTCTGTAAAGGTACCTTCCGGCCCCAGGTATCCGATCATAAGGGGTTCTTCCAGGCTGCGTGCCGCTGAAACAATTTCTGTGAAAATATGCATCAAAGCACCGGTGGGAAATATCCTACGGGAGGCTTCCAGGACACGGTTTTTAACACTTTTTTCCCGGTCAGGCTGATAAATGGGAATATTATTGGCTTTTTTGTACTCCCCTATCTCTTTGACACATTCCGCTCTGTCGTCCAATAACTTGACGATTTGGGTATCGATTTTGTTTATTTTTTTTCGTAATTCTTCCAGCAATTGTTTGTCCACGATTTTCTCCTCTGTATGACGTTAGAGTCTGACGCTTTGCAGACTGAGCTTGATAGAGCGCAGCAGGTCTTCTACGTCTCCATTGGTCATGCCCAGCTTGCCATATTCATTGGCTTCAACAATTTTATTGTTGCCGAATTCGGTACCTGTTCCGCGGGCGATATTATAGCTCAGACGATTGGCAATGTTGACTATATAGGCATCTTTGCGGTATTGTTCCGGAGCTCTTTCATAGGCATGATGAAACCGCACCACCTGTACCAGAAATTCGGGCAGATTCCAGCGCTCAATGAGTTTTGAGCCCAGCCAGGCATGGTCATGGCCTGAAAGTCGGGCTTCCGCTTCTGTAAACTCCAGGCCGCCTTCCATAATGGATCTATGAAAATCCTTACCGTAATGATCCAGATAGAGGTCAAAGAGTAATTTACCCACATCATGCAGCAGTCCTGCAACAAAAAAACGTTCCAGATTGGCTAATTTTAATGTCTTGGCCAGAGAACGGGCAATCATGCCCACAGCCAGACTATGTTCCCATAACTGCCCCCGGGACAGTCCGTAGTTAGCCAGATTTTTGGACAACATGCGGCGGGTCAGCATAGAGAGGACCAGGCTTTTTAAAGTATCCAGTCCCAGAATAATGATAGCTTCTTTGATGGAAATGATCTCACGGGGATAACCATAATAGGCGGAATTGGCCAGTTTTAAGATCTTCAGTGTAAGTACCTGGTCATTTTCTACTACATTTTCAAAATCATCAGGTACAGAATATTTATCTTCTATGAGATTGAGAATTTCCATGGCAATATGGGGTAAAACCGGCATATCTTCGGCTTTATTGAGGATACGTTCCAGAGCATCATGCGGTCCCATCGTCGCCTTCCTCTGTTTCAATTTCCAGGTTTAATTCCTGGTTATTGTCATCCATTCCCTCTTCATCTGTCTCGTCATCATCTTCATCCAAAAATTCATCCAGATTGAGACTGTCGATTGAAGGTAAGTCTTCCAGGCTCTGGATGCGGAACATTTCCAGAAACTGAGGAGTGGTAGAGAATAAGGGAGATTTGACTATATCATCTGTACTCCCGGTGATCGCCACTAACTTATACCCCATAAGAAGATTAATACTTCGGGTACTGGACACCCCACGAATCTCATCCACCTGTTCTTTTGTAACAGGCTGCTTGTATGCAATAACCGCCAGAGTTTCCAGGGCACTTTTTGATAACTGGTTTTCATTTCTTTTGCCAAACAGTTCTGATAATTCTTCCGCGTAGGCGGGATGACTAACCAGCTGGTGGCCGCCGGCGACTTTGATGATGGTTAATCCCCGGTTTTCTGAGGTATAACTTTCATTCATTTCATCAATCAGGGACTGAACATCTTTTTTGGTCATATCCAGGGATTCAGCTAAAAGATCAAACGGAACAGGCTTGCCATTGACAAAAAGCAGTGCTTCCAGCAGTCCCATCAGCTGTCGTCGTGAATAAGTCTTGTTTATAAAAAGTGATGAAGGCATTGTTTCAAAAACTCCCCGTTAATCATGCGTAAAGTTCAGTCTCCCGCCTTTCGATGTCAATATCAGCGAAAAGCTTTAACTGGCGTAATAAGACCTTTTGCCGGAAGCTCAACTCAGCAGCTCCAATGAAAGAAGCAATCTTGTCGACTTTGGTCATATCCCCGTTCACCAGTTCAGAGAATTGTATCATTTTTTTCTTGTTTAGTAAACCCAGAATAAAGGTCATTTTCTGTTCCACGCTGACTTCCCTTCTCTTAATAGGGATCGCTTTCTGGATAAAAGAGCCTTTATAACGGGACAGTGTCTTGATCAGGTCACCGATCAGAAGGGACTCAAATTCCTTGACCGGTTTATTGTCTCCCATAGGATAACGGACGTAACCTCTGCGGTAATAAATAGACCCTTCCATTTTAATATTTTCCAGCTCGCGGGCTAATCTGCGATATATTTTGTATTCTTTAAGACGGGCGATGAGCTCCTGTTCATCCAGCAGTTCTTCATCATCCTCTTTGACACGGGGCAGCAGCTTTTTGCTCTTGATATACACCAGGCTGGCCGCTATCACAAAAAATTCACTGGCTATGTCAATATTGAAAAGCTGCATGGTGCGTATATACTGCAGATATTGATCCGTAATGGTGGATAATGAAATTTCTGTTATATCCAGCTTGGCATCACCAATAAGCTCAGTCAGCAGGTCCAGAGGACCCTCAAAGTTCTGGAGTTTAAGATTGTATCCGCTTTTAATAATACCAATCAACTCAAATTCTCCTGTCTAATTATCCTTACATAAAGCTTAAAGCACAACAGAAATCTTTTCAAATCCGGGAAAGTTGATTCTCCCTTAGATCACCATATTCATGACCTGTCTGACTTCATCCAGGGTTTTTTGTGCTTCTTCCCGGGCTTTCTGTACTCCTTTTTTGAGTACATCCCGGACAGCGTCCATATTTTTTTCCAATTGAGCTCTTTTTTCTCGCAGGGGCTTCAGGTACTCATTCAATGTTTCCGTTAAACGGTTCTTCAACATTCCGCCTCCCCCATCTCCAATGTCAGCAGCTACTTTTTCCGGAGCCTGGCCTGTGGCCAGAGAAATCAGAAGCAGCAGATTAGATACTTCCGGCCTGTTAATGGGGTCATAGGTTATATTGCGGTCTGCATCGGTCTTCGCTTTCTTGATGAGAGCGGCTGTCTCCTCCGGTGTAGCACTGAGCATGATGGCATTATTGCGGCTCTTGCTCATCTTCTGGGAGCCATCCAGGCCCAGAATGACAGGTGACTGACTCAATAGCGGCTGCGGCTCGGGAAAAACCGGCTGGTTGGCAGCAAAGCGCTCATTAAAACGGCGCGCAATGGTTCGGGTCAGTTCCAGATGAGGCAGTTGATCTTTCCCAACCGGGACTACATTTCCTTTACAGAAAAGTATATCCGCAGCCTGATGTACAGGATAGGTGTACATGCCGGCATTGATACGTTTTTGACCGGAAGCGATGATCTCTTCTTTTACAGTGGGATTTCTGTCCAGTTCTGCATTGGTAACCAAAGTCAGAAATGGAAGAAGGAGCTGGTTCAACTCCGGAATCTGGCTGTGTGGAAAGATAGATGTCTTGCCGTCAGAGGGGTCAATTCCGGCAGCCAGGTAATCCAAGGTTAACTGCTTGATATTCTCCGAGATATTTTCAAAGGTATCACGGTCAGTCAGCACCTGATAGTCTGCAATCACTATGAAAGTGGGAACCCCTAATTTATGTAAGCGTACACGGTTTTGCAAGGAGCCAAAAAGGTGGCCGATATGCAGGCGCCCGGTAGGTCGGTCTCCGGTCAACACTTTATATTTTACGGGATTTTTAGCCAGATCAGCTTCCAGCTGCTTACTTTTTTCTAAAGTAGCTTCAAAAGTTCCATAATCCAGTTTCTGTTCCTGCGACATTTTGCTTTCCCCTCTCAGTACTTTTTTAGTCAATGCTTGAGTGAAAAATCATGCATAGAATCACATGTCTGTTTTGTAATCATCCTGCAGGTTATCATCCATCTCTACTTCCCGGATATATTTTACCTGAAAGAGATAATCATCTTTATACATGATGTTCAGATAGAGGTCATTATCCGCAATTAGCGGTTCATTATTTTTCCAGGCGATATCCAGGATGATGTCATTGTCGTAAATTTTATACTCTTTTTTCCAGTTTTTGAAAAAAGGGTCAAATCCTTTAATCTCCTGATTGGTCTTAAAATCATACTGATCACAAGCATCGTTGAATGCCACAGCAATCTCTTTAAACTTGGTCAGATATTCAGAAAAATTAATATTTATCTGATCCCCAAATTTGTATTTAAGTTCAAACAAATAGGTGCTCTGAAACATCACATTCAGAACAACCTCGTTTTCGCTGACCAGGTGGGAATCATTCACCCAGTGCATATGCAGGATCATGTGCTTATACTTATTATAGATGTCTCTTTTCCAACGGGTAAACACACGGTCATAGGAGTCAGTGAAAGAGTTTTTGTTGGTATCATAATGGTCATTCAAATAATAAAATTCCCGGATAACATCCTGAAACCAACGCATAAACCGTTCTATTCCTAATTCTAAATCCATTTTCATTCCTTATTGATTAGACCAATATTATAGGTCAATATAAGGATTTTTGCTACTTTCCTTCCTTTCCGGAGTAATAACCGGTTTCCAGGATAGTTTTGATTTTTTCCTGAATTTCCCGATCGGGCAGATCTTTTAGGTCTGAATAGTTCAGTGGCGGATGGATATTTATTTCCAGGGGAACAAAAGGATTAATAAATAACTGGCCTTTTTTAGGATGAAAACCGTAAAAACCGCTGAGAGTGACAGGCAGAAGATCCATCTCTTTGATCCGCATAACTTTGATAAAGCCTTTTTTCATATCCTGGATCCGTCCATCATCTGTCCTGGTACCCTCGGGAAAAATAGCGATCCATTTCTGCTGACGCGTCTTATCCAACCTGGCCTGTATATTTTTCTGGGTATTACGGGCATTTTCCCGGTCAATGGCTATGGACCCGATGCTGCTCAGTACCCATCCCATGACCGGAGCCTTGAACAGGCTGCCCTTAGCCAGCCAGGCTACGGCGCGGGGTGTAAACAGATAAAGGGCCATTATATCAAACTGGGAAGCATGGTTAGCCAGTACAATGAATGGACGATCGTTATGAATATTTTCTTTACCCTTAATGCTCACCCTTTTCATCAGCATGATGAAAGTACCATAAGACCATAATCTGGAAACCAGCCAGATACCGGTATCCCAGCGCAGTACCCCGGCTAAAATGGCCAGGATACCGTTAAATACAAAAAACGCAGACCCGGCAGTTAGCATGATCAAGGTCACCAGGAATCGGACAATGGCTTTTAATACAATCATATCAAGCCTTCTTCTTAGTCTTATTTTTGGTAACAGAGATATTTTTCTGGTACCAGCCTTCCAGGAATTTTTTCTGTGCTTCACTGAGCAGAATATTCCTGCGCTGCATGATAACAGCCAAATCGGCTAAAAATCGTTCGATATCATATCTGTCATCTAGTCCCCACTGGAAAGGTGCCAGATAAGGCGGCAGGGCCCGGTATTGCTGAAATAAGTTCACTCCTGGTGCGATCACAGTACCGGTATTCAGCATCATGCCGATCCCTACACGGCTGTAATCACAGATGATGGAACCAACTTTTATTTGTCCGGTGGGAATGGTGCGGTCCTCCACCTGAAGTCTTACCTGGGAGTAATTATTCTTGAGGTCGCTGGTTGTGGCAATGGCACCGATATTTACCCAGGAACCCAGATAGGAATGTCCGATAAAGCCTTCGTGATGTTTATTGGTATAACTCTCGATGATGCTGGCCTCTACCTCTCCGCCGATACGGCAATAGTCCCTTATAGTAGTATGACTGCGGATCTTGGCGCTATCAATTAAACTTTTTTTTCCGATATAGGCGGGGCCGTCAATAATGGAAAACGGTCGTATATGGGCATCAGAGTCTATCACTACGGGGCCCTGCCCGGGATTGAGGCTGACATACTGGTCTATCTGCGCGGTTTTTGCTATAAACAGATCCTGAGAGGGGCTGATAAAATCACCCTTGGCTACCAGCAGTCTGGCATCCTGGCTGAGAGCTTGTGGATGAACAGCCACCAGATCCCCTAAACCAGCCAGGTATACTCCGGAATCAAAGATAACCTTTTTAAATTTTTTAGAAAGGAGGCTGGTATCCATGGCGCAAAAAGCACCAATGACTTCCGCATCTACTGCTTCCGTTCTGAGGCAGAGAAGCCTACCCTCCTGGTCCAGAGCCATAGTGTCCATATCCAGATTGATTCTGTCTGCCGGAATATACTGCGCATTGATAAGAAGATTAACCTGGTCTTCCGGCTGATATACTTTATCGCCCAGATATTCAACCAGATGGGTGTAAGCTGGTTCCGTAAATCTCCCGCTGTACACTTTTATCTTCGGAAAAAAATGTTCCAATCTTTCCAGACTGGAAAAACAGCCCACTGTTATCTCCCAGGAAAACCGGGTAATAGTAACCGGATTTAAATCCTGATAATGTTTTGTCTCAATCAGCAAAACTGACAATCTATTCCCCCTCTATTTCAGATAATAATTTTACCAGAAAGGGCTAAAAATGGCAAGACAACAGCACACCTAACACTTATCAGTTATTGATTAATCCCGATAATTATATTAAGATCAAGGAATTAGAATTGAGAAATATTTCTCAATATTTAGTATATTTTTAGAGAAATATTTTACTTTAATTATTGACAAATAATAGAAAAAAAAGTACACTATGTCGGGTGGAAGGAGGAGAGATGACAAAACTATATCGAGTGGTATATTTCGATGGTGAGTATTGTGATATGGAGCTGGACGCGCAGGAAGTAAGCAAATACGATACCGACGAAGAAGTGAAAAAGATCACCCCCTTGTTTAATCAGGAATTGCTGGCATTTGTCCGTTCCTGACCTGGGGAGACCCTCTGTAAAGTTTTCAATCTGACAGCATGGAAAGCAAAAAGACTATACATTTTTTCGACCAGAATAATAAAATCAGTAAATTGATCAATACCCTCTATTCCAAACAATATAAAATTCTCCGTAAAGAACAATATTATTCCCTGATCATAGTAGAAGGCTTAAAAGCTCTTCAGAAAAAAGATTTCAATAATATCAGCCTGTCTGATCTGATGACTATCCTGAATTTTTCGGACTGAGCAGTCCAAAGAAAAAGCCTGGAATAAATCCAGGCTATAATCCCCCAAAATAAGATCACGTTGCATATATAATGCAACAATCGTGCCACATTCATTTATTTTTATTTGCATACCTGATATAGAGTTAAATAACATCCCTGGGGGCTTCTTTTTGTGTATATATTACACAACTGTTTCTTAAGTACACAGGTGTTTTGTGTACTTTTTTCTATCCAATATGTTAAGGCCCTTTTATTGACTGGAACAGGATACAAGTCTACAATATTAACAATAAAAGGGAGGCTCTTATGAAAACTATTCTTTCAGCAATAGTTCTACTGTTTATTTTATCCGGCTGCGCTAAACCTGACCCTGTCAACCAAGCTCCTACTTTCTACCTCACTATTGGATCCATTGAAATAAATGGTAAACAGATGCAGCCTGACGATAAAATTCATGATGGAGACCGCATCGTGACAGGCAAAGACTCCTCCTGTGAGATTTTGTTCAATACACGCAATATCATTGTGATTTCTCCTGAATCTGACGTCATTCTTCACCTGGACAAACTTCAGAAATCCATCCGTATCACACAGGGAAAACTAGGCTATGCCCTGGCTGATATAAAGGCCCGCGGAGAGACTTTTAAAGTCGAAACCGATATCGCTTTCGCCGCGGTGAGGGGTACAGCCTTTGTGGTAAATGTACTGTCTCCCACCAATACCTACATCTGCGCCTGTAACGGGGACATTGACACCAGCGACAACCAGGGGCAATCTACTAAAGAATTAATCGCGTCTCACCATGCCGCGGTACGTTTTATCAAGGATCCAGCGGGAAAAGTCACCCTGACCAATGCCGGGATGGAATATCACTCTGACGAGGACATGGAACATCTGGCCTCTGCTATCCATTACAGGATAGACTGGACCCAGACCAACGGACTGTTCCCCCTTAAACCATGACCCTGACACTTTTACAACCCCTATCGGAGGCCTACCTGGCCTCCGATGCTGTTATAAACTTTACGCATCCGGCCATACAGGAAAAAGCACAGGCTCTCAGGGGTAAGACTACAACTGAATCTATAGAGAACTGCTACCTCTGGGTACGCGACCACGTGGCACACTCTGTGGACATAGCTGAGAAACAGGTCATCTCCGTCACCGCCTCTCAAACCCTCCTCAACGGGCATGGGCTGTGTATGGCCAAGGCCCACCTGCTGGCGGCGCTGCTGCGGGCTCTGGGTATACCGGCCGGTCTGTGCTACCAGACCCTGGTTCAGAAATCAATACAGTTTGTCCATGGACTGAACGCGGTATACTATGCCGACCGAAAGGAATGGTACCGTATCGACGCGGTGGGCCGGCGCGCTCATGCTCCGCTGCCCTTCAAAGCTTATTCCGAGCTGTTATTTTACACCCCTACCCGCAATCTATCCATCCTGGAGCACCCGGAGGTCTATGTCTCACCGCATCCCACGGCACTAGCCTACCTGGGGGGATTTTCCAGCCTCAGTGAAGCCCTGGAGCATCTCCCCGAGCATCTTTAAAAACTCCGTAGTCCAAGTCCTGTACCCTTTCCTAATCCCCGGCCTTGAGATCACCAGCCGTCTCTCTCCTCAGGCTCACCTTTAGTGTAAGACCTATCATCCTGTGTATAGCTACGCCCGGTCTGAAAGGCTTCAGGCCCGAGGGGGCACCATAGTGGGAGGCCTGGCGGTCGACCCGGGGGAGACGTATACCAGCCAAATAAACGTAAAAAAAGCCCTCTCCACTTTGGGAAAGGGCTGATAGCGACATTATTGCGTCAGTTTTTTCTTCAATGCCGACAGGCGGGGCAGGATGATGAGACCCAGAGTAGCCGTACCATAGATCGCGGACAGCATGATGGTCCCCAGGCCTTTGCCGATATGGGAGAGGCGTTCCGGGTCGTCCGTCCACTGCCAGCGCAGGATGGCGGTCGTCCCTATGAACAAGGGGATGAGCAAGGAAAACAGCACAGTCCGCCGGTAATTTTCAAAGAACACCAGGGCTTCACGGGCCGAGGCTTCATCTGTCTCTTTTTCCCGGCAGGCCCCGAAATGGGAAACTATCTGCTGGGGGGTGTAGGCGGCGAACAGGACCACTAAGGGCAAAAATACCACCAGGACCGCGCTGGCCACATCTCCGTAGTAGGACAGGTCACCGGAGGCCAGGAACATGCCTACCACCACCAGGAGGGTCACGGACAGGGTCATTATCCAGGAATTACGCTTCATTGGCCTCCTCCCGCGATTTTTTTATCCAGGGCCGCGATTCGGGGCTGGGTGACAAAGATGACCAGGAGGAAGGTATAGACTATGGACAGCAGTATCGAGCCCATGGCCATCCCCACCCCTTTGTAAAAATCGGGTCCGGGATTCAGACGTTCCGCCAGCAGCCGTATCAGGAATATCAACTGGCCCAACAGCATAGCGATACCAGATACCACGGTCAGGAGCTCCAGGCGCCGGAAATATTCCGCCGCTACACGTACCTGGTCCTCACCGGGATCAGTAGTCTCCCGTGCAGTACGGAAATACCCGGGAACATCCCGGAAGCGGTGAAAGCCCCGGGTCAGCAGGACAGGCAGGACGATCACCACGCCGAAGGTCAATAGATCGCCGTAAATACTCATATCTCCCGAGGCTAGGAACATGCCCGAAGCGACCAGTACAAATACCACCAGCAGCATGATCCAGGAGTTTTTCTTCATACCGCCTCCCCGGCGCGGGCCAGTTTGGCTTTGAGCGCCCCGATAAATGGCTGAGTGATCACCAGGCTGAATATCACGCTATACAGGCTGGTAATCAGAGAAGTGGAAAATCCCTTGAACACCGAACTATCGTTGGTCAGATTTCCCAGAATCGCCACCTGGCCTATCACCGTAAACATCAGCCCAAAAGTAATAATTATGGCCTGAAGATAGCTGAAATAGACGATCCCCCGGCTGGCCTGGGTCTTGTCCAGGTCTATACTATCTCTCGACTGGCGGATGTAGCCCGCGATCTCCCGGGGAGAATGGGCTGTAAAGCTGATGAGGACCGCCAGGACTATGGCCACCGCAAAACTGGCCAAGTCTATGAATATCCAGAGTTCACCTGCTGCCAGGTAAAACGCCCCGCCCAGCATACCCAGGGCCAGCAGTATCCATAACCAGAATCCTTTAAACATATACTCCCCCTAGTCCCGGCCCGAAGCCAGTTTCTTTTCCAGGGCGGTGATAAAGGGCTGGGTGAAGACCACGCTGAATACCAGACTGTACAGGGTGGTGATTATAGCGGTGCCAAACCCTTTACCCCAGGAAATATCCGGATTTTTTGGTCCGAGTGAGCGAAGCATTGCCACAATTCCAATAAAGGTACACAGGATGCCCAAGAAAATGATGGTACGTTGGATATAACGGAAATATACCACTCCCCGGCGGGCCTGTTCGGCATCCAGTTCGGTGTCCCGGCGGGATTGACGGAAGTAACCCGCGATCTCAGCCGGGGTGTTGGATGTGAAGCCCAGCAGAATGGCCAGGACCACGGTCAGGATAAAACTTGCCAGATCCCCATAAATGCTCAGGTCCCCGGAGGCCAGATAGCATCCCCCGGTAATCAGCCCCAGGGCCAGTATCAGCCAGATCCAGTACAACTTTTTCATAATTCCCTCCTTTTAAACATATAGGGTATCGATTTCCGCAATAGGGCCGAGTCTCCCTGTATCTGAGGCCGGCTAAGTACCTTGACCCACACGCGGGAAAGAGCCGACTCTCTCGGTCCGGTAATAAACAGCCCTGCAGCCATAACCAGTACTGCCGCATAGGCCAGGATGTTTTGCCAAGCGGTACGATTCGATCTCCTGCGGGGAACCAGCCGCGCGCTGACTGCTTCCCACTCCGGCCCGGGGGTACCGGACGCTATTTTTAGATCCCAGGCCTGTTTTAATAATCTATCCCTTTTCATCATGGCCCCCCATGCTTTTTTTTAATCCCTTGCGTATGGCGTGTACCCGGTATTTGACCGTACCGGGCGGCATTTCCAGTATAGCCGCTATGTCCTGATAGGACAGCCCCTCATAAAACCGGAAAAAGGCGATCCTGGCATCCGTTTCCTCCAGGCTGTCCAGGTAGCGGCGGGTCCGGGCCAGGTCGTCCCGGAGCTGGACCATATCCGCTGTATCCGGTTTTTCATCCGGGATGTTTTCGTCCAGGGGCTGCCATTCCAGACGGGGAGACTTGCGTACCAGGTTGCGGGTGATGGTATAGATCCAGGTGGAAAAGGCCCAGGCCGGATCGTAGTCCTCCATGCGCTCCCATACTCTGAGCAGTACTTCCTGGATGGTGTCATCCACCGATGTCCTATGATCCAGGCTGCGGATATACCACCCCAGGGGACGCCGGTATTGCTCCCAGATGTAGTGGAGGGCTTTTTCCCGGATGGCAGTAGAGCTCCGGGCGGAGAGAAAGATCTTCCAGCGTTCCCAGTACCGTTTCATGTGATTCCCGTCCTGTTTTGCTTATTAATTATACCCGGAAATACGCAAAGGGTTGGGGTTCAGGCGGATTTTTTTTGTGAACTGACGTTCTGGATATAGGAAATGGTGTAGATGACAAAGGACAGTACAATCAGTGCGCTGGACAGCCAGGTACCGTACAGGACGGTGGCATTGACCACCGGGGGTATCCAGGCCGGGGCGGTATCCAGGATGGGAGAATGATACAGGGGGTAAAACGCGATGACGATACCGTACACAAAGGTGGACAGCTTGCCCCAGATGAGAGGCAGTGGCAGTTTATGCGACTGACGCATGGCTACCCAGGAGCCGATGGAGATGAGGATATCCCGCAAGAGCACGATCAAAAAGAAGTACAGGGGCAGTTTGCCGATTATGAACAGGCTGACCGCCAGGGCTACCGTGATGACCTTGTCGCACACCGGGTCGATGATCTTGCCGAAACGGCTCACCTGGCCGGTGCGCCTCGCGATGAAGCCGTCCAGGAAATCAGACCAGTAGGCTATGCCGATCAGGAAAAAGGACCACAAATCCCCCCTGCCCGTCTTTTGAAAAAGTGTGCAGATGATGACGGGGACCATGGCCAGCCTGGCCAGCGAGATGACATTGGGCACCGTCCAGAAGCGGTCGATGACAGGTTCATCCTGGATGGATTCGTAATTGTCCATTATTTCACCTTCTTGATAGTGTTTTCCAGGACCCGTATATTGACAAAGCCGGAACCGTTGACGGGCAGCGACATCTCCGTATCCGCTTCTACAACCCTGGGAAACTGGAAATACTTACCCTGATCATTCCTGACATTGAGCAGCCGGATATATGTCTCGGGAAAAGCATCCAGCTTGTTATCCTGGTACACCATGCCCTTATCATAATCTATGAAAAAGGCATTCAGTTTGCGGGCATCTGAGGGTTTGCTCAGCTCCCTGACCAGGTCCTGCATGGAATCGATCTGGTAGACGTGGGGAAAGAGCTTCCATACCTGGTAGTCGCGCACAAAATCATTGCCCACAAAGATACGGTAATTGCCGTCCTCCAGGGTTTTGGGCAGGGTCAGATTGAGTTCACTATTCAGATAAGAGGATTTCCGTTGTTTCATCATCACAGTGAGGCGTACCGTTTCCCCCGGCTTGTAGGCCTGTTTGTCCGAAATCACATTTTCAATATTGAGAAAATTCACGCCTTTGTCCACGTCGATTTTAAAATCTACCTTTTTGACTGTCACATCGCCGAAACGGGCAAAGCTGAAGGTAGAAAACAGATAATCCAGGTCCATCATCATGGAATACAGCTCAAAAAAAGCGGGCACAAAGGAATACACAAACTGATTGGTGATTATGTAGGGCTGTCCCTGGTATTCCGCCTCAATCCTATAGGACAAAGTGATGGATTTTTCATCCATCAGTCCGGCATTAGCGGTGAGAGAAGACACCAGCGTGGTGGAAAGCATACTGGAGAAATAATCGGGGTGCGCGGCTACACGGTAATGATAGGTGTGGCTGTTCTGCCAGGTGCGGACGGCTACACTGACCGGCACCATACCGGCAGGATGGCCCAGCTCACAATATACAGCGGTCTGTCCGTCAAAGAGGGCCGCCCCCAGAGGCAAAGAGGCCGCGCCCATCTTAAAAGACAAGACGGAAGACGGCATCACGGTGTAAATATAAGATCGGGAGATGGGCAGGCTGATATTCCCAGCCTGACTCATAGGGTGTCCAAAGATATAGACATCCTTGCCATCCACATGGGTAACCGTGCCGATGGCGGAAATATCCAGGTCCCCATCCACCAGATTCAGGGATACTGAGTCGCCCGGCTTGAGGCTGTCATAGCGGACATCCTGGAATCCCGTGCCGCCTCCCTCAGTGAAGATAAAGCCCTGATTGGACAAGGCGGTACGCAGGTATTTTAGAGCTTCACTGTTCATACCGGAGACTGTGAGGGGGGTAGAAATACGTCTGAACTGGCTGAAATCGTCATAGTAGCCTGTATCGGCATTGGCCTTTTCATTCAGCATCATGCCGATGGGAGTGATACCGGCCAGAGGCTCCTTGGCATAGGCCCAGGTAAAAGCCAGGGCCCCTACCAGCTTGCCGTCAATGTATACAGGCGATCCGGACATCCCGGCTATCACACCTGATTTTTCCAGGCCGGCGCCGCTGACTCTGGCCAGGATGATGTCTCCCCCGGTGAGCTTATTGCGCATTACATCGATGACCTCGACTTCAAAACGGGACGGCTCCCAACCCTGGAACACGGACAGGCCGTAGCCCTTCATGCCGGGCCGGATCTCCGAAGGCTGCATAAACTCCACCGCTGAAAGAGAAGAGTATAGACTGACCAGAAATAAAAGTGTGAAGAAACGACGCATGACTGCCTCCTGAAGACACTATATCATACACTAAGAACGCAGAAAAATAAAAAAAACAAGCGGTCCCCGCAGGACCGCTTGTGAATGAAAATTTAGAACTATTAGAAACGGTAATTGACTTCAACGGTGCTGAAGACAGTTGTAACCGCAGGAGCAGTACCACCCAGAATTGTTGAAGGTATCATTAGTGGATTGTTTAATGCTGCAACTAGTGTATTGGCGCCAGTTGCGAGTGTAGCATCAATAGTGAAGTCACCTAACTCTATTCCCAAACCAGCTGTAATCATCTGAGAGCCAACAGGTTGTAGAAATGATTCATTTTTACTGGCTGGAATAAGTGTTTTAGTTTGAGTATAGCTATTAATAATCCCCAGACGTGGTTTAAATTTACCTAATGTGATTTCAAAACCAAAATTCATTGTTGGTATTAAAGTGGTAGTAGTAACTATATTATTTGTTGTAACAGTTCCGTTTAGTGCTCCATCTATATAATTCGCGCTTTTACCACCATTTGCAATATTTTGCCCAAATGAGATATCACAATAGATTTTCATTTTTTCAGATGGAGTACATTTCAAACCTAAAGTTGCTGAATAATTGAATGTGACTGCATCCCAATAAGATTGTGTAGTTCTTACTCCTGCAGTTTTATCCTCATAAGAGCCATTAAGAGTAGTTGCTAATACATTAACCCATGCACCAAAATCCCATACATCTGAAGCAGATAATTGAGCTCTTGCAACCAAACCAATATTATTTACAAAAGGTACTGAAACACTCACACTGTTGGTAGTGGTTGGCCCATCTACTGTATCAACATACTTCAGTGAATTTAATCGCATAGGGACACTTGCATCTATTTTAATTTTTCCTAAATCTAAACTAAGTCCGGGACGAATATCAAATACTGAGTTATTTACATCCAGGATATTTGTTGTAGCTCCATATGTTTTTGATTTTTCATTGTAATATTGGTAATCCAACAGAATCCCTAAGCCTAAAGCACCCAAGGAAATAGCATATCCCATATTCAGTGGAGATTGATAAGATTGTGAATAATTAAAATTAACGGAAGGGCCAGTACCAAACTGAACCTGACTTAATAATAAATTAACCGTTGGCACACCGGTAACAAAATTATCATGTACCAAAAAAAGATTAAACATTTCAGATTTTTTACAGAATACGGCAACATTTTCAAAAACATTTACACCATCTCTGAAAGTCATCCAAACTTGGCTATCTTCCTGTGGAAGAAGAGAGGGAAATACATTAAAAGCATAATAATCAGCCAAAATAGTCTGACCTAACGCTAATTCCCTTTGTGGAATATCCAGTGTCGCAAATCCGGAAATAACCACAGAAACTAAAAGAACCAATACAACTAACACCTTTTTCATACGCACACTCCTTATTATGAAATTGTTTTTATTTAAATTGTGTATCCTGTTTTCACCTTCAAACATAAATCAATTATACACCTAATAATTTCTGACTGCAAATATTAGGCAGGTTTTTTATCACAAATTCCTTGTTATTGACTGCCGTCCCCTTTGCTATTAACCGCTTTCTTGTCAGGAAAGAGATAATTTACTGATAATTGGAGGACAGGCTGTACTCCGGCGCCTGAAATAATAAATATAGTATCATTGAATAATGCGGGGTTTATCACCGCGTTGACTGTCCAGTCTCCCTTCTGCCAGCCCAGGCCGATCATAGCCCGGGTCACCAGAGGGCCAAAGACCGTAGTGGTAGTTGCACCAGCCCGGGTCTGGGTGGCTGACATGGCCGTCCTGACTGCCAGGCGGAATGACCAGGCTGCTTTGCTGAATTCTATGCCCAGGCGGGTAGACACTGGCAGTATGAAATACCGGTTATCGGTGGTAGAAGTGATATTGGTACCGGTGCTGTTCTGCTGATAATTGACATGGTACCCAGCCAGCATATCGAAAAAGATATCCACACTGGGTGCCGCGGAATACTTCAGGCCCGCGGTCAAATCGATCTGGGCCTGCTGCCGGACAGACTTATTAGTCACGGCATTGGTCGATCCTGAACCGGTGACAGCACTATATCCCAGATTGGACAGGGCGCTGCCTACCCGCACAGCCAGACTGAGCTGGGCCGATAGAGGCAGGGTATATTGAGCCTGCAGGCCCAGGCTTTGAAAAAAGGAAGCCGGGCTGGTCTGATTGGTATTGAACGCGGTCTTTTCTGAATTGTTCAGGAAGTGTATACCCAGGAGCAGACTGGCATCCAGTGTGGCTTTTCCCAGAGACATAGTCAGGGAGGGTTGAAGCTGGTGCAGTTGATAACTGGACACCATAGTATTGGACAACGTTCCGTCCGGCGCTGTCAATTTACTATCCGTGGAATAGATGCCCAGAATATAGCCCAGTCCCAGCTTCAAACTGCCCAGCGTTTTACCCAAGATGAGGCTGACCGGAGCGGAATAATTGGCTGCGGTAAAACCGAGGCTGGGATTAGCCATCATGGCGGGAGTCGTGCCCAGGGGGCGGCCATAATAATAGGAAAAGGAAAAGCCCGCGGAATTTATCAGCTGTACCCCCGGCAGGAAGACCGTATTTTTGACAGCACTGTCCACATCCCCTACCCGCAGAAACACCGCGCTTCTCTGATCCAGGAGACGGCTGGGAAAATAAATAAGAACGGCAGAGTCATCGATTAGATGGATACAATTGACCAGGGCATCACCCCGGGTCGTATCCGCCCATGAGGGGAGACTAAGAACCAGAATCATTAGCACCAGCAGACTTTTTTTCATTTCCACACTCCGGTATTTCACCCCCCACAGGTAAAAAATCAGAGTAAGATACGGATACCCCCGTTAATGGAGAAGCCGCCTTTGGGTACCTGCGATTTTTCATAGTCATTCTGGTTCAAAATGTTATTAACTTTTAAATCCAGAAAGATTTCCGGGGTCAGGCTCTGGGAAAAAGATGCGTCCCAGATCACCGCGCTGGCCTGATAGACAGAAGAAACCACCTGTTCTATATCCTTATAATTGACTTTGGTAGAGATCTCCGTGCCGCTTTCCTGGTTTTTGTATTCCAGCAGTATGGAGGCAGTGTGTGGAGCAAAAAACAGCAGATCATCCCGGGAAGGCAGGCGGTAACGGTAACTCATGTTCAAGGCCAGCCTTTCACCGAACATAAACTCCAGTATGGTCTCTGATTCCAGTACATTAACATTAGTAAGGTTTTGCATACTGTAGAGATCTGTCAGTCCGGAGTAGCTTATGTTGAGGTAGGAATGGTACACCTGATAGGATAAAGCAGATCTCAGGGTGGCGAATTTAACCGGGCTGAAATTTATGGATAAACGGAAATCATTTTTTTCTTCAGGATCGGCCTGGGTCAGATCTATCTGGTTATGGCCCAGTATGGCTTCGGCATCGTATTTTTTGTAGCCACCGGTAATTCCCGCTTTGAGATTAAAAATCTGGCTGTATTTATAGATCAGGGCCAGGTCGGGGTAGATAAACAGGCTTTTGTAGGTATAGAGACGTAGTCCTCCCCCCAATTCCAGAGCCAGGGATCTCAGAATAGTAAATCGTGCTACCAGGTTGAGGCCCCCTTCATACTGCTGATTGGTGAGCAGACTGGAAAAGTGAAAATCACCATCTGTCTTTAAAAAATTGTCTCTGCTCCAGTTGGCTTCAAATTTAGCATTCAGACCGGTTTCCCATAGCTCCTTTAGAGTCTCGGTAGTGGTGGATTTGTGGCTCAGAGCCAGATAATCCATATAGGTACCCACAGTGACTTTGTAGTTGTTTTCACCGTGATACAGCAGGTTGATCTTGACCGGGAGGTGCAGTTTCTGTTCGGAAATATTTACCGGACTGGAATGAAGCCCTATACTCCTCTCATAATACCCAAAGGTGGCATTGAGGTCACTGGTATCTCCCACCCCATAGATAAAATCCAGATTAAGATCATCCAGTGCCAACTCAGTATTAAAATAATTGGTGCCCATATAGCCCAGACTATCTCTTTTGTTGCGCAGATAGGTGATCAGGTAGTTCAGTTCCCCCAGGCTTTTGCCAAAATTAAAATCTATGATGAGATTTTGAAAACTGCCGTAATAGAGCTTGAAAGTGGACAATGAAAAGCTTTCCTTCTTACGGTCTTCCATTAATTCCAGTTTTATCCTTTCACTGACCTTGGTAGTGGCCAGTTCCTCTATGTCTACTCTTTTGGCATCGGGAGTTGTCTCTGAGAGGAGATCCTTTTCGTTGGAAAACAAAGGCATCTCACTCTCATCTTCAATAGTCAGCTTGATATCCGGCAGAACAATCTTGGAAGGCGGCTCCTTGGTGTCGCTATCTTTCTGCTGGGCATAGCCGCTCCAGTACAGGGATAAAAGAATAAGGACAGCCAGAACCTTCTTCATAGGATACTCCTTTCATGCATGGAATAATTTTAACACAGAAATAATTCTTTGCCAAATTCAACGGATGACAACTTAAAATTAAAAAAGACCGGTGAAGCAAATTCACCGGTCTCAGAAAAGCAGTTTAATTTAGAATTCTAAAGCTCCCAGGTCAAATCCCCCGTTAGGTACTATCTGCCCATTAAAATCCCGGGTATAACCGTTGTCTACTCCCGCGTCGATTGCCGGGGAGCCACTCTGCAGTGTAAAGTCCCCGTTTAGTAATGGATCAATGAATATACCATGGGTCTCTTTGGCCGTAGCAGACTTGAAGCCATTGGTATTGGTACTATATACCGTGGTAACGATTATCGCGTTAGGGTCGGTATAGAGAGTGTACAGGATGGTATTAGTGGGGCTATACCACAGATTATAGTCGAGCACTGCCTGACTGAAATTATTAAAGTTCTGGCTTACTACCAGCATGCTGCGCGACGCTCCTGAGAAGATATTGTTTCGGAAAAAGATGCTCCCTGTATCAGCATAGGTACTAGCCATCAGTACCTGATACCCACCTGGATCTGGTCTCTGCCTCCCCCATCCCATACCTGCATCCACACAGGTATTATTTTCAAAGCGGATATTGGTGACCAAAGAGCCGCTGGACCTACACCATAGTTCGATGGAGGCCAGACCGCAGTTCCACATGATATTATGGTGCATAAAAATATGTTTCAGAAGAACTATTCCGGTGGAATTCTGAGGAGTAATGGCAGTATCGTAAATCTCCCATATCTTGTTGCCGTAGACTTCACAGTAGGCATCGCTGTTAAAAAACTCGATGGCATTACCGAAGCGCACCGGCGTCGCTCCATCCATATGGAGCAGCCCTCCCCCCATCCAGGAAATCTCACATCCCCTCACTACTACATGCTGAGCATTCTTAAAGCCGAAGCCGTGTGCCGCGCCGTACTTGAGGGCCAGATTTTCAAAGATGATGTTACTCACACCCTGCAGTCCTCTGTTTTCCAGGGGGGCACCCACATAAAACATATGCTGGTTGAGAGCCAGATCGATGTTGGTATATCCAGCCGAGGCTGGATTGCCGGTGTAGAAAAGTACTACCTGCCGGGTATTGGAATAAAATGTATATTCCCCATTCGAGGTTAAATCTGCAGTACTCCATTTTTTAAGACCGCAGCTCTCTCCGTCATTAAAAATAATATTACCCACATCAAAGGAAAAAGTCTGAGTAGAAACCCATTCACTTGGCTGTCCTGTAATATTTGTCCAGTCACCGGCATTTGTCATACTGACCGAACCCAGGAAGACCGGTAAAGGGCCGGTACCATAAGCACCGTAAAGGATAAAGCCCTGAGGTGTCCCGCTCTGCACCTGGACACGTTCTCTCCATACACTACCCCGTTTAAAGTAGACTGAAGAGCCGGGGGATAAGGTCTGACTGTTGAGATGCCCTATACTCTGCCAGGGAGCTCCCTGAGACAGGCCGTCATTACTGTCATTCCCCGACTGACTGTCCACGTAATAGGATGGGCCGGTGTTAGTGACGATGGGATAGTCGGATACCTCAGGAAGACCGTCCCCTCCCTGGTGGGGGGCGCAGGAAAAAGTAAAAATGACGCTGAAGATCGCCGCTATAAATACTGCATTTCTCATCAATATATTCCTCCTGAATTGATAGGTTAAGTGTACCACATAAATCAGTTTTTATCATATAAACCGGATTAAATGAAAATAAATGATCGATCCGCCAGAAATAGGGCTGAACCTGATATTGTTGGTATCCTATATTGTGACAAATAAAAAACGCCCCCTCATCGGGAGGCGTCTCATCTTTTACAAATACATAATCTACTTGGTCAGATCCATGGCTTCACCCATGTTAAAGTTCAGATTGGGGTAGTCACGGTTGAGGGCCACGGTATAGGGGATCTGGTGAGCCGAGGGGCCCCACAGCTGACGGGGTCCGGGAGAGGCGAACACATCGCTATCGGCCCAGGCGTCGCGGCGGCGGGCGAAAAAGTTGAAGGCGGGGCTGTCCAGTTTGACCAGGGCTTTTTCGATCACCATCTCATCGGCGCCGTGGCGGCGTTCGATATTGATTAGACCGGTCAGGGGGATGCCCAGTACCTTGCCGCCCTTGTCCAGATCAGACATGCCGGCCATATAGCCGGTGCGGCCGTCCAGTACCAGAGAGCCGGCGATCAGGCCCAGGTTGAGGGTATAGGCGGCGTCGAACAAGGTAGGAGCGCCGCAGCGTCCTTCGTAGCCGAAGAAGTGGTTGAGGGTGGAAAATTTAGCTTTTTTAAAGTTTTCCAGCTCCTTGGCGCTGAGGTTGAGGTGCTTTACTTCATCGTCGTGCTTCTTCATTAGGGAGAGCTGCTGCTCTACCATTTCGATGAGCAGGGTCTCAGTGGGAATCTGGGACACAGGCAGGTTGCCGTGACTATCCCTTTCCAGGAGCAGCATGTTCTCGATCTGGCTGGGCAGGGAGGCCATGAGACGGGCACTCTCCGCTCCCATACGCTTATACACAAAATCTTTCTTTTCAGATACATGGAGTTCATCCAGGTCTGCAGAATACTTGGCGATCACTTCATTGAGCTCTTCGATCATTACCCTCATTTCAGGGATAAATTCGATCAGGCCTTCGGGGATCAGCACTACCCCGTGGTTGATGCCTTTAGCCTGGCGCTTGGCCACGATGTCGGCGATTTGCTTGATGATCTGATCCAGGCTCATTTCTTTTTCCAGGATCTCTTCACTGATCAGAGCCACGGCGGGCTTGACCTGCAGGGCTACTTCCAGGGCTACATGAGAGGCGGAACGTCCCATCAGCTTGATAAAGTGCCAGTATTTACGGGAGCTGGGTGTATCCTGGAGGATATTGCCCACTACTTCCGCGTAGATCTTGGTAGCGGTGTCGTAGCCAAAGGATATAGGCAGGATGTCGCCTATCTGGAGGTCGCCGTCGATGGTCTTGGGCACACCGATGACCTGCACTCCGTCGTCAAACAGGAGCTCAGCCAGCACTGCGGCATTGGTATTGGAGTCGTCTCCGCCGGCCACGATGATGGCGTCCAGCTTATGTTCCTTGACCACCTTTTTGACCTGGGCAAACTGCTCTTCGGTCTTGATCTTGGTGCGGTCGGAGCCCAGGAAGTCAAAACCCCCGGTATTGATGATATTGTTCACGGCCTTATCGGTGATCTCAAAGAAATCCCCGGCCAGGAGTCCCTTGGGGCCGGCTTTGGTACCCAGGAGGGTATTGCCGCTGCCCAGGGCTTTTTTGATGCCTACTACCACGTTGTGTCCGCCTGAGGCGGGGCCGCCGGAAAAGAGCACTGCTACCCGTTTGCCGGTTACAGAGGGTACACCTTCTTTGGCTTCCAGCACTTTGTTGCCGGTCACACCCACGGATTTTTTAAATGCCTGGCTGACCTTGTCCACGTCCTTGGTGCCCAGCACCTTGCTGGTCTCCTTAAAGGATGTAGGGACGATCTTACCGTCTTTGATGAAAGACTTGATCACGGGTACTTTCAGACTGCGTATCTCCTGCTCAAACAGGGAGTTGTGGTTCTCCATCGCGATGAGTTCACTAGCCAGATCAGCCATCTCTGCCTCCTATGGTATAAAAATAAATCATAGGATTATAACCTGTTTTGCCCCTCCCGTCAAAAATGGCCCGGCCACATTAAAATAAAAAAATATTTTTTCCCCTTCTAACCTCACCCGGGCCCACCCGCTCTTATTATACATACACTCCTCTACTCCACCTCCAAAAGATGAGGAAATCCAGAAATGCCCGCCACCCCCCACCGGCGGGCATTTTCTGTGGGGGAGCAGTATCAAGTTGTAAGTGAAAAGTAAAGACATCTCAAATGTCCAGACAAGTCTAAAAAATACTTAAATCGGGAGATTGGTTAGCCCCGGCAGGACTATCGATAGCTCTTTAGTGGAGGCGTCTTCCGCCGCTGAGGGTCATCCCACCAGCGTGCCCCCTCGGGCGGTTGTCCCTTCTCACGTGATAGGGTCAGACCACTACATCAACTGAAAAAGAAAAAGAGGCGATACCCCGACCTTGTCGGCGGTGCCGTTGTGTTTAACGCTCTGCGAAAGTATTGAGAAAATCAGATGAGAGCCGACTTTTGTGGATTATATCGGAAAAGACTCACGTGCCATCACCGCTGAGAACGCGGAGCCCGCTGAGGTTGTGAATGCAGCGAGGATGCTTTTTAAAGCTTTCTGCAATTTATCTATTAATTGTAATGACAGTTTGAATTGGAATATAAGTACCATTCAGGAGAAAATCCTTCACCCTCTGCTTGGCCCTTTTTTTCCACTTTTTTCCTTTAAATTGTTTTCTGCTTTTCCCAGGCACCCAGTTTGCGGAAACGATCGTAGCGCTTCTGTACCAGACGGACGGGGGAGATACGGACCAGCTCGTCCAGATTGCGTTTGAGGGCTTCACCTACACGGCTCATGGTACCCGAGATGTCGCGGTGCGCGCCGCCCAGGGGTTCCTGGATGATTTCTTCGATGATACCGAACTTGATCAATTCGGTGGGGACCAGCTTAAGGGCTTCAGCAGCCTGAGCTGCGCGGGTAGCGTCATGCCATAGAATGGAGGCGCAGGATTCAGGAGCGATTACGGAGTAGTAGGAGTTGGATAACATCAGGATACGGTCGGATACGCCTATACCCAGCGCGCCGCCGGAGCCGCCCTCTCCGATGACCAGAGACAGAATGGGGGTTTTGAGTCCCGACATCTCAAATAAGTTGCGGGCTATGGCTTCACCCTGACCGCGCTCTTCGCCTTCAATACCGGGATAGGCTCCCGCGGTGTCAATAAAGGTCAGAATGGGGAGCTTGAATTTTTCCGCAATACGCATGGCACGCAGCGCTTTACGGTAGCCTTCCGGCTGGGGCATACCAAAATTACGGTAGATTTTCTCTTTGGTATCTTTACCTTTGTCCTGACCGATGATCATAACCTTGCGTCCCTGGAACATACCCAGGCCGCATACGATAGACGGGTCGTCCCGGAACTGGCGTTCCCCGTGAATCTCTATAAAATTGGTAAAAAGATGCTTGACATAGTCGCTGAACAGGGCTCTTTCGGGATGTCGGGCAATCTGAACGATCTGCCAGGGGGTGAGATTACGGTAGATATTTTCCAGCACGGTATCGCGCTTTTTTTCCAGCTCTGTGATCTCTATGGAAAAATCCACTCCCTGCTGAGGACGGGCACTGCGGGTCAGGTCATTGATGTTCTTCTCTATCTCTTCTACAGGTTTTTCAAAATCCAGGTAAAACTGGGGCATAACACACCTCTCTCGCGATTTGTGGCTAAGGGAACATAAATTCTACATTTAAAATTACAGGCGGTCAATATTTTAATCCTAAAAGAGGGAAAAATCAAAGATTTGCCATTTTACCGCCAGAGGCCTATAATCAGGTCCGTCAGGAGGACGCATGACTGAACGCATTTTTATCTCCCTGGGCAGCAATCTGGGACAGCGGGGCCGCTCTCTCAAAGCCGCGCTGTGCAGTCTGTCCCGCCAGGTGGAGATAGTAAGCGTCTCCCCTCCTCTACGCACCCCCGCCTGGGGTCGCACCGACCAGCCCGATTTTGTCAACCTGGCGGCGGAGCTATCCACGCCCCTGCCTCCCCGGGAGCTGCTGGACCTCCTGCTCCGTATCGAGAGCGAGGCGGGAAGGGTCCGTGCCGAAAAATGGGGTCCCCGCGTGATCGACCTGGATATCCTGTACTACGGGGAGCGGGTGATCCATGAGCCCGGTCTGACCATACCCCATCCCTATATCGCCCAGCGTCTGTTTGTACTGGAGCCGCTGTCAGCTATCGCGCCGGAATGGATCGACCCGATGAGCAGGTTATCGGTACTAGAAATGCGGGAACGATTGATAGGGGAAAACAAATGAAAATCTCTGCTTTTCTCAAACTTTCGACTTTTGACTTTCGACTTTCGACTTAACCTCTTCCCATTCCGCACTATCCTCTGCCAACCCCGCTATCAGCACATTCCTCTTCTCATAACGGATGAGCAGAGCCGGGTACTTTCTTCCCCACCACAAGGGCTGGGCCATGACTCTGACACTGTATATATGGGTATAGGAGAGGATTTTATTTCCCAGCAGGGTAGTCACAGTGAGACTATCGGCACCAAAGCTCAGCCTGGTGGGCAGTATGACCCAGGACCACAACAGGGAGGCCCATACCAGCAAAAAAAACACCACTAATCCCCACTGTAGGGCTTCCGTTCGGGGACCCAGCATCCACAGTATACCCAGAGCTCCAAAGACCACACTGAATATTAACTGACGTCTTCTCAGACGTGACGGGATAATATAGACTTTTGCTTCCATTGACTGACTCATACTATCTCCAGGGTATTAATGATGCCGCATTCGGCGGTCTCACCGGGACGAAAAGCCGACCGGGCGGTGCTATCACCAGCCAGAAAGGCCTTTACAAAAGTGGTGATCCAGGTATCAGCGGCACGAAGTCCCCGGGCAGACATAAAGTGTTCTTCCCCCTCCATACTGACCAGATAGCTGTCGCGCGGGATATGAGACAGGGTCCGGCGGGTACTCTCCAGGGGAGCCAGGCTGTCAGCAGTGCCGGAAATCCCCAGCCAGGGGATATCCACATCTGACCACAGACCCCTGTCTTCTGACCATAACCGGAAGCCTGCTGAGCCCATATAGGGGACCTGGGCCGCCGCGGCATGAATACGCGCATCCCGTAAAATATCCGGGTCATACCCGGGTATATCCAGAGGAGCGCCGCTCAGCAGCATCATAGAAGCTCCACCAAAGCTAATACCCACACCCCCGCTGTGCTGCCAGTCAATGGCATCGTGATAAGGGCTCCTGGCCAGCCAGTCCAGGGCGGCACGCAGGGACAGGCCTCTGAGCAGGAGGCGCTCCCGGCGTACGGGGCTGGACTCGTCCCGTGTACCCATGGGATCATCACCAAAACGGCGATCTCCATGGAAAAGAGCGGCTACTATGAATCCGTGACTGGCCAGTATCTTTAAAAGTGTGGAATGTACCAGAAATTCACTCTCATAACCATGGGAAAACAGAATCAGAGGGAATCTGCCCGCCACCTTAAAGTGTTCAAATTCTGAATCGGTTCTTAAAAGATTAGTTAAGCGAAAGCCCTGGGGATGAAAGCTCAGACTGTGGGAGATTTCTTCCTGTATCGGGAAATAGATAAGTCCGCTATAAGATATAGTATTTCCGGCTGTCAGTGGAAAAAGCATACCGGAATCCGGTACTTTCAATGAAAAATGCAGTCCCTGACCTGAAGAATCGAGAAAATCCTCGATATAAACAGACTCACCCCTGAGGGCCTTACCCCGCACCTCGTCATCACTGAGTAGAAGATCTGGGTTCAATGCGAGTGGGGATACACCTACTTTGTGTGGTCCAAACCAGACCGGAGACAAAGACATAGCAGATATTTACTTTTCTATACTATCTACAAAAGTCCAGTCTTTTCCCTGTTTCTGAAGTATGTAAACAAAATTATAGGTCTTATACTGCTGTATCCAGTAACTGACATAGACCTGGGCCTTATTGTCTTTGGCCTGGATATAATAACGGACCTTGGGAAATTTACATACCTCACATTCCGGTGAGGTCCCCCGGTTCAGGTCTCCTACTTCCTTGTCATTCAGTCCGATGATATCTTCATCATAGATCTGCCAGCCGCGTACCACCGGGCTCTCCACGATATTTTTAAAAATGGATTGATGACCGCTGACTTTAAGCTCCAGAACCAGCCCCAGAAGATCGGGATAGGAACTGAAGGTGTTTTCCACATAATATTTTAGTCTGTTTTTGGTAAGCGCGAAGACATAATTGTAGAGTTTGGCATCCTCTACTCCCAATGTATCATAAGGATCATCTGTGAATTTATAGTGTGTGTCTTTGGGCTTGACGATGTTCTGTACGGTTTCACAGGACACCAGTGTCATAACCAGTACCATGCTGAAAAATATTTTTGAACTTTTCATAATAGTTCCCCCCTGCAAATTGACTCTTTAGTATAGCTTGGAGAGCAATATTTGACAAATATAGACCCTTTATCTATACTATGCACCTGTTTTATGCCTCTTTAGCTCAATTGGTAGAGCAGCTGATTTGTAATCAGCAGGTCGTGGGTTCGAGTCCCACAGGGGGCTATACCAGAGACCGCCTGTATATCAGGCGGTTTTTTTTATGGCATGGGGAATTTCTCTTCCAGAGCATTTATTTTTATTCTGAGACCTGCATCCCGGCCAAAGAACATTGCCCGCAAATAATACCACCAGTTACTGAACTGGCTATTTTCTGTTATGGCGATATAGGTTACTTTCTCATTGCCGCTCAGAGAAAACACCCAGTTCCCGTAATGATACATGGAATTGCTGAGTAAGGACATTCTTACCTGATTACTTCCATTCCATTCCAGATATTGATACAGCCACTCACTGTTTTTTTCATCTGTTTCTTTCCATACCGGCAATCCCAGTTCATTTGTTCCCACAAGGTCAACTTTCATCGCACCATTTAAGAGCAGGGGATACTCCCAGACATTGGTAAGTAATGCGTAAGAGCTCTTTAAGGGATAGTTGATTGCTGTCAGCAGAGTGGCCTGATAGGGTCTGGAAGCACCATAAGCCACTAATGACAACACTCCTCCTGTGAGTAATATCAAAACGATTATTATTGAAAGAATCTTCATTTGTATCCTCTTTCACTCTTTATTTTTATTTTTAAATTTGTACATATCCATATCGGCGTGATGTACCAGTTCTCGGACCTGGGCACAGGAACCCTGGCTGATACCCCAGGAGAAGTTTACCTCTATATTTCCGCTGACAGGAAAGGGCTGAAGACTTTGAAAGGCGTTATTTAGGCGTTCTGTGACTATATTGCCTTTTTCTGTATCTTCTACTGTAATAAAAAACAAAAATTCATCCCCTCCGATACGAAAGATCATGTCGTTATTTCGGACTACACTGCGCAGCCGCCGGGCGAATTCTCTTAATACTCTATCCCCCGCGGAGTGTCCATAGGTATCATTAACAGATTTGAAATCATCCAGGTCCAGAAAGACTACCAATACCTGATCTTTTTTATCGTGACTGCGCTGGTGATGTACCTGATCTTCTAAAGCCGCCATGGTTTTTTCCAGTTTATTCTGATTAAAAAACCCGGTTAGTGTGTCCATCTCTGATAAGTCGACCAAAATAGAAAAAGCAGTAGAATTAGCAAAAGCTATGGCGGCGAAATCCGCAATTGACTCCAAAACCAGTTTATCATCCTCTGTGTAGCAGTCTTTATCTTCTACCGGTTTTACTATCTCAATAACTCCATATAGAGTATCCAGATATATGATAGGTACAGCCAGTACTGAGCCTGTCTGGAACCCTGTCAGATCATCCACTTTTCTGGAAAAGCGGGGGTCTTCCTGTACATTGCATACACAGAGAGACTGTCGGTTTTGAGCTACATACCCGGCGATCCCCTCACCCGGTTTTAGTCTGATTTCCCGCAGTTTTTCCAGCTCCACTCCCTGGACGATGATAAAGAACAAATCTTCACTGTTAGGATCCAGCCGCAGTAAAGACCAATGATGTGGAGAGAAGAAACTGTCCACTTCCGACATGATCTGCTGGAGAATATCATTCAGATCCAATGTGGATGTGATGAGTTTACCGATATTGGCATAGAGTTTTTTTACTTCTATAATGTCGTGCGCCATACTCCCCCCGGATGTCAGTGACTACTTAACACTATAATATCATGAAGAAAATCATTTCGCAACACATGATTGGTTTGTCTTGACTTTAGTTTTTTTATTGAAAATAGATACCTTAAATACTGGTATACAGTTACGCACGGTAGTTGACCGATAACAATAAGGATTTCTTTTATGGGGAGTTTAACATAGCAAAGATTCAAAGCTTGACCGGACTAACCTCTGTACTCACAGCCCTGCCGCGGGGAGGATATCTGGTAGACAGTTCTGCCGGTTATATACAATTTGGGGCTCCTCCGGAGACGCTTAAGGACACAAAACTTTTACCCCAGGGTGTTCCACAGATATTTATTCTTCCCCATGACCATTTTCATCCCAGCCAGGGTATCAGTATGGCCGAAGTGGAATTTCCTATCTATTTTAACTTTTTTATATTAAAAAGACGCTGCAAAATTTATGTAGAACCTGGATTTGTTACCAATATGCAGACTGTATTAAATGAAGCAGCCTTCGGCCCTAAAAAAATAGATATTAATAAAGAAGTAGAAATACAGGAAGGTTCCTGTATACCTGATATCAAAGCAGAAATGGATTATTTCAGGGGAGATAACAGCCTGGAAAAGATGATCGATCTGCTGCCCATCACGGAAGAAGGTATTGAAATCGGCGAAGTAAAAGTAATTCCGCAGATCGGTGTAGGCTGGAAGGTGTATGATAAAGGGGAATTGATTGCTGAAGTTCCGGAGCATATGGAATTCAAAGGCCATCTGGATCTGGGTACTACACTTCAGGAGCCATTTGAAACTCCGGAGTTTGGGATCACCTGCCTGGGCCCATCCCATGGTTTTGACCATGAGCAGAACACCTCCGGCTTCCTGTTCTGGATAAATAAAACCGGAATAATGGTCGACCCTCCCGTAAACTCTACTCAGTGGCTCAGTGAGTCTAATGTCAACCCTAAACTCATCGACACCCTTATTCTGACACACTGCCATGCCGATCATGACTCAGGTACATTCCAGAAGATTCTGGAAGAAGGTAAGGTTAAAGTTTACACTACTCCTACAGTGATGCAGAGTTTTCTCAGAAAATATTCCGCATTGACACGGATGCCCATATCCACTTTGATGACTTTATTTGAATTTATTCCCGTTAAAATGAATCAAAGCTATAATATTCATGGCGCAATATTTAACTTCTACTATTCCCTGCACTCTATACCCACTGTTGCTTTTCACTTCTCATATAGGAATAAAAGTTTTGTGTACAGCTCCGACCATCTAAATGAACCCACTATTATAAACCAAATGTTCGAAAAAGGGGTCATTTCCCAGGCCAGAAGAGACCATTTGCTCAATTTTCCCTGGGATGCCGATATTATCTACCATGAAGCTGGTGTGCCCCCTCTGCATACTCCCATTTCCTATCTCAACAGCCTACCTGAAGAAATTCAGAAAAAAATCACAGTCTATCACATTGCTGCCAAGGATTTTCCCCAGGATACTCATCTTACACTGGCACGTTTTGGTATCGGGGAGACTTTGTACCCCAGCGTAGAAAAACACGTCCATGAAGAAGCCTACCGTGTCCTGGATGTTTTCTCCCGAATAGACATCTTCAATGAACTCCCCCGGGAAAAGTTCAAAGACCTGCTCCTTATTGTTAAAAAGGAAGAATTTAATCGGGGTGATTATATCATCCGCAAAGACAGTGTAGGTGATAAATTTTATGTGATAGTTATGGGGAATGTTTCCATTGGCGGCCTGGAAAACGTGGAAGACAAGGTATACGGTACATATGAGTATTTTGGAGAAGCATCCATTATTCAGAATACCCCCCGATCCGCGGACGTGATTGCGGCTACCCATGTAGTCAGCTATTCCATAGAAGCCGGAGCTTTTCTACGTCTGATTCGCCATACACCGGTGGAGACATATATTAAACAGGTAGCAGAAATGCGTAACGGTGAAAGCTGGAATGTTATAAAATCCAACCGGTATTTCAGCAAACTAAGCTCATCACAGATTACTCAGCTGGAATCTATTGTTCATGACTTTAGTCTCTCCCCGGGAGATTTTCTCTTTCATCAGGGAGATCCCAATGATAATGTCTATCTGGTCATTGAGGGAGTGTTGTGTGACTGTAAAGGGAATGAGACTGGTATAGAATACAGCCGAGGAGATTTGATAGCTTCCCGTTTTTCAGAAAACGGCAGCAACCACCAGCGCAAAACCGATTGTGTGGCCAAAGAGTATGCAAGATTATACCGCATCAGTACCCATGATTTCGACAACTTTTTGACTGAAAACCCCGGTATAAAACTGGAAATGATGTACGACGAAAGAAACGATCAGACCGCACTTTAAAACTGCCAGGAAGCGAATACCCCCGGCCAATGATACACCAGACTCTGCCCTACGCGTGAAGCAGCTGGAATGTACAATAGAACTGCATCATTAACCGGATCCCTGAATAAGAGATGGTAGGAAATCCCCACATTCACCGCAAAGTGTTCATAGGCTCTTAAAGTCACAAATGTCTTCAGCTCCAAAGAATAATCGTTTTTCCACTGACTGTCCCAGATAAAACCGTTTATTTTTGACTCGATATGCCATTCCACAACTTTTCCCGTAGTCTGATAGCCCCACCCCCAGGCAAAAGTAAAGAAGTTATGATTCAAAAGCTTGGACACTGAATAGATATTATAGACCTGAAGTGCTCCGTGAATAAGATCCAGGTGAATCAGATTATCACTATCCACTCCTATAGCAACAAATACAGGCCGGTCCTTTATAATCGTGACCAGCCCCAAGGGGATAATGGAATCATGATTGATTAAATTAAAAATCCCAATTGACACGCCTTGACCCCGGTCCATGATATTGATGGCTCCAGCCTGGAAACCTGAAAATTCGCCGTTTAAATTGAGAATACCCAGCTCTACTCCCCGGGAGACATCCGACTGATTTAGCCAGCCGGCATGAAAACCCATGAAATCGGGTTGAATATTAAGGGCACCCAATTGCAGACCACGGTATTTGTATCCATTAAAATTAAAGGCGCCCAGTTCCACACCTGCTCCGTTGAACCCAAAATTAATATTAGCCAGATTGAGGGATATACCATACAATCCTTCAGCCACTGTGGCTATCCCCATCTGTACCCCCCACAGGGAAGATGCAGACAGCTGATAAAGTCCCAGCATCCATCCTGCGCCCCTTTCCTGCAATACAGTGATCGGGCCTATACTTATACCGCTCAGCTTGTCCATTTCAAGATATCCCAGATGCAGGACTAGAGAATTGTGCTGTAATGGCCCCTGACCAAAAGTGGAAATGGGTGCAACTATACCCAACTGTATAAAATGATAAGGGGATGGGCTGCTGAAAATCAATCCTGGAAAGGTCAAAAGAAAGGAAAGTATAAATCTTTTCACATTAAGCCTGAATATTCTTTAAAGCACAAAATGACACCTGATTACCCCCTGATAATACGCCAAATATTTTAAGTAATGCTGTTAAGCCTGTCAAACCATGGCACCATTTTTTAGAAAGTACTGAATTTATTTATCTGGCACCAGCTGTAATGAGTAATTTTTGAATATTCTTGTATTTTTTGATCCGGGCAATATCCAGGGCTGTTACCTTTTCCGGTATATCATAACTGGATTTTGTGGTCTTTTGATTTATATCCAGAGTAGTAGTAAGTAAAAACTCTACGATTTCCGGCTGATTGAAATAGACAGCCAGATGGAGAGCATTATACCCTTCTGTACTTACAGCATCAAGACTGGCACCTTTACTGATGAGCCATTCCAGGGTTTGTAACTTTCCGTCCATAGCGGCCCAATGCAGAGGGGTGAGCTGTCGCACACTCCAGGGATTCAGATAAGATCCTTTCTGCAGTAAATACTCTGCTGCTTCATAATGCTCATTTTCCAGGGCAATATGCAAAGGAGAATAACTACGGAAATAGGCTTTTACATTAACATCTGCTTTGTAGTATATGAGGTTCCTCATAATTTCCAGATCACCTCTGGCACTGGCCATATACAGAGGTGTCCTTCCCAGGAATTCCTCGGGAGTATCCACAAATGCCCCCCAGCCTGTTAATAGCCGTACAGTTTCCACGTATCCATTTTCTACTGCAAAATGCAGGGGGGTATATCCGTTATCCGCATACAGATTGATATCCCCACCCCAGCCCAGCAATGTTCTGATGGCATTATTATCGCCATTAATGGCACAATAATGTATGGCGGCCATTCCTGAGTCCTGATCCTGATAATCAACGAAAGCATTTTTGTTTAAGGCGGAACGGATACCATCCAGGTCACCCTTTCTGGCAGCTTTTATAAGAAGTTTTCCCTGCTGTTCACTGTATTCAATCGGTTCGACTACATGGTCTTCAGATTCCTGATTGTCCTGGGCATGGCAAAGCGGGTATACCAGAAACATTATGCTAAAAAAGACCGAAATAAACCTCATTCCACCCTCCCGATTAATAGTATATCGGAAAAATCCAGGTATCAGTGAAGCTAATGTTTTAATTATCTCTTACAGGACTGTGTAATAAAAACATTTACTAAAACCTTTACCTGGAATATAATATCTAAAATTAGATAACTTTGTCCAATATTTTAAAATTTCAAGGAGGCTTGATATGAAAGAAGCACTGGAAAAGGCATTCTATACCGGACTGGGTTTTATTTCTATGGGTAAAGATGCTATAGAAAAGGCTATAGACAAGCTATCCAAAGATCTGAAACTTTCAGAAGAAGAAGGAAAGAAATTTGCCCAGAAGGCCAGTGAAGAAACCGCCAAGGCCCGTGAAAATCTCAATAATTATATCGAAAAAGTCGTCACAGGTATCCTGGAAAAGCTGCATGTAGCCACTACCAAAGAATTAAAAGACCTGGATAATAGGATTGCTGCCTTAGAGAAAACTAAAAAATCTGCATCCAGGACTACCGCGGCAGAATGAACCACAGTAACAGCAGCTGGCGAAAACATCTCCATCGTTACAGGCAGATTATTTCGATTCTGGTAAGATACGGTTTTGGAGAATTTGTAGATATCACCGGCCTCAATCGGGTGCTGAGCTGGAAAAAGCTGAAGGCTGCCCGAACTCCACAGGTAGACCCACACCTCTCCCGCTGGCACCGAGTACGCTTGGCTATTGAGGAGTTAGGACCTACTTTCATAAAATTTGGTCAGATACTGTCTAACCGTCCGGACATTCTCCCCCCTGAGCTAATCCGTGAACTGGAACACCTGCAGGATAAGGTTCCCCCTTTTCCAGGCCAGGATGCCCTGCAAATAGTTAAAAATGAGCTGGGAGTACCTCTGGATCAGGTTTTTTCCAGTTTTAACGCTGAAGCAGACGCCTCAGCCTCTATTGCTCAGGTGCATAAAGCGGTACTCAGGAGTGGAGAGACTGTGGCAGTAAAAATACGCCGTCCCAATATCGAGCATATTATCAGCTCAGATATTGTCATCCTGCACCACATTATAACTCTGATAGAAAAAGCGTTTACTGATATAGCCCTGCTTCATTTAGGTGCAGTACTGGACCATTTTGAATGGGTCATTCACCAGGAAATGGACTTCATACATGAGATGCGAAACATCATACGTTTTCAGAATCTGTATAAAACAGACAGCCGTATCAGGATCCCTTTAGTCTATCAGCCATTTTGCAGTCAGAAAGTTCTGGTAATGGAATACATCCACGGTACCCGTCTGTCCCTTATACAGGACAGAAGTAAAGACACAATAAATGTAAAAAAAGTCGCCCGCCGCGGGGCGGCTCTCATTCTCAGCCAGATCTTCGAATACGGCTTTTTTCACGCTGACCCTCATGCCGGCAACATCCTGGTCCTGGAAGATGAAGTGATCTGTTTTCTGGATTTTGGCATGATGGGGACCCTACCCTCCTATCAGAAAGACATGCTAGCCGACCTGGTGTCAGCCATTGTAAGAAAAAATTATACCCGGGCTACCCGCATCATTTTACGTCTCACGAAAGGGAGCGAAGAGCATTTTGAACATCTGGAGCAGGAAATAGCCGATCTGGTGGAACAATACTATAACGTCTCTTTACAGGACATCCATATCCAGGAGTTGATACATCAGTCATTTGATATCATCACTCTTAACCATCTTTCTGTCCCCCCTAACCTGTATTTACTCATCAAAGCCCTGCTTACGGTGGAGGGCATCGGAAAAAGTCTGGACCCCGATTTTAATCTGATTGAATTTACCCGCCCTTTTGCCAGGCAATTTTTCAAAAACCGCTTCAAGCCCAGTAACTGGCTGGGAGAAATAATGTTTACTACTTCCGATCTGGGGGTTTTACTGCGGGATCTGCCTGCGGATCTTACCGATATCATGAATAAGATCAAGAGCGGAAAAATTGATCTGGTATTTGAAAAGAAAAGTATTGAACCACTGAAAAAAGGTTTACTCAGTGCCGCCAGCCGTTTGGGTACCTCCATTATTATGGCGGCGCTGATTATCGGTTCATCTTTAATTATCTTTGCCCGCATTCCTCCCTATATCCTGGGTAATGTGTCTGTCATTGGATTGGCCGGATGGCTGATCACAGGTATGTTGGGATTATGGATGGCTTTATTATACATCCGGGATTATTTTCGGGATAAACTCTAATTTATTTGAGCTACTATACATAAGGTGCCTGAATATTCCTGATCAAATTCTTTTCCATCTAATTCTTCCCAGACTGCTTGTATATGGTATCCAGCCTCAGTTAACATCTGTTCAATCTCCATCCGGGTATAGGGATAGAGCTCCTGACTTATAAGTTCATGGTCAGGTTGTTGTCCCTGTCCGGCAATATGCAGGATATTAAACCTGATCCTGCCATTTTCCAGAAAATCATAGAAACGGATAAATTCTTCATTTGTTTCACGGCTGATATTCAACACACGTTGTTGCGCTTTGAGGATAGGTGTATAATTCAGCAATTGGAGTATCAGATATCCACGAGGTACCAGACAATTTTTCAAATCGGTCAATATCCGATATAATGAATCACTTTGCGTAAGATGACACAAAGTGTTTCCTAGAATAAAGACTGCATCCTGGCTATGCTGGAGGAGCTTTTCCGGTAATTCCTCAATCCCGGCTTTTATCCATTGAACCGTGGCCTTACTCAATTTAGAATTGCTCAGCGCCCTGGACAACATCTCCTCCGATATATCAGTACCTATGACTTCCAGCCCGCATTCTGCCAGCGCCAGTGATTGAACCCCTGTACCGCAACCTGCCTCTGTTACCCGGTTCAGAGGGTAATTTTCCAGAAATTTTAAGAAAATCTGTTTTTGACTTTCTAACCTAAGTGAAAAGGGAAACATCCTGTCATAAAAGCGAGCTGCCTGATCATACATATTCATTGAACTTCTCCTGCCAGATTATAATGATACATATGAGGTATGGTCAATTTTTCTCAGAATACTTGCCTTTGCCCTTACATTATATTATAATATATTAATATATAAACAGGAGCCAAAATGTCTGATAAGATTACCTGTAAATGGACCAAAGATATGCAATTCCAGACCACTATCAATGGTCATAATATAATTATGGACGCGGATGAAAGTGTGGGAGGACAGGATGCCGGTCCCCGCCCCAAGCCGCTGATGCTGGCAGCACTTTCAGGCTGTACGGGTATGGATGTGGTCTCCATCCTTCGAAAGATGAGGATTGAGTTTGATGATGTCTTGATTGATGTGGAATATGAAATGACAGATGAACATCCCCGTATCTACAACAAAATACACCTGATCTACCATGTTTTTGGAAACGACATCAATGTTCAGAAAGTAGAAAGGGCAGTACAACTGTCTCAAGAAAACTATTGCGGTGTCAGTGCTATGCTGAAAAAAGCTTCTGACCTCAGTTATGAGATCAAGATCAACCAATGAACAACCAAATCACATTAAGATTCACTTATATTTGTTTCACTATATTGCTGTCTTTGACCATGGTATCTCAGCTTGAGGCAGAAGTTAAAGATAAAGTATATAGCAAAGATTTTCTGCTGGGGCGATATATTCCGGGAAATCAGGCAGATTTCAGCAAGATCAGTTCACGATATTCATCCAAAGATGGACTTTATTTGCAAACCCAGGCTTATGAGGCTTTTAAAAAAATGGCCCAGGCAGCAGAAAAAGACGGGATCAAATTGATAATAGTCTCCGCTACCCGGAATTTTTCTGATCAGAAAAGTATATGGGAAGCAAAGTGGAACGGCTCCCGTCTGGTGGAAGGACAGAATCTTAATACTATGGTCAAAGATCCGGTTGAAAAAGCCCGCACAATACTGAGATTTTCTTCAATGCCCGGTACATCCCGCCATCACTGGGGAACAGATGTAGATTTAAATAATCTGAACAACTCCTATTTTGAATCTGGAAAAGGATTGAAAATCTACCAATGGCTTTTGAAAAATGCTCCATCCTTTGGTTTCTATCAGGTATATACTGCCAAACCTCCCCGCGAAAAAGGTTATGAGGAAGAGAAGTGGCACTGGACATATCTACCTTTGTCAAAAGAAATCCTGCGTCAATATATTAACTCCGTCTCACTGGATAACATAAACGGATTTACGGGATATGATACTGCCTTTGAACTCAATATGATTGAAGATTATGTTAAAGGCGTCAACCCGGAAGTTCTTCCCTGACAGGATATTAGCCTCGGTACCCTGCTTGACTTTTAAAGCTATTTCATTTAACATATTTCTTGCAATACTTTACTGCAGGTATATAAATGAAAAGCCTAAAAATCAATTTTACTCCTATTATTCTTTTCCTATTCCTGGTTTCAGTGTTCTCAGGATGCGGTGCCAATATACACAATCTCAATTCAGATAATGATGCCCTGGCTACCTATACGGCACACAAGCTTCTTCAGGACAACCAGAAAATCAATGTTTCTTCCAAGGATTTTCCTGAATTATTAACAGCATTGCATTCTGAAAATCAACTTGTAAAAAAGGCAGCCATCCGTTCCTTCTGCATTCATCCTAATCAAGCCCTGGCTTATGTCATGTCAGAATTTTCCAATACAAATTATCTTATTACCCAAAAAGAGGAAAAAATGAACCTGGCGCTGTCCTTCTTTAATCAGTTTCCCGACAGCCTGGAGAAAATAGAATACCTCAGTATTGTACTGCGCCGCATTTCTGAGTTTGATATGCCTCTGGCTCGTACACTAATGGATAAAATTGATATCATGAAAGACCGGGTACCTGAAAACCAGAAGCAGGATCTGGTATTAATAGATGTTTTCCAAACCTGTCTCACCATTCATTCCGATACCAGTAATACCCTGCAGTCCATACAAAAAATTCTGGATAACAGTGCTAAAAATGCTCCTGAATCTACCCGATTTCATATGTTCAAGCATATCATATATACACTTGATGAAATACACCACGATGTACCGGAAGCTATATGGAATGCCATGGAAAAAATCGCCCGATCTTTTGATTCCAATAAAAAACGAGCTGATAGTTTTTTACTCTTAGCACAAACTTTTGCAGGCCATATAAACTCAACCGCTCTTGACTATCTCAAAAAAATAAATACCGGTGCCAATGGTTATCAATACCATTATTTATTAGACAACCTGGACTTAATTCCGGAAAAGTCCATAGAAATATTGTCTATTGCCAGAGAGATGGCCTCCACCATATCAGAAAAAAAGGATCGTATACAGGCATACCTGGAAATAGCTCTTAAAGCAGCACCTTTGGATTATTATTTTAGCAGAAGCATGGTAAAAGATTTAGAACAAGACGATGATGCACGTTCTCATTTATTAGGTACACTTGCCTTCCAAAAACTAAGTACAGAACCAGGTCGGGCACAATATTTGAATTCATTAATTGTCTTCTCTTCAAATCAAAATATTTACTATTACATGCCTGCTATTGGTAAAATTGCGGTGACCAATATCAATCAGGCAAGAAAAATGCAGCCAGATCTAAGTAAAAATCCTTTCCTGGAAGCAGAAATATTATTATCAAAAATTCCTTCAAAACCCGATTCAGCCCAGGAACTCTATAATGAGAGTCTTCAGAAGTTAAAAAGCTACAGCCTGGACCAACGAGAAAAATTTAAAATCCGCTTTATTCAGGCTTTATCCAGGTTTGATTCAGACAAAGCACTGTCTTTAACCATGCGGAACATTCAATCTATTACCAGGATTGAAAAAGAAAAGGAACTCATCAGTTATTTTGATATTTGGATTCCTAAATTAAAAAACCTGAATAATTTTCCTACTAAGAACCTATGGGACCCTCTCATCAGCAGGGTGAACAAAATGACTAATGAAAATATTCAGGAAGATTTACTCTATGAAATGATATCTGCTGAAGCAAATCAGGATATCAGATATGCGGCACCGCATTTTTCGGTTTTATCACCTGGTTTGAGTCTGGATATTTTAATAAACTGGTTATATAAAAATGAAATGAGCGATGAAACTGAACTACTACGTGCATTGTTTTCTTCCAGAGTTAATTTAACAAAAATCAATTTCTCTTTAAATGCATATCCTATGCTGATTCAAACTGCTATGATTTTCGGCATTTCCTCATCTCCCCACACTAATCTAACGACACCCATCTGGCAGGCTGCTTTTGATGAATCACTGGATGACAACCTCCGTGAACAGGCTCTTAAATATTATATTCTTAAACAGGATAAAGAACTTCTTAACATAGCAATTGATACCATCACCAATAACCGTATGTCTCTCATTCAGGATGAATTAGTAGATATTCTTTCCGCACATAAAACGGCTATCCCCTGGAGTTCTTTTCAAAACTATTTCTTTAATATTTTAAAAGACAGAGACAGTTCCAGTAAGAAAAAGATCAATATAATCAGATTGTGCACAACAGCTCAATTGAATGGTATAGTGGAAATCCTGGAAAGAATTATCAATTCTGAAGAGAGCAGTAAGGATCTTAAAACTGAGGCGATTCTGGCATTGGGCAAGCTTAATGCTACTTCCTCAGCCCCTCTCATTGCTAAAAAGCTCAAAGAATCTACCTACTTTACCCCTGCAATTACCAGTCTGCAATTGCTTAAAGCCTATAATCTGCTGATCGATAGCTATGACAGCTCCGTCAGAAAAGATGAAATTGTTGAAGTACTCCAGGTCTATCGTCCGGATTTGATGAAAAAGAAAAAGGTTGGTTATATCGGCTATGTTATTCCCTGGGTGTGGTATCAATATCAGAAAAAAGGATATCCGATTACTTTTTATTCTGCAAATGAAAAAGCTGCTATAGATAAGTGTGATTTAATAATCGAAGCAAATTATAAAACCGAATATAATGAAGAAGTGAGCTTCTCCAGCTCTGAATCACAGAAAGTACTGAAAGGTGAATATCATGTGTTGAGTATGAAGGTGATGAACACTTCAGATGAAATAATCTGGGACGTACAGGCTACGGGGTTCGGCTCTCCCTGGTCGGAGGATATTGTTGAAGGTCCGGGTGATCCTCAGGATCGAATCAATGATTTAGCCAAAAAACTGACTTTAAAGGATTTTGAACGTAAGTTGGAAAATCTGGATGGACGTATTCCTTTTAACTTCACCTATAACTAAAGATTAAAACTTTCCCTCAGAATATTTTCTTTTTTAAGAAACCTGATCATAGCATCAAAAATGTTTTTATCATATTGCCTGCCAATTGATTTTTTCAATTCTTTGAGTGCGATTTCAGGATGAATTGCTTTTCGATAAGGACGGTCACTCGTAAGAGCATCAAAGGAATCGGCCATATTAATGATGGTGGCTTCCCAGGGATATTCGCCTTCTTTTTTTTCATAATACCCGGAACCATCCAGTTTTTCATGATGATATTTTACATATTGACAGGCTTCCTGGAGAAAATCAATGGATGACAGTATTTCTGCCCCGATTTCGGGGTGAGCCTTTATAATATCATATTCGGTAGGTGTCAATTGACCGGGTTTAGTGATGATAAATTCGGAAATACCAATTTTACCTATGTCATGAAGGATAGCAGCATATTTAATATCTCTGATCTGCTGTTTATTCAATTTTAATTCCTGAGTAATGCCCATAGAATAAAATTTAACTCTTTCTGAATGTCCCCTGGTATAGGGATCCTTGGCCTCTAATGCCGTAGCCAAAGCTGAAACAGTTTCAAAATAACTTCTTTCCAGTTTTTGATAGAGCTGTTTAGTCTCCAATGAGTCCAATAAAAATGAGGATAATATTCTGAGTAAATAAAGTTGTTCAACTGAAAATTCTTCATCTTCTTTGTCACGTACAATGGTTAGTACTCCAAATTTTTTTAAGTGAGTGATAAAGGGAACTGCAATAAATGATTTCTTTATAAATTTTTCCTGATTGATTTCACTGAAAAAAACGTGAGATGATAATTTAGTTATTATAGTAGGCTTGCTTTTCTCCAGAACATAACCGGATATACTTTCTCCCCTTTTTAATGTCTGCGGGCTTTTAACCCCTTTTATTGACTTGGGGATGAGAGTTTCGGTATCAGCGTCATATTCGTAATATATACCTTTCTCGAAATGAACCAGATTATGTACCAGATCTATGACGTGAGAAACCAGATCTTCATAATGCTCATATTCGCGGATCTTTTTAGTCAAATCTATCATAGAAAGCAATTCATATATTCTCTGATCGATCATCAAGGCCGCATACAGGTTGATATGCAGAGTCTCTTTAACTAATTCCAGGAAATGTTTTTCCTGCTGACTTAAAACTTTTTTACCAGAACCTTTTAATGAAATTGCAATAAAACCCAAAAGTCTGAAACGATATACTACAGGAACCAATACATTCGTGGCAAGTTCATTGGATAATAAAAAACTTAGAGCTTCATCATTTTTATCTTTAAAATAAGCTTCCTTGCTGATATCACTGGCGGTTATTATACAGTTTTTTAAGGCCAGATAAGTAATAAATGGAGATTCTTCCGGTATAGAAAAGCTGCCTTCCCTGACCACTTCCCGGTATTCTTCGTATTCCATCCGTAATACAAAAAAGTGCGCTTCCGCGTCTTTAATCTGCTGACCTATCTTATTTAAGGCTGTCTTTATGAGGTGAGGGAGATCTTTAAAATTATCCAGATCTTCCAAAGAATATTCCCAGTTCATATCCATGAATGGATATTTTTCAGCTGTCATCCCTTACCTCGTTAGGTTTTTTGCACAGTGCCCTTTATGTAACTCTAATCTATTCTATTAATTAGCTATCACTCTTAAGGATTGTGCGGAATTCCTTTGGGTGGATCGCACAAAAAGCACAGCTTTCTGCACAGGCCTATCTGACTATTACCGCATCTCTTTCTTTACCTGTGGAAATAAAGTGGATGGGAGTCTTCACTGCATCCTCCAGAAATTCAATGTAACGGCGGGCTTCTACCGGGAGTTTATCCCAGTCTTTTATACCAGCTGTGGAGGCAGTCCATCCTGGTAAAGTTTCATACAAAACTTCTACCTGCTCCAGGTCTTCCGTACAGACAGGCGGATATTCCATTAAATCTTTTCCTTTTTTGTAACTTATGCCGACTTTTAAAAATTCCATACCATCCAGCACATCTAGTTTAGTGAGGAAAAGCTCATTTACCCCACTAGCCCCGATAGAATATGATGTCATGACCGTATCAAACCAACCGCAGCGACGGGGTCGTCCAGTAGTAGCCCCGAATTCATTTCCCGCTTTGCGTAAATTTTCACCGGTTTTTTCTTTATCCTCTGTCGGGAAAGGCCCTTCTCCTACCCTGGTAGTATAGGCTTTTACAATTCCAGTCACTTTTAAGTCTTTTACATATCCTACACCACTTCCGGCAATCGCTCCAGCTGCTATGGTACTGGAACTGGTCACATAGGGATAGGTTCCAAAATCTATATCCAGGAGGCTCCCCTGTGCGCCCTCAAACAGCACCTGTTTTCCTTCTGAAATTGCAGTCCTTAAAATCTTTTCTGTGGGAGCCACATAATGTCGTACTTTTTCAGCCAGTTCCAACAGTTCTTCATGTATTTGATCTTGAGAAGGTAAATCTTTCATTCCGTAATAATTTTCTAATAAATAGTATTTTGTGTCAATAGCATTTTCGATCTTTTGTTTGAGATTCGGACTGTATAAATCTCCCACACGTATACCGATTCTACTGGCTTTATCAGAATAAGCAGGTCCAATACCACGTAATGTCGTACCAATTTTATCTTTGCTTTTAGCTTCCTTGGCAGCATCCATTAGTTTATGAAAGGGTAAAACAACATGGGCACGGTCTGATAAGAGCACCCTGCCCCTGGTATCGATGCCAGCCTGGACCATTTCTATTTCATTTAAAAATTCCTGCAGGTCTACCACTACTCCATTACCAACCATTACAGTTACATCGGGACGCAATATACCGGACGGCACAAGATGAAAGACATATTTTTTTTGACCTACATATACAGTATGCCCGGCATTGGCACCACCCTGAAAGCGTACCACATAATTATAATCTTTTGCCAGATAATCTATAACTTTTGCTTTACCTTCATCGCCCCATTGCGCACCTAATACTACACGTGTCATTCCCATCCCCTCATATTTTATAAATAATAACTGATATCCATGGCAAAGCCTATTGCCGGGTAATCTCTTCCAAAAGATTCAAAAAGATGATCGTATCTTCCTCCATTGGCCACCGGATACCCAACTCCTTCGATATACCCTTCTAAAGTAGTGGAAGAGTAGTAAGAAAAATCCTTAATCATTCCCATGTCGATGATTATCTTTTTTTGCACATCCTGATCCAATTGAGCAACAATTTCAAAGATTCTTTCCAGATGATGTTCAATTCCCAATTCTGTATAGGGAGCCAGACATTTTCTGATTTTCTTTTCATTACCCACAAACTCAGGCAATTTGAAAAGAAGGTCTTTATATTCGTGAATACCTTCTATTTCCTGCAAAATTATACCCAGAGATATTTTATCCTTAATATTGAAGGCCGCATGAATAGCCTGCAATTGAGCATCTGAAAGTTTTAACTGAGACAAGAGGTGTTTATACAGACGTACATCTCCGATAACGATTCGATATTTGGGAGACAGGACACTCAGCGATTTACCTAAAAGATTAATTACTTCCACATCAGCTTTTCCGGTGTTGTCACCAATGAATTCCAATCCCACCTGTTTAAGTTGCCGGGGCTTTCCTGCATGAATAGGCTGTTCCCGGAATACATCTCCACGATAATAGAAACGGAGGGGGAGCCTGCTCTGATCATATTTCATAGCAGCCATGCGGGCTATAGGTGTGGTCATATCATAACGTAAAGAAAGTAATTTGCCGTCTTTGTCTTTAAAAGAAAAGGCTTTACGAGCGATCTGCGAACCACTGCCTTTTTCAAATGTTTCGTAATATTCAAAAATAGGAGGCAGTACTTTGGTATAGGAGTTTTTTCTGAAAATCCCGGATATATCCTGGATTAACTGATCCAGCTCATCATTTTTTTCATCACTCAGAAAAGTCACCCCTTCGGGAAGACCTACCGGATCCGCATCCGATTCATAAAGCATGTATTTCAGGTAATCCTGTTTCATACTTTCTCCTTGACAAGCCATTTTTTCAGTCTCTCACCCAGAATAGTATACATTACCATAGTAAACACGATCAGTAAAACGATATAAGGAAAAAGATATCCAAACCTGACATAAATCGTCTGAATTTTCTCATCTATTACAGCAATATCAGCTATGTATATTCCTTTTTGATAGATGGGTACGGGAGATATACGCATAGTTCCATTGGCGTCTACTATTCCGGTCACCCCTGTGTTCACTGCACGGGCAATGGGACGTCTCACCGATATTGCTACACCTACTACACCGGCAATATGCTGCCATAAGGGCAAGTCACTACCCACATTCCAGCGATAGGCCCAGCCGTCATTGGTAGAGTTCAGAAAATAATTCACACCTTTTTTTATATATTTTCTGGCCATCAAACTGAAGATATCTTCAAAGCATATCATAGCCGCAAATTTTGCTTTTCTGGACCGGAAGACGGTAAAATCACTGCCCGGGTTAAACGCACCCGCACCCATAGCTTCCATGGCTTTATTTACAATGGGAATATACTGATATAAGGGGAACCACTCACCAAAGGGGGTCAAGTGAATCTTGGAGAATGACTGGCGCCCTGGAACACCCGGAAGAAAAAGCTCTACCGAGTTATAGGGTTTCCCTTCCTTTAACAAAGGGTATGCCATTAAAATGGGTATATTAAATTCATTCACCAGATCCAGATACCGTTCTACCAAAACACGTTTAGGATGTTGAGGATTATAGTTCATATAGGGCCAGACAAAACTTCGTAACATAGTCTCGGACCAGACTACCAAATCCACATTTTCCAGAGCTGCCTCGGCGTGCCAGTTCCACACATCATCAAATTGTTCCCACCTTTTTTCCCACCAGGGTTCAAAAGAACCCACATTGGGCTGCAGCAAAGCCAGTTTTTCTTGAGGAGATTCTTTGGTTATTTTCTCATATTGATGAAACCGAATGATTCCATATACCAGTACAAAAGCAAATACTCCCCCCATCACTGCTATAGGAAGTTTTTTTGCTTTTAGCGCTTTTATGAGATCACCTTTCTTTATCCAGGAATAAATCACTTCGGCTAATACTGAATTAACTAGGAGCACTACAAAGGATACTCCATACATACCCCAGATATCAGCGGTCTGCATAAGCATTGGAGTCTGCCATAGGGCATCACCTACCATATTCCATTTGAATCCCAGGTATCCGCTGGCACGAAGTAATTCCCCTGATACCCATACCATGGGTAGTATCAGCCAGCGTAGTTTTTTATAGCGTGTACTGAGGATAATAATCAGGAAAAAAAGAAAGGCATTATAAAGTGAATAGGCTGGTGCTATCAGAGGTACAGATACTTCGTGAAAAGCTATAAGCCAGAATAATGTCATCAGCCAATATACAATACTGTAAAAGAAGGCAAAATGGAGACTTTTATGTGCCGGATTTTGATATATATATACAAGTACTGGTATAAATATAAACCATATCATTATTGAAAAATTGTAAACAGGAAAACAAAGAGCAAATACTACAGCCCAACTTAACCAGATCAGATTATCCATCACCCTTTTATGTTTTTGAAAAAAACTCTGCATTTTCTCTCCTAATTAGGGGATATTATAGCCTGATTTTTGTAAATTCTCAATGTATCAGTTTGATTGTATCCCGGTTGCATCCCGTCCCAGGATTTTAACTTCGGTCTCCAGCTCTACACCAAATCTTTCTCTCACTGTTTTTTGAATATAAGATATCAACTGAATAATATTAGTGGCAGTTGCATTCCCGGTATTAATGATAAAACCTGAATGTTTTGTCGAGACCTCAGCGCCTCCAATACTATAACCTTTGAGCCCGCAATCCTGGATCAGTTTTCCGGTATAATATCCTTGGGGTCTTTTAAAGACACTTCCAGCACTGGGATATTCCAGGGGTTGTTTATCCGCTCTTCTCTGGTTGAGGTCATCCATTTTAGCCTTGATTTTAACAGGGTCATCGGTTTGCAATTCTAATTCTGTTTTTAATACCAATCCCTGCTGGGCCGCAATAAAACTTTTTCGGTATCCAAACTGATGCTCTTCACCTGTCAGTACTTTGATTTCACCTTCTGAATTCATATACCAGGTACGTGTTACCACGTCCTTCATCTCGCCATCATAAGCACCGGCATTCATTATCACTGCACCACCCAAAGTACCTGGAATACCCGAGGCAAATTCTAATCCACTTAGACTATTTTCATGAGCATACGCAGCCAGATCTTTAAGTAGAATACCACATTCTGCTGTAACTACATTTCCAACTCTGGTTACTGTAGATAAATACGGGTGACAATATATTACCACACCTTCCATACCGCCATCTCTGATGATGAGATTGCTGCCGTTTCCCATAATGAAAACCGGGACTTTCTGTGACAGACAAAATCTGTATACCTGTTCCAATTCTTTCAGGCTGCGTGGTTTTACAAAGATGTCACAGGGACCGCCTACTTTCATGGAAGTATATTCACTCAACATTACATTTTCGCAAACGTTTTCCGAACCTACAAGTCCGGAAAGCTCTGTTAACCATTTCTTGGAAATCATATTATACCCGTGACTGATTTTATTCCGCACTCTATTCTTTTGCTCAGATTTTCAGCAAAATATTATAGCGAAGGAATGAGATAAAAGACAGTTTTGAATACTCTTTCAGTTTTTTCAGAAATATATTTGACTTTTTCCTGCCTGATAATTATTATAATTGCACCTTTTAAGTGCACATTGCATTTTTATAGTGATTATTTACCATTTTTAGGGAGGATCAAATGAAAAAAGTGTTTTTTATGATGTCGATTTTTGCTGCCATTCTTCTGGCCAGCTGTAGTGTGAATCAGCAGAGTGAAGAAGTATCCAGTATTGAATATAATCTTACCGGAAATTCAGCCATTGACAGCTCTCTGCCCTTCTTATCCAGGGAAGAACTGGAAATGTTCCAATTGATCAGAAAATCAGATGTTTCTTCTACATCAGAAAAAACGGCTTCTGTGGAAGGAAATGTTGGCCCCAACAAAGATATGCTGTCTGTCAATGTATACGGCCCCTTACATGATCAGAGATTGGTCAAAGGTAAAAAAATCGCCGTATCCTTATATAAAGGTAACGGCGGATTGACTGGAACCTGGACTGTCTACTATGGTTACGCCAGTCAGGGTTTGACTCACACTGTCACTTTAAGCCAGAGCACATATGGTAACTATGTTGCTTTTATCGACCTGGATTATGCCAGCATGTTTTATTTCAAAGTAGTCGGCGGAGATGGTACTGTCATTGACTACAACGGGCAGCCTTTTTCAGCCCGTATGTATGACCAGATTCTCTCCTATACCCTGCAGGATGGACGTCTGACCATCAATTATTCCGGCCCAGCCAGTGGTAATGACACTTCTTTCCATGTTGGCTGGAACAACTGGTCTGAAACCAGGGATTACAGCACTTATTATGACAATTGGCCTATTGCTAAATATGCCCAGCCTGGTGGCTACAACTATACTACTATTGACGTTCCCTGGTGGGCAAATTATATCGATTTTGCCATTCATGGCAACGGTATGTGGGACAATAATAAAGGTCTGGATTTCCATACCTGTATACGCCCTCTGGTCTCAGCTCAGGTTTCTTCTTTCTGGAACAATCAGAAACAGGTTAATATTTATTATGCCGGCGGAAGACTGAATCCTGTCAAAGCACATTATGGTGTGGACAATTGGCATGATGTCAAAACCGAACCCATGGTCTACAATTATGCAGGTCAGTGGAATATCATGGTAAATGTACCGGAAAATACTGACAATATCAATGCAGTCTTTACTGATGGTGCCGGGAACTGGGATAATAATTTCGGTAAAAACTGGAATCTACCAGTAAACCCCGCCAAGTAACATCTGTTTTATTAATTGTAAAAGGGCTGTCAGCATATGACAGCCCTTTTTTATTCTGTTTTGCTTTTTTTGTCTTTTTCCGCTAAATTATCTTCAATAAAGGAGACCACTTTGCAAATCATTGCCATAGCAGCTATAGGCAGGAACCGTCAACTTGGCTTGAATGGTACCATCCCTTTTCAGGATAGTAGAGACCGCAAGCTTTTTAAAGAAGAAACCTGGGGATCAACAATTATCATGGGTCGAAAAACCTTTGAATCAATTGGCCATGCCCTCCCCCACAGACGCAATATGGTATTAAGCAGAAGTATAACAACCCTTCCGGGTGCCGAAACCTTTATCTCATTGGATGTATTGCTTCAAAGTCTTTCCAAAAAAGAAAAATGCTTTGTCATCGGTGGTGGGGAAATATATGATATGACCCTTTCACTATGGGATACATTATATTTGAGTATATTTGATTATGATCACGAAGCAGATGTTTTTTTTCCCGACTTTACTTCACGAAAGTTCGAGTTATTATCATCACAAGAATTTCCGCCACAGCCTGTAATCAATCCAGGGTTTATCCGCAACACTTACCGCTTTTTATAACGCCCAACTCATTCACAAGACTGACATCCACTTGCCATTTTTTCTGTATACTATTAAAATTAATGCCTCTCAGGAGTGATAATGAGATTATTAGGGCTGATTTTATTTTCCTTTTTCCTGCTTTCCTATTCTTTCACCAGCGCAGAAGTCCTGTACCCGGTTAACATTCTGGGTAAGTGGGGTTACATTAATTCCACAGGAAAAATCATATGTGAACCGCAATTCGATTATGCCTACCCATTTAGTGGAAATATGGGTAAGGTGATGCTATATAAAAATGATACTGAATTATTAGGGTTTGTGGATTCCACCGGAAGGACTGTTTTTTACCCCCGTTTTGATAAAGCCATGGATTTTAAAAACGGATTTTGCCGGGTAAATATTCAGGACAAATGGACATTTATAGATCAGAGCGGTAAATTGATAGAACAACCCATTTTTGATGAAGTCCAGGATTTCCGAGAAGAAATGGCATTGATTCGTGTGGGTGAAAAATATGGATTTATCAATACTGAAGGTAAACTGGTTATATCCACCAATTATCTCTGGGCCAGCAGTTTCCAGGAAGGATTGGCTGTTGTAAAAGTGAAAATCCAGGATCCTAACCAGTATTATCCGGAAGAAAAATACGGATTTATTACCCGAAAGAATTCGTACTTTTTTGCTCCGATTTTTAAACAGGCTAAACCATTTTCATCGTCTCGGGCTGCGGTAATTTTCAACAATGAATCTTCCTGGGCTTTTATGGACCCCAAGGGCCAAGCCATTACTAATCTGCGTTATTCAGAGCTTGGCTATTACCATGAAGGTATGGCTAAAGTGAGGAATTCCTATTACTGGGGTTTTGTAGACAGTTCCGGAGCAGAAGTAGTTCCCCAGATTTACAGTGTAGTCGGTGATTTTGAAGGCGGGCTGGCCCTGGTAAACAAAGGCTCCTACTCCGAAGGCGGGGAGTACCGGGGAGGCAAATGGGGCGTTATCAACAAAAAGGGCCAGCCTATAGTGGAACCTCAATTTGATTCTATTTCCCCTTTTTATAATGGCACAGCTGTTGTCTGGAAAGACCGCCACCCCGGATTACTTTTTATCAACGGAAATTTTGATATTTCCACTAATTTTCAATGGATTTACCCTTTTCAGGAAGGTCTGGCCCGTGTAGAGGTCAATAAACGTTTCGGTTTTATCAACACCAGAGGTCAGTTCATGTTTAAACCGGTATTCCTGGCCGCTTCAGATTTTCAGGATGATTATGCCAGGATACTGACCAGAGAGGGTTCTGTCTTTACACTCAGTTACATAGCAAAAAACGGAACAGCTATCTGGAAGCAGGATTATGATTTATCACGAGAATATAAAAAAGATGAAATACTGTCTGTCATTGCCTATCCCGGACTGGATCTGATGAAAACCGCTGAAATTGACTCAAAGATAATATACACTATACCCTATGGGGAACAGGTCACAGTAATCTCCACCTCTAAAAAGAAACCTGTAGCTGCTGACGGCATGGTAGGCACCTGGATCGAAGTGGAATATAAAGGCTCTAAAGGTTTTATGTTTAAACCTTATCTCACTAAGCTGCCAGCACCTGTACCGGGTATGGGACTGGAATCCTACTTTAACTTTAAGATGGGCATTATAAATCCATTGGCCAGCCTGCAGAATAAAAAGAGAGAAGTATTTCATTATGCCGCAGTCAGAGAAACCGAGGTCTATTATTCGCGACTACAGAGTGAATACACTTTATTAGGACCGGATATTCAGGAAGCGGCAGCTCTAATTAAAGCCGCCTTGGGGTTTGCACACATGCCCATTCCGGATAGTTTTGCCAGTATGAATTTTGGCAAAAGATCTCTATCCATGACTGTTAATCGTGCCAGTAAATATGTAATTGATAAAATCACTTTTTCCTATACCGTGAATGATCAGAACGAGCAGATTATTCTTACCGCACCTTCTTCAGGATTGATAAAAATTATGCATTTTCATACCTATTAATTTTTTCCCGGTTCCATTATAAGAAATTCTTCAAAATATAGCTCACTAATCTGATCATTAATTAGTTTTTCATTAAGCTGTTTTATAATGTTTTCTTTCCATTCTATTTTTTTTTCAGGTTTCCTTATTATTTCAGGCCTATACGAAGAAAGTGAATTTGAAACCATTGAAAGAATCATTTCCTTTTTCTGAAGTACTTCTTCACCTTTGTTCTGGATTTTAGGATTAATAGCCAAGCCGAACCTTATAGATAGTATGGTAGTTTTTGAAGCCTGCAGCCTAACCAGTAGTAGTGGAAAAGGAACTGTGATTGGCACTGTAAGTGTCTGGGATAAATATTTGTCTTTTAACTTTTTACTGATGGAAAAATGCAGGACTTTTTTGTAGACATAGGGGCTTAAAGCACCTACTGCCCCTAATATCAATAGAATAATCCAGAATGGACGTTTGTTGTTTTTTTCGGACATTATCATTACTTTACAGAAATGGTAAAAGTTTTAACCACTTCATCCACTCTTTCCCGGTTGATTGCTTCAACTTTTATCTTTCTTAATTCAGTCTGGAAAATTGAATCTATCATGGGGTCACCGGAAGTCCTGATAATCTCCGTCTTAACCGCAAGACCATTTTTATCAAATGAAATCCGCATTTTAATAATATAATTTTGACCCTTCTTCTTGTATTCTTCCGGTATCTTGGAAGCTATGTCAGGAAAGAACAGGGTTTTTCTGGGAGCCGCACTCCAGTCTGCCCCTTTTAATGGATCATTATCTGGAACCGCTGAATTATTCTTACTGCTATTATTGCCGTCTTCATCCAAAATTTTTGATATGTCATCATTCATCTGATTCTGCCCAGTATCGGCAAGGTTATTCTTTTCTTCTTTGTTTAGAATCTGACTCATTTCCTGATCGGAGTTATTGATGTCAATTTTATTGGGATCAAATTTGGGGCCGGTCTTAGCTACAACTTTTTCTTTCAACATATTTTTTGTAGTTTCAGGGTTCTGTTTTTTAAAGGATTCCTCCAGAATTTTTTTATCCTGGTTTTTAATGTTCTTTTTTACCGGAAGTGTCTTATCCGGTAGTACCGGAGTGGCATCATCCGGCTTGACTGGCTTATTTAAAACCGGGGCCTGAGAATGCTGAATATTATTCAATTGCTGGCTCATTCCGTCAGACATGCTGTCCGCCACGGATTCTATAGTCACTTCCACCGGTTGGATCAGTTCTTCCATTGGATTTTTGCGTATGGTTATACTGAAAATAACTACAATCAGAATGTGAATAACCAATGATATGATCAAAGTATTTTTTAAGTTAAAATGGCGAATATCCTGCATCAGTTTCCCTCTGCTATTATTCAAAAACACATCTTATAAACACCAGCAGACACAGGTTTCTGATATAATATACACTTAAAAAAATAAATTCGCAAGTGATATTCTAGGGTGCGTCTTTTTGTTTGGTAGCCAGGCTTATTTTTTTTATTCCGGTAAGCCTGATAATATCCATCACATCAATCAGTTCACCGTAGCTTACACCGGAGTCGCCTCTTATGGTTACCACCAGAGTCTTATCCGCAATATACATATCTTTAATCAGTTTTCCCAGGTTTTGTTTGGTAACAGCAGTATCATTCAAGGTCATTGCGCTATTTTTATACAGTGTAACCACAGCTTCACGGTTTGGTTGGGCATCAGATGTGGCCGCTTCAGGCAAATTTACATTAATGGCAGATGTTTTGATATATACAGACGCAATCATAAAAAATAGTAAAAGCTGAAAAACAATATCAATGACCGGAGTCATATCCAGAGTGGCTTTGGATTGAGCATATCTTTTAATTTTCATGACTCATTCCTAACCATTGTTTTTAGTAATTTTCATCATATTCGCTGTATGCAGAAGCGTGATAAGCTTCTCGAAAAGCTTCATTATTTGCCAGAAATTCTTCGATTTCATTATAATGATTCTGGTTGTAGACTGCCACATCGGACTCGGTAATTCCAAAACTCTTATAGAACTCTTCCCGTTTCTTATCCTGATATTCTTCCTGAATCAGATTGGTGTTCTGCTGCAAATCTAAAGTCCATTGCTTTTGTGCATGATTAAACAGGATTCCAATTTCAATAAAAGTCTGAGGGTTATCTATTACGACTTTCTGTCCGCTTTTTATTGTAATCACTTTTAAATAGTCTTCTGACTGATCTTGTACGTTTACTGCATTGGTTGAATTTGCTTTATTCTTGCCTCCATTACAGGCAGCTACTAATAAAGTGAGAGAAAACAAAGATAATATTATTCTTCTCATAGGGTTCTCCAAAAATTAATATTATCATATTTTAACGTAAGTCCTAAATTTAGCAAGTTCCAAAGAAGAAAAACAGGAGTATTTATGCGCACATATATCACATTATTTCCAAGGCTCCTGTTCGCGCTTTTATTCTTTTAAATACTTGTCAATATACTAATTACACCTTATAATTATCATCATTTGGAGGAGATTCATGTCAATGAATGAAAAAATCAGCCTGGGCGAATATCTAAAAGAAGCACGCAGAGAAAAAGGTGTATCTATCGATGAGATAGCCCGTGAAACTAATATTTCCAAACGTTATCTGGAATCTCTGGAAGGAAATCAGTTCGAAATTTTTCCCGGAGACACTTATATTCTGGGATTCCTGGCTACCTATTCTGAGGCCCTGGAATTGGATAAGGAACACGTTCTTTCTATGTACCGCCGTCAGATGCGCATTGAACAGGATGCTCCTTTGGAAGAACTGGTAGGAGCTCAAAAAAAACAACTTATCAATATCAATCCAAAACTTCTGGGTATTATTGGCGGTTCAGTAGTAGGTCTTTTCCTTTTGATTATGATTATTTCCAGTATTTCACGCAAAGCCAATGAAGTAAATACTCCCAGCAGGCAGCCCTTAATTTTCAATTATGATATTACCCAGGTAGAATCTATTTCCACTCAGCTCTTTGTTATTGGTGATATTATTAATATTACCAACAAGAATATTCAGATTGGATTGCAAAAAATTGCATCTGCACATACTCTGGAATTCCTTATCAATAAAAAGAAATTCAGCCTTAAAGAAGGCGGTGTGTTCAGTGCAGATACTGATAATAATGACATCAATGACATGAGTTTTGAAGTTTTTAAACTGGGAAAAGACGGGATAAAAATTTCTCTTAGTCTGTTAAATGAAGATGATATGAAGCAGCCCATACAGGGATCCGACTCCATTGCTGCCTATAAAGACTACATACTCAGTGAATCAGAACTCTATACCGTTGACATCAAAGAAAAAGCCAAAATTTCTATTCAGGTAGTTGGTACTTTATGGATGGAATATCAAACCGATGAAGCTGAAAGTAAACAGGAAGAATACAATAAAGGCCAGACTATCAATTTGGAATTCAATGACAGGCTGCTATTGTTATTGGCTAATGCCGGTGCCGCTGAGATTCATGCCCAGAACCAGGAAGAAAAGGGTGGAAGCTGGGGTGAAGCCAATAAAAGTGTCTTCTATTGGAAAAATAATAATGGAAAATTTACTCTGGTCAGGGCGATGCTTAAATAATGAAAATATTCCTGGATGCACTGGGATGTCCTAAAGCTCTGGTAGACGCGGAAAGGATGCTGCATAGTTTAAGAACAGCAGATAATAGTATTACATCTGATCCCGATGAAGCAGATGCCATAATAGTCAATACTTGTGGCTTCATTGATGATGCCAAGCAGGAATCCATTAATGCTATCTTAACATATGCAGAGATGAAGAAGAGTCGGCCGGAATTAAAACTCATTGTGACAGGCTGTCTTACTGAGAGATATGACCTGGAAATCAGAAAGCTGATACCGGAAATCGATACTATTATGGGTGTTAGAAACCCTTCCATTATATCCGAAGCAATTCACAGTACACAAACCTCTTTGATTGATCAGGGTGATTTTAAAGATACCAAAGGTTCTTCTGACCGAGATCTGGTCTTTTCTGGGATGAACTACGCTTACCTCAAGATATCCGAAGGCTGTGACCGGCGCTGCTCCTTCTGTGCTATACCCGGGATCAGAGGAAATCTACGCAGCAGACCCATTGAAGACATTCTGACAGAAGCATCTTTTCTGCTGGATCAGGGAGTCCAGGAAATAATTCTGATTGGAGAAGACCTTTGCTCGTATGGTGATGATCTGGATTCAGCTACAAATCTAATTATATTACTGGAAAACCTCCTGTCATTACCGATACCATGGGTCAGATTATTATATCTTTTCCCCCACCCTATTCTTCGTGAAATAGCTGTTCTGATGACACGATATCCCAATCTATGTCATTATATAGATATACCTTTACAACATGCCAGTCCAGCAGTTCTCCAGGCTATGAATCGTCCCGGTGACCACAGCCAATATCTGGCTATGCTCAGGGAAATGCGGGAAATTGTACCTGATCTTGCCATCCGCAGTACTTTTATCATTGGTTTCCCTGGGGAAACACAGAAGGATGTTGATTTACTGTCTGATTTCCTCATTGAGGCTCGATTAAACCGGGTTGGGTTTTTCCTGTATTCTGATGAAGAGGGCACCGGTGCTTTTTCACTACCTGGCAAAATAAACCATAAGCAAGCTCAAAAACGCATGGATCAGCTCATGCTTCTCCAATCATCTATTTCCAAAGATCTTTTGTCCCTTCAACTAGGTAGAATACTGGATTGTATTAATGATGGAATCATGGAAGAATGGGAAGGACGTTCCTATTTGATTTGCCGTTCCCGCTTTGATGCTCCTGATATTGATGGCGCCATATGGGTGGAAATCAATGCTGAAGAATTTGAATCATTAACTCTTTTTCCCGTGATGGTAACTGGAATAAAAGACCAGAATGATCTTTGGGGAAAACTTCATGAATACTAATTTTGAATGGAATATACCTAATGTACTAACAATTCTAAGAATCTTCCTGGTGCCCGTCATTATTATCTTTATCATTTTAAATACTGCGACTTCATTGGTTATTGCCTTTCTGCTTTTTCTGATTTCCGCAGTCAGTGACATCCTGGATGGACATATAGCCAGAAAATACTCTCTGCAAAGTGATTTCGGAGCTTATTGGGACCCCCTGGCCGATAAAGTGCTCACTTTGGGATTATTTACTTTGTTCATGTTTTATCCGGATCTGCATATCTATTGGTGGCTAGTACTGCTCCTTTACATCAGGGATATCGGTGTGACTTTAATCAGGAATTATTTCAAAAAAAAGAATCTGATATTTAAAACCACGCCTCTGGCAAAAGCAAAAACAGTCATTCAAATGGTGATTCTGGGACTTCTCCTTGTATTCATTATGTATATGAGAATCCGTTCGGAAAACTCTGGCCATCCCGAATGGTCACTTTCCACAACCCGCTTACAGCTTTTTCCACAATTTTCATTTCTGGATTATGTCCCCTTAAGTTTGACAGTACTGACCGTGATATTTACAATAGTCAGTAGTTTGGGATATATTAAAGACCTGTTAAAACAAAAAACAGGAAGCAGAAATGACTAAACAAAACACCTTTGGACATAAAATCGGAGAATTCCTGGTAACGGGATTCTTTACCGGATATTTTCCCTTTTTTCCCGGTACCATTGGTGCTCTGGTAGGGGTAGCCATATACATGCTGCTCAGTCCCTATGTGTTGTTCTATTATTTGTCCCTACCTCTATTGGTGATAGCAGCTGTAGCACTATCAGATTATGCCGAAAAGCACATTTTCAAAGAAAAAGGTTCTCCACATATTGTTATTGACGAGATAGTGGGATTTATGATAACCATGATTTCTTTTCCGTTTGATGGCAGTATAGAGAGCTATAAGTACCTGGTGATCGGATTTATCCTGTTCAGACTATTCGATATCTGGAAACCCTACCCTATCGCTCATACCAAAAAACTGGAAGGTGGTGTGGGAATAGTTCTGGGTGATATACTGGCAGCTGTGTATGCCAACCTGTTTCTCCAGTTTATACGAATAAATCCCAGATTCTTTCCATTTATTTGATTATTCCCGAGGGGCTGGGTCTTTGTAAATATTATAAATCCCTTCCACGGTTTCCTGAATACTAAAAAACGCATCTAAAATATCCGGGTCGAAATGAGTACCTCTACCCTCTTTTAAAATTGAATAGGTTTTTTCCAGAGAATATGCCGGCTTATAAATACGCGGATTGGATAAAGCGTCAAATACATCTGCTACTGCTAGTATCCTTCCGGATAAAGGAATATTCAGACCTTTAAGATGTTGAGGATACCCGCTCCCATCCCATTTTTCATGATGCGATAGTGTGACTTCTTTTGCTAATGCAATAATTTCATTATCCGGATGGCCCAGGATTTGATCGCCGATGGTGGTGTGTTCCTGCATAATCTTGAATTCTTCATCTGTGAGTTTTCCGGGTTTTTTCAAGATATTGTCAGGGATACCAATTTTGCCTATGTCGTGCAAGGGACTGGCGTATTTTATGTTAGTGATGTATTCCGGGGGTTCTTTCATGGCACGCGCTATAGCTTCACAGTAATAACTGACCCTTTTTACATGGTCTCCGGTCTCATTGTCCCGGAATTCATTAGCTGTGGAGAGGCGCAGGATAGATTCATAGTAGGATTCTTTGAGTCTTTCATTCAACCTGACATTATCTATCGATATAGCCGCCTGTGAGCCCAGGGAACAGGCTATTTCGATATCATATTCCCGATAATAGGTGACTTTTTTCTGTTCATTGAGTTTATTCATCAATTGCAGTACACCGATAATTTCACCCTGACGATTAATCAGTGGAATAGTGAGCATGGATTTAGCACGATAATCATTTTTCTCGTCAAAACTTTTATTGAAAGAATAAGGCAATCCTTCCAGCTTATAAACATCTTTTATATTCAGATTTTCACCGGTGGCTGCAACATAACCTGAAATAGAATCAGTAGTAATGGGTATATGAAAAGGTTTAAAACTTTCTTCAAATTTACGTATCCCCATACGTTTTTCCAGGGTCTTGTTTGTCGTTACCACAAATTCCAGCATGTTGCCTTCCAGGAGGTAAAGGGAAGCTGCATCAGAACGGGTTATGTCCACCGCGGAAGTGACAATCAGTTTTAAAAGTCTATCCAGGTTGCGTTCACTTGTAATGGCATTCATTACTGAAACCATCTCGAACAGATCCTGTTTATAATGTCTGGTTTCTGGCATAGATAGTCCTACTTTATTGTATTCCAGTTTTTATTGTCGGATTACACTGTAGTATAAATGAAGAAGTGATTATAGTAAACTCATTCAGCAAGATTATTTTCTTCACTTTTTCGAATTGATTTGAATTTTTCATTGAAAGGTATCTCTATCCTGGAAATAGTGTGGCCCAGAGCGTTATTTCCTATCCGGAAATATCCCGGGTGAATTCCCATTTTTTTCAGCATCAGAACAAACATAAAAATGCCTAGTCCGGCTCCTTCAAATACTTCACTTTGAGATTCCATGAAAGCTAAGAGATCATCATGTTTCTCCGCATCCCGGAATTTTTTTCTTATGATGCTTTCCTCTATTTCTGAAAGCCCTGAATTATTAAGTACTTCAATGCGAAGACCTTCCTCTCCTGGAAAAAGATACAGAATCAAATATAGATCATTTTGTTGCAATAATTCACTTAGCTGTTGAGGAGTTTTCAATTTTAGTTCTTTTTTCAGAAGATTAATGCCTTGCTCCACATGAGAATGGTCTGATAAATTTAAATGGTTTACATCATAAACGACTCTTTTGAGATTGGCCTTGGCCCCATTAATGATGATTTCTTTCAGACCGCCATAAAGCAGCGGTTCAAACTGTTCCTGATTATACCGTGCCAGTAAAATATCTATTATTTGTCTTACATGCGCTAAAAGTATGTCATCAAAAAAATAAAATCTCAGACCAAAGGGGTTTCCCGCTTTAATCTGAGATTCAATAGATTTAATACAGTCGTTATCATCCAGATCGTATAATTTGACTTCCGGATATACCTGGAGCATTTTCCTATTCATTCCCCTGTTTTTTCAGCATTTCAGTTACTCTTTCCAGATTACTGATTGCGTTGTCATAAGTGGGATAATAAGTCAGACATAGCTTAAAATACTTGGCTGCTTCTTTATAATCCTGACGGGCTTCATAAGTCACCCCCAGGTTATTTATATAAATACCTTTGGCTTTACGGCTGCCGTTTCCGGAGTAATATGTCGCCGCTTTGAATGAAGACTCTGCCTGATGGAAATAAGAAAGTTTTAATTGAGCCAGTCCCAGCCGGTTATAATAAACCGCGTTACGAGGCTGTATTTCAATAGACTTCTGATAGGCAATGACAGCTTTAGGGTAATCCTGAAGAGTTTTATATTCATCACCGATAATCATGTAATATTCCGCGTTTTCACCCAGATTTTTTATAGCCTGGGATACTATTTTTATACGATCAGCGTGGCGTGCCTTGTTAAAATAAAGTCTGATTAGACTATCATAGGATGCTTTATCTTTGGGATTGGCACTTATCCGGTTCAACAGCTGCTGCTCAGTGACAGCTCCAGTATTATTATTTTCTGCCGGTTTATTCACTTCTGTAGGAGTATCGCCGGTATCTTCATCTCCGGTTTCCTGAGCCTGAAGAGGCTGTAAACTGAGTACAAAACCCAGTATTAAAAGTAAAAAGCTGATTTTTTTCATTTATTTATTTCTCCTTTTTTGTCTCAATGATAAGGGTCAGAACATTACCTTTTTCGTTAAACTCAATCTGATCTACGGTATTCATAATCAGGAATAGACCTTTATTGATACTGTCAACATAAAGTTTATTATCTATATTCTTGAGGTATTGCTTGTGATCAAATCCTTTTCCGCTGTCTGAAATGGTATACCTGATTTGATTGTTTTTATACTCCAGATCAATGAGGACAGGTTTTTCCGCATATTCCTTTTTTTCTAATCTCTTTATTTTTTCCCTGGTAAAGTCCTGGAAATCTTCCACAGAATTATCATTCCCCAGATGCTTTTCCAGTTCCAGACAGCCATGCTCAATGGCATTATTCAAAGCCTCATATAGGGCCAGGGTTAGATTGTCTATACGCACTTCACTTAAGTTGAAGTGCGGCAGCTCCAGGACCAGGTAATCCACCACCATGTCGATGGTTTCATTCAATTCTTTTACTTGAAAAGTCAGATGCTTATTGATATTCTGTATGAAAGGACTGATTTTGTAGGGCAGGTTTTTCTTAAAAAGTATATCTTCCGCTTTCTTAATGGTAGAAATCAGCTCAATAACAGACAAGGGTTTTTTGATAAAATTGATAGCTCCCAATTTAAGAGCCTGGATTGCTGATTCCAGAGTACCATATCCGCTCATAATAATGAATAAAAGATCAGCTTTTACTTCCTTGGCAGCCTGCATAAAACTTATGCCATCCATTTCGGGCATCTTGATATCACTCAGTACCAACTGGTAGCTATTCTTTTCCAGTAATTCCAGAGCTTCTTTACCATTATGGGCTACATCACCCTGATAATTATTCATTTCCAGGAATCGGGTCACCATATTACAGATTGAGGGGTCATCATCAACGACCAGAATTCTGAGGGTTTCCATAACGGCACCTCCGGTTATTTTTATCCCAATAATATTATAAGGTATGACACAAAATTGTCAAATGATATATCCCGGCACTTATCTCCGGGGATTGAATTTACTTTTTTCATACTATATCAACTTGACAAATCTCATGTATAGAGGTAAGTTATTGTGATAAGAAATTAGCAGATATACTAATTGCGCGGAGGGAAAGAGATGCACAGTCAGGATACAATGGTCAAAGGACTCAAAGAAATAAAAAATGTGCGCCAAATTTCCGGTGAAGGATTCCGCAGATGGTTTACCGATGATTTTTTTGACCTCTATATCTGGTATCAGGACAATAAAAAAGATATAACCGGCTTTCAGTTAGCCTATGGTGAAGTGGAAAGAGACCATGCTTTGACCTGGACAGTAAATCACGGTTTTTCCCACGATGGAGTTGATGACGGCAATATTACTGGTAGCTATAAAAGATCCCCTATCCTTATCGCTAATGGAATGTTTGATCCCGATAGTCTGATTCACATGTTTGAAGAGCACCAAGGGGATTTGGACAAAAAACTTTTTTCTTTCATAAAAACCAAGATCAAAGGTTACCGCAAGAATTAATAATTATTTTTTCTTAAGAATTTATATTCGGTTGTGAATGGTACTTCGATACGGGCGTTGGTCACATTTCCCAGTGTTCCGATTCGGAAGTAACAGGGATCCACGTTAATACTTCTGAGCAGGTTTATGACCAGCGCGATGCCCAGACCGGCACCTTCACTCTGGTCTTTGACCTGATTGTAAAATTCCATAATATCTTCACGGCTCATAGCTAAAGCCAGTTTCATCCTGATCCTTTTTTCTTCAATAGGGATTATCGCGGTGTGATTTCCTACTTCCAGCCTGACCCCAAGACTACTGTGTTCAATAGAAAACCGACTCCACAAATCCAAGGGTGGGAATTTCTCAAAATATTTAGCCATATCTCTGGTACCAATCAGTTCTTTAAATTCTGGAAGCCCACGGGCGTAAGATCCCATGTCATGGATATCCAGGCCTTTATCCTTAAAAAACGCTCTTTTTAAATTAGCTTTGGAAGCATTATAAATCAATTCTTTGATAGAGGATATGATTACATCGCTGTAATCCAAATGATTATACCGTTTCATTACTTCTAATATTTTTTCTACTATTAATTCATTAATTTCCTGTGTAAGAATATAATACTGTAAAGTAAATGAAGACTCCGTAGAACTTACATTATGCATTAAATCTTTTGCTCCTTACCTTTGTATCCAATTATAATTTATTTCGCATAAAAATCCAATACTTTTCTTGATTCATTGCTTGCTTTTTTAAGAGAAAAATTTTATTATTTTTAAAGAATAAGGAGGAAGTCATGAAAAAGTATATCCTGTTATCCATTTTTTCTATTCTGAGCGTTCTATTAATTGTGGCAGCTTGTACCGGGGGTAATACCGGAACAGTGAAGGCTGGTTCAGTGTCCTATATCGTTGACACATTTGTAGGAGATGTGACCCTGTCTCATGATGCTGGAAACAACTGGTCGAGCGTAGAGGTCGGCATGGTTCTGAGAGAAGATGACATGATCAAGACTGGTAAAGATTCATCAGTAGATATTATCATGCCGGACCGGGGTATTTTCCGTGTAGCTGATGAAAGCATCATCCATTTAAAGAAACTGGCTACAAAACTGGAACAAATCGCCGTAAAGAAAGGTAAACTCTTTGTTAATGTTACTGAAAAACTACAAGGAGATGAATCCTTTAAAGTGGAAACAGAGGTTGCTGTCGTGGCTATTCGTGGTACTCAGTTCAGTGTAGAAACTGATGGTGAAGTTACCACCACCACCGTCGTCGAAGGTAAAGTGCAGGCACTGGAAAATATCAATGTAGAAGGTGATGTTGAAGCCCAAAAGTCAGTAGAAGACGCTCTGGAAGTAGAAGTAAGCAGCAATCAGGTTGTAGCTTTTGATAAAAAATCCAAAGACGAACTTGAAAAGCAGATCAATGATTCACTGAAAAAATCCGGAACCAATGATCTGGTCAATGTGGCAAAAGAACACAGAAAGAAAAATCAGCCTAAACGGACCCAGGCCATGAAAAAAGATAAAGATGTCTGGGATCAACTTACGAAAGAAGAAAAGAAAGCATTAATCAAAGAAAAACTGGAAGAAATTAAACTAAAGAAAGAAGAAGAAAAAAAAGATAAAGAAATGCTTAACAAAGCTATGGAGAAAGCTAGAGGTGGAAAAGAATCTTTAGCTGACAAATATGTTGGTGAAGAACAGACCAGTACTGCTGAAGATCAAAAGAATAAAGAAGCTGACAAACTTTTAGAAAAGTACAAACAAAAGCAGGGTCAGAATACCACAGAACCCCAGGCAAATGATGCTGATGACCTGATCAAAAATTATAAAAAGAAGTCCTCAACCACTTCTTCTGAAAACAGTGATGACTCTGGAAGCCTGATAGATAAGTACAAAAAGAAGAAATCTCAGTAACTCACAAACAATCTTATTAAAAAAGCAGCCTTTTCATGCAAAAGGCTGCTTTTTTTTTGGATCTGATATATACTAATGGCAATGAAAAAAGTGCCGAAATATTAAATAATATGCCCAAAAGGGGTCACGCATGGAAAAACCTACAATCACCAGAAATGGGAAAACCACTTCCATTTCCTTTTTCACTCTGGACAATCGTGCTGAAGAGACTATCCGCCGGGAAATCGAAGATATCTTTAGAGATACCCTCAAAGATGACTGGAGAGGAATCATCTATACCTGTGTTAAAGAACTCATGGTCAATGCCTCTAAAGCTAATATCAAAAAAACATTTTTTGTGGAAGCCAGAATAAATGAGGAAGACCGGCCCTTGTATGAAATGGCTAAAGTCAAAGTCAGAAAACTCATGAATGATAACTATTTCTATTACCTGAGACAAAAGCTTCAAAAACATTCCAATAACGTGGAAGTGACTTTTCAGGATCGCGGAAAAGGTATAGTGATTTCTGTAAAAAATCCCAACCCGCTGCTGCCTGATGAAGAAGCTAATGTGCGTTATATGCTCCGTCAAGCCATGGAAAATGAAGATGCTGATCTCAGCCTGTTTTACAATGAAAGTAGTGAGAATAGCGGTGAAGGTGCCAGTTTGGGACTCATTCTGATCATTAATCTCTTACGCCAGATGGGCATTAATCCTGCCACTTTCCGGGTCGGTATGATCGATAACGGTACCATAGCCCGGCTGGAGATACCTATTGCCGACGGTTACCGTCCGCTCCGCAAGAACAAATAGCAAAAAAGGCTGTCATAAGACAGCCTTTTTTTTAATCTTTTTTTCTGACCGTGAGTACCAAATTATCCAGGCCGGTGACTTCCACATGGTCCCCTTTTAATATTGACTCCCGGCTTTCTGCCTGCCAGATTTCACCGTGGATACGTACCTGTCCGTTTCCCTTTAAAAAATCATCCACCGCATGACCGGTTTTTCCTATCATCCCTTCCCGGCCGGAAACAGTTTTTAAACGGGTAGATTTAATAATCAGCCAAATCACCAGAACTACCAAAGCTACCAGAAATATGATGACCAAGATAACCCCTGCCATATCAATTCTCCTTAACCACTTCCAGTTTCATTCCCTGGGAAGAGACTATTTTTACTTCATCACCTTTTTTTATCTTTTGGGTAGAGTGTCCGTTCCATATTTCACCATGGACTTTGACCTGACCTTTTCCCCCCACAAAATCAGCTGCAGCTACACCAATCTCATCAACCATACCTTCCCTGCCTGAAACCACTTTATTCTTCAGTGAAGGTATCACAAAAGCCAGCACAAGCCCCATAAGTCCCACTATGATAAAGACTACCGTGAAGATAACCCAGGGATTGACCCGCATAAAAGGTAATGGCGAATCAAACAGCATGGCAGATCCCAGGATCAAAGCAATTATCCCACCGATTGTAAGTAGACCATGGCTTACAATAGTAATTTCCAGAATAAACAAGACTACTGACAAAATGATCAGGAAAAGACCGGCATAGTTAATGGGTAACACCTGAGTAGAATACAGGCCCAGTATAAAAAACAGTGCACCTAAAGCACCCGGGAAAATCAAGCCGGGACTGCGTATTTCAACACCTATACCCAGAAGCCCCAGGACAAAAAACAGATAAGACAGATTGGGGTTAGCCAGTACACTAAGTAAACCTTCCCCCCAGCTCTTTTTTATTTCTATAAAGGAGTATTTTACATTTTTACCATAAACTTTTTCTACAATTTCAATATTGCTGTCAGCTATAAAGTCAATGACTTTTTTATCCAAAGCCTCTTCACTGGTTATGGATACGGAGTTTTTAACACTGTTGACGGCCCAGTCAATATTCCTGCCTCTTTGTACTGCTATAGATTTGATAAAAGCTATAGTATCGTTTTCTATCTTCTGAGCCAGGTGCTTGGCGTTATCATCGTTTTTCTCTTCTTTATCATTACCACCACCGCCTCCACCTATCGTCACAGGATGAGCTGCGCCTATATTACACCCAGGTGCCATCACCGCGTATTTTGCTGAAAGTGTGATAAATACTCCTGCTGAGCCGGCACGTGAGCCTGTAGGTGAGACATACACCACTGTATCGATCCCTTTTTTGTCAGCCTGCATAATAGCCTGGACTATTTCACGGGTACTGTCCACCAGTCCGCCCGGTGTATCCAGGGTGAAAATAACCATATCATAATGTTCTGTCTCCGCCTGGGTTAGACTGCGCTGTATGAGCTTCACCGTAACCGGGGTGATGGCTTCTTTGATCTCTACAATAGCAATCTTTTTACTGTTTTCATCAGACTCAGCTGGTTTGGCTGAAAGGTAGATTACCGTGCCGCAAAAGAATAACAGCATAGAAAGAAATAAGCGGATTTTTTTTGACATGGATATCTCCTGAATTTACTGTGTATTAATATACTTCGAAAAAAATGATAAGTCAATCAGGGGAATGATAAACTATGAATTTGGGACTTTAATGTTCTGAAGATTTCCTGCCAGAAAATCAATGAATTTAGTAGAAGTATCTGACACAAAAAACGCGAACTGAATATTTTCATTCCCGGGAATGAGTTTAATAATGCCTGTACCCTGCCCCAGGCTGATAATAATTCCTGCTATGATCATGAGCTGAGCAAAACCTATCACTCCGCCCAACAGACTGTCCAGCCATTCCAGTTCTAAAAATTCCACCATGTCTTCAAAAAGATAGGTCAATTTTTTTACAATGAAATAGATCAGAGTAAATACCAGAACAAAGATAACAATAAAACCTACCCGGGAATCAGCTGTTTTGAAAAGGAGGGGAACCAGCAGAGGGGAAAGCTTGGACGCGGCAAATACTCCACCAATGATGGCCAAAAGGGAGAAAATCATATAAATCAGACCTTTGGAAAAGCCCCAGATAAATCCTACCAGGAGCAGTACTACCACTGCCAGATCC
>CAYRWR010000005.1:0-130571 GCA_964428015.1 uncultured Brevinematales bacterium | reverse complement strand
AAACCTGTCTTTAGTCTGATTCCAGTATCTTTCGGTACCTTTGACCACATCCCCTTTAAAGATTTCATGAAACATGGTGTCTATAGACTCCCAGGCTACATCATAGAGATTAGGTTTGGGCTTGTGGATATAATTAAACTCCAGGGGATTAGCTAACAGGATGATAAACAGTTTTGTGTGTTTGGCGGTCTTGACTGCTTTTTCGACTGGAATAGGCTCTACCACACCTCCATCCACAAACTGGCTCTCCCCGATCCGGACGGGAGGAAAAGAAAAAGGGATGGAAGAGGATGCCAGAATCTGTTTTAACAGGATATCCCGATTTTTCTCTGAGTTTTCAGTATAGCACACATCTTCATTGACCCTATTGACCGAGGTGGCAAAATATTTTATGGGTGATTTGATCAGCTTGTCTACGTCCACACATTTTTGGATGAGCCTTTCGGTGGGACGGAAATTCCACAGTCCTCCCCTGAAAAACCCGGACAGGATCCTGAAAAACCATTTGGAATACAGGTCTCTCCAGCTGTGCAGACCCTTCCAGATTTCATCCAGAGTTTCATAATCTCTCTGGGCGATCATGGCTCCGTTGATAGAACCTACACTGGTGCCGGTAATGACCTCTATATCATCATAACTGTATTTTTCCAGGATGGCCTGGAGAAAACCCACCTGGGCTGCCCCATGGATAGCCCCGCCTGACAGGATCAGTGAGATCTTTTTCTGCTTCTTTTTTTCCGGCATGCTACTCCCCTTACCCTCATGGAATGATTATTTGGTTATTTTCTCAACTGCAATGCAATTTTTAACTCTTCAGCTTTCTGCCTGATCCAGGCGGCCATGTTGTGGGCCTTTTCCCAGGGATCAGGGTGCACCTGGCAGCGCAGATCTTCTATATATTCCTGTAATTCATCCAGTATGGCTGCAGGTAATAAATCGATGGCCAGGCAATATAATCCTTTGGACCTGCCGTCATTGAATTCCTGTAACAGAATAGTTAAACAGTCCTGCTTTCTTTTAAGAACACTGAGATACTGAGCCAGATCCTGGCTGGCCAGGTTAAAATTCTGTAAGACATGGGTGTAGGAGATAAAGGAGTCATGGGCAGAAGTCGACTGGTATTTCGGACATGGATAACTGCCGCATTCAAAACAGAATTGGACATTGTCATGTTTTTTATTGCAGGTAATAACGGCACAGGCAGGGTGTTTCTGCGAAAAATCCGCCCCACCGCATCCGGGGCACCGGGAAGGCCCTTCTGTGTGATATCTGGGACATAGACCGCAATTCAATCCGCATAAGGAATATACCGGATATTGCCGGGAATTATCCTTCAATTTAACATTCCTTTTTTTAAATTATTCTTTTATCAGTACCAATTCTACTCTTCGGTTTTTCCTTCTGCCTGTCTCTGTGGAATTATCAGCTATCGGTCTTTCCATACCGAATCCCATAGTTTTAATACGTCCTTCCTGAATCTTCTTTTTTTGTACCAGATATTTTTTTACTGCTTCAGCCCGGTTTTTTGACAGACGCAAATTTCCATCGGCATTTCCCAGATTATCGGTGTGTCCATGAATTTCAACGCTATAGTGTGAATATGCATTTAAAATCTCGGCTACACGGTTCAATACTGTAAAAGAATCTCCGGTCAGGGTAGAAGAAGCAGTCTCAAATTCGATGGTGTTTAACTGAATGGATAACCCTTGGGCAGTTTTTTGGACTAGCACATCGACAGATATTTCTTTCAGGTCCATACTTTCAGTCTTTCCTGTCCGATCTTCAAATGTTAATCTAACAGGGTAATTTTGAGCACTTTCCACTAGTTCCCCATTATCAGATATTCCATTCCAGGTGATTGGAGCAATTTCCTCAGAATTTCCTGAAAATGTTTTAAATGGCTGGTTATCCGGATCCAGGATTTCCAACTTCCAGGCACGTATTCCATCTTTATCCTCAATCCCCAACTGAATGTGAAGGGTATCATTTCTTCCGTCATCATCGGGTGAGAAAGAAGGGGGTGATATCTGAAAGGTAACCTTGGCTTTATGATTTATACTTGATAGTGACATTTCCAGACCGAGAAAGTGGATGGTCTGAGAAGTATTATCTAACCGAATAGGATTATAAGAATAAAACAGTTCACTTTTTATATGGAAAACCTCAAACTTATAGGATAAACCGGCAGTATAAAATCCTATCCCGGATTGAGCGTTTAACCCGAAGCCGTTATTTCCTAAAATGATTCCTGTCAAGAGGCTGATACGGTTAAAAAACAGATACTTTACACCTATACTGGAGTAAAAATACAAGGGGTAAATTCCAAAATGGACATCCAATGAAAAACTACCATGAAATCCAGCATTAAATCTCAGAAAATCCTGGTTGTATCCTGCCCGTATCCCTGTACCAGGTAATTTTATAGCCTGACTCCAGTCAGAACGAATTACCGACCAATGCGGGGTCGAACTGTTTGATAAACCAGATTGAAGCCCCAATCCCATGAGGCTGAAGCCAAAACTACGGGATAACGGAGTTTTATCCAGATTTTGACTGTTCTCAGGTAGACGAAAAATCAGGCCCAGATCAATACCGATCCCTAGGGAATTAATACCGGAACCGGTTTGATTCAATAGATAAATATCTGCCCCAAAAGAAACACGAGACAAAAGCAATCTAGAAATGCCCAACCTCGTATATAAAAGGCTCTCCTGAGTAGTGGCTAGATTCAGATTCAAATAAGATGTATACATGGAAAACATAGAGCGTTTTAAAGGGAAAATTAAACCAGCATTGGCAATGATATTTCCGGATAATAAACCATATTGCATAAAAATTCTGGTCTCTCTTCTGAATCCTGGATTGGAAGGATTCAGAATAATACCAGAAACTGAACGGTAGTCTGCTAAACCCGCATAACCCTGTCCTGAACCTGATGGGGAAAAAGGGTTGTAGATAAAATATCCACTTTCCTGAACACTCCATGAAAAATTTGATAAAAATATGCTGAGAATTGTTAAAATATTAAATTTTAAAAGCTTCAAAATTAACCTGCTTGGCAATATTTTAATGTATTATATTGTCCCTCATTCATTTAGTCAAAATAAAAATGGTGAAGATTTTGTGATATTTATTTTTTTGAATTAATATAATACAAATCTGCCAAGAATCACCGGGAGTCAAAATTTGAGATCTTTGAGAGTGTATTTTCTGGTTGCATTGATCTTTCTGTCAGGTACAATTGCTTATAGTGACATGCTGATCCGGGAATCCGGAGAGATATGGGACTGTCGTATCCAAAAAATAAGTCCCTATGATATCCTGATATCATCCAACCAGAACTATTCTCTAGTAAAACTCAATGACATCAAGGGATTTTCCCGAGACCACGAAAACGTCCTGGTGGTTATGGAAAACAGTCAGAAAGTTACCGGTTATTATTTTGGTATTCAGGGAAAAGATATCATTGTAGAAGTGGACGGGAACCTGGAACTGTTTTCTTCAGAAAAAATAAAATCTGTGAATCCTTTTTCTACAGATTATCTCAATATGATTGAAATAGGAATTAAAAACGGGATTCTTCTATCAGGATATGATGAAATCAACCATAGAATTGCAGAAATCAGTTCAGGACTTCCTTTAGCGGAAACTGCATATTCTGTGGGTATTTATTTGGATGCCAGGGTAGTTTTACAGAGAAAATTAGGATTGGATTTTGGATTCAGTATCGAATATATTCCTTCATTAGGTACGGATTTATTGAATCCGTTGAACAATCTTCTATATGGAAAGCTTTTCGTGGATTCTTCCAGAATTGTCATACCTTTAGGGCTGAGCGTTGCAATCATACCCACCTTTCATATCGGGCTAAGCATACATACATCACTTAATATAGCTACAGTCTATGAGACCTTTATAGATACCTCAATCCCCGATGTAAATATTTCACACCTTACAATTGGTTTGATGCCGGCACTGGAATTCAAATTTAGGCTGAAGAATTCACTTAATCTGGGTTTTTTGTTGGGATATGAGACTACAGCTACCCTAAAAGGATTATTGATGCAATGTAAAACAGGGATTGTTTTTTAAAAAGGAAGAAAAATGAGTACTGTTAAAATAATCCTGATGATCACCGGATATCTGTCTCTCTTAACTTGTTCTAATAATGAACAGTTGGCCCCCATTCATGGATTGCCAGCGCCTGGCCCTGTGATCACAAATACATTAATTCCAGTTACTCTTATTCCTGCTGCTGAATATGCCCTGGATCTCTACTTCAATTATAGGGTGCCAGAATCTTTGCTCAATTCCAATTATTTTGTTTTTTCAGGAGGCAATGCCATTCTATTGGGAATTACTTCGGGTGATTCCAGTAATGTAATACGCTTTTATATCAGCAACTATAATATTTCAGATACTTACTCAATTCGTACATGTACTACTAATTTCCAGGAAATCCAGGAAAATGCCAGCGGCTATGATCAAACCAATCATATTGATGTGATAGGAAATCTACAGCAGACTCAGGCTTTTGGTACAGAGGATTCAACCCCCCCCTTACTGACCATTTTTTATCCGGAAACAGTGGTGGATATCAATATAGGTATCAATGAAAAATTATCAGTTTTTGGATATGCCTGGGATGAAGTGGGTATTTCCAAAATAGAATTTTCTATTGATAATGGAAGTTATTCCATGGTATCCGATGCGCGTTTTCAGGTAGCAGTCAACAGTTATAGTCTGGGTCAACATCAATTATTGGTCAGGGCTTCAGACCTTAAAGGGAACGCTACTGTAAAGAATCTACAATTTAATATAGTAAATTTTGTACCTGCATTTCAACTGGTTTCTCCCACCCTGCAGAATCCTTTTATATTTTCTGCAGTTACACCTGTAAAAATAAAAGCAGTCTCTTCTGCCGCGAATATTTTTAAAATTAAAATTAAAACCGTGACTCAGCATGCGCAATATGGTTTTTTTGATATGAATCATATTACAGGTCAGGAATGGCAGTATAATCAGGCTTTATCTGAACAGGATGGCGGAGTATGCACTTTGATAGGAATGTTAATTATCACGAATGGTGTGGGTGTGCCTTTTACTAATTATATAAGCAATCAGGCTCTGCTCTATAATGATAAAATCTACTGTTCTCTAAACGGCAACGATAATAATTATGGTACTATGCTGGAACCTGTAGCTACCCTTTCTCATGCCATGGATCTGGCATCTTCTCTGGGATTGGACAAAGTGTTGATTAGCGGTGGTAGTTTCGGGAGTATTTCAGTTAATAAAAATGGTTTGAACCTACAAGGTGGCTATTCACCCGATTTCAGTGTTTATGATCCGGGAGTATATATTACTGAGTTACGAACATTGAATCTACTTGGTCGTCAGAATTGTTATATTTCAGATATTACTCTTAAAGGTGGTAATCCCGGATTAAAAATAGAGAATTCTACAGGTCTAATTCTTTCCAATATGGTTGTCAAAAATTGTGTGCAGGGTATAAATATCAGATACTCACAGGTAAAATTCGATAAATTTTCTATTCAGGATAATAAGGCAGACCGTCTATCAGGAATAGGAATAGGGATGAATAATTCTCATATTGAAATGATAAACTCCTTAATTAGCAATAATCAATGGCTTACAACATTTTCATCCACTTATGGTGGTGGCATCTTTTCTATTAATTGTTATAATGTTTTTCTGAGTAATAATAATTTTATTGGAAATCATTCTGAACATGGTGCAGCGCTATATTTAACTGGGGTTCAAAAAGCAGTGTTTATTAATAATAGATTCTATGGGAACAGTTCTTATCATTGCGGTGGCGCAATTTCCGTTTATAATTCTTCAGTATGGATGACCAATAATCGGATAATCAACAATTATTGTGAACCTTTTCCTGGAAGACAACCCTCATCTATACTTCAGGGTGGTGGTATTTATTTTTATCAAAAATTCTTATTAATTAAGGGTGGAGAAATTTCATCAAATAGCCTATGGGGTATAAAGGGAAGTGGAACCGGAACAGGAATCCTCCAAACATGGAATATTACTAACGAATTTAATCTTCCCGGCTTTATAAATTATTAGTTTTTAAGTCATAAAAATATAAATTATTCAGACTTATAGAGAAGTAGAATTCAAAACTCAGACTCCAATAGAAATTACAACGCCCAGCGCAGCTGTTCAAAGGACGGCACCGCCCACCAGGTTGGGAAATCGCACCCAAACAAGTGCCCAGGAATTCGCTGGATACATCTCTCCGGTGCAGGGAGAACCGCACCCCAGGCTTAGCGGAGAAAACATGACGCGCCGGAAGGCGAGTGAGGAGAGTGAATGCGGGGAATTTCAGCAGGGAGGCTGAAAAATAAACGAGCCGGTGAAATCACCGGCCCGGCTGGTTATTGAGAAAAGTTTACTTTTTCTTACCTTTAAAATCGTAGTATTTCCACTGCTGGACCAAATCGGCAAAACCGTATTTGGCTACCTTTTCCTGGTAGTCTTCCCAGTTGTCGCCGTAGTGCATCAGCCAGGTCTTGGCCTTGATGTCGGCGGGCAGTTCTTTGATTTCTTCCAGTCCGGCATGCACACCGCCGGTGAAGAACTGGCAGTCATGGAAAATAGCCTCGAAATTGAACAGACGGTCATAGCTCAGGATGAGCTCAGGATCATAACGGGTATCGCTGGTGAACAGGACCCGGTCGTCGATGACCAGGCCGCAGCTCCAGAAGGAGTTTTCCCAGGAATCGGAGCTGTCGGGGACATGCTTGGTACGAAACATCTTGACATTGATGCCTCCGCAGTCAGCTTCCAGGGTCTCGCGGGGATAGTTTTCCAGCCAGCGGGGACGGGTAATATTGAAAAAGTCCCCAAAGCTCAGTACCTGACCGCTCACCTCTTCGGAAAAGGCACAGCCCCCGCGCAGGGACATATCCCACAGAATATGCTGATAGGTCTCATTGATGATCATATTGGGCTTGCGTTTGGAAAAATAGCGGCCCATCAGGGCTACTTCTTCCAGTCCGCCGATATGGTCGGCATGGCTATGTGTGATCAGAAAATTCTTGATGTCGGTGATATTATGACCCAGGTCATACAGAGCCTGGGGGCATTTGGTACCGCAGTCTACCAGGAGGTGGTCATTACCTTTTATGATCATGAGGTTATTCTGATAGTTTCTTTTTACAAAGGCTGAACCTACTCCCACCCAGAACAGGCTGAGCTGTCCCTCATTGGCCAGTTCCAGTTTGTCTTTTTTGAGATTCCGGATATCCATCTATCCTCCTACAGGCCCTCTTTTCTTCACAAATCATAGCATATTTAAATGAATATGCCAACAATACAGCTGTTTACATCATAAATCCTATGCCGGATTTAATCAAAAAAATCATAATACAGGCCGGAACGGGCGAAACCGTGAAAACCCAGCTCTTTGACCCTGTCTTCAAACTTGGTCCAGTTGTCCGAAAGGTGGACCAGGACCATCTTCATTTTTATCTCGGGGGGCAGCTGGTCCAGTTCATTGATGGAGGCATGCACTCCTCCCGTAAAAAACTGGGCATCCTGGAACAGAATCTCAAAGCGGAAACGGTCTTCATAGTCCAGGATGAGGTCTTCGTCGTACTTGGTGTCACCGCTGAAAAACACTTTGTCATCGATGACCAGCCCGGTGCTCCACATAGCCTGCTTCCAGGTGGGGGCGTCTTCGGGAATATGCAGAGTGCGCATGGCTTTGATATTGATACTGCCTACTTCAAACTCAAAGGTATCCCGGGTAAAAACCCTGAGCTGACGGGGATGGTGGATTTCAAAATAATCTTTGATACCCAGATAACGCCCCCCATTAGTCTCTGAAAAGGCACAGCCTCCTTTGAGAGAGTGTTCCCATAATATCTTCTCATACACCGGTGTGATGTAGAGGTGAGGTTTGCGTTTAAGCAGATACCGGCTCATCAGGGCCAGCTCCTCTACCCCCCCGATATGGTCAGCATGGCTATGCGTCAGGAAGATATTCTGAATATGTGCGGTAGTAATGCCTACCTCGTACAGGGATGGGAAGCATTTGGTACCGCAGTCCACCAGGAGATGATCTTTGCCCTTGATGATCAGCAGATTAGTCTGGGTATGGTTCTGGGCAAAAGCCGACCCTACCCCTACAAAGTAGATGGAAAGCTGTCCGTCATTCTCAAGTTGGACCTGTTTGTTTTTCAAAGGGCGGATCTTCATCATTTTCCCATTTTTCCTCAAAATATTTATTGATTATCGTAATTTACGGCCTGAAAATGAAATATTAAGATAAAAACCGGGAAAACCAGTATCTATTAGCTTGACATTTCAATGTCAGGGGAGGAAAATAGAATCAGGAGGAAGGAGATTCATGAAAAAAAACACAGCAGGAATAGCCCTACCGGCCATTCTCCTGTTGGTTCTATGGACGGTATCGGGTTTTTCCACAAAAAAGGGGAATACCATGTCTATCCAATTGACCAGTTCAGCTTTTAACCAGGGCGAAACTATTCCCGACCGCTACACCTGCCGCGGTGAAAATATCTCTCCCCCTCTGAATTGGGGTAAACTGCCCCCCTCCGCCAAAAGCCTTGCTCTTCTGTTTGACGATCCTGATGCTCCAGGTGGTACCTGGGTACACTGGGTACTGTACAATCTCCCGGCCGGTCTGGAAGGATTGCCGGAAGGCTACTCTACCAATAATATGCAAAGCGCTGGTACCAACACCGGACGCAACAGCTGGGGGAAAAACTCCTACGGCGGACCTTGTCCCCCTTCCGGGACGCACCGGTATTTTTTCCGCTTTTATGTGTTGGATAAAAGTCTGGCACTGGAACCGGGGGCCTCGGAATCAGAGGTGTTGGGAGCCATGGCCGGGCATATTTTAGGACAGGCGGAACTGATGGGCAGGGTAAGTCACCGCTGAAGGCCGGGATATAGGTATTCAGATCAGTTTGGCCAGCTTCATGTAGATGTACTGGGCGATCTCATGCATATCCTGGGATGAGACATCCACGAATCTTAAAGCACAAAGATCTTCTTTGAAAGCTCTGACTACAGCAGTCAGTACGATCTCATGACTGAGTAAAATAAAATGAGTATTCGGTATGTGAAGCCCCAGCTCAATATCTGACGACGCGAAATTTCCAGTCAGACGCATCACCAGGCCCCCGGCCGACATATCATGAACTATACCCATCACGCTGTGTTCGCTGCGGGGAGAAATGAACCGGACCACCACGTTTTCATTGGGATTGGTGGGATCCAGGATAATACGGGTAAACTGCAGCAGAGGAGGCCTCCCCTGGGCTTTTTCACAGATACGCTTCAATCCCTGCACCAGGTCATTATCTGTGGCATCTCCCCGTATAAAAGACCGGCCTCCGGCTTTGATTCCCAGGGCTATAGTCTCTTCACTCACTCCCCGGGCATAGATGACCGGGACAGCCGGCAGAGTTGAGGATTCCAGGGGTAGAGATAGTGCCCGCAGGACTTTATATGCCGCTTCGTGATTTTCTTTATTGACATCTACCAGTACGATATCGGGACTACACTCCCGGAGCTGAAAGGGGAGCTGCTCCAGACTGTCCAGATGATAGAGGCTGATGCCCCGTGGAATAAAGACATCCGCCATGTGTTCTATCAGGTGATTGGTCTCCGTATACAGCAATACTGTCATGGACTGCCTCATTGTAGATGTACTGTATTACAAATCGGCAAAAGATATGGTTAAAGTGTAGCTTAAAATACAGCTCCGCTTTTCGATTTGGCAAAGTTTTTAAGATTTTGTACTTCTTTTCAGCAGCACAATTATACTTGAAGATATAAGCTATTGACAGAAAAAGAGATAAGGACTATTATCAAAGTCTGTTACACTTGATAAAGAAAAACCAAGATCATTTGTTTTGAGACAAAAGTTGGATACCTGGGATTTTGATGTTACATTTACGGGACAAGGAGTGTCTTATGAAAACAAACTGTATTCGTCCGCTGTCATTGACAGCTGCAATTCTTATATTTATATCTCTATCCTGTTGCCAGCTTGCTACAGGTGGAAAGTATAGTGAAATACCCAATAGCGGGAATGAAAGGGTAAAAACATCTACCTATGTGTTTGACCTCAATGTCGTCCCGTCTATTACTATCCTGATCAGTTCCAATGACTGGAATACCCTGCTTACTAATTATGATAAAAATAATTATAATGAGACTATGGTTCAGGCTGATTTTAAATTTGAGAAAGGCGGTGTTACATATAATTATCTGAATATTGGTTTCCGCCTGCGCGGTAATTCCAGTCGGGAACGTCCAGAGGGGACTTTGGGAGAGCTGCATGATCCTGCTGCACCCAACTGGCACCATGCTCATTTTAAAATTGATCTAGACCAGTTTAATGTGACTGGCACCAATTTCTATAAACTGGATGGATTCAACCTGAAGTGGTGCAAAGACGACCCCTCCTACGTTCGCGAAGTATACTGTTATAACCTCTTTCAGAAAGCCGGGGTCTGGACAGCTCCCCTGGTCAGTTATACCAAGGTGTATGTGAAAATTAAAGAAGACCCCAGTGCCGCCTATTTCGGAATCTATGAGATGATCGAGCCTATAGATCAAAAATTCATTAACGCCCGTTTTCCCAATGAACTGGAAAACGGCTATCTATGGAAATGTCTGTGGGGAGCCAACTTAAGTGTATCCAGTATTTCCGGTATGGGCATGGAAGTTATCGATCCGGATAATAATAGTCTCAGTTATCGCCCCTGTTATGATCTTAAGACTCAAAAGACCAATTTTAACGCTGCCAAAACCCAATTTGAGGCATTTATCAATAATCTAAATACCAAAACCGGGGCTGATTTTGTAACCTGGATTAAATCAGCTATGGATGTCGACCTGTTGTTGCGCTACCTGGCAGTCAACAATCTGGTGGGTATGTGGGATGATTACTGGAAAAATAACGGGAATAATTATTATCTCTATTTTGATACCGCGGGAAAATGTTATTTTATTCCCTATGACTATGATAACACCCTGGGAAATGGAACAACTTATTATGGGAATACGGGTACTGAAAATATAGTCCATTGGGGCCCCGATCCCGGTCCGGTATTGTTCAACAAGATTCTGGCTGTTACAGAATTCTCCAACACCTATGTAACCTATATTAAACAGTTTATCAATAAAAACAATGACCTGTTCGATTTTGTGAAAAGTACCAACCGAATTAAACAATGGCAGAATCTCATCTCGGCTGATGTAGCCAATGATACCGGTGAAGATATGGCCGTTTCCGATACCCTGACCGCGGGCTGGACGGATTTCAATTATTATAAATTGCTTTCCGGTAATGTAAATATCAACTATTTCAAAACACGCATTGTCTATGCCCAGATTCAGCTGGGAATGCCTACCAATGCCAACTCCTGGAATGACAGCAGCGGAGGCGGGGGTGACACTACTCCCCCGGTTTTTGCGGGAGGACCGGATAATTACTACACGGGTTTTAACCGGATCGATTCTGTTTTTAATCTGGACGAACCCGGTATCGTTTATTATGTCTGCGTTAGTAACGGAAGTACGGCACCTACTCCTTCAGAAGTCAAGGCAGGGACGGGTTGGAGTGGTTCTGCTGTGATCGCAAACGGCAGTCAGAATGCACCTAACCCAGCTTACGGATATTTAATTTCATTGAGTTCACTGAATCAGAATATGGATTATGATGTTTATCTGGCTGCTGAAGATAGTTTGGGGAACCTTCAGACTTCTGTCACTAAGCTGGATGTCAGGACTGCCATGGGAGGCTACCTCAGCCCGGAAGACACAGGGTCTACCATTATATTCCGCTACTATTATAGCGGACCTGCCACAGCTACTACCAATGTATATTTGCGGGGAGATTTTGCGGATGGAGTAAACTGGAATCCCGGATATGCAATGACTAACGGGAGCGGAGGCTTGTGGATCCTGGAGAGGGCTAAAACAACCCAGGTAGCTTCAGGAGATTTGTATAAATTCTTTTACAATGAGGGCACAGGTGACCAATGGTTCAGTGACCCCATTAACCCCAATTTCACCTATGACAGAGATGTTAATTCCATAGTACCATAATCGAGATTATAAATATAAAAGGGGGATGTCTGAAAAGATGTCCACTTTTCTAATTTGAATGAAAAATAATATCTATTTAAATCACTATAACTGGGAGACAATCACACTTTTGTGCTCCTCCCTCTTCCAACTTGCAACTTGTCCTTTTTTTTATTAAACTGAATCGTATATAAAAAGGGGTTAATTATGGCTTGGCTGGAAGTGAGGGACGTAAGTGTAGACTTTCCCATAGTACAGGGACTGTTTTCCCGCAAAAAGGGCCTGTTCCGCGCTGTGGACAAGGTGAGCTTTGACCTGGAAAAAGGGGAGATCATGGCCCTGATCGGCCAGTCCGGCTCCGGCAAGACCACTTTGGCCAATGCTATTTTGGGACTGCTGGATATCAGTGAGGGCAGTATCCGTCTCAACGGCAAAGACGTGAAAGACTATCGTTTCCAGGGAAAAGTACAGGCTGTATTCCAGAATCCTTATTCGTCCCTCAATCCCCGTATGAGTGTGCGCAATATCGTCAGTGAACCCTATCGTCATATTTACCCTAAGGCCAGCCGGGAAGAGGTGGAAGAAAAGACCCTGGCCACACTGGAAAAAGTGGGGATAAACGAACCTGATGCCGCCAACCGATTTCCCCATGAATTCAGCGGGGGACAACGTCAGCGTATCAGTCTGGCCCGGGCGCTCATCTCAGATCCTGAGATCATACTGCTGGATGAGCCGGTATCTTCACTGGATGTGAGTATCCGCGCCCAGATACTCAATCTGCTGGCCCGACTTCGGGATGAACTGGGTCTTTCCTATATATATATTTCTCATGACCTGGCCACAGTACGCTTTTTATCCCAGAAGCTGCTCATTATCCGCCAGGGCCGTATGATGGAAGCCGGCCTGACCCGTGCCATATACCAGAATCCTGTCAATCCCTATACCCGTCTCCTCCTGGACAGCGCCCGGGATATCATAATCGATCAGGATCCGCAGCAGGTAGAACAGTCTCTGGACTGCAACCGGGATTATCCCCAGCCTCGCATAGTGGAGGAAGGCCATGTGGTCTACTTTCAATAAATTATTTCTCATGGTCCTGTTAGTCACTGGGGGTATGGGCGGGTATGCTCTCACCGAACCTCTGGTACCCACCGAACCGGATATCTCAGACCCCGGACCGCAAACCCCTCCTCCCTCTACCCCAAAGGAGACCAAACCGCAGAAAAAGTCTGCTCAGAAAGCAAAACAAACTAACCCCCAGAAACAAAAAAAGGAAACCGGCCCCAAAGTAGATACACCCCAGGATCCCCAGGTCAAAGAACCCACAATATCGGAGCCTAAAGTAGACAGTCCGGTAGTGGAGTCAGCAGCTACAAATCCCAGCCCCACCCTTTTGTCCAACCAGTATCTCCTGACTTTGACCCTACAGGGCGGAACTAATGTGACTCTGAAATGGACAGCGCCTCTCCCGGTACTGACCATCACCAATACCATCAATAAAGAAGTCCGTATTGAGACAGTAGAACTGGATAAAATATCCCAGATCAGAATCCAGGAATGGCGCCCCCGTCAGCTGACGGCAGCTTCTTATGTCTTTGAACCGGGATTAATCGAAATCGAACTACTCAACGGGGTGAAAAAAACCGGGCACTCACTGTCTCTATTGCAGGAAATCAGCGGTGTCTGGCTGGACAAAGAAGTTAAAGCTTATGCTATATTTTATGACCAGTGGATTCCCGGGGAGAAAAACATCTACCGCTGGAAAAACACCCGGGCCGGCAGCTTCAGCTATAATTTTACTCATCCATTAAAAGGTGTGGTCACCGCCATCAATTTTGTTCCTCCGGCTATCAGGGCTCAGGATAAACCATGAAAGCGGATAAAAAGACCTTTAAAAGCTTTGACGAACTGAAAAATCCCGATCTGGAATACAGATATTCCCGTGAAGACCGTCTTAAGATGCATGGACGCCCCTTGTATGAAAAACCTGTAGCCAAGGGATTAGCCCGCTTCTTTGGAGGCAATAAAATGGTATCTACAATGGTAGTTTTTTACATCCTGCTGGGAGTCTTTATTTTTGCCTACTTTACCCTGTTTGAAAATGCGGAAAGTGCGGAATACAAACAGGTCTATCACTTCAGTGAGGGAAGAATTTTACAGGTCAGGCTTCTTACCAATTCAGATAAATACGGTCTCAATATCAGCCTGGAAAACAAAGGCAAGGATAATTGGGATATAGAAGGGTTCAGTCTCATTTTACCGGGTTTGACCAATGAATCACGCCGGTTGTTTCATCTGGCTCCGGGAGAATTTGACGCGCTTTTTCTGCCTCTCTCCAATAATGTCACTAATATCTCTCAGATGAAAGCACAGCTGAAAGGGGATACCAATGTCCGATAAACGTCTGATGGCTACAGTCAAAGGCCGTGTCCAGGGAGTGGGATTCCGCTATTTTGTCCAGCACCATGCCCGGCGATTGGGTATTCGCGGCTGGGTACGTAACACCGACCAGGGCCATGTAGAAGTAGATGCCGCGGCAGCAGAGAAGACACTGGAAGAATTAGTGCTTCTTCTAAGGCGGGGGCCGGCCCTGTCCAGGGTAGACGAAGTAGTGTACAATATAATTGACGCCGAAGATGTACATTATGCTTTTTTTGATATCAGGGATTAAAAAACGTGCATCTAAAGTGAAGAAAGATGTCCGACACAAACATTAACCGCCCTGGCCGTGATCCAGGTGAAGAATAGTATCAAAATACCAGGGCAGGACTAAAAATATTAGCAAGCTGACCAGGAAGGTTACGGTCAGGTTGAGCCAGAAAGGCCATTTTGATTGATGCCAGGAACGTTTCAGTCCGATTATCAGGAAAAATACCGCGTTTATACTATAGATTACCAGGGTTATTTTATAGAAAAAGAGCATACTTATCTCAAAAGCAGTTATGTATCCATCAGGGAAGCCCGCGTTTCCTATCTTGTCTATCCCCAGACCCACTGTAAATACCACAAGAATGACAAACAGAATAAAACTCAGCACTCTGATTAAACTACCCTGTGTGGATTTCACAATAACTACTCCCTGTGTATTAAGAAACTAAAGAGGAAAATGCGATACAATAAGTGGGGACATTTAATAGTTATAAAAAAATACAGACCCGGGTAGAAACCGCCCGGGTCTGTAAATGAGCATCAGCAATTATTTTTTGAAAATCTTATGCCCGCTTTTCATGTAATTAAAAATATTATCCAGGGCAGTCTGGATAGCGGCATCATCCTGGAGGTCAGCTGCAGCCATTCCCTTTACGGTCTCCTCCACGAGTGCGGAATGGTTAGATAGCCACTCGGCTTTAGTGCCGAGGATTGGATCAACATCGTTGAGGCTGGAAATATCCACCCCTATCTTCTGAAACTGCTCTTTTATGGTGGTATAGTCTTTGACTTCGATGGCTTTTTTCAGATCACCCACAGCTGTTTTCAGACTCTTCATGGAAGTTTCCACTTTATGGGGATATTGTTTAGCACATGAAGTGAATATTCCCATGGTCAATATCAAAACCACACTTAAACCTGCAACTTTTCTCATAGGGTCTCCTTTCAGATATTTATTTGTATACAAATTAGTATCCTGAACGGGAAAAGTCAATATTTCTATCCTGAAAACAGTAAAACCAAATTGTCTAAAAAAAGCCCCGGTAGAACAGAATTACCGGGGCTTTTATCATTAGTAATTCAGATTATAAAAATATACGCTACCCGAACCGCTCACAGTATCATCGTCATATCTGCATCCTATTAAAGCCTTGGTGCCATCATCTGATATAGATAAAATATTACCAAAAAAGTCAGAGTTTGCTCTTACATCGGCTACAAATTTGGTTAATTCAGTCCAATTTGTAGAAGTGATGGAAAACAGATAGGCACTACCTTGACGTGAGCTAGAAGTATCCTGCCCACTGACCAGGAGCATATTTCCCAGAGGGGTAATAGCCACATGTTCTCCGAAAAGCTGATCTACAATTCCATCCGAGGGGTATATCTCAAATCCCTGTGTCCAGGAAGCTCCGCTTTTTGTAAAAGGATATACGACCCCTGTCTTAATACTGCTGACAGATCCGGTACGGTAAGGTGCTCCGACAAATAATGTGTTTCCATCATCACTGGTAGCCAGGCCATACCCGAAACCGTCCAGCTGTGACGCCAGTGAATTGGTAATACGGGCATCCTGAGTCCAGTTTGCCCCGCTTCTTTCAAAAGTGTACACCGCTTTCCAGGTACCCGGCGCGGAAACAAATAAAGTAGAACCATCACTGTCTAAATCCACTTCCCATCCAAAACTGTCATTGGGGGTGTTATCTGGAGATATAATAGTCTGGGCCCATCCCCAGGAGCTTCCGCTATTGGTATAGAGTAATACCCGGCCGGAATTATTATTATAGTATTTTGATCCGGCGACCAGAGTGGTACCCGTGTCATCCATTGCCAGGGCTAAACCCATGAGTTCATTTGTGACAGGTACCGGGGCTTTTAATTTGGCATTCTGTATCCAGGAGGATCCATTCCATTTATATATATAGATAGCCCCGGAATTAGCTCCGCCTGCCTTGTCGCCCCAGGCATCGATAGCTACAATAGTCCCGTTGTAATTAATATCCACCACCTCACCAAAATAATCCTGGTTGGTAGTATGGTTCAATGATAGCTTTTGGGACTGTGTCCAATATACTCCGTCATTGGTAAAGATGTAGGCGGCTCCGCTGACATCCTGAGAATCTGCTCCAATAATAGCGGTAGTTCCGTCTCCACTGATAGCTCCGCCGAAGCCAAAGTATCCTCCATTGTATGGGTCGGATGCTAGTATTTTCTGTACATATTCTACTGTCACTGCAACAGTATTGGTCAGGGTGTATTGATTGTCACTTATCAGGACAATATAAGTATATACACCCTCAGACAGTCCCATATCAATCTGCATGGTTAGGGAAGAAGTAGTCTCACCTGATACCACAGGAGTACCGGGGCCGTTGCTTAATACCCACTGATAAGTCAGAGCATCATTGTCCGGGTCATCGGCACTGACTGAAAGGACAACCTGTCCTAATCCGGCAATGATATTAGTCATAGCACTGCTGACTGGGGGCTGATTGACCGGGCCAGGGTCAGTGGAAGGGGTACAGGCAGCTACTAGACTGAACAGTAGTACCGGGACCAGAATGAAAAATGTGGCGTTACGCATCTGACTTTTCATAATATACCTCTTTATAGTGAAATAATTCAACTTAAGGAATTTCAAAACATATGTTTAAGCAGATTGTATTAAACATTAGAAAATAATACAAGTATATCCTTATTTGGAATTTAAATTTTAATAATCCGAATGTATATCTTTGAGAAAAAGAGACTTGTTTTACTGTATTGTGAAAGAAACTGGCACATAAATATTTGTATGAAATTCACGGGTGGAATACTCCAGCTGTAATTCCAGGGCGCAGCTGAGGGGCAAAGATAAATCTTTTACCTGTTTTTCCAGAAGTTCAGGATATATCTGTTCCAGGAGACTGCCTATCAGGGAGAAACCCCAGATATGGTCTACTGTCTTGCCTGTACGTTCCGCGGGCATCTTTCTATCTTTATAAATATACCATGCGGAAAAACGCTGGTCCAGGGCATGAGGCTGGACGGGACAGGAAAAACAAAGGGTATCCCCTTCGAAATAAATATGATCAAAAAACTTTGCAACTGTCCATTCCGGGTCTGGGCGTTGAAAAGAAAAAGTCAGATTTGTCCTGGTGATCTTTCCGGTCTGCGTATTGAGGTCTGACCCCAACTGTGGAGTCTGGACGGGCGGTAGGTTGGAGCAGGAAGATACAGTGGCCACTAACCAGATAACGATTCCTTTTACCAGCCTGGGCATATATGTTCTCCAAAATGATAGCTTTACTCCGATTGTAGAAGAACCATGTATATGTGTCAAGAATACTGTCTCTTTGTAATGAATAAAAATCATAAATTTGAGTGAAATATTCTGAAATAGTATACTAAATTTCGGGGAAAAGGCATCCAGTATAACCCCAGGTTAAGGAGTCAGTTTTGCAGACATCCTGGTATAGTAAAGTAGAGGGCCGTCAGCACTGGGTAGGGGTGTTTACCGAACCTTTGCGGCTGGAACACAGCAGTGACCCAGTCTCAGAACTGGTGGGTGGCGGATATTTTGAGGTCATCAACCCGGACTCTGACTATCTGAAACAGGAAATACAAAACCTGAGTCAGTATTTTGGAGCGGAAGAGGTGATAGAAATACTGGCCCTGGCCCGGACGCTCACCCAGATAACTCCTCAGGATTATGAGAATAAGACTTTACAGTTTTATAGCATCTATGAATCAGAGATAAATATTCTGAACCGGGAAAAGGGTTTATTCAAAAAATAATATCAGAGAGATGAAAAGGGCCTTACCACATAAATCCGGTAAGGGTAGCCTGGCTCTTGCCGTCGATTTCTTTCTTCAATAATTCATTGGTCCGGGCCAGACGGGAGACCAATTCCTGGGCCATGATATGGGAAAAATCGGGGTTTTGAACCAGGTATTGGTCCAGTTCCCGTTTATTATCCAGATAGGCTACCACTACATCACTCAGGGCGATGGCATCGGCACTGCGGGGAGTCTTATTATACAGGGAGATTTCTCCAAAGAAGTCATTCTTTTTCAATACAGCCAGTACGATTTTTTTCATATTCTCGGTGATGGAGATCTCTACTTCTCCTTTTTTAATGATATACATGCGCTGTTCTTTATCACCGCTTTTTATTATTTTGTCCCTTTTAGAAAAGGCCAGAGTTTTTTCTGCCATGAATGTCCTCCCATTACTATTTACTCTATAATGAATTATGCAATCTGTCAATTACTTGAAGAGAAGAGGTGTTTGATATGGCAGCAGAAAAAAAACTACTCTAAATCTATGGAGATACAGATATGGAATAGTAGATGCTGTCATTTGAAATATTATAGAAAAACGGATACCCGGGATAGAGAGTCTTTTTCAATATTATTTAAAATGATATCGCAAACCTATTCCCCAGTCATGGTCATAACGGGTAGCAGGGAAAATATTAAAACCGGGAACATATTCTCCGAATAATTCCAGTTCAGACATCAGCCAGTATTGCAGACCCAGAGGAACTCTGAGCCCCAGTCCCAGCCAGGTATGGTGACATTGCGGTTTACCTGGTTTTCCAGGAAGAAACGGGCACCTATTCCTACATAATATCGTACTCCCTGACCCAGTTCATCATTCAGGAACCAATAATCTCCACACAACTGGAGTGAGGCTGTACTGGAAAAATCCCATCCAGCCAGAAAATGGAAACGGTCAAATGCACCGCTGATACCATTTGGTTCACCCAGAAATATTCCTATACCCCAGGAAAAGCCCTGATTAAACAGAATTACCAGAAACAGAACCCATATGCTTTTCTTTAGCATTCTTTTATCCTGAAATGAAATAATAATACAAACCGTTCTAGATTATAAATATAGTCTGAAACATATTCAGTATTACCGATGTTCATTTACTATATATGCAGCTCTTCTACTCTACAGCAGGATCTGAGCATAAAAATACTAATCCTGACAGTCTAGAAATATTCAATCCTGCATTGAGGTAGGGCCCTTTTCAGTTCCTCGATGCCATTATCTGAAATTCCAGTGGTATAGAGCCTGAGGAAGACCAGGTTTTTCAGCTGCCTGAGATAGGGGATTCCTTCATCGGTGATGAGTATAGAGTCAGAGATATCCAGGTAACGCAAAGATTTAAAACCTGTGAGCACTTTTAGACCCTGGCTAGTTATCAGGTTTCCCCCTATGTACAGGTAATACAGGTTTTTAAAGTCTTGTATATATTTCAGGCCTGTATCACTCATTTTAGTATCAAAAAGATCCAGATAATTCATGTTTGTGAGATTTTTTAGAAATTTAATCCCTTTATCAGAAAGACGGGTACTGATCGGGCCACTTCTGGAGAGGTTCAGTGTATTCAACTGATTCAGACTGCCTATATGGGGTAATGATTGATAGGAGATACTTCCTTCACCACCATCCAGTTGACGGAGGTGGGGCATATCCAGCAGGATATCCATTCGGGTCTTGGCCAGGAAACGAAGGCAATAATGAAATCCCAGGGTGTGCAGATTTTTCATCCGGCTGATTATCTCCATACCTTCATCGCTGATATCCGAATATCCTACATCCAGAATCATCAGGTTTTTCATATCTAATAAATAGTTCATATCCTTATCCTGGATCAAGGTCTTCTTTAATCGCAGAGCTACAAGGTTATTATTTCCTTTTAGATATTTCAATCCCTCCCCGGAAATCATGGAAGTTTCCATCACTGTAGAAGGGTCACAATTCAGGGCCCTGAGATTTTTCAAGCCCGCCAGATATTTCACATCTTCATCAGTATTATATACAGAGAGTTCTACATACAGTGGAGAGGGACAGGTCTTCAGCCGATCTATGATCGCGGGAGTAATACGGGTCCTGAGATAAATGTTCTCAATATTGCTCAAATCTCCTGAGAGATCATTTTCAGATTTTACCAGTAGTCCTTTCAGATGCCCGTTTATATACAGATTTCCGGCTTCCCATCGATAGTCCAGTATGTCCTGACCCTGGTATTCCAGGAAGAGATGGTCAAGTAGTACAGGATATCCCGGATCTGGGCAGACCACAGTTTCTACTATACCGTTACTCTTGATGATCAGGAGATGTTCCTGGCCGAGAAGATGGGAGGGCTGGATAAACCCCAGGTTAATAAAAAAAAGCAAGCAGTATTTTGATAAATGTTGCATGAGAATACCTCTTTTTGTATTGTAATAAAGTATAGGAAAAGAGGGGTTCTGTCAAGAGAGGAAAGATAGTGATGGTTGAAATAATTAAAGGTCGGGCAATTTAGGAAGACGCAGTATAATCTTGGATATAGTTATCAAATATAACCAGGGAAACTAAAACCGGGAAAATAGTTGCCAGACTACGGGAATGATAATAGAATAAATGCACCCGGTAATGAAACACTTCCCACAAAAGCCTTCATCACCCCCTGAAGATCCGGTATATTTAAAGATTCTTGATTTAATATCCCATAAACCTCATATAGGAGCTCCCATGAAACTCAAATACGGTATGAATCCCTACCAGGACTGGGCCGAAGTAGACGACCCCAAAAACGCGCTGCAGCTGGTAAACGGTAGTCCCAGTGTCATCAATGTACTGGACGGCCTCAATGCCTGGCAGCTGGTACGGGAGGCCTCTCAGGTCCTGGGACGGGAAGCAGCTGCCTCTTTTAAGCATGTCACACCTTCCGGGGTAGCTCTGTCAGCCGGCCTTAGTGAACAGGAAAAAAGGGCCTATTTGATCCACAGTGATGTCTCCCCCCTGGCTTCAGCCTATATCCGGGCACGCGCCGCTGACCGCCTGGCATCGTTCGGCGACTTTATAGCACTCAGCCATACAGTGGACAAAGAGACGGCCCTGGTGATAAAAAGTGAGGTCTCCGACGGGATCATAGCTCCGGGGTACAGTCCTGAAGCTCTGGAAATACTCCGTGCTAAAAAACAGGGTAAATATGTGATGTTCCAGATCGACCCTGACTTTATTCCCCCTGATACAGAATCCAGGGAAGTTTTCGGCATCACCATAAAGCAGAAACGCAATAACCTGGCCATCAATAAAAACCTGCTGGAAAAAATCGTCACCCGTACTAATAAACTGGACGATAAAGTCCGGGCTGACCTCCTGTTAGGTATGATTACTCTCAAGTACACCCAGTCCAATTCTCTGTGCGTTGTGCAGGGCGGCCAGGTAATGGGGATAGGCTCCGGTCAGCAATCACGCATCCTGTGTTCCGGGCTGGCTTTATCCAAGGCTAATATATGGTACCAGAAACTGCAGCTTAATTATAATTTTCTGGATCAGCACTCCGGCCTGAAACGTACCGACCTGGATCAGTTGATCGAACAGCAAAGAGAGAGCCAGTTCGGAGACAAAATAATGCTGTCTCAACTGGGCGGGAGCTGTCTGGTGTCCGATGGATTCTTTCCCCAGACTGATAATATCAAGCTGGCCCATGACTATGGTATCAAATTTATTGCATCTCCTATGGGTTCCATTCGGGATCAGGAGATCATTGCCGCAGCGGATCAGTATGGTATCACTTTTGTGGATAGTGGTGTACGGCTGTTTCATCATTGATTTTAGCTTATATACCCAAAAAAACACTAGTTTAAAATTTTTGAGTTTTGTTCAGTAACCATTGGGGAGAATGGGATGAAGAGATTTTTTGTTTTAATACCAATAGTATCCGGTCTGTTTGCCTGCAGTATGATATTGGAGCCGACCTATACCGGACCGCTGCGTACTTTTACTTCTTCTTTTGAATCCCAATCGGATTTTGACGGTTTTTACATAGAACCTGGCGGTGATTTTGCCAGCGCACAGGCATTGTCTACAAATCAGGTCCATGACCTGACCTATGCTCATAAAGCCTGGATACTGGCAGCCCGGGCTGACAATAACGACGGTGTATACAAGCCTCACCGTGCCTATCCCACAATCCAATTTCAGAAAACAGTAAACGGGATCTACCGTACGCCCTGTCTGGTCAGTCTATGGGTGTGGCTGGATATCAGCCTCACCGACCGCCCGGCTGGCCAGATCGATGACTGGTTCAGTTTTATCACTCTGAGCCCCGACGCCAGTGATAACTGGAGCCGTACCGTGGTAGTTAATATCACTCCTGACGGCTATATTCGACTGGTCCATGTTCCCCGCCAGGGCGAACAGGAATATATCTACCAGGCCAGTGCCACCAGCGCCCCTACCAATACCTTTCCTTACCGGGAGTGGGTGCGTCTGGATGTACTGATAGACTTTGACAGCTCCCTGGGGTATGCCAAACTGTGGCAGAATGGGGTGCTCATCTCCCATGCCCGTGTGGAAGGGGGAGTGGGTGGCATGGCCCAGCTCCACTTTGGACTCTATGCCTCCGCGGCTCTGTCCAGCGGTATCATTTACAATGACTCTCTGCGCATCATGGAAGTGAGTAACGAAACCCAGGCTCTGGATTTAGTCAATTCTCCCTGGTAGGTATATCAACTTAAGAATATTTTTTTAATAATTTATCGTAATTCAGGGCCTGAATCCATTTTTTTAATCTGTTTTCACTCTTTTTTTAAATGCTTTAAAAAAGGGGTGTTCGAGAGTGACATTGGTTGATTTGTCGTAAACATTTATAATATAAATTTTTCGATTATCCTGATCAGCGAATACCAGCATAACATTATTATAATTCTTAAACGTACCGTAGACTACTCTTGAGTACATGTTTTTTTCAGAATTAAAGATTATTGTATCGGTATTTATTGTACCGGAATAGGGTAATTTATTTAGTAATGATTTGACCTGAGTCAGATCATTTTGAATAAAAGCAACGTTATGATAGACGGAGTATGAAAATACATCGTTTTTTCTCTGAAGCATAAAGACATCGTCATCTTTCTTTTTCATGGGGATATCAGGAAATTCTATGGTAAATTGTTGTGTATTGATGACAGAACCTTGAGCTTTTTCCCAATTGGCTGGCGGTGTCTCTGCGCTTAAGATTACAACTGTAGTTAGGATAATCATTCCTTCGAGAATTTTTCCCGTCATATATTTCCTCCTTTAAAAATATATATTATTCAGAACCATATTTTATGTCAAAACATATGTTTTATCTTTTTCTGACTTTAGTTACATATAGCGCTTGTGTATACAAAACAAATGTATTAAAATAGTTCAAAATGGAAGTAACTAACTAGACCCAGTCTCTGGATCTGATTAATACCGCCTGGTAGAGGTTATTAGTGAGTAGACGTAAAAGGATAAAGTGGAATCCCGGTGATTGTTTTGCTATAAAATTGAATAATGATAAATATGCGGTAGTTCAATGGATTGAATACTGGTGGCCGAATCAGATTTATATAGTAGTGACCAACATCCTATTGAAATCTCTCACAGACTTTTTCACCTTAAAAATGGAGAACATCCTGTCATTACCGGCATTGAACAAAGATCCTATAGAATTTGGGGTATGGGATTATCTGGGTAATTTTCCTGCTATGGTAGAAAGAAAAGATTTCCCCAATGAAAAATACAAAGATAACGGGTACATTGGTGCAAAATGTTATGACGCTGGTCTCATAGAAGACTTCCTTAATGCCTATCATGGCCTTACCTATTGGGATGACTGGTTCAATCCCCATTATCTGGATGAATTTCTCATCGATATAAGATTAAAACCGGAAAAATTATTATTTAAGAACAGCCATAAGAAATAAGTCGACAGGACTATCATTTTCTGCCGTCAAGCATTTTTTATTACAGTTTATTACCTGCCCGGTCCTTTATCCAGATCAAATACCCTGGAATGACCCATCACCTCCAGCATGACCCTGCCTTTTTCCACCTGATAGTCCCAGGGCGGCTCTACTTCTGTGGTCCAGAGCTTCTTACCTTCTACTGTCCAGGCGGCCAATTCCAGTTCCGCGGCCATCAGTACATAGTCTCCATAGCGGGACCAGTGCCAGAACCCTATATCGGCTCTGTCTTCCCATACGTGCTGTACTGAGTTCAGATTATAACACCACAATCGCTCCCCCGCACCCAGAAACAAGAGATCAGTCTCGGGGATCAACAGACAGCCGGGCCGGAAACCTCCTCCCGAGGGACTGTATTTGAGAGCCAGAGTAAGAAAAGGCCAGCCGCCCTGGCCTGCAACCGAGAGAAAGCATGGTGTGCCATCCGGATTATCCAGGTCGAACTCTTCCGCCAGGTCAGCGTTGTCGCGGTAGGCCTCATATAGATTGGGCAGACCGTCGGCCAGACACTGGACACGGTACTTACCGGTGTTCAGTTCAAAACTGATATTTTCCTTTTCCACAGGCACCTCCCGGAACACTGTACTTAATACTATATAGAGTTTGTTTTTAATGGTCTATACAAAAGGAAGATCCAGGGTGCCCCCATCTATCGCTTTTTTGAAACTTTTCCCTGGTATATGGAAAGGGGGATTAGGACTGGCCTGATAGTCTCCCCTTTCCTTTTCAATCAGCTTTTCCACATCAACATGGGGGTCACGCCGGGATTCGATCCAGCGCTGCAGACGGTAGAGTCGGGCTGTGGCATCTTTTTTATCAGACAGGTCGATTTTGGCCTCCCGAATGGCACGGTCCAGATAATCGATAGTCTGGTCATAGACCTCCCGCCGGACGGGATGGGGATGTCCATCCTTGCCCCCGTGAGCAAAGGAAAAACGGGCCGGGTCATGGAAGCGGACGGGAGAACCATAGATCACCTCGCTGACCAGTCCCAGGCTCTGTATGGTACGCGGCCCCACCCCGGGCAGCAGGAGAGCCTGTGTAAAATCACGGAATTCCTGCTCATAGGCCAGGGTCAGAACAGCTCCCAGGCGGCGGGGATTGACGTCGGCGGGCCTGACTTCATGGCCCCGATGCAGCTTTGGTACGGACAGGAGTTCGCTGAATATTTTCTGCTGACGGTCTGGGTGCAGGGAGAGAAAGTCCAGAATGTTATTCCGGGCGGAGCCAGCCTGTTTGTCGGACAGGTTGAGGATGACTCCCCGGTTTTCACCCTCCACTCCGCTGTGAGGGTCGTCAAACCATCCCTCAAAAGAACCAGAGAGCCAGTGGTAACGCCGGGCATAAGCTGTACTCTGGTCCATGCCTTGCTGAACCACCGCCCAGTGGCCTTCCCGGGTCAGAACAAAATTGTGCAGGTAGAGCTGAAAGCCATCCTGAATACAGGTGTTGTCAATTTTGGCAGTGAGACGGGAGGTGCGCACCAGGGAGACAGGATCCAGTCCCCAGCGGGGCGCGGCTTCTTCCAGCTCCCCGGGAGTATTACGGGAGTATTTGCCACGCCCGCCCAGCACCACCAGTCCCAGCTCTTCTGAACGGGGATTGAGGCCACGCTGCAGGGCCCGCATCACTGAGGTGGTCATGCCTGAGCTATGCCAGTCCATCCCCAGTGAGGCCCCCAGGCACTGGAACCACAAAGGGTCCGACAGACGTTTGAGAAAACCGGGGGTTCCTTCATTGAGAAGGATAATCTCGACAATGGCCCGTCCCAGACGCATCATGCGGTCAGCCAGCCAGGCCGGTACTGTCCCGTGATGCAGAGGAAGATCCAGCGATCCTTTTCTGTACATGCTTGATTATAGGACCTCCTGACGCGCATATCAAATTTTCCTGTGGTGAAAATTGCGCTAACCGGATCCTTTCTCTACAATATGCCATCAGATCCGGAGGAGCAAATTATGAAAAAATTTGGAAAAGTACTGTTGATCTCACTGGGTGTTTTTCTGACACTAGTACTGAGCGGGATGTTTATCATGAAGTCAGCTAAAAACCAGCTCAGCCGGGTCAAAGCTTGGGACCGCAATCCCCAGGGGAGCTTTCGTGTCATTATTTATACGGGAAATTCCGGATGGAAAAATGAGCTTTGTGAAAAGATATCAACAAATCTGGGTTCTGACACTTTTGTCATGCTGAGAGGAGTGAATGAACTGAATAAATCCAATACCATCCAGGCAGACCGGATTATCATCATTGACTCTCTTATGATGGGTACTCTGAATAAAAAGGTGGATGATTTCCTTCGTGCCGCTCAGAATAAATCAAAGATTTTGCTGGTGAATACAGTAACCGCGGGTATTGTTCCGGACTATGGAGTGGATACCATCACTACTGCTTCCTACCAGATGAGTGAAAAAATCCCTCAGGGAGATACCACTGAACTGGCTCTCATGATAGCAAAAAAAATTCTACCCTGACAAGGATCCTGCAACAATTTATTTTTTGTTAGATAATATAAAACCCGCAATTCTTCAGATTTGCGGGTTTATTTTTTTTTATCAGATTATATCCGGTGGAAAAACGGGGAGGATCATAACTTTCTTGCCCTTTATTCTGTTTTTATCATTTGTTATTTACAACCATTTTCTGGTACAGACATGGTCATCACTCCTCAGTTTTGGCAGTTAATCTATGCAGTCGTGCAAAAGCACTAATCTTAGAAAAATTATTAGTATAGTTTTGTAACCGGATCCTTGGTAATGAGGGTATATATACAGGATATTTTTTTTATTAAATAAATAATTGCACTAAAATTACTATAATTCTATATCTGGAATAGAAATATAGTGATTTAATATGAATAAACGGAGGTGGTTATGCAAACACGATGGCTAACCGGATTGACATTGTTGTTTTTGCTTTTGAGCGGGTGTTCGATCTTTATCGATTCATCCAATGGCCGACTACTGCCTGTAACTTCAGAGGGCTGGTTCAGGACTGATATCGTCTACCATGTCAGTTCATCCCTGAGTTATTCTTTTCTGGCGGATGGGAGATATCTGCTGGAGACTCTGACCTATGAAGGTGAAGGGCAGGACAAGGATAAAGATTCTATCACCAATGAAGGCTGGGTCCTTTTTTCCGGAGTCAGAGGGACATATAGTTTTGATCCTGAGATGATGCTTATGACTCTCAACCTCTCCTCCCGCTATGGTACTCCGGGTGGCAACCAGGCCTATATCTGGATACCACAGACAAACGCCAACAGTACCGTTCGCCAGGTATTCAATGCAGTACCCCTGGAACACGCCTATTATTTCAATAGCATCAGCAGCATGAAAGTCCTCACCAATCAGAATAACGGCAGCTGGGCGGGAATGTACCGGGAAAGTTACTATAATGGAACCAATAGTCTGACTTCATTTAAAGTGACTGTGAATATCAGTCAGAATAGTCTCAAGGCTGCTAATCCCAATACCTATCTTTATGCTCCTGATGGGACGCTGATTAGCGGGACGGAGTATGACTATACTTCCCGTATTGATAGCCTGGCCCCGGATGGGGTATCCTGGCAGCCGGGGCAGACAGTGACTTTTCATGTCACAGCTACAGCTGATATGAAAAGGACTTATACCCCTTCCACCTGGAGTGCCTGGGGCTACAACAGCGGCTGGGTACCGGGTGATCAGGAGCTTAATATAATTACATGCGCTCATATGGGAGACTATATGGTAGTCACCCCGGATACCTCTTCTTTATTAGGCGCTACTCTGCCGGAAGGGGAATAATATGAAAAAAAGAATAATTGTGTTTTTAACAGCCATTTTTTCACTTTACGCCTGTTCTATACCGCTGGATATCAGCAACGGGCGGTTACTGTCCAGTGACAGTGAGGGCCATCTCCTGGAGGATGTCTATTATAGTAATGGTTCTCAGAATGTGTCATTTCTTACAGACGGGAGCTTTTTAATGGCTACCACGGATTACGAGTTATCCAATGACCTGGATAATGACGGTATCAGTAATGAAGGCTGGGTCCTGACCTCCGGCTCACGGGGGACCTATGTTTACGATTCCAGCCACTTTACTTTTTCATTGTCTTTTGCCCAGAAATACCGCAGCCTGGGTGGGGCTAATCTATGGGATCCACTCACCAATGACGGTGATACAATCCTAAATCAGGGGAACGGGATATTTACAGAGAGTATGTACTATATACAGGGTAATATTTTTTTAAAGACAGACGGGATTGCCTGGACAAATTTCTATATTACAAAATACTATAACGGCAACCGAGATGTCACCCGGGAGACATACAGGATAGATACTTCAGCCGGTTCCAGCAGTTTTCTCACTACAGACCTGACTTATAGTAATACCGGAGAACTGATTTCCGGCAGTCAGGACCTGAATACAGAAACCATAGTTGCATCATATCCCTTGAATACTCCCTGGAAAACCGGTAATACCCTTACTTTTAATGTGATTCGGGATTTTCGCTATTCCGGTATGACTTACTCCGGTGGTACCTGGGGGAGCTATACTTCCACCAATTCCAACCCCTCGCCTGATGTCATCACTCTGGATAATCAGGGAGATTTCATTTTGGCCTACCCTGTGGTCTACAGTCTGAGATAATTATCATACAGGCCCCCTGAAATGGGGGCCTGTTTTGTAATTCTTGATAAAAACTTAAAAACAACATACTATAACCTTTGATAGTTATTAAATTAGGAAATTGAATGAAAGAGAAGAACATTCCTTTATTGATCTCCGCCTGGTCATTTTTAGTATACAGCCTGATTGAGATCACAGATGTTGTGTCCGCCCTTCTGATGTCTCTGGGATTAATGAAGAGCCCCTATCCTGAGTTTTATTTTGCTCCCCTCCAGCGTCTTTTCAGTACAGAGCCTTTGTTTTTACTAGGCCTGTTCATACCGATCACCGCTCTGCGCCTGACGGCTGCTATCGGTCTGTTCAAACGGCGGGAATGGGGATACTGGACCGGAATCGGCATTCTGGCTGTCACCTTTATCTGGTCTCCCTTTCTTTTACCCTTGAGCATCATAGATTTCCTGGCCTGCAGTTTTATCCTGATATGTATGATCATGGCTAAGACCGGGTCAAAAGCAATAAATCAACAATAGGAGTCCCCTATGCTCCCAGTTATCATTACTATCAGCATCTTTGTGACTATGGCCTGGTATACCGTATTTTATATTCTCAGTGTGGGTCCGGCACATATGGAAAAGCGAATAGGAGAAAGAGCCTGGCAGCGCTGTGCTGTGTTGAGAAAGATTTCTTTCGCGGGGATGTTCCTGGGCTTTGGCGCGGAGATACTCTATGCCTTTTTCCCACTGGAAATCGGCCTGCCACGTAATATTATACCGGGGACCATGGGCTGGATCATTTGTGTGGGACTGGGTATCCTGTTCACCGTGGGCGGCAGTCTGCTGATCAAGGCCGTCTCCACTGTGGCTACCGACTCCTATGTACCCCGTAAGGAAAACCAGATGTTCGGGGGTATCTACGACAGGATCCGTCATCCCCAGGCCATCGCGGATGTGGCATATTGGTTGGGATTGGCTTTCTTTTTAAATTCCCTGTTTATATTGCTGGTGACTCTTTTGTGGATTCCACTGAATTTTATGATCGCTTTGTTTGAAGAACGGGACCTCAAGCTCCGCTTTGGACAGGCTTACCGGGATTATATGATGAGAGTACCGCGGTTTATACCCCGCCTGGGAAAATAGATAACAGATTTTCGATTTGCTGCAGACAACTTATCCTATATTTGACTTCATTCTTACCTTGGATTTCTAATTCAAATTTTGATACCCGCTTTGTTTGCATATTTTTCTTGCCAGATTTCTATCTCAGAACCTATAATAACAAAGAAACCCCGATTATTTAGGAGTATCCTATGGAAAACGAGCGTCTGGATATCTGTCTTAGCCGTATTCCCTTATTTCTGCTGTTGATAGCCGGGGCGGTTTTTCTGCTGGCAGGGTTGGACATCGCTTTATTTCACCGGGTGTTTCCTGTGTTCAATATAGAAGGAACCAAGATAATAATCTATTACCTGTTCCTGTTTTTTATGATAGGGGCAGGGGGGCTGATGACAGTCCAGATGGCCTGGTATCTGGCCATGCCTCCGGTGATCCTGCGGGCTGACTCCATTGGCATCGCTTTCGGTACCGGGATGAGGTATAAATTACGGGCCTTTGGCTGGGAACACACTTTGGAATTCAAGGGAGGAGCCGACTTTACCGCCCTTTTAGTTAATAAACAGAGCGCATTGGGCCTGCAAGTGGTTTTCAAACCCAGCGAATCTATACCTTCAATGCTGCCCACTTCCATCGGTATTTTCTACTTCAACTATACCCTGACTCTGAACTTCTGGTATATGGGAAATAAAGATATTAAGGGTATTATCACCCGGCTGGAAGAGATGAAAAAGAAATATTCTCATTAAAATAAAAAAGCAGACAGTAACTACTACTGCCTGCTTTTTTTTGAGTATATTGTTTAGTTTAAAAATGGAAAGTCAGTCCTGTCCGGGCGGTTATCATCCAGATTGTGTCTGAGATACCCACACCGGCATTCCAGGAGAACCAGTCGGTGAAATTAAACAAGGCTCCCAGGTAGACTGAGCCGTTGAAGGTACTGAGGTCACCGGTAACATAGGACCCGATCCACTCCAGGCCAATGGTAAAGAAAGAAGATAGATTAAACAGGCCTGCCGCCGCCATATTCAGTGTAGCCCCTGTCTCTTTGATGCCGTCCTCCAGGATGCCCAGGTTGAGATCGATCTGGAAAACCCCTATATCACGGGTCAGCATGGTGGTCAGAGCGTATTCTCCTGTGCCCAGCCAATAGTTAAAAGCCAGCCCCAGAAGAGGGACAGCGTTTTTGTCACGGATCAGGGTATATTTAATCCCCAGTTCCGCGGGATCAAAACCTCAGTTATAGACCATGTGATGATAGACACGGATATAGATATCCAGCTTATCCGAGATACCATAGTCAAATTTGGCATCCAAAACGCCGGTAGGATCAACCAGAGGGGGGATACCATAGGTTATTCCCACCACATACTCCAGCTCCAGCTGCATATTATCCTTTCCCACTGTGACAGCATCATCGGTGTTAAAAGGTTGACCGGCAAAGCCTATTCCACACAAAGATAATAGAACCAAAGACAAAACAAAGATTTTTTTCATTAGGCACCTCCATTTTATTATAAATCAAACTGTAATACTGTAGCAGAATATGGAAGGATTATCAAGAGAGAAATGATATTTTTTAATGATGTATTTTATGAGGTTGAATGGTGTTTTTTATCTTAGGATCAATTTTAAGTTTTTTAACGGAGCAGCCCTCGGCGGTACAATCCGGACAGGTGATCTGGCCTTCTTTAAACAGGGATCGGGCGATGAGCCAGACTGCCCCTCCCAATATCAGTATCATCAGTGCGTAATCCCACCAATGCATATGTACCTCCTTTTTTAACCCAGGCCCAGCAGACGTCCGCCCTGGTACACTAAAAAGGCCATAATCCAGGCCAGGGCCATCTGATAGACCACTGAGATCACCGGCCATTTCCAGGTCTTGAGTTCACCCTTCATGGCTGCCAGGACCACCATACAGGGCATGTACAGCAGTACAAATACCAGGAAGGCATAAGCCGAAAGCGGGGTAAAATCTCCTGTCAGGACTTTTTTTAAGCCTGCGTTTTGGGGGTCTTCATCCGTGTTCAGACTGACAAAACCGATGGTAAACAAGGATACCACCGCGTCCCGGGATGCAGTAAAAAATCCAATCCCAATATGTCCCAGATCCTGCCAGAAACTGGGCTGTTTACGGGGTATGACATAGGTGAGGTACTTACCTTCCACCATGATATTGGTGTAGTAATTCTGGTTGGTTTCTTCACCCAGATAGATAGTTCCCATGGTACTGACTACAACTTCCTTGGCCACGATACCGCTGATCAGAGAGGAGCCGGCCTGCCAGGTCCCGAAGCCCAGAGGTTTTAAGACCGGGGATATAATCTTGCCGGCCCTACCCAGGTAGGAATGTTCCTTGTCTGAACCTATGGGTAGGAAAAACAGGAACCAGACAATCACCGACATAGCCATAATATAGGTGCCGGCCTTGATCACGAAGTGTTTGACCTTTTCCCAGGTATGCACCATCACATTACTGAAGCTGGGCAGACGGTAGGGGGGCAGTTCCATGATAAATTCCCGCCCTTTGTTTTTGAACAGGGTCCTTTTGAAGATGCCGCCCATGACAAAGGCCATCACCACGCCCAGGAAATATAAGGACCAGATCACCGTCCCTTTATTGGTCGCGAAAAAAGCCCCCGCGAACAGGACATAAACCGGCAGACGCGCCCCGCAGGACATGAGGGGGACCAGCAGACTGGTGAGTTGTTTTTCCTGATCGGTCTCCAGAGTACGGGTAGCATAGATGGAGGGGACATTGCAGCCGAAACCCAGAATCATGGGGATAAAGGAGCGCCCGTGCAGCCCCATGGCGTGCATCACCCTGTCCATGATAAAGGCCACTCTGGCCATATAGCCTGAGCCTTCCATAAATGTGATGAAAAACATCATAAAAAAGATCACAGGGGTAAACACCAGTACCGCTCCTACTCCGGCAATGATGCCGTCCACTACCAGCGATATCAGCCACAAGGGGGAATGTAGAGCTACCAGCAGATTGGTGAACCAGCGGCTCATGGGTCCAGTGACCAGGTCGCTGAGCCAGTCCACGTAGGGAGTAGCCACGTCAAAGGTGAGTTTAAACACCAGCCACATGGCCAGGACAAATAGAGGAATGCCCACCCATTTATTGAGGACAAACTTATCGATTTTATCGGTCAGGTCTTTTTTATCGAGGCGGGGCCGGCTCAGGACGGATTCCACTACACCTTTGATCACGGCAAAACGGGCATCCGACAGGACTTCTTCCATACGGCGGGCATGCAGGGTTCGGAGATGCTCGGTTACTTCCTGATAAAATTCACTATCCAGCTTAAGCTGGTATTTTTTTTCCAGATAGGCATCCCTTTCCAGCAGGCGCAGACTGAGCCAGCGCCGGGGCAGATCCGCGGCATGTGTGAGATCCATCCCGGAGAGATGTCCGGTGATTTTTTCCAGGGCTTCTTCTATATCCTGGTTATAGCGCAGGCCACGGGGAATTGGAACATCATGATTTCGGGCATGGCTTTCGATTTTTTTCAGGATAGGGATGATGCCTTCCCCTTTGGTAGCCACGGTGGGTATGGCATGCACCCCCAGCTGTTCTTCCAGCAGGGGGATATTGATAGTGGCGTTTTTAGACTTCAGTTCGTCATAGACATTCAGAGCCAGTATAGTCGGGATGCCCAAGGAGAGCAGCTGTACGGTGAGGTTGAGATTTCTCTCCAGATTGGTGGCATCCACCACATTGAGGATGAGGTCGGGTTTTTCTTCCAGCAGGAAGTCCCGGGCCACGATCTCATCCTGGGAAAAAGGGGACAGGCTGTAAGTGCCGGGCAGATCTACAAAACGTATGTTGAGATTGTTGTACTGGACTTCCGCTTCTTTTTTTTCGACAGTCACTCCGGGCCAGTTGCCCACATGCAGTCGGCTGCCCGCAATGGCATTTATCAGGGTGGATTTTCCGCTGTTGGGATTTCCCGCAACGGCCACCACAATGTTTCTTTTATCCTCTGTCATGAAACTGTCATTCCTCCGGTGATTTCACCAGGATTTTCAAGGCCAGGCCCCGTCCCAGCGCTATGCGTGACTCATCAATTTTAAGCAGCAAAGGGCCTACACCCTGGTTAGTGAGCATCTCTACTGATTTTCCCAGCCTGAGGCCCATACTTTCCAGCCGGTTGGCGGCGCCCAGGTGCTGGCCATGCCCATGGCTCTCACTCAATTCCAGCACATCTGCAATCACTGCGCTTTCTCCGGGGCGGAGTTCTGACAGTTTTTTCACGCTGCCTCCCAACCTCAAGTTCTATAAAAGGAAGTCTATTCTGCAAAGCTAGGAATATTATAGTAGACTAACTTATATTAATTATACTGAAGGTTTTGTTTAAAGTCAATTATCACTTTTTATTAAAAAAAAAAGACCCGCGGCTGGCGCGGGTCTGGCATATCGGGAGTTCAGGAAGCTATAATACGGTTACCCCAATGGTCTGGGTGAGGCTGACATATCCGGCCTTATCCCGGCAATACACGGACAGCTGATGAGTCCCGCTGCCCAGAGACAGATTGTAGTCCCAGGCTTCCTTTCCGTTCACCGCTATAAATGAACCGCCGTCGATACTGAGGTAGACACCCTGGACACCGCTGATCCTGTCAAAGGCTGTGCCCTGGAGCAGGAGCTGTCCCCCCTCGATAGTCATGCCACCGGGGGTGGTGATTGTGAGCTGTGGGGCACTCCAGTCGGCTATGATATAACGCTTTTCACTTTTTCCGATAGAATCGCCGTGATCCCAGGCGCTGGCCCATACATAATAATGGCCTTCTTTGTTAACTACCAGGGTGGTAGTGAAGCTATTGCCGCTGAAGGCGCTGTACTGTGCCTGTACCATCACATTATTGGTGGATTCCAGGTAGATCATAGCCCCGGCCAATCCCTGGGCGTCAGGCGAGTATCCTGAGACTGTAAAGCTGTCAGCCAGGTAGGCCAGGTCGGCGGGCTGGTCTAAAAGGACAGAGATAGTATGGTCGACATTGGACAGGATGGTATTGGTCACTACGGTATGCTGTACATTGGTGATCACCAGGGTGTTGGTCACCACCTGGGTAGCATATACTGTATTTGTGACGACGCTCTGGTTGGTCAGGACCTGAATCTCTACCACGGTATTGGTATCATGGATGGTGTTGGTCACTGTCTGATAAGAGATGATGTGGTTGGTGACTACGCGGGTATTGGTCACTATCTGTACGCTGTAGAGGGTATTTGTCAGGGTATTAGTGTAGACTGAGCTGGAATTAGTCAGCACTACGGTATTAGTCTGGGTGGGGGTATCAGGGGGAAAGGACTTTTCCCCGTTTTTTTCAAAGATACTCTCATCCAGGTGTACGGTACAGGCCGAAAGGACGGCCAGCAGGCCCAGCAGATTTAATATTATCTTAGGCATGGTTTTTGCTCCTCGTAGGGTTTGATAGTGAAACACCTCCGGTGGGGGAATGTGTCACTTTTTGGGGAAAAGCAGAACAAAATGACCCTGCGAGGCTAGGGCATAGCCTCTCCGCTGATAGGCAGACTGGGGCGGCGGACGGGTGGTTGGGGTATTAGACTGGGTAGTCGTCATCCTGAACGAAGTCCTTGTACTGAGTAAGTGCTAGCGCATCGAAGTGAAGAATCTTCTTATTTTCAATGGATCCCTGATCTGGGAGGACTGGGTCCGTGGGTCGAACGGTGTCCGCTACGCGGGGTGTTAACAATGTCCCTGGTCGGGGGGGACTTTTTCCGTTGGCCGAACGGAATCAGGGGCGGCATTTCTTTTGCCCATGCGGCGGCAAAAGAACCCGTTCGACAGGCTCAGGGACCGACGTCTGGCAAAGAAAAACGCCTTGCTGGCGCCCAGTGATGCCATGTTGGTACGACACGATAAGGGCAGGAATCGGGGCTATGCCCTCCGCTACGCTGCGGGTAAGTACAATTAAGGGTATACGCCCCTCCAGGGTGCAGGCTGTGGTGTCATTTACCTCGGGGAGGGCCGGGCATCAGTGGGCGTCGGAGAGACTTTGTGGGGAGCACGACTATTCTGTAGATGTCCAGGACTCGGATTTTTCACGAATGGCCTGGGTACAGACAGGTGGATATATGTGTTGAAGCTGTCCATACTCATTATACCGAGTGGGGCATGTATCCCTGTAGATCAAACCGATAGCAGGATAGATGTGGTTTTAATTGCTTTTATATACAACTGAAAGTAAATATATTTACATGATTTTGTTATATTTGTTGAAATGAATATAAATTAGCTCTATACTAATTAAGAAAAGGTGCGTATAACCCTCCTATTTGGGTGGTTATGCGCACCTGTGACGCATAGGCAGTATTCGTTATATACCAGGCTGAGCGCAGGGGGCCACGGTGGGGATGACAAATCTTAATGGTTTGTCTCGCCCAAGGATACCCGGCGTCCATGCCGGGCTTATAATAATGAAATTGCAAAATATTTAAGAAGATTAATAAGAAACCATTTATTTTAACTTTAATTATTCTGTTAACACATTCTCTCTTTTTATTTTCACAATCTACTTACTTCACTTACGACATAGTTGAAAATAGAATTCAATTTTTCAATCTACCTCCACTAACTATTTCTAATCAGATTATTGTGAGTAAATATTTCTTAGAAGAAAGATTTGGCGAATTGACTAATCTTCCACAAGGGGGCGAGGAAGAATAACGGTAAATTCGGTATAGGTATGAAGAATACATTTCAATTGAAGGGATCCCCCATGTTTTTCAATGATCTTTCTTGCAATAGATAGACCTAATCCCGAACCTTTAATCTGTCGCACATTACTTCCACGGTAAAAATCATCAAAAATGTGTTCCTGTTCTTCGAGGGGAATACCTATTCCGAAATCTCTGACGGTAATTTCAAGATTTGTGGGATGATATTGCAGTAGTATTTCCACTTTCTTATCTTCAGGGGAATATTTTATTGCGTTAGAGAGAAGATTAGTCATCGCTCTCCGAAAGGATTCGGCATCGATTTTATACGGGATGGGCCTACCTTTTACTGTCATCTGAATCCGTTCCACTTCTGGAAAAGACTGAGTCAGTAAATTCTGAATGAAGACAACCATGTCTGTGTTTTGAAAGTTTAACAACTGATGTGGTGATTGTTGGATTCCAAGGATCAGAATACTATCCATGATATCGGTGATCTGATGGATCGACTGGTGTATCTGGGAAAAATATTGCTCCCTTTTCTGTTCAGTCAGCAGGGCTGGATCGATTCTTTTTAGAGTCTCGGTAGAAAGCTGGATGACTGCCAAAGGTGTGCGGAATTCGTGCGATGCATGGGAGATAAACTGGTTTTTCAACTTATTTAATTTCTGTTCTTGAATAATAGAAAATCTCAGCTCATTTTCCAGTGCTTCCGATTTTCTGTATGCTTCAGACAGCTGACGAAAAATAGTTATGGACTCAAAAAAAACGATTGCGAGAAATCCATATGGGGTAAGACTAAGATGGGAATCATAGGAAAGGGTAAATATGATAATATCTGTCCCAGCTGCCAGGGCAAATAACACCAGCCCCGTGAGAGAAAGGATCGCACCGGGAATTTTTCTTTTTACCCCTTTGATAGTGACTACGATGAGATAAGCCAGTGATATAAAGATCACCAGTTTATAGGGGTCCATAAAATTCACATAAAATAAAGTAGGAGTCAGCAGGGTGATCAGATCCAGGAGACCGCTTAATACAAAATGGATCTTCATTAGTGTTTTAGACATGATCTCTTTATACAGGATCCATAGAAAAAAGTGAATAACGGGTATAATGGAGAAAAAAGTCATAAATTCGATACGCATCATGTCCCTACTGTACAAGCGCGGGAATAGTTGAAGTATCAATAACTCATCCATTACAGACACTCGGATTGCCAGTATCAGGCTTAAGATGCTGAGTACAAGGGTGGGAAGTCGCTTGATCCCGGATAAAAATTGTACCAGATGATATATAAAAAGAAATAAAAACAACACAAGGAATCCCATATTGATCTGTTCATTGGTACTCTTTAATTTAGAGATTTTTTCTTCATGGCCGAATTGTACCTTTTTCCAGATACCTCCCGCCCGGTCCCAGTAATTTGCACTTTGGAAGATGATTTCATTGGTGGATTTGACATTTTGGATATTGATTTTTTCACTGGAATAAACAGGATAGGAGCTGGACTTGTTAGTCCCTGCGATTCCTACGGAATGGATCATTTTGTTATTAAAATAGAGTCGATAGGAAGTCGGCATTCGATGGATATAGAACGCATAGTTTTGATTAGACTCAGGTAATATCACTTTCAAACGGTAAGTAGCATATCCCACACCGTTATTTCCAGGAATAATGTTGTTGAAGATTTCAGGTACAGGAACATACATTTTATTACTGAGATACTCTCCATTATGAAAATCCTGGTAGTCGTAAAATTTATGCCAATAAAATTCCCAGTCCCCATTGAGCGCAATAACCTGGGAGCCATCCCATTTACTCAAATCCATAACACCATTTTTTGCAGTATATGCAGGTTCAGAATTTAAACGGCAGGATAAAAATAGGAAAAAAAAGGAGAGGATTAAAAAACGCAATTCTCCTCCTGTGTATGGGATATAAATATTATAACATAATCATTGCTTTTTGAATAGATACAATAGAAAATACTAGTATAGGAGATGTGTTATTGATAGGAAAATCTAAAATCGTCCTATCCCATTTTCTACTGCCGTGAGCTATCTGAAAGTCATCTGACTCTCTCCTGTACACTACTTTCCCGACTTACACCCAAATTCTACCTCAGAAGCACAAAAAACTCTACAAAAACACCCGGAAACGCAGAAATCCCGGTATCTCAGTTTACACAAGACATAGGTTACCCGAGCAGACATTTTGGATCAGACAAGAACAGGCTCAGATTTCACAGCAAAGGTCTTATTTTTTACCGGAGGCGGATGAGCGAAAGGTGGCAGTTTCTTCTTCCTGAGATGCTCCTCCGGCTCTTCTCCATCCATGGAGTCTCCGGAGTTAGCTCGGTCCGTGCGCGTCAAAGTATCTGCCTCACAGACTTTATATGCCAAGATAGTTGTTTCCTGTGCCCCATAGAGTTCCATCATTCCGTATTGCCAGGCCAAAATAGGAGCCTGCAGTCACACACTTGACATCTGTAAGGACCTGTGTCCATTTATTAGTGTCGTTTTCATCTCCCTTACCCAATTGTCCATAGTTATTTCTTCCTGTGGTCCGTAATGTATCATCCAGTCTGATTACGTAACTATGCTCAAGTCCCTGTGCATAGTCCTGTACGTTGGTCAAAACCTGGACCCATACATTAGTGGTTACATCCACACCTGTTCCCAGCTGGCCGTTCAGGTTTCTCCTGGTTACCCCGAGTGTGTGGCACTTAAGGGGTCAAGTCCAATATCATACTATATTTATATGATATATTTGACAAAAATCCTTTCGCTGTTTAATTTATACATGATTACTATGATTAAAATAGTATCAAAAACCGCAAAATTTATTTCGGAGGATTTTATGAAGAAATTTACTGTTTTGGCTCTGTTTCTGGTTTTATCAGGATGTTCCCTGTTTGATTTCCTGGGGCAAGGAAGAACCCCTGTCAACAATGGCAATACCAGTACTTTCGACAATACCGCCGTTCTGGGTTCTTATTCAGTGAGTGAAAATGGGAGTGCTTCGGGTACTGCCAGTTTTGTTATTACTATCAGTACAGGATCATCCAGTACACAGATCCTGATCAGTAATTTCTGGGGTGTCTTTACCGGAAATGTAATCGGCAATATGACCAATAGTACCGCTTTTACTATTGCCCGTCAGCAACCTGATTCCGATGGTTACTATGTAGTTGGCTCGGGTACCTACAGTAATAATACTTTAAATATGACCTACACCGTCTCCGATGAGAGAGATACTAACAACATTGTCTATGACAATGTTACATCTGTAGGAACTAAGAACTGAACAGTACAGTCGATTGACATAAAGCCTGCATATGGCAAAAAGCTGTATGCAGGCTTTTTTTTTCACGAAAAAAGATGAACTATTTTTTTTACATTTATGCGTAAAATGATATATGTTTTAGACAGATTCCTGGGTTTTTGTTTCAAAACTTTTTTGTTACATACAAGGGGTCCTTTTTTTAATGGGTCCTTTCTACCCTGACATAAGTCAGGATGATTTCAGAAATTCCTATCAAAATTAGTTGTATATTTCATAAGGATATTCTATACTCGATCCAGCTTGCAAACATTTTATTTTTAAGGAGCAGATATGAAAAAAACATTGTATGTTTTGGTTTTACTCCTGATAGCGGATATTTTTATCTCTGCTGAGCTCTTTGCTGCCAAATACTCAAACGAGAAAAAAATAGAAATAAACAAAAATGATACCAAAATAGACAAGCTGAAAACTGTAAAGCAACTGAATATATCTGGTGTTTGTTCTGTAGAAAACCCGAAATACTCTGGAAATAAGATAGTCTTTAACAATGGGATCTATGGTGTGGTTGATATATGGAGTATGAATGCAGATGGGACCGGGCAAACCAGGCTGACATCCTTAGCCCATAAGGCTACCGACACAGAAGGTCCTCTACGTTTTGGTGAAGCGAGTATATCACCCGATGGTACAAAAATCGCGTTTACCCGGTTATATTCTGAAGGTAATCCGCCTACAGGATACAGCGCTATTTATACCATGGACCTGAACGGAATGAATATGAATCTACTTTCTATTAAAGATAAATCAAAGGACAGTTCTCCCACCTGGTCTCCAGATGGAAGAAAAATCCTTTTTATCAGTACCCGTGATGGTGACTCCGAAGTTTACACGATGAATGCTAACGGCTCAGATCAAGTACGGCTGACTCACATGCCAGGGGCCGAAAACTATCCGAATTATTCTCCGGATGGAACAAAAATTATATTTTCTTACTGGAATGGAACCAAAAGTATGCTCTGTATTATGCAGGCGGATGGTAAGAACCGCATCGAGACGGGTATTGAAGGGTTTAATCCCAAATGGTGCCCCAACGGATCTAAAATTACTTTTGTGCGTGGACCCTCCTCTTTGGATTGCCATATTTTCATCATGAATTCCGATTATTCAGGAGTCACACAGCTCACTTCATCTCCAGGTGCTGAACTTTATTACGACTGGTCACCCGATGGCTCAAAAATAGTCTATGTACACTACCCTAAAGATAAAAATAACAATCCGGTTACAGAGGATTCCGTTTCCGGTATTTATACAATGAACCCAAACGGCAGCCAAAAGACCCGCATCGCAACTACCCCCGACACTCCGGGTGCGAATTTTGGCAGCCCAACCTGGTAAAATTTATCTAAATCCGGCTTTGAAGGTATCCTAAATTCCTCAATTTCAACACAGGCAGTTGTCTTAAAGGTATAAGATAAGAAAATCTTTAAATCGTCCTGATTTGTTTCTCCTGCCGGAACTGTCTGAAAGCCATCCTACTTTCTTCTTGACGCTTCGACCGGGTTTAGTACAGGCACCACTTATCCGGCACACACACTAGTCATAGTTCAGAATCCCTGTACCTCGGGAAACAGAAAAATCAGTATTTATAGAGAATGAAGTTACATGTTAACCCGTCAGGTATATAGAATCAGACCAGGGCAGGCTCAGATTTTCTGGCACAGGATTTTTTCCTGTGGTGGCGGGTGAGTCAGGGGCTGTAGATTCTTCTCAGACTCAGACTTACTGCCCGGTCAGAGAGCTGCTGTCCCCCAGGCCTTCTATTACATTCACGATGCGCTGTCCGAAATATGGCGCTACTGTAGCCGCAAATGCAGACCCGGGATGGGAATCGGTGGGACTGGCAGCGTAAGAGTTCAACAGATAGAGCCCTCCTTCCGTTTCCAGCTCCCTAAAGTCCCAGATATAGATGTTATCACCGGGTTCATCCCAGACATTTATTACCCAGTTACAGAAAGCCTGAGCCCTCTCTGCTTCAGCCTGAGTGGAATTTGCTTCTACATTGGCTGCTCCGGTCCAGACGATAAACCGTACCCAGGGGAAATCATGCATCTTCTGCTTCAGGGCATTATACTGCAGACAATAATTGGTCATGGTTCTCTGTGAATTGGTGACATCAGGAATATCATCAGGGCCCACATTGGCTACCGGATAACAGTGTTTCCAGATGATAACATCATAGCTCGCGGTCAGAATCTCCAGTGTATCTTCTTCCAGGTAAGGGGAACTTCCGGCATGATTTATCCAGATATTCCAGTAATCATAGGGATAATTATCCCAGGGATAGGGGTCGCCTGAGGGATATGCCCGGTCTATGATGGAATAATTTCGGCTGCTGCTGGTATTGTAGTTCGCCATCCAGGTGGAAACTCCCCCGCCCCATATGACTCCACCCGTGGAATGATGCAGAAAGATAATACTGGCATTTGTACCCATATCACTCTGATTGGAGGCGATAATACAGAACTGCATATCGCTGAGGTCAGAAAGTACACCGTCTGTTTCACTGACACCTATCTGATAACGCAAACCGGCAGTCAGATCTGCAGGAATTTGCCAGGTATAATTCCCGGTATTGGTCTGATTGGACACAATGGACCTCAACTTCACCCCATTGAGATACAGATCCAGATTAATAAACGGCCCGGCCTGATAGGAGTCCCACAGGATAGAACAGTTAGTATTCTGGCTGGAAAAAAACACTTCCCCACCGTTGGGATAAATGATCTCCAGGGAGGGCCCGGTGCCGGACGGGTCTTGTGTCTGTGTGCCCGGTCCGCAGGCGGAAAAAACAGAAATGGCAAATACTAAAACAAGAGTGCTTTTTTTAATTTTCATCGGCTTTTCCTTTTTTTAATGTAAAAAAAGTATATCCTGATATTTCCCGTTTTTCAAATTATGATTTAGAGCTGACTATTCCCGGGACCTGCTCATGCATAGGGTGAGCAGGGTGCAGGAATTTGGCGTCTCTGTACTATTCAGAAATACAGTACATTCAGCCGATGGTATATCGGGTACCTGGAACAATAAATATAAATCCGGGTAATTTAACCGGAATTAAACTAGAATAATTAGTGATTTTGAGCTAGAATAAGGTAATAGAATAGCTGCAGTAAACTTTATAAATGTTGCGAGGCGGGTGTGAACCTTTTTCCTAGACCGGATCATACCTCAAGGCAGGGGGGCTGTCATGAGAGATAAAAACGAACTCCAGAAACGAAGAGATTCTATACAGAAAAAATTCAATGACCTCATGTCCGTCAGCCGTGATCCTAAATTAAAGGATCATCTGGAACGCATTAGCCACGGCTCAGCCACTGAGACCGGGGTAGAAGATCTGATGTCTGATGTCACGCGTATCCTTCTGGTGGATGACCTGACCTACATTACCCAGACGGTATCCTACATGCTGGCTAAGGAAAACTACAATGTTCATGTAGCCAAAAACGGCGCTGAGGGGATTGTATTATTTATGAATATACTCCCCGACATTGTGATCACCGACTTGCGCCTGCCCGATTTTAACGGCATGATCCTGTCCAAACTGATACGCAAACTGGATGCTCATGTCCCCATCATCTTTATCACAGCCAATGACCTGGACCCGGAGATCGGCCTGGAGTGGGACCTGGATATCAAGCATTACGATTTTGAAATTTCCAATATGACGCTGCTTTTAAAACCTATTCAAAAAGAAGTGATCCTGAAAACCATCAAACATATGCTGGGTCAGGAAGAAGAAGAACCCAAGAAAACCTAGATTCAAATAATACCGTATTTTTTTCCGGTCTGCTCCAATACCGACAGAGTACTGTCCAGGTCTTCACGTGAGTGAGTGGCCATCAGGCTCATACGTATACGCGAGGAGTTTTTCGGGACAGCGGGATAAAATACGGAGTTTAAAAATACCCCCTGCTCATGTATTTCCGCCGACATCTTTCTCAGCTTTATATCGTCCCCGATCAGGATCGGAATGATTGCTGAGTGGCCTTCCACCACCCGGAAGCCCAGACGCTTCAGGTTTTTCCGCATGTAGTTGATATTTTCCCACAGCGCGGTGCGCCGGTCCTCGCCTTTTTCTATCAGCTCCAGGACCTTTAGCACACTCCCTGCTAATACTGGCGATAAGGCGGTAGAGAAAAAATAAGGGCGGGAATAAAACCTCAGATAGTCCACCACTTCCCGGGTGGAGCAGATAAAGCCGCCGTTAACCCCGATGGCTTTGCTGAACGTACCCATCACGATATCCACCTGGCCTTCCAGATTGTGGTGCTCGATACTCCCCCTGCCGGACTTTCCCAAAACACCGGTGGCATGGGCTTCATCCACCATGAGGCGAGCCCCTTGTTCCCGGCAGACTTTAAGGATAGCAGGCAGATCAGCCACATCACCGTCCATGCTGTATACTCCCTCGACAATCACCAGTTTTCCGTTGACTTTGGGCGAGTAGTGTTTGAGGATGTCATCCAGGCTGGCGGCGTCGTTGTGCCTGAAAGAACGGAATACCGCTCCGGAGGCCAGACAACCGTCCAAAATACTGGCATGATCCAGGTGGTCGGCTGCGATAAAGTCGTTTTTACGGGCCAGGGCAGTGATGGTACCGAAATTAGTAGCAAACCCGGCGGGGAAAACCAGGGCATCTTCACAGTTTTTCATAGCTGCGAGTTTGAGCTCCAATTCGCGGTGGAGGTCGGTGTAGCCGCATAATACCGGTGAGCCGTTGGAACCGGGTCCGTATTTGCGGATGGCTTCCACTCCGGCCTCAATGACCTCCGGATGCTGTGCCAGCCCCAGGTAGTTATTGGAAGCCATCATAATCATATCCCGGGTTTCATTCCGGAAACGGTCAAATACTTTTACCCGGGGGCCGCATTGGCCCAGATTCTGACGAAAATAGGTGAAATAACCTTTGCTTATATAGTCTTGGGAATATTCCGTGAATTTGCGGGTTTTGGCGAAAATATCCGGGTCACTGAATTCAATAAAATCGGCCAGTGAATATCTATCGGAATCCATAAAATCTCCCCGTTGTAATTCATCCCCCGGTTTTTTTAGCGGTAATACCAACCGTAGTAACCTTGAGATTCAATATAGTGTGTCAATATGTCCTTGTGCTCTTCATCCATTTTCAGGATCCTTAGCCCTAATCTCCAGCCTTTTCCCAGTTTATCGGGGAAGCATCTGAGGATTTCAGCTTCTAAATCGATGGGAGACTCCGCTGGTAGGAAAATACGGATAGTCAGTCTACCGCCGGGATGAATGACCTGGTTTGTCTCCAGGTCCAGAGTTTCTATAGAGAGACTCATCAGCGTCCCTTTATGGAGGGTGTTGTCATTCGGGATTTGGTATTCAGCAGGTAATTCCAGACTGATACGGGGTTCTTTCCGGCTGAAAAAGGGTTTTCCACTCATGTGTTTCCCCTTCCGGTTTTTTAATATTGTACTCCCGGATACCGATATTGTAAAGAAAAGTCGCTTCCCCTACTTGACGTAGAAGGAAGTGCGGTCTATGATGTAACGTCTCTGATAATACCGGTAACAAGGAGCCCCTTCTGACCACCCGAAACTTTACTTCTATCCACGATGTGGACCCTGGTCTGTGGAATACCCTGATCCCAAGGGAAAATATCATAGCCCGCTGGGAACACTTAGCCGCGGTGGAAGCTTCCGGGATCAATGACTGCGTATATCAATATACCCTGTTTTACGAGGGCGAAAATCCCGGAGGTTGTGCCAGCTACTATTATATCTCTTTTGACCTGGATATTTTCAATAAAGGGCTGGCTAAGAAAATCACGCTTTTCATCCAGAAACACCTCTTTCCCCGATTTATGAAAATGCGAGTGATAGAGTGTGGGGCTCCCACCGCCCTGGGACGTACCGTCAACTGGAAGGACGGCGCCGACTACCGGGAGATCTTCAGGCTCCTGGTGGGGGAAATGACATCTTTTGCCCGTTCCAAAAAGGTAAATATTCTGATATTTCGCGATTTTATTATTAAGGAAAAGATCATCCATTCCGTATTATCCAGCCTGGCCTTCCGCAAAGTGGACATGCTGCCCGGAACGGAGATGGTAAATTATTGGACTGATTTCAGCCAATATGAGATGGATCTCAAGCGGCACCATCGCTATATTGTCCGGCGCTATATTCGTACCTTAACAGAACAGAATGTCACCATCAGGGTACTGAGCGATTTCGCACATCTGGCTCCGCGGCTCCAGCACCTGTGGCAGGAGTGTTTTGACCGCGCCCTGGAATACCAGCGTGAAAAACTTAGCCAGGCCTATTTCCGGGAAATCAGCATCCGGATGCAGGGTAAAAGCAAACTGATTGTTTTTGAAAAAAACCAGGAAGTGATAGGATTTCTTTTAGGCATGCATGATGAAGACAGGTTTCAGGCCCTCTATGCCGGTATGGACTATCGCTATGTCCGGGACACTTTTATGATCTTCAATATTTATCTGGCTACAATTCGCCTGGGCATAGACCTGGGAGTGAGAGTCATTGAAAACGGTATCACTACTCTCAGGGAAAAAATGAATTTCGGGTTCAAACCCATTCCTTTTGCAGCCTATATGAGGCACCTCTCCCCGGTACTGAATCCCGTACTGTCCCGGGTATTTTCCCTGTTTTCGGAATCCACCCGGTTTGAAAACTGGACCGTATTCAATCAGCGCTATTCTGAAAGGGTGTTTGGGGATATTAAAGCTACCTTGTCAGTGGGTAAAAAAGAATTCCTCTGTACTCTGATTAATCTGACTGATACAGGAGCTATGCTGGAGGGAGTGGACAGGGTCCAGCGCGGTAAAATCCTACTGTACCTGGAATACCCTTTTGAAAACGAGACTATTAAAACCTCTGCCTGGACATCTGGTTCTATAAAACATGGAGATATGTTCATGACAGATGTACACTTTGACGAAATAGATCGGTATTATTCCAGTATCTTACTGGAAAAAATCACTAAACGGGCGGGAAATTGGCATGAATGATTCTATGAGTGAAAATACCAAAGCGGATCTGTCCTGCAGGGTCATACGTTCTACAGTTTTTTACCTCCGGGACAGGTATGACCAGGAGACTGTAGAAAAGTTTTTCGCGGAAACCGGGCTGTCGGCTGAATACCTGGAGGATGAAAACAACTGGATTTCCTTTGATTATAACAATCGTTTGCTGGAAAAGATTGTGGAATTTACCCACAATCCCAATGCCCCCTTCGAAGCAGGCTACTATGTGCTTTCCCGTCAAAGCTACGGCTTTTTTTATTCTATCCTCAGTTTGCTAAAGGTGTTCGGCTCCCCCCGTGTCGCCTATCAGCAGATTGCCAAAATGGGAGCAACCTTCAATAATATCTGCAAGATCTCAGTCCTGGAGACCGGTATCAATCATATGGTGATGAGCTGGCAGTATTATCCGGAATATCACCAAACACACCTCAATTGTTCTCATATCAGGGGGCAGTTAGCCTATGTCCCCGGCTTCTGGGGCCTGCCCAACGCGGAAGTAGAAAGCCTGAAATGCCAGGCAGACGGCGATGAAGCCTGTGTATTCAAGATCAGCTGGAAACCCGTGCCACGAAAGGAATGGGTACTTTCCGGCCTGATTTCTGTCTTGTTTGGTGCATTTGCCATCATGGGTAGGATAATCCCAAGCCTGGGAATTGGCAGGGAACAGATTATCATCGGAGGTATCTCCGCAGCACTGGGGATAACTGCTTTGTGGACCTTCAAATTTGCCCACATGTTGGAAGAAAACAGGCAATTAAATATAAAGCAATCTAAAGCATTGGAAGACTCCCTCAATAGCCTGCAGATCGAATACCGCAAGTTGGAGATAGCCAATCGTCAGACTCTGGAAGAAGCCCAGAAGCTTTCCATTTTAAAGGAATTCGCTGAGATCATCAACCACTACGACGGTGAGACAGAAACCATTGAAAACGTGATCCGGCTTCTGATCACCCGGTTGGGATTTGACTACGGTTACTGCCTGGTGTTCAATGAATTCTATGAGATTCAGCTGGAGCCCCAGGCAATACGCCCGGATAACCGGCCTTTCCCCCCGCTTTATCTGGAAAAAACCCCAAGAGAATGGGAAACACTTCTGAAAGTCTTCCAGGATGAGCCTGTTTCCAGCGGGAAGGGATTCCATATGGTACAACTGAAGGAAGGCGGATTTGACAGTCTGATCATGCCAGTCAACCCCTCTCCTGGCAAGAAGTACTTCTTTGTACTGGATTCCCTTACCATGCAGAAATCCCTGGATAATAGCTACCAGCCGTTTTTCATCACAGTTTCAAACCAGATCCAGATTGCCCTTAAGCGGATATTTGCGCATGACGCCGCAAAATCTATTGTAGCCAACATCCCTTCATCAATCGCGATCTTTGACCTGGAAAGCCTGTCTCTGGTTTTTTGTAACCAGTCTTTTCTGGATGATATCGGGCGGAAGCATGAAAATATCATCGGGAAAGACATCCGTGATGTCATCGGAATCGATGCTTCCGAAATCCGGGAAAAATTTACTCTCCAGGTTTCGGAACTTCCCCTCAAAAAACTGGTGGATTTCCAGGAAATTGTGTCCCGAAAGCGTACCCTGGGCTATACCCTGTTCCTCATGCCGGAACAACCGGGTAAACAGCAGGAAGCGGGTATCATTATGAAAAATATCACTGCTCAGGTGCAGATGAAAGAACAGCTCATCCGTGCAGAAAAAATGGCGGCACTGGGGACGCTGGTATCCGGGGTGGCTCATGAGATTAACAACCCGCTTTATGCTATCCTGGGCAATGCGGAAATCATCCGGGATGAAGCCGGTAATCCCGAAATCTCGGAATATGCCCGGAGCATTATTGACTTTACCATGAGTATTTCTGATATTGTTAAAGATTTATCTTCCTATTCCCGCGGCCTGCGCCAGGAAAAACCGGGTATGGTCAATATCCATGTGGTCATGGATGAAGCCTTGCGCATTGTCGGCTATAGTAAGAGCTTAGGTAATATCACCATAAATAAAAAGTATGCCTCTATCCCTCCGGTCTATGCCCTGGCCGGGGAATTGACCCAGATCTATGTGAACCTGTTCAACAACGCCGTGGATGCCATGCAGGGAAAAGGGATTCTTACTCTGACTACTTCTCTGGACCGGGGATTTGTCATGACTTCCGTTATGGACAGCGGGAGCGGTATACCGGGAGAAAACCTGACCAAGATCTTTGATCCTTTTTTCACTACCAAGGAAACGGGGAAGGGGACCGGGCTGGGACTGTCCATCGTTTACCGCTTGGTGAGTAAATATGACGGGATTATCAGTGTCCGGAATGAGCAAGGAGCGGGAGCTGTCTTTGAACTTCGTTTCCCGCCTGGGGAGGCCCAATGACAAATTCAAAACCCTATCATGTACTGATCGTAGACGATGATCCCGCTATCCGGCAGGTTGTCCGTAATCAGCTGCGCAATTCCGGCATCATTTTACATGAGGCAGAAGATGTGGAGAGTGTACTGCACTCGCTGAAGGAAAATCCCGCGGCAGCTGTGATCTGTGATATTAAACTGAACAATCTGAGCGGATTCGATGTGTTCCGGGAGATCAGGAAGATAAACCCCACTCTTCCCGTGATCATGCTCACCGGCTATATAGAGCAGGAATATTATGATACCTCGCAGGAACTGGGTGCTCTGGATCTCATCATCAAACCAGTACGCAAAGAGCAGCTTCTGGATGCCCTGCATAAGGCTTTTGAGCTTTAAAACATAAAAATGGTAAGACTAGGCTCAAAGCGGTTTTTTATAAATCGGTTCCTTTCATCTTGACAAATTTCCTGGTGATATTTAAATTGAAGCATAGTGAAACAGGAGGAATAATATGCCCTATATCGTCGATTTCAACCAGGTATCTACCGTGGGGCTGGAGTCCTCCCCCCACAAAGAAGCGCTGGCCGGCCTGCGTGCCAATGAAGCCCGTTATTATATGAACAAGTATAAGCACACCTTCACCACCATCCCCGCCGCGGAGAGTAAGGACACCCTGGACTATATCCAAAAGGTCCTCAAACAGGAACGGGGAATCGAATTCGCTTCCAGACCCCTGGAGACAGCCAGCTTTCAGGTGGAAAATCTCAGGATGGCTTATGTTTTTTACGAATCCGGCCTGTCGGTGAATGTTATGTACAACCTGGAAGACCCCAAGAAGCGGGCAGTAGGTTTTAAGCTGTGTGAGGGCATGGATGTCCCCGCCGAACTGGAGACCAAATTCAAATTTGCCCGCCAGAAGTCCAAACTGGCCGGTACCATCCGCGGCTCTTTCTTCGTGATCAAAGGGGAATATTGAAAAATTTGTCCTCTTGCATCTTATAAGATGACACTCAAATAGATCTTCAGTTTCCAAGGGAAAATTTTACAATTACACATCAAATTCTGAGAATATTCTTTCTTACCATCTTAGCGTGCACATAAATGTACATATTTCTTGCATATTGCACAAACATATGCTAAAATATTCCGCTTCTCAGATAACAGTGGGTTGTCTGTATAAGCCAAAGAGGTAAAATAACCCGGAGGTTTTTAAATGAAAATGAGAATGATTGTGTTGAGTGCGCTTCTCGCCCTTACTGCTTTTTCCTGTTCTGTATCAGAAAATATCGGGGATTTGAATGGACAAGCGGTAGTAAATTCCGCTTCAAACCCCTATGTTCAGCTGGACTTCGCTGTTTCTTCCCGTACCTGGGTATCCGGCTATGACAATGTGATGCATGCTGACGGAAATATTCTGGTGGAAAATGTGGCCTATAACAAGCAGGTCGTAGTACACTGGCTCAGCAAGAACGGTACCTGGAAAGACACTCCCGCTACCTATGTAAAATCTATCGCCAACAACCAGGAAGTCTGGTCTTTCACCGGTATCGGTGACCAGGTATACCAGCCTTACTTCGGCGGTTCTGCTTCAATCAAATTTGCTATCCGTTATACAGTAAACGGTATCACCAAATGGGATAACAATGGCGGCAGTGACTACCTGGTGTACCAGGGCGGTGCCGGTCAGAATCCTTCCAGCTACCCCGCAACTTTCAAACTGGGTGCTGCCAAGGTAAAAGTACTTTCTTCCAGCTTCTCCACCCAGAGCGGTGTGAACAAACTGTACCTGAGTCTGGGTGTCAAAAACCTGGCTTATAACAAAACTGTAGGTATCAAATATACCACCGATAACTGGAAGACCTCCGCTACAGCCAACGCAACCTATCAGCAGGGCTCCAACGGCCAGGAAGAAACCTGGGTGATGAACCTGGATGTTCCCGCTGCCAAAACCAACATCAAATTTGCTGCTTTTCTGACTGTAAACGGTACCTCTTACTGGGATAACAACTACAGTGCTAACTACTCTCTGAACGTCCAGTAAAACATACTAATTTATTGAATGAAGCGGTCAGCCTGGAGCTGACCGCTTTTTTTTTAATTAAATTCTTTCTATTAAAAGTGAAAAAAGATTCTTTTGTGCTTATTGAGTAGATCTTCTATACCAGCATGCATTTTATCCGCGGCATTTAATACATTAATTTACTGATGAGACCGGTTTTATTGATCACTTCTGTTTTACGGTAAATATTTTTCACATGGGATTTAACGGTTTCTCCTGAAATAAAAAGTTTTTTGCCGATTTCTTCATAATTTTGTCCTGAAAGAATCAAACGGGTCACCTCAGTTTCTCTTTCAGTCAGGCTGAATTCTTTACACTTCTCATCAATACGTGAAGTAAACTCTCCCTTCCCTGTGATGTCCCTCCACCCTTGTCTTAACAGAATAAGAGAAGCTATCCTGGCTAATAGTTCAGATGCATTGAAAGGTTTGGGGATAAAGTCCACAGCCCCGGCTTCTATACCCTGAATTCTTGACTGTTCTGATGTCAGGGCAGTCAGAAAGATGAGAGGGATTTTATTATACCTATCCTCTTTTTTAATCCGTTCCAGGAATTCAAATCCATCCATTTCATCCATCATAACATCTGAAACAATAATATCAGGCATGCGGTTCATTTCTTCCAGTTTTTTAAGGGCATCTTTTCCGTTGACAGATAATGACACATAATATTTTTTCTCCAGTAGCTCTTTCAGATAATGTAGCATGTCCTGATTATCTTCAATAATAAGGACTGCAGGGCGGTCTTTCTGTTCCGCAACTGTATCCACAGCATAAACTACTGGGCTGCTGATATGGGCTTGTGCCATTTCATTTATTGTGACTTGATCACCTGGTTGGGTGCGATACCGCGGTAATATAATAGTAAAAACCGTCCCCTCTCGCAGTTTACTGGATACTGAAATGCTGCCTTGTAGTGTCTGGATGATCTGCTGTGTGATATATAGGCCCATACCTACACCATGGATATTTTTGTTATTGCGGGAAAGCTGATAATAGGGTTGAAAAATATGGTTATATACATCCTCAGGTATGCCCATTCCCTGGTCGCTTACTTTCAATTGTACATTTTCACCCATACTTTTTAACTCTACATAAATATGACTGAACTCCTTATCTGAGTATTTAATGGCATTGTCCAGTAGATTATTCAATACTCTGTCCATGGCCAGGGGATCAGCCTGGATATGAAGGTCTTTTTCAATAGATTTTTCAATCGTGATGCGGTTTGACTTCCAGGCTAATTCCTGGAAAACAGCTAATTTATTCCTGACGGTTGTAGAGAACTGTATGATCTGACTGTGATCATAAGATTCATATCCCTGCTCGATTTTTTCAGCCTCCAGGAAATGCAGCATATCTCTGATTAGTTTATCCACATTTTTTTTAATTATTGCCTGGCGCTTATCCGGTTTATGGGTACTCATGTACTCTTCCAGATAATTTTTTATCAGGGTCAGAGGAGTTTTAGTCTCGTGTGCCAGATTGATAAAAAAAGCCGTCTTCATCTTTTCCTTTTGTTCCACTTCGGTCTTTGCTTTTTCTAATTCACTGGTTCTTTGTTGTACCTGATTTTCCAGATCTGCAACAAGCCGGGCATTTTCAATAGAAATAGCTACCTGAGACAAAAACACATCCAGCAGATTAGAATCCTCTTCAGAGAATACCCCTTCGGAATGGGGATTATCCAGATAACAGACACCTATAATACTTTCTTTGAGCCGGACCGGCACACACAGTATAGATTTTAGTTTTAAATCCACCAGGCCAGGATATTCCCTGATTATGTTTTCAGCAGCAGCATTTGTTAACAACAGCGATTTCCCGCTTTGAAAAACCATGTTCACAATTTGTTCGGGATATGCGGTTTTCTCAGATCCGGGAATCTCACTCCGTTCCCGCAATTCCAGTTTACTGGTAGTCCCATTCCATATAAATAGAATCCCCTGACTGGCACCGGTAACTTCAATGGCCTTGGCTAAAACCACCTGCTGCAGTTCATTTAAATTTAAAATCGAACTGATCTTCTGATTAGTCTGGATAATTGATGCCAGGCGTTGTTTATCAATCAGTCTTTCTGCTCCGGAGCTGATGTTTTCCCCGGTGATGCACAGAGTATTACTAAATTCTGCTTTGAATTCAGCATCATTAAGGGGTGAAACCACGAATTTTTCCAGTAGAATTTTAATTTTTTCCATATGGGTTTCAGAGCCTATACTATTAAATATTTTCATGGCATTACTGATATTGGCATGAGCAGATTTCATCTGGTTGGATTGCATCAGAAATTCACCGTAGGCCAGACAGGATTTTCCCAGTTCATAAAATCGCTTAATCTTCCGGTTGTGGAGTATGGATTTTTTAAAAAATTTGTCTGCCGCACCCCTTCTGTGTATTAAACTGTACATCTGTGCCATGATTCTGAGCGCGGTGCCGTAATGGGATACCCAATGACGGGTTTTAGACACAGCCAGTTTACAGTATTGCAGTGCCAGTGGAAAGAGTTCCTTTAATTCCTGCTGATTCCTGGGCTCGGTTCCTTTATCCAATAACTGCTGATACATTAGGATATATAATTCAGCCAGATAAGGATATATTATGACGGTATATTGCTGCAGAAGAGAATTTTTATCATAGATAGTTTTAGCGTATTCCAGGTGCTTTTTAGCCTGGGGAATATTACCCTCCTCCAGGAAAGCTTTTCCCAGGTATAAGGATGCCAGGCAGACCACCAGCCAGTCTTTATTTTGTTGTCCCAGGCTAAGTCCCTGGATTCCGTAATCCTTTGCTTTGTCCAGTTCCCCTTTTTCGGTATAAGCAAAACACAGATTGCAATAACTGGTACCAATACCAAAACTATCTTTGATTTTATTACTAATATCCAGCCAATTCCTGGAATAATTGATACTCTGATCATAGTCTGATATATAGAAAAAATTAGCACTAAACCCATTATTTATCATGCTGATTTCCCAGATATCTCCTATCTTTTCAAAAATTTCCCTGCTCTTTAAAAAGTATTCATTGCTGGTAATAAAATCGCCTTTCCACTGATAACAGAATCCCAGAAACTGATAAGATTGGGCAATTCCCCATTCATCTTTAATTTTATACTTAATCTTTAAGGACCGTTTGTGTATTCTTATAGACCAGTTAAAAAAGGGGACTGCCATGAGCAAACTTCCAAAACTCCCCATGGCCAAACCCAGCTCCCTGGAATCAGGCAGGAATCTTTCCGATAAATTCATCATTTTCAGGACGTTGCGTATAAATTTTAATGAATCACTCAGCAGGTAAGCCCATCCTAAATTATAAAAAAACCGGATAATGAGCTGGTATCTTTCTTGGTTATTATGTTTTTTACGGACCAGGAATGCTGGCAAAAAACTATAAATGGTATGAATAATTAATTCTATGACTATCACCCGAATGATATCCGGTTTGCCGGTATGCAGCTTTTCATTCAGAAAACTTAAACCTATTCTGGAATTGTCTTCACAGTTTTTCCAATCCCCTTTTTTGAAATAGGCTTCACTTATCATTTTAAATAATCTGGCCTTTTCCATATCAGTCCGGATGAAACTGAGAATTCCGGTACTGAGTTCAATAACTTCCTCGTTTTGCCCTAAAATCAACAAAATTCCGGACAAAGCAAGTATGGTGTCGACCCAGATATCCTGGTCTTTCCTACCTTGTCTTTCTATAATATTTTTACAGGTAGTAAAATATGTTAATGCTTCTTTATAGCCGTAATTTTCCAGTGAATTTTTACCAGCCAGGTAGGCATAGGTAATAGTCTTGTCATAAATTTCAGCCTGTTGATAATGATGAACCAGGGCATAAATAGTCTCGTTTTTTTCAGTGCTATATTTTGATTCAAGGATCCGGGCAGTTTTTTCATGGAGGTCTTTTCGGGTAATTTCATCCAGATTTTCATAAAAAGCTTCTCTTATACGGTCGTGTACAAAAATAAAATGTCCCTTCTCTTTGGTATCTATTTCCAGAAATTGTAGATCGATGGCTTTATCTATCAGGCCTACAATACTTTCCTTATCCTGATCTATGGATTGAAATAACACATCAATATCAAATTTTCTGCCTAATACTGCCGCATGAGAAAGAATGGATAATTCAGACTTTTCCAGAAGACGAATTCTTTTTAATAATATTTCTACTATAGTGGAGGAAATCTCTGTATGTCTGCTCTTTTCCTGATCAAAATACCAACCCTGGGGCTGAAGACGAATTACCTGTTCATGAATCAACTGTTTTGTGACTTCAAGGGCGAAGAAAGGGTTGCCTTTACTTCTGTTATGTACAAAAGAAGAAAAATCGGAAATATCTGCTTTTGTACAATGCAGAATGTTTGATAAAAAAACTGCCATGGTGTCATTATCAAATATTTCCAGCTGGGTTATCCCGAATATTTCACTGGTAAGACTTTGATTCCTGATAAAGCCGGATAGTTTAATATTCCTGTCCTTTTCACTTTCCCGAAAGGTGCCTAGAATAAATAAAGGGTTTTCCTGTATATCAAAAATAAGTTCAGAAAGAAGTTCTATACTACTGTCATCGATCCAATGGATATCATCCAGAAATAACACCAGTGTTTTTTCCACTGCGGCAAGATTCAGTAAAAACCGGCTGAATACCATTAAAAGTCTCTTATAGTCTTTCTCCGGATCCAGGTGAATGATGTCCGGGGTATCCCCGATAAGCTCTTTCAGTTCCGGAAGGATAGTGATAATCATCCCGCCTAATTCCCGGGTAGTAGTTTTTAATTTTTCCTGGATTGTATTTTGTATATCCCGGCTGTATCCTTTAAAAATATTCAAGTATACTTTTAAAGCATCCAGGATTGCACCAAAGGGGATTTTATTATCGCCGGGCTGGCACTTCCCTTGTATAAAGGTTATTTTCTCGGAAAAACAGTAGCTTTTTATCTCATCCACAATTCGGGTTTTCCCCAGGCCTGCTTCACCCTGAATAAATTGCAGCCTGCCGCTCCCCCTGATAGCCTGAACCAAAAGTTTTAATAACTGTGAATATTCCGACTCACGTCCGATCAGACTGGTTCTGAAATTCAGTTTGATGGAAGTGTCACCCTTGCCTAAAGGGAAGTCTATTTCACCCTGACGGAATCTCTCCAGATCAGATAATAACCCCTGGGCGGACTGGTATCTGGACTCCATATCTTTGGCCAGGAGTTTTAAAACGAAGTTCTGAATCGTTGCAGGAATTTGGCTTTTCGTTTCCGGTGGGAATTGGGGTATCATGGCAATCTGTTTGTGTAGAATAGAGCTGATATTTTCTCCTTCAAAAGGCAGTTGGTTGGTTAATAATTGGAAAAAAATAACTCCCAGTGAATAAAGATCACTCCGTTCATCTACTACCCTTTTAATGATACCGCATTGTTCCGGTGACATATAACTGAAAGTATTCCTGATCTGTTCCATATCTTCCATTTCAGACAGTTCTTTGATTTGAGATATCCCAAAATCTATTACTTTCACTTGTTTTACTGTGCCTGTTTTCGCGGAATAAGTCAGAATTATATTACTGGGTTTAAGATCTTTGTGGAATAATCCCCGATTATGGGTATAAGCCAGTATTTCACAAATCTGAGTAATTACCAGTAGGGTTTCTTCCAGGGTAAAAGTCTTTCCCTGTTGCAGAATTTCTTTCAGGTTCTGTCCCTGGATTAATTCTGAAATCAGGTAATAATGATCATCAGATTCGCCTGTCTCAAATATCTTTACAATACCGGTATGATGTAGTTTTGATGCTACTTCCACCTCATTTCTAAAGCGTATGACATCTTCCACTCTTCTGGATATGGATTGATTGCGCAGAACCTTGGCTATGATCTGACGGTTTTCATGCAGGGTGTCAGCGGCCAGAAATATATCACTCATGCCGCCGACTTTGATTTTTTCCAGTATCTGATATCTTTTATTTATTAATTTTGACATAAAGTGTTCCCTTTCTAAATCAAAGGATATGGTATATGAAATACTTTTGTTTTCCGGTGTTATTCTTTCTCATTTGACTGCTTAAGTCCCATCTTGCTATTAAATTCATAGAATATATTCTAGCTTAGTCCCGGGAAAATCTCTATTTAAGTAAAAAACCAGCATATAGAATAAAGTGCTGATTTTTAACAATATAAATAAACCTTTGGAAAGGAAAAGGGCATACAATCTATGACATCATTAATTGGAAGTGTTATACATTATGTTTCAAATCTACCTATACTGAACGCCAGTAGGCATAAAAATCATGGAAGGTAGAGAAACTCATGTCTGCCTGATCAGAATGGTTTTGTTCCGCGAATTGAGACATGAAGACACAGGGGACACCGGCGCTTTTAGCCGCGATTATTCCGCTGGAAGAGTCCTCAAAAACCAGTCCGTGCCGGGGCTTGAGCTCCAGATATTCCATGGCCCGTAAAAACCCATCCGGGGCAGGTTTTCCCTGGCCATATTCTTCAATGGAAAAGGTAGCATCAAAGCGGTCAGACAGGCCCGCGTTTTCCAGGAGCATCTGGATCTCGGTCTTGCCGCTCCCGCTCACGATGACTTTGGGTAGGTCTATAGAAAGTACTTCCTGTATTCCGTCAGCTACTTCAACCTGATGGTCCTGGAGCCAGCGTCTCTTACGGTCCAGAAAGCCTCCCTGGATCTCATAGATATCCGCGTCCAACTTGTACTTATCGATGATAAAAGAATAGATAGCCTGCCAGTCATGGCCGAACACATATTCCTGATCCTCATTATCCAATTGTAAACCGAAACTTTGCTGGAAATGCTGGGTGATGAGTTCGATATTGAGACGTTCTGTCTTTAAAACAGTGTCATCCAGGTCAAATATCAGGGCCTGGACCCGGGAAAGTGCGATCATTTAGACCTCCATGATGGGTTTATTCTCCGACAGTCTTTTCAACACCCGGGGATGCCAAGCCAGGGCATGTGCCGTGTCCCATCCGCACAGGGCAGTGATTACGTCCTGGATGCGGGCTCCCCCATCTGTCTGAAAATATGCCACAGTCATTTTCTGGTCTATTATTTTATACTGTTTTACAAATTCCGCTATATCTATTTCCTTTGTGCTTTTCGGGGTGATTTTTTCAAACTTATGATTCTTTTCTATATTTGCCGCAATCTCTGCATCAGAAAATGGGCAGTCTATTTCAAATTCCACCATCTGCTGCTTGGTCTTTTTATTGAGTTTGTTACCCAGGGGCAGAGGCCTGGCCTGTAGGATCTGAATACCAGGAGGGAGGGTGGCATTAAGCCGGGTAACAAAAGTGTCAGGGCTGATTTCATCCCACAGGTCTACCTGGGATACTTCATATTCACTTTCAAAGCCGGTGGGTATCGCCCAGCCCATCTCGATGCTGATGTGCGGGTTAAAACCGATACTAAATTTCACAGGGATCTCAGCCCGGATCATGGCCCGTGAGAACATCTCTTCAATGTCCACCTGGGTGAGGTAACGCTGTTCACCCTCTTTGGTGAAGACAAAGCGCATGGAGGATACCGCCTCATGGTCCCTGACCTGGATGGGCGCCATCCATTCCGGTTTTATCTCAGCGGGGGTATCCGGTGCTTCCCGGTTCTGCACAGTGTCAAAATCACATACCTCGCAGGCTACACAACCGTCCCGGCAATCCGGGGTCAGTCCGGCAGTCCAGGCTTTTTCCCTTTCCAGCACAAGAAATTCCCGGGCCGCGCCATTGTCTGTCACATCCCAGGGCAGGGGGGCATCCAAAGGGCGGGCCTGGAGGTAGACTTCCGGGTCTATTCCCAGCTCCTGGAAGCATTCCATCCACAGGTCCAGATTAAAATGTTCGTGCCAGCCGTCGAAGCGGGCCCCTTTTTGCCAGGCCAGCTCTACTACCCGGGATAGGCTGCGGTCACCCCGGCTGAACACACCCTCCAGAAAACTCACCTTGGGGCTGTTGAAGCGGATATTGATTTTAGGGTTTTTACGATAGGGATTAAGTAAACGTGTAAAGGCTTCCCGGCCCTCTTCTAACGATAGCTGCCTGTCCCACTGGAATGGGGTGTGGGGTTTGGGTACGAAGATAGCCGCGGACACGGTAATGGTCAGGCGGGGATAACGCTTGCTGAGCCGTCCCACCAGATCCTGGATACCCTGGATTTCGTCTTCCGGCTCTTCTCCCGGCCCCTGGGGCAAACCTATCATAAAGTATAGTTTGACACTCTTCCAGCCCAATTGGCCGGCAATATCCAGTACCGCTATCAGTTCTTCCTCTGTCACACCTTTATTGATGATATCCCGGATACGCTGGGTACCCCCCTCTACCGCGAAGGTCAGGCCGCTTTTACGGATTTCCTGCACTTTTTGGGCCAGCTCCAGGCTAAAGGTATCCAGGCGCAGACTGGGCAGAGAAAAGGAAACCCCGTGTTCTGAAAACTGGCGGTCCAGGGCGTCCACCAGGGGAAACAAGCGGGAATAATCAGAAATGGACAGAGAAATCAGGGAAAACTCCCGGTATCCGGTCTGACGGATAGCTTCCCGGGTCAGTTCCAATAACTTAGGCACGCTTCTTTCCCGCAGGGGGCGATAGGTCATACCGGCCTGGCAGAATCTACAGCCCCGGGTACAGCCCCGGGCTACTTCTATTACGGCGCGGTCCTGGACCGCACGTATATTAGGCAGGATCTGATTGGTACAGAAATCTATGGATTCCAGATCGGGCTCCACGAAACGGCGTACCGGCCGGCCCGCGGCATGGATAGTTTTTCCCAGGGTCTTTTCCTGGTAGAGTGAGGGGACGTAGACCCCTTCTACTCCGGCCAGGTCAGCCAGGATAGCACTGCGGGCCTTTCCTGCCAGACGGCCGGCTCGGATCATCCGGCTCATCTCTACTATCCGGGACTCACCGTCACCCAGGCATACCGCGTCCAGGAAATGGGCGATAGGCTCCAGGTTCATGGCAGCGGGCCCGCCCCCCAGGATAAAAGGATGGCTGTCCTGACGGTCAATACTGCGGAAAGGAATGCCGGAGAGGTCCAGTACATTCAGAAAATTGGTATAGAGCAGTTCATATTGAAAGGAAAAGCCCAGAATATCAAATTCTCCCAGAGGAGTCTTGGACTCCAGTGAATAGAGAGGCAGATTATGCGCCCTCAATTCTTTTTCCATATCGATCCAGGGGGAATAGGAGCGTTCGCAAACAAAGTCTTCTTCCTGATTGAGCAGGTGATAAAGAATCTTGAGCCCCAGGTTAGATATACCTACTTCGTAGGCATCAGGATATATCAGTGCTACTGTGGTGCGTCCCTGGGCAGGCTTGCTGACAGAATTAATCTCACCACCTACATAACGGGCCGGTTTTTCCACAAAGGGCAGAATTTTTTCCTGTATCTGACTGTATAGGCTCATGTTTCTCTCCTGATTTGAAAATATTATAGCATGAATTAAAAAAAAGAGAAACCCGGTATTCTACTATGAAAATATTAGCCTGTTTAAACCCTTTCTGTTATAATAAATTCTGAAATAGATTATCAAGGAGGAGAAAATGATACCATCAGTTGGCAAAACAGCTCCCGACTTTAGCCTGGACACCCCTCAGGGCAAATTTTCATTACAGGACGCCAAAGGTAAATGGCTGGTGCTGTATTTCTATCCCAAGGATAACACCCCCGGATGTACTATAGAGGCTATAGATTTCAGTTCCGAACAAGCCAATTTTAAAAAAATGGGTGCTCTCATCGTGGGAGTCAGCCCTGATACAGTACAGAGCCACGAAAAGTTCAGCGCTAAACAGAACCTCACCATTACCCTGGCTGCCGATCCCGAAAAGACCACTCTCCAGAAATACGGGGTATGGCAGATCAAAAAGAATTACGGTAAGGAATATGAGGGAGTGGTACGTACCACCCTTATTATCGACCCCCAGGGTAAAATTGCCCACGTATGGAGCCCGGTTAGCGTCAAGGGCCATGTGGAAGAAGTCCTGGTCAAGCTGAATGGACTGATAGGCGGCAAGTGATAATACATTCATTATGCATTACAAGGGATTATACTTTTACTCATTCTTAATACAAAAAAATCTGCCTGGTATAGGTATATTTTCAGGCAATACATTTTTTTATCTGATCCAGTAATCTTTACAGAACATCCAGAACTACAGCAGTGATGTCATCCTGGAATGAATCCTCCCGGTTCCAGGTCTGCAGGGTAGTAATCAGCTCAGCCAGGAAAACATCCGGGTCTGCATCCCGGTGGTCTGCTATAAACTGCCGGAATTGCTGTTCACCGAACTCTTCTCCGTCAGCATTTTCTGTTTCAGTAATACCGTCAGTATAGAGTATAACACGAGTACCCGACCGGATTTTCACTGTTTCTTCTCCAAAAACCTGATCCGGGAAATAACCGATTACGGTTCCGCGAGGTTTAAGAAACTGCATTTCACCACTTTCCCGATCTTGTAGAATAAGAGGGGGGTGGGCAGCACTGGAATAGCAGAGGGTCATGGCGGAACGGTCCAGTACGCAATATCCGGCTGTAACAAACTGACTTTCCATACGTCCGGACAGAATAGTATTCAAAGAAGAAAGGAGCGCACCGGAACGAGCAAAATGTAGACTGCAGGAGTGGTAGGAGACCTTGATCATAGAAGCAATCATAGCGGCTGGGACACCATGTCCGGATACGTCGGCAATAAGGATGCCTATCTGATGGCCGTTTATCACCGCGTAATCATAGATATCTCCGGCTACAGAAGTCATGGGTATATAAATCGAGCCGAAAGCTATACCTTCGAACTTTGGTTTCACCGCGGGAATGATGGACATCTGGATGCGTTTCGCGACAGATAGTTCTTCCTGGATAGCTATGAGTTCCCGGTCTCGGGCGGACAGACTGTCTATAGTCATATAGAAAAGCACCCCAAAGAAATAAAAATAAGGTAAAATAAAAATATAAGCCGGTACCCCGAAGAAACCTATGAAGAAGGAAATAATCAGGGATAACAGGGAGGTAAGCAGCAGGACAAAGCGGTGATCTTTTTTCATGGAGCGGATAGTGTCCAGCAGGGCCAGCATGGAAACGAAAAACTCCAGTGCCAGTCCCAGAGTAAAGATAGTATAAATTTGAAATCCTGTCCTGAGGATGAATAATATAGCAATAGGAATTGCCAGTATAAGATTGATCTTCCAGAGAAAATCCATAAATTTAGTAATCCATCCCCTTCCGAATTGGCGGGAAATAAACAGCGTGAAAAATGCAGGGAAGAAAAGAAAGGAAACCTCATTAATATTATACAGCACCGGGTTGTTGCCGCTATTAAGGATAGTGATATCGGAAGAAAGTACAAATTTTAATCCTATAGTAGTGGAAAAAAGAAAAAAGGAGAGTAAGATCGTGTCTTTTTTACCTCTGCGGAGCAGCCAGGTCAGTAAAGATACTGCTCCCAGAAGCAGAAAAATCACCCCGCATACCAGGTCGTAGGAACCACGCATGATAATATCAGAATAACGGTCGTGGTATTCAGTTTGGGAGGCATCGATGATTTTTAGTGCTATCAGACGCAGTGAAGAAAAATCTTTCCATTCCACCTGCATGTACAAAGGGAGTCCCGGGGCATAGTCAGGCAGGTTAACCCCTTTCTCAAAACGGCCGGCCTGTTTACTTTTCAGTTCATTGGTCCCTATGTAAAAGTGTACATGGTCAAAAGTACTGATGAGCAGCAGTTCAGATTGTGCCGGGACCGAGCCTGGCAATTCAGCTTTTATCCAGAAGGTGCGGTTGGTGAAAAAGCGGATATTACCAAGATCCATCTTTTGCCATTGTTTTTGAGTAACAGGTGACAAATCATCCAGAGAAAACAGAAGATCCTTCTGCGGGATGGATAAGCTGTTTCCGTAGAGCAGAGGTGTTACCAGCAGTAGAATAAAAATATAAATAAAACGGGGCATGAACCGGCACCTCTTTTAAATCAGTGGACTAGTGAAAATAAAATTGCTTCCTTAATATATTCATTCTAGCTCAGAATTTTAAAAATTACTAAAAAAGAAATATCCACTGTAAGTTCATACTGTTTTTAATAGAGGATTAACAGTAGTTATCAATAAATGGGGAAAATAAATCAAGCAGGTGGTTCTGTAACTTGATTTCAGGATGGGAAAAATCTATTTGCAGAAAGTGTCTGAAATGTTTTGCCGTTTATTTTTTTGCTGTATCTTCCAGTCCGCACAGCTGAAGGCTGATATTATAAATCTCTTCAGCTGCTTCTCTGTCTATAGCCGGGGGAGCTGGGTCTTCCAGAGTGGTCAGGTGGAAAAATTTACCGCTGGTATTACTGACTTCGTCCGACATCCCCAGGTAATACAGAGCCTCAGCGGAGATTTCCGGGGTTTTGAAGTTTCTCTCCAGGATTTTTTCTTTGAACCATTTGTAAACACGGCCGTTATCTTTACCTGCCTCGGTTTTGACTGCACCGGGATGCATGGCGTTGATGGTCACACCGCTGCCGGCCAGTTTGTCGGAAAAAACCAGCATGGTCAGGAGTTGGGACAGTTTGGCGGAACCGTAGCTGCCTAATCCGGAATAAAAGCGCTTGGTCCAGTTGAGGTCATCAGTACGCAAGCCCCACGCGGCAAAACGGTGCCCTTCCGAGTTTACCAGGATAATCCTGCCTTTTTTTTGCTTTTCAAAAACAGGCAGCAGAAAACAGTTGAGGTAAAAAGAGGAAAGATGATTTACCACAAACACAGTTTCCAGTCCCTCTTCTGTTTCAGACCTGCGGTTGATATACAGGCCGGCATTATGGATGAGGATATCAATAGGACGGGGCAGTTTGAGCAGTTTTTGGGTCAAAGTTTTTACCTGACTCAAACTACTGAAATCAGTCAGCATATAATCACATTGGGTCTTATATTTTTCCCTGATCTCGGCACAGAGTTTCTCAGACTTTTCCTGGTTCCGGTTTATACAGATCAGATCTGCGCCCTTGGCGGCATATTTATGTGCGGTATAATAGCCGATCCCGGCGGTAGCTCCGGTTATAACCACCAGTTTACCAGAACAGGAAGATTCGCATACCCTGGATTCGGATTTGCTGTTTTTAAACATAGCGGAGACGTTTTTAATGCTATAATCCCCAAAATATCTGCGAATACGCTTGAATAAACTCATTGTTAAAAACTTCCTTTTTATAATTTTATGCCTTTTTACATTTTCTGGATTGTGCGGGATTCTCAGCTGAACAGGCTATGATCATAGTTAGGTCCCGTCTTGTGGAATTATATCAATCTACTCATACGATTATTTTAAAACATTTCTCACTTTTTTTCCAGATAGAACTGATAATAATATATGAAATAAGCAAAGTGGCGGCAACCCATTTTTTTTATTCTACTTTCTTGTATCTGCCCACAACTGATTATTTCCCGGATTTTACACTGCCGCTGCATACATCACCCTGAGGTAGACCCTTCAGCCAGACCCGGAGCTGAACCGTGCGGGCCTTAGTCAGTTCTGTCAGGACAATATAGCGGCAGGTAGGGTAGACTGAGCCGTAATGCAGAGCTTTGTCTTCTTCCGGGTACAGGGACTCCAGATGCAGATCGCGGAATTTTATCCAGGCCAGCTGAGCAGACTTGAGCTTTTGCAGAAAGAGTGTGTCTTCCCGGTATACTTCCTGGATCTTCCGATAGACCTGGTTGAGTTCATCATCAGCTATCTGATATTTTTTCAGTTCCGCCAGATTCATTTCCAGTTGAGTCTGGGCAGACGCCGGCATCAGGCAGCCCAAAAATAATACCATGAGAATCATTGTTTTTTTCATAAATACTCCTTTTTAGGTAAAAAAAACCAGCTGTATACCCGGATATTATAAGACAGAACCGCATATTTTATAATTATTCCTGTTTTTCAGATTATCAATCACACCCCACACACAGACGTCTCTTTGACAATTTCCGCTTTGCCAGATATAATTACAGATTGATAATTCCTGTAACATAAGGAGAGGGGAATGGCCAAAAAGGGAGATTCCGGCCCGCAGTTGTTCTCGGCCTTTTTTGAAGACGAGATGAAGACTTCTTATCTGAACTACGCGTATTCTGTCATCACCAGCCGCGCGATACCTGACGTGCGGGACGGTACCAAGCCGGTACACCGCCGTATTCTGTTCGCCATGAGTGAACTGGCGCTGTGGCATGATAAGCAGACCCGTAAATCCGCCCGTGTGGTGGGTGATGTGCTGGGTAAATACCACCCCCATGGTGACTCTTCGGTATATATGGCCGCGGTCAAGATGGCCCAGGATTTCTCCATGCGCTACCCGCTGATCGTGGGACAGGGGAACTTCGGCTCTATAGATGATGACCCCCCCGCCGCTATGCGTTATACCGAAATGAAGCTGTCCCGTGTGGCTGAGTTTATGCTGGACGACATCAAAAAAGATACAGTGGACTTCCGCCCCAACTTTGACGACACCATGAAAGAGCCCTCCGTACTGCCCGGAAAATTCCCCCAACTGCTCTGTAACGGCACCACCGGTATCGCGGTGGGTTTTGCTACCGATATCCCCACCCATAACCTCTCCGAGGTTGCCAAAGGGGTGGCAGCTTATATCAAAAACCCAAACATTACCATCAAAGAACTGATGAAGCATATCCCCGGCCCGGACTTTCCTACCTACGGTATCATCACCAATAAAGCTGAGCTTCTGGAAGGCTATGAGACCGGGAATGGTACTATTGAATTGGCCGGAAAATTTGAACTGGAAGAAGGCAATACTACCAACTCCCTGATCATTACCCAGATCCCCTATCGTATCGTCAAGAGCCGTATTGTAGAAGAAATATCTGACCTGGCTCTGGATACCAAGAATAAGTACAATCTTATCCTGCGGGATATACGTGAAGTACGCGATGAATCCTCTAAAGAAGGCATCCGTATCAACATTATTCTGAATAAAGAAGCTGACCCTGAATCGATAAAGTCCATCCTGTACAAGACCACCTCCATGAAGGTGAAGATCCGTATGAATTTTGTCAATCTGGTCAACAACCAGCCCCGTGTGCTCAATCTGAGGGATATGATCAAGCATTATGTGGAACACCGCCGTGACATCATCATCCGCCGCACCCAGTTTGACCTGGACAAGGCTGAACAGGAACTGCATATTTTGGAAGGGCTCCTCATTGCCCTGCAGAATATCGATGAAGTGATCCGTATCATCAAAAAATCCTCGGACACCCCTGATGCCCGTGCCAACCTGATGAAGGCCTTTAAGCTCAGTGAGATACAGGCTCAGGCTATTCTGGACATGCGTCTGCAAAAGCTGACCAGCCTGGAAACCAAAAAGCTGGTAGAAAGAAAAGAAGAACTGGTCATCCTCATCGCCGACCTCAAGGACATCCTGTCCAACCAGGAGCGCCGCGATAAAATTATCGTGGATGAGCTGGCTGAGATGATTAAAGAAATAGGCGATGAACGCCGCACCCAGTTTGCTACCATTGAGACTGCCAGTATTGACCAGGAAGAGCTCATCCAGAATGATGACATGCTCCTCACGGTATCCAAGAAGGGTTTCATTATACGTGAGACCGGACGGTCCCTCAAGGCCGGCAGCCGCACCAGCAAGGGCCGCAAAGGGGACGCCACCGACAGTGACAAACTGGAAGCGGATGACTTTATCTTTGCCACCGTATTCGGACACTACAAGGACACTGTCTTGTTTGTGACCGACTCGGGAAGAGTCTACTCCCTCAAGGGCTACGAGATCACCGGTACCAACGAAGGCAAGATCACCCGTGCCCACATCCGTAACATTGACCGACTGAAGTCAATCGAACAGAATGGTGAAAAGATCAGCGCGGTACTGCTTATCGAGGAGTTTAAGGAAGACTGCTATATGGTGTTTATCACCTCCAAGGGTAAAGCCCCCCGCATCTCTTTGTCTAACTTTGACTCCATCCAGAGAGTAGGTATCAACGGCGTGCGTCTCAATAAAGACGATACCGTATGCGGAGCCCTGGTCACCGATGGTACTCAGGAATTGTTCTTCCTCAAGAAAAACGGTAAAGGTTTCCGCCTTAAAGAAGAACTCCTGCCCATTTACAGCCGCGGTGCCGCCGGCGCCAATTGTGTGTCCACGTCCGGCAGCAGTGATGAAGCCGTGCTGGGTATGGGTATTGCGTCACCCGACAACTTCATTGTGGTCATTACCCGGGATGGAAAAGGCAAGAAGATCAAGTTTGACGAGTTTACCCTGCGTGCCAACCGCGGCGGAAAAGGCTTTAAGGTCGTAGACCTGGGCAAGAAACGGGAACTGGCTGATATGGCAGTATGTGAGCCCGGAGATAACATCGTTATCACTACCCGTCAGGGCCGCCGTGTGTCCTATGGTGTGGACACTCTGGCTACTAACCTGTTGAAGATGATAGACCTGATGGATGATGATGAGGTATCCAGTATCTCCAACATCGGCAGTTCTGAAGAAGAAGAATAAAGAGGCAGGATTTGCGCGAGTACCAGTATTTCATTTTTGACCTGTACAATACTATCATCCAGGATGATGCCAATGTTGAAAGGGAACAGTATCACCTGGATACCACCTTCAGCATACTGGAAAAGGGCCTGTACCCCGTTAAATTTTCTGAACTGAAAGAAAAATATATAGAGATGAGCCGGGCCTATGACGAATATCATGCCCGTACCGGACTAGCCTTTTCTCCTTTTAAACAGGTCAAGATGTGGCTGGACTCTCTCACTGTGCATGACGTGGTGATTTTTAAAAAGGTGTATGATAGTTATATCAATGCCATCCTGCAGATCAATCCCAGCCTGATGCGTAACGCCAAAAAGGCTCTGGAATACCTTCGTGAACAGGGAAAAAAGACAGCTCTGATCTCCAATACCGGCAAGACTCCCGGTTCGATTCTGCGCATTATGCTGATGGAGCTGGGTATTTATGATTTATTTGATGATATGTTGTTTTCCGATGAGGTGGGGATTCTCAAACCGCATCCTTATATCTTTGAAATAAGCGTACAGAGACTGGGCGCTGTCAAGGAAGACACGGTTTTTATAGGGGACCTCAAGCATTGTGATTATGACGGGGCCCTGCAGGCGGGACTGGGAGCGCATTTGTTCCTGCCCCAGGAAGACGATCTGTTTCAGCTGGCTGTTCAGTACACCGGCGGATATTAAGGGAATAATATGAAAGATCAACTCAAGAAACTTTTGGATGAAGCTAAAAAAGACCTGCAGAATGTGCTGGATGGCACGGCATTGCAGGATCTCAAAGTCAAATACCTGGGCAAAAAAGGTCTGCTCAAGAACATGTTATCCGACCTGGGAAAAATGGCAGAAGAAGAACGGAAGAATATGGGGCAGGCTGTCAATGAAGTTAAGGAAAATATTGAGTCCCTTTTGCAGCAGGCTGCTGAAAAGATAGAAAAAAGCCTGCGTGACGCCAAACTGGCTCAGGGAGTGGACGACATCTCTCTGTCCTCCTTCCCCTTAGGGATGTCTTATCAGCACCCCCTGACCCTGGTACGTGACCGGGTAGTCAGTATCTTTGAAAAAATGGGCTACACTGTGGTGGAAGGCCCTGAGCTGGAAGAAGAATACTACAATTTTGACGCACTCAATATACCCGAGTATCATCCTGCCCGTGATGATCAGGACAGCTTTTTTCTGAAAAAAGGCTGGCTGATGCGTACTCATACCTCTCCGGTACAGATTCGGGAAATGAAACGCCGTCAGCCCCCTATAGCCATCGTCGCTCCGGGACGCTGTTTCCGGCGGGACGCGGTGGACGCTACTCATGCCTATACCTTCCACCAGATCGAAGGACTGGTGATAGATAAGAATGTCAGTTTTGCCGACCTCAAGGGTACCCTTCTGCTCTGGGCTCAGCTCATGTTTGGAAAGGAAACCAGGATTCGTATGCGGCCTGACTTTTTCCCCTTTACCGAACCTTCTGCTGAACTGGCCGTGTCCAGTCCCGGACTATTCGGGGGAAAATGGCTGGAGATCGCCGGCTGCGGAATGGTAGACCCTGAAGTCCTGAAGAATGTAGGCTATGACCCTGATAAGGTCTCCGGCTTTGCATTCGGGATGGGTATAGAACGTATTGCCATGCTCCTGTATGGAGTAAAGGATATCAGGGCCTTTCATGAAAATGACCTGCGCTTCCTGAGTCAGTTCGTGAAATAGGAGTCAGGGATGATCGTCACTGTAAACTGGTTAAAAGAATACGTTAAATGCAAAATGGATGTCAGGGAAATGGCAGAGGGCCTGACTATGATGGGCCTGGAAGTGGAAGATATCGTACCTGTAGGTATTAGTTCCGCTCAGAAAGACCAGATCCTGTTATCCAAAGTGCTGCAGGTTAATCCTCACCCCCAGGCTGACCGTCTTAAAGTCTGTAAAATCAAGAATAAAGCGGACACTTTTACGGTTGTCACCAATTCATCTCATATCACCAAGGGTGATTTTGTGGTGCATGCCCAGGTTGGCACCCGCCTTCATAACGGTACTGAAATCACCCAGGCCAAGCTTAAGGGTGTAGACTCGGAAGGTATGCTTCTTCCCAAGGAATTCCTGGGGCTGGAAGCAAAAAGCGAGGATATCTGGATTCTGGGACACGATGAAAAAATCGCCGAAGATTTGTTCAAAACCTGGACTCAGGAAGATCATGTTTTTAATATCGAGTTGACAGCTAACCGTTCTGACTGCCTGTCTGTGATCGGGGTGGCCCGGGAATTGGCGGCTATGACCGGTGAAGAACTAATCGTGCCCCGGGTAGAGCTGAAAAATGATAGTGATGAACTGCCTCCCATTAAAATAGAGGAACGCAATCTTTGTCCCCGCTATTCTTCCCGCATACTGAGGGAAGTCAAAGTATTGCCTTCTCCCGCGGATATTCAAAGAAAACTCACTTTATGCGGTATACGGCCTATAAACAATATAGTGGATGCTACCAATTATGTGATGCTGGAATTTGGACATCCCACTCATGCTTTTGATCTGAAGCAGCTGGCTGGCGGGGAGATCAATGTCAGGCGCGCAAAAGACGGGGAAAAATTTACCACCCTGGATGGTCAGGAACACAAATTAAAAAAATCCGACCTGGTCATTGCTGACGCGGAAAAAGCGGTGGCTCTGGCTGGTATTATGGGTGGACTAAATTCTGAAATCATGGACCATACTCAGGATGTGCTGCTGGAATCAGCTTACTTTGACAGTATTACCATCCGAGCTACTTCCAAACGTCTGGGATTGAAGACGGAAAGCTCTCACCGCTTTGAACGGACAGCGGACTGGGGAGTGACCCCCACCGCTCTGGGCCGGGTAGCGGAGATTATCCTGCTCACCGCTCCGGCCAAGGTATCCGCTCTCAATGACCAATATGTCAACATGATCAAGGATACAGTCATCACCCTCAAGACAGCCTTTGTGAATCAAAAACTGGGGATTCAGCTTACTACCAAACAGATAGAAGACATACTGCTCAAGATACAGTTCATCATTACTGTGAAACGGGATGACAGTATGGAAGTCAAAGTGCCGACTTTCAGAGCTGATATCTACCGGCCAATTGATCTGGTGGAAGAAATCGCCCGGGTCTACGGTTATAATACGATTCCTGAAAACCGTTTTATGCCCCCTGTCGATATAGAAGGTTTATCCAAAAAACCTTCTGTGGCGGAACGTATCAAAGAAGTCCTGTATGGAATGGGGCTTACCGATGCCTATAACTATCCATTTACCCATGAGCAGGAACTAAAAGATCTCAAAATAAATGAAAAGACCGTGATACCCGTGGCCAATCCTCTGACCCGGGAATCCACACACCTGCGGAACTACCTCTTCCCCGGCCTGATAAAAAGTGTGGCCTATAACTACAAGCGTAATCCACTGGAAGATATCCGTTTCTTTGAACTGGGACATGTGTTCCAGCAGGAAGCAGGAGATTATTTTGACCTCCCTAAACTGGGAATAGTGATCAGCGGTAAAAAAGCGGCATATTCTGAGCTTTTAGGTATAGTGGAACGTCTTGTGGGACGTATATCCCTGGCTCGAATCAGCTATGCGGGACGTAAAAAAGATTTTCTCCATCCGGTAAACTCTGTAGAGATTATTCTTGAGGGTAAAATCATTGGTTTTGCCGGAGAAGTCCATCCTGACCTGGTGGAAAAAGTGGAATCACGCTATCCTTTGTATGTGGCGGAACTGCATATTCCACCTCTGCAGGCTCAATATGAAGAGCCGTTGATGCTCAGAGATATTTCCCGCTTCCCCTCTACCAGCCGTGATATATCCATTATCGTAGACAACAATGTTCTGGCCCGAGATATTCAGAATACCATAGCCGATTTTCATGAATGGGTTCAGGAAGTCCGCTTTATCGACTTGTACAAAGGGGCTGCTACCGGAGCGGGCAGAAAGAGCCTGACTTATTCCTTGATCCTGCAGGACCGTGAAAAGACTCTTACTGATACAGAAGTGAATCAGTTGATGACGGATCTGGTAACCCTATTGTCCCGCAACTTTAAGGCGGAACTGAGGTCTTGAACCACTGACCTTTTTCTGGATGATTTTTACTGAAAAATGTCGGAAAAATATAAAAAAACGTATAAAACTCGTATTTACATGGTCTTTCTTTGACAATTAGGGACTTCCTGTATAAAATAAAAGACTTATAAGTATTGCATAAGGAGAATACACATGCCAGTACCAAAGCATAAAACGGCGAAAACTAAAAGCCGTATCAGAAGAGCCAATGCCTATTATACCATGAAAACCCCCGCTATGTCCGATTGTCCTAACTGTGGTGAGAAGAAGATGCCTCACCGGGTATGCCCCGCCTGCGGATACTACAAAGGAAAACAGATCATAACCAAGCTTGTTACAGACGATAAATAAGAGCCGGCTGGTATGATAAAAATCGGTGTAGACCTGATCAGTGGTGAATCCGACCTCAAGCAATTAATCAAGGGCTGCCGGGACGCGACAGAAAAAGATTCTGAAATAGAAGTCGTAGTTATCGGAAAACGTGCTCTTTTTGAACCTCTTTTGGTACATAAGAGTCCGTTTTTTTGGGATAAACCCAAGCCCTTTGAAAGGATTTCCATCATTGATGCCTCCGATGTGATTACCATGGATGATGATCCTATTAAAGTAATCAAAGAAAAAAAAGAATCCAGTATCGTGAAAGGACTGGAAGCTCATAAGAGAATGGAGATCGATGCCTTTTTCTCCCCGGGAAATACCGGGGCTATTGTGGTAGCATCTTCCCTTATTATGGGACGAACCAAAGGTATCAAAAAACCCGCTCTGGGTGCTTATATGCCTAATAATGTGGGAAATTACAATCTGTTGCTGGACGTAGGTGCCAGTGCCGAATGTGAAGCTACAGACCTGGTCCGGTTTGCTATCATGGGACGTATTTATTACCGGGAGATGATGGGTGTACCCAGTCCCCGGGTAGGCTTACTGAATATCGGAAGTGAAGCCCACAAGGGTACAGCGATCCATCGAAAAACATACCAGATGCTGTCTGAAATGGATGTAAATTTCATAGGCAATATTGAAGGTAAAGACGTCTTTTCAGAAAAAGTTGACGTCATAGTCGCGGATGGCGCTACCGGAAATACTACTCTCAAAGTAGCGGAAGGGGTGGCCAAGACTGTAGCCAAACTTCTGAAAAAATCTATCATCGAAGATCCCATGGCAAAAATTGCCGCTCCTCTGTTTTATACAGCCATGAAAAAACTCAAAGGCTATATCGATCCGGAAAGTCACGGGGGAGTCCCTCTCCTGGGTGTAAACGGTAATGTCTTTATCGGACACGGAACATCAGGACGTCAGGCAATCTGTAATGGTATCCTGAATGCGGCTAAAGCAGTCCGGCATGATCTCCTGGGTAATATTCACCGCCGTCTGGAAGAGCTGCACTTAATCTAACCTGTAGAATTTGGAGGAAAGTGTGAAAGTAAAAATTACTGGTGTTGGAAAATACGTCCCGGAAAAAGTCCTGACCAATTTTGATCTGGAAAAATTTGTAGATACCAACGATGAATGGATCAGTACCCGCACAGGGATCAAAGAAAGGCATATCGCAGCGGATAATGAGACCACTTCCACCATGGGAGCCGAAGCCGCCAAAAGAGCTATTGCCGACTCCGGCCTGAATAAAGAAGATATTGATATGGTCATAGTGGCCACCCTTTCTCCGGATATGCTGTTTCCCGCAACTGCCTGTCTGGTTCAGAACATCCTGGGCCTGACCAACGTGGGAACTGTAGATGTGGAAGCGGCCTGTTCCGGCTTTGTGTATGCTCTGTCTCAGGGTTATGCCTATGTAAAATCCGGCCTGTACAAGAACGTATTGGTAGTCGCAGCTGAGACCATGTCCCGTTTTATAGACTGGAAGGACCGCGGTACCTGCGTCCTGTTTGGGGACGGAGCCGGCGCGGTAGTCGTGTCCGAGGCTGATGACAGCCAGGACTCAGATATCATTGATTTCATTCTGGGCGGTGACGGCCAGTATGGTGACCTGTTATCTCTCCCCGGCGGAGGGTCTCTGCACCCCGCGACTCAGGATACCATCCAGAATGGACTGCATTATCTCAAGATGAGCGGTAATATTGTGTTCAAAATGGCAGTTCGTACCATGGCAGATATGGCCGTGAAATTAATGGAAAAACATAATCTTAAAAAAGAAGATATCAAGCTGGTGATCCCTCATCAGGCAAATTACCGCATTACCAAATCAGTAATGGAACATCTGGACCTGACTGAAGACCAGGTGTTTTCCAATATCCATCTCTACGGCAATACCAGCGGTGCCACCATCCCTATCGCCTTAAGAGAAGCAGTGGACCAGGGAAGAGTTAAACGCGGAGATTATATCATCTTTGTAGCGTTTGGCGGTGGATTTACCTGGGCAGCCAGCCTGGTTAAGTATTAAATTTATTATTGATTATTAACAAAGGAGTAAGCCATGGGAAAATTAGACGGAAAGAACGCGATTGTAACCGGATCCGCCAGAGGAATTGGGAAAGCCATCGCTGAAAAATTAGCTAAAGAAGGCGCTAATGTAGTTATTGTAGATGTAAACCTGGAATCAGCCCAGGAAACAGCTAAAGAAATGGAAAAATTAGGCGTTAAGAGTTTTGCTTTAAAGACCAATGTGGTAGATTATAAAGATGTGGAAACCATGATCAATACTACCAAAGAAAAATGGGGTAGCGTGGATATCCTGGTCAATAATGCCGGAATCACCCGGGATAATCTGATCCTGAAGATGACCCCTGAAGACTTTGACCTGGTCATCGATATTAACCTCAAAGGTGTATTTAACGGAATAAAAGCTGCCTATCCTGTTATGATGAAGCAGAGAAGCGGTAAAATCGTAAATGTAGCTTCTATCATTGGTCTCATTGGTAATGCCGGTCAGGCTAACTACGCAGCTTCAAAGGGTGGTGTGATCGCACTGACCAAATCCGCTGCCAAAGAATTGGCCGGACGCGGTGTCAATGTGAACGCTGTAGCTCCCGGATACATCCAGACCGCTATGACTGACCAGCTGTCAGATGAAGTCAAGCAGGCTATGCTGGCCCTGATTCCCATGAAACGCATGGGCCAACCTGAGGATGTAGCGAATGTTGTAGCTTTCTTAAGTTCTTCTGAATCTGATTATATAACTGGCCAGACCCTCACCGTTTCCGGCGGTATGGTCATGTCTTCCTAATGGACGTTTTGTAAAAGAGGAGGAAAACATGGAAAAAAGAAGAGTAGTTGTAACCGGTATGGGTGTAATCAGCGCACTGGGTAAAACAGTGGATGAATACTGGGACAAGCTTAAGAATGGTAAAACCGGAATCTCTTTAGTTACAAATATCGATCTGGGTGATTCTCCCTCTCTCATCGGAGGAGAAGTCAAGAATTCTGACTTTAACCCTGAAGACTATATAGACAGACGTCTCATGCGCCGTATGGACCGCTTTTCCCATTTCGCTATGTATACTGCGGATATGGCCGTGGCAGATGCCGGACTGGACAAAGGCGACCATGACCCTGCCCGGGTCGGTGTAGTCATAGGTTCAGGAATCGGCGGTATGCACACTTACTATGAGAACGCCATAGGTATGTATGAAGGTGGACGCAAGCGAGTGTCTCCTTTATTCATCCCGCTTCTGATCGTAGATATCGCTTCAGGAAATGTCTCCATAAAATACAATTTTCAGGGACCTAACTACGCGGTTTCATCCGCCTGTGCTACGGCCAGCCATGCTTTCGCGGTCAGTTTCAACCATATCCTGGTGGGTGACTGTGATGTTATGGTATGCGGCGGTACAGAAGCAGCTATGTCTACTCTGGGATACGCCGGCTTTACCCAAGCCAAGGCTGTCTCAACCCGTAATGATGCGCCTGAAAAAGCTTCCCGGCCTTTTGATATCGACCGTGACGGATTTGTCATGGCTGAAGGTGCGGGTATTCTGGTCCTGGAAGAACTGGAGCATGCCAAGAAACGCGGCGCTAAAATCTATGCAGAAATTGCAGGCTACGGCGTAAGCGCCGACGCACATCATATCACCGCTCCCCGTCCTGACGGCTATGGCGCTGCCCTGGCTATGAAGAACGCCTTACGCAAAGCCAACCTGGATATTAAACAGATCCAGCTTATCAATGCCCATGGGACGTCTACATCTCTGGGTGATATTGCTGAGACTCAGGCTATCAAAGAAGTATTTGGGGACTATGCCTACAAACTGAAAGTAAATTCCACCAAGTCCATGACCGGTCATACCTTGGGTGCGGCTGGAGGCGTGGAAGCAATCGCTGTTATTAAAATGATCAACGAAGGTATGATCCACCCTACCGTTAATCTGGACAATCCTGATCCCCAGTGCGATCTGGATTATGTACCTAACAAAGCGATTAATTATGATATAGAATATGCCATGAGTAATTCTTTTGGTTTTGGCGGGCATGATGTCACCATTGTTTTCAAGAAATACAAACAATAGTCACATTCTTACCCCTCAAAGAAAGCAGCAGCTAAAACAGCTATGCAAAATCTTAAAAATCAGAGTCTGGTCCCTGTCCTTACTGGACAGGGCCCTTACTCATACGTCATTTTTATCCAAATCCAATAGCGAGATCCAGAGTTACGAAAGGCTGGAATTTCTAGGTGATTCCATATTAAACGCCAGCGTCTCCTGGCTGCTCTTTCAGGAAAAGCCCAGCTACAAAGAAGGTAAAATGTCGGCTCTTCGCTCCAGTCTGGTAGATGAGCGCACCCTGAGCGAGATCTCCCAGGAGCTCCAGCTGGATACTTTTGTCAATCTGGGCAAAGGGGAACGCCTCAGCGACCAGAGAGCGCGTCGTAAAGTCAGCGCTGATGTAATAGAATCCATAGTGGGTGTCCTGTTTATGGACAGAGGATTTAATTACGCGCGGCGTTTTGTGGAGAGACTGATCTATCCTTTTTTCCAGAAACGCCTGGAACGGGGGCTGAGGGACTATAAATCCAAACTTCAGCGTGTCAGCCTGGAAAGATATAAGAAATATCCCAATTATCTGGTATTAAAAGAAAGCGGCCCGGATCATAACAAGGTCTTTGAAGTTCAGGTGAGCCTGGATGAGTCTTATTGTGAAGTGGGTATAGCCCGTAGTAAAAAAGAAGCCGAGCAGCAGGCGGCCAAAAAAGCCCTGGCAGTAATGCAGGTAAAATAGGAGAAACCCATGCGCAGTATGACAGGCTATGCCAGCCTCACTAAAAGTAACCCGGATTTTGATGTATTTATGGAAATAAAAAGCGTGAACTCACGGTATTTTGAGTTCCGCCTTAAATCATCCAACTATTTCAACGAACTGGAAATCGAATTTAAAAACAGGGTACAGGACTTCCTGGAACGGGGCAAGGTGGAGCTTTTCATCAAAGTCATAGAAAAGACCGCTGAAAACTTTTCAGTGGTAGTCAATCATGAACTGGTAAAAAAATATGCGGATGCGCTGCAGGAGATTGCTCGTGAGACCGCAGTATCACCCCAGATTGCTATGAATGACTTTACCCGGCTGGAAGGCGTCCTCAATCTGGAACGCAATGATAACAGCCAGGAACTGGAAGAATTGACCCGCTCTATGCTGGATGAACTACTCAAAAAGCTGGCTCACATGATGGACTTGGAAGGGAAAAAGACCGCGGAAGATATCCAGTCCTGTCTGGACCGCATTTCAGGCAGTTTAAAAGTCATCGAGACTCGCTACCCTCAGACCATTGAAGAATATAAAGAAGCTCTGCGGCAGCGTATATCTGACCTGGTAGGCCAGAATTTTGAAGAAACCCGTCTCATCATGGAGGTGGAAATGGTAGCCAGCCGTTCAGCCATAAATGAAGAAACAGTCCGTCTCAACAGCCACCTGGAACAGATGAACGGTATTGTGAAAGACAAGATCAAGGGTGATTCCAAAAAGATGGACTTTATCTGTCAGGAAATGAACCGGGAAACCAATACTATTGGCTCCAAATCCAGTGATTATCAGATCACGGAACAGACTATTGCTATCAAAGGTGATATAGAAAAGATCCGTGAACAGCTTCGGAACATTGTGTAGGACTGGATGAAAGGAAAAGGTAAAATTCTGGTCCTGAACGGGCCCAGCGGAGTAGGAAAAACCACTTTGTATCACAGGCTCCTGGAAGAGTTCCGGGATAAGCTGGAGCTTTCCATTTCCGCCACTACCCGTGCTCCCCGGGAAGGAGAGCTGGATGGACGGGATTATTACTTTATCAGTCTGGAAGAATTTAAAAAAAGAATAGCTCAAAATGCCTTTGTGGAATGGGCGGAAGTCTACGGAAACTATTATGGGACGCTTCATTCCGAACTGGAACGCATTACCCATAAAGGACACAGTGTACTTTTAGATATTGATGTCCAGGGTGGTGAAAGTGTGAAACGGGTTTTTCCTGATGCTGTTCTAATTTTTATATTGCCCCCTTCACGGGAAGAGCTGCATAAGCGTCTCATTGACAGGAAAACCGAAGACCTGGAGAGTTTAAAAAGGCGCATACAGACTTCGGAACAGGAAATTGAGTTTTATAATTTTCACCAGGCCATGTATTCCCGGGCTATTGTAAATGCTGACCGTGAGACAGCTTATCAGGAACTGAGTGATTTTATCCGGTCCATTCTTTAAATATTGATTGCAAATCCGCAAATCTCTCTTACAATATAATCAGAAAAACCTGAGGAGTCTCTTTGAGTAAACTCATGGATTTTATCCATTATCTGCAGGCTCTGCAGTCTGAGACCCATTTGTATATACAGACCCATGATTTTCCCGACCATGACGCGGTGGCCGCGGCCTATGGACTGCAGCAGCTCCTCACAAATTATAAGGTCAGGACCCAGATCATATACGCCGGCAGTATCGAACGGGAATCCCTGCAGACCACCATCGATAAACTGGGGATCAAAATCCACAACAATAAAGAATTTGAAATCGATGTTTTTGACAAGATCATTATTGTGGACGGCTGCAAGGGCAATAACAACGTGACCAACCTGGTGGGGGACGAGATCGCTGTGATAGATCACCACGATGTGGCTACACCAGAGGATGTCTGGTTTGTTGATATACGGCCCCAGTTGGGGTCCTGCTCCACTCAGATCTACACCTATTACCGGGAGATGGGGGTACAGCCTCAGTTACAGGTGGCCAATGCCCTCCTCATCGGATTGCAGATGGATACTCATCTGTTGACCCGGGGGATCTCCTCTGAGGATATTGATGCTTATGCCTATCTGTTCCGCTATGCTGATATGGATGAGGTCAACCAAATCCTGCGCAATAATCTGCAGGTTAAAGACCTGGAACATTTAAGCTATGCCCTGCAGCATGCCCGGTATGATAAAAATATCGCTTTCTGTTACTTTGAACAGGGTTGCCCTCAAAACCTGATGGGTATCATAGGTGATTTCTTTATGTCCTTAAAAGAGATCAATTTTGTAATGATTTGCGCCAGGAATGAAGACAAAGTGAATCTGTCTATCCGGTCGGAGGTAGGACACTGGCATTCCGCTGAAATCATGAAACTGCTCCTTCGGGACAAAGGTATGGGGGGCGGTCATCCCCACATGGCAGGCGGGATTTTCTTCCGCGCTGCAGATTTTAATGGGGATAAGGTTTTTGAAGATCTGAGAGCTTTGCTGTACCGTAGTGTACAATAGGATATAAGATGAATAAAGAAGAATTGATTATCCAGGCTGCCATTGAGATTCTGGCACGGGAAAATTTTCATACAATGCGAACTGCTGATATAGCCCAGACCGCGGGAGTAGCCGAGGGGACACTATACCGCTATTTTTCCAGCAAACGGGATCTGTTTGTAGCTGTTCTGAGGACTATTACCAGCCGTCTGGAGCAGACATTTGTGCAGGGGGTGAGCCCCGCTCAGGATTGGAAAGAAAACATCATGATGCTGGGACGAAATTTTTTCCATCATCACCAGGAGACGGCAGCACATTATCGCATTATGTATAAAGCCTTTTCAGAGGTAGAAGATCAGGAAATAAAGGGGGAACTGGCCCGGGTGTTTTCCTCCGGAATGCAGACCATCCGGGAAATGCTGGAGTGGGATCAGAATATCCAGTCAAAAGCCAGCCGTGAAAAGCTGGACCTGGCGGCAATGATACTATGGGGATTAGGGGATATGCTATGGAAAAGGCAGGAGCTGTGGGACGGAGATGAGACTGCGTTGGGAGGAGAAATGAGGCATATCATACGGGGTCTGGAAGCACTTCTGTTGGAATAAAAATATATTTTAAAAAAAGCTTGCAAAATGAGTGAGCGCTCACTATACTATAATTAGAAAAAGAACTCCGTGTTTAAAAAAAAACGTGATTATGAGTGACTGGTCACTCATAAGGAGGGCCAGATGTCCCGCTCGTCCCGCTCTATGTTTATTTTCGGGTTTTATGTTCTGGTTTCGGGATTATTTTTACTGCTCTTTCCGGAGGTATTACTAAAAGCCGCCGGGATAACCACAGGAGCCTCTGTCATAACCCGGATATTGGGTATGGTGGTTTTTTATCTGGGAATTTATTATCTGGTCATCGGTAAAAAACAGCTTACAGAAATTATTCCCTGGACTATTCCTACCCGGGCATCTGCTATTATCTTCCTGGCACTTTTTGTAATATCCGGGCAGGCTAATGTCCTGATACTGGGTTTTGGGGTACTGGACCTGGCCGGTGCAATCTGGACCTGGATAGCCTGGCGAAAAGACCAGGCAGGAGGTGTAAAATGACAGTAATAACCGGTGCCACGGGGCACCTGGGAAATGTCTTAGTCCGGCAGCTGGTCAAGCTGGGTAAAAGAGTGCGGGCTGTAGTACTGCCAGGAGAAGACTGTTCTGTTTTTCTGGATCTGGATATCGAAATAGTAAGAGGTGATGTAAGAGATTTGGCCAGTCTGATCCGGGCTTTTAAAGGAGCAGACCGGGTATATCACCTGGCCAGCCTGATCTCTATCACACCGGGTGAGAGAGATCTACTGGATGATATCAATGTCAGGGGAACGGAAAACGTATTGGAAGCCTGTCGGCAGAACCGGGTCAGACGTCTGATTTATACCAGCTCGGTACATGCTTTTGCCCCTCTGGCACCTGACACTATCATGCAGGAAGATGACCCTATAGATCCACTACTGGCCCTGGGGGATTACGGAAAGACCAAAGCCCGGGCTACTCTTTCAGTACTGGCAGCCAATGATAAAGAACTCCAGACTATTGTGGTACATCCGGCAGCCATCATAGGTCCCTTTGATTACCGGCCCTCCAAACTGGGTCAGATGATGATCCGGGTGGTCAAGGGAAAATTTCCGGTGCAGCCTCAGGGTGCCTATAATTTTGTAGATGTGCGTGATGTAGTACAGGGTGAAATCCTGGCCGGGGAAAAAGGCGTGCCGGGACAGAACTACATCCTGAGCGGAGAGACTCACACTCTGGGCGATTTTTTTGAGAGAGTCTGTGCCAGTGCCGGCCGTACCTGGAGCGCTATCAGAATACCTCAGCGGCTGGTGGAATGGGCCGCCCGAGTTTCTGAATGGCTGTCCCGGGCTACCCATAAAGAGCCGTTGTTTACACCGGAAGCATTGGAGATATTACGCACCAATACCCTCATGAGTCATGATAAAGCCAGCCGGGTTTTAGGCTATAAACCACGCCCTCTGGATGAAACTATCAGGGATGAGGTTCATTGGTTTAAGCTCCTGCACGCTTTGTAAGCAATCCTCATACTTGTCTATTCATTGGAGAAACATGGAAAAATATTCCAGTAACCTGAATTCCTGTAAATTAAACGTTTCCTGTACTCAGGGATACGATATGTTTTAAAGGAATAATAACTAATGGCCAGTAAATAATAACCATTTCTGAGTAGATATAAATAATATTTTCATTACTTCATAATTAAATCTGTTTTTTTCCTCTACATTTTGGGTGAATCTTTTCTTTACTTGCTGTGTCTTCTCATGTTATACTCGGAGAGTGGATGCCATTGTTGAGGGAGGCGTGGGATGAGAAGAAAGTTCCTTTGGGTCCTAGGGCTGGTCTTTTTCTTTTTACCGGGAGTCATGTCGGCGGATTATGAACACGCCGATATGGAATATATTTCCAGCTATCAGGTCAGAATCGAGGTGCTTACTAACCGATCTATTTTGGTTACTGAGGATATAGAGGTCTTTGCTAATAATGTACTGATCAATCATGGTATCTACCGCGATATACCGCTGTATGGCCATGCACCTCTGGGACTTTTGCGCAAGTACCCCATTAAAATCCTGGAAGTTTGGAAAGATGGAGAACCGGAACCCTGGCATACTGATAATGAGACCATGAGTCTGCGGGTATATGCCGGTAGTCAGGATATCACACTCAATCCGGGCATGTATCGCTACCGCTTCCAATACCAGGTAGAAGAAGCACTGACAGTAGTTTCCAACACAGCAGAATTGTATTGGAATGCCATTGGTACGGAGTGGGATTTTCCTATTGAAAAAGCCGAAGTCATGATCAAACTACCCTTTGAATCACAACAGGAAGTACTTTATCAAAGAGCTTTTCATGGTCTGCAGGGTGAAACCAACAGCAATTATGACTACCAAAAAAACTGGAACACTCTGGTATATAAGCTGAAAGAAGACCTGGGAAGAAATAAAGGCTTAACGGTCAAAATAATCTGGAAAAATGATCGAATCCCGGTTCCTTCCAGCCTGGAACGGTATTTCAAACTATTTAAGGATAACAAAGGTATAGCCACCATTTTTACAGGGATACTTCTGATATTCCTATACTATATTATCACCTGGTTCCTGTTGGGGAAGGATCCGGCCAAAGGTCCTATCATGACCTATTTTGAACCGCCTGACGGATTATCTCCTTCAGCTATGCGATTTATCCGAAAAATGGGGTATGACCAGAAGAACTTTACAGCTGTCATTATCCAACTGGCTGTAAAAGGACATATTAAAATAACTGAAACCAAGGATGAATACAAACTGGTGCGGTTAAATGACACCCTGGAGGGACTGACTGAGGAAGAAAAGATAGTTTCTAAGGAACTGTTTTATTCTGGCAGCAGCCTGGAAGTAGACAATACCAATCATTCCGTTTTTTCTGAAGCCATTCAGAAATTCAAAGCGTCCCTGAAAAAACAATTTGAGACTCACTATTTTGTTACCAACCGGAAGATTTTTATTCCGGGATTACTCATGACTATAGCATTTATGATTCTGGGGTTCATCTTTGATTCCTCCAATTTCATCGCGGGATTTATGATGCTATGGCTTAGTATCTGGAATATTGGTGTGTTTTTCCTGTTGAAACAAGTCATTCATTCCTGGAAGTCTGCTTCCAGCGCCCCTAAAAAAAGTTTCTGGAAGTACCTGGGGGCTATGTACATGACTTTCTTTTCCTCATTTTTTGTGATTGCGGATGTGGTAGTGTTTTTTATCTTTTTTAGATTCATCACTACTTCTGTCTGGATCGTGCCCCTGGCTGTTGCAGCCATTTTTATGAATTATCTGTTTTACCACCTGCTCAAAGCTCCAACTCTGGCCGGCAGAAAAATCATGGATAAGATCGAGGGTTTCTATAATTTTATTAATGTCGCCGAAAAAGACCGGCTGGAAGTATTCAATCCTCCGGTTAAAGAGATATCCGTTTTTGAAAAGCTTCTGCCTTATGCCCTGGCCTTTGACATTGAGGAAAACTGGGCCGGGTATTTTCATGACATTATGGGAACTTCGCAAGGCGGTGCGGGAAGTTATCACCCCTCCTGGTATTCAGGGTCCTCTCTCAGCTCCATGAACTTCACACAATTTACATCCTCCCTGGGAAGTAATTTTTCTAACGCACTAAGCAGCGCCTCCGTTTCTCCTTCCAGCAGCGGCAGCGGCGGGGGTGGTGGCTCTTCGGGTGGCGGCGGTGGCGGCGGCGGTGGTGGCGGCTGGTAAAAGACAGCGCCGGGTCCTGTTATTAGATCCGGTGCACACTCAGATCAGGACTAAAACTGCCAATCTAATTGAATTGCCGCATGTGATTGTAGATAAAGTATTAATAAATGGATTATGATGGAAATCAATTAGGATGAGTGGTACTCTTATGAACTACACAGCCGTATTGTTTGATCTGGATAACACTTTATTTGACCGGCGCAGTTCTATTGACCGATTCATTACCCGGTTATACAAAGATACCGCCTGTTGTGAGAGTCCTGAGCTATTCCGTAAAAGGTTTCTGGAGCTGGATAGAGAAGGTTATGGGCCCAAGCCGGAAATAGCCCGGGGCCTGATCAGTTCTTTTGGACCTTTGTTCGATGAAAAGTGGTTTCTGGATTATTTTTCCCGGAACTCCTGGAGGGCTCCCCGTTTTAATGATAATGCGGATCATTTGCTGCGTATGCTTCGATCTCAAAATATCAAGACAGGTGTGGTTACCAATGGAACGGTACTGGTTCAGGAAGCCAAGATTGAGGGACTGGGACTACGTGAACTGGTGGATACGATTGTCATCTCAGAACAAGCCGGTGTTAAGAAACCGGATTCCGGAATATTTCTCATAGCAGCTGCTGAGCTGGGAGTAGAGCCGGGGCAATGCCTGTTCGTGGGGGATCGTGTGGACATCGATATCCAGGGCAGCCAGGCAGCGGGTATGCGGGGTATCCTGTATGATAAAGAAACCAGGCTCGGTTATCCAGTACCAGATGTGATACATAATCTCAATGAAATAAAATCTTTTATCTAACGATCCGGGAAAAGCGGAAAATCCCTGTCTTTGACTTATCATGCAGCTGTTTTTAAACTAAAATAAAAAGGACTCCCTATGGCGGTTAAAAAACCAGGCATATCTATACCGGTCTGGCCCAGAATTAAAGTAGTGATACAAAAAAGCTCTCAGTATATTGTGAGTATCTCTGAGAAATTTATTGCTGACTTCGGATTTCAGCGAGCGGGGTCACTAGCCTACTCCACCCTGATCAGCCTGATACCTATTGCGGCATTGTCTTTTACCCTTTTATCTTCTTTTCCTTTTTTCAGGAATTCACTGGAAGCTATCAAGGGCAGATTATTCCAGCACCTTATTCCCGCTCAGATTGATATTATACAGAAATATGTGGAAGATTTTGCCCACAATATGTCCTCTCTTAATACTCTGAGTATCATTGCATTTCTGTTTCTGGGTCTTCTCCTCATGAATAATTTTAAAAATCACCTCAATGCCATCTGGAAAATAAAGAGCAAGGGCATGTTTTTCAAGTCTCTGACCCGTTTCTGGACTATATTGACCCTGGGTCCCATTCTACTAGGGGTTTCCTTTTATATCACTAATAATATCGGAGTCATAGGGTTGCTGGAGCGGCATCCCTCCCTTTCTATTATAGCCTCTTTTTCAGTCAATCTGATTTTTATGTTTCTGCTGTTCTTTATCACCCCCGACATTCCGGTCAAGATACGCGCGGCATTTACCGGGGCGGTATTTTCCGGCTTTTTCTTTGAAGTAGCTAAAAATCTGTTCACCCGCTATTCCGGAATGCTGTTTCAGACTCAGGCGCAGATCTATAAATCTCTGGCGGTTCTGCCTCTGTTTTTATTATGGATATACCTGTTGTGGGTCATCATTTTACTGGGGGCGGAAATATCCTGGTTTGTTCAGTTCCCGCCGCACCTTAAAACACCCGGCCAGACAATAGACCGCTCTTTTGCGCGTAAACTTTCTCTGTTTCTGCTCATCGTCAAGCTGTACCTGGAGGATGAAGTCAAACTGGACAAGTCCACACTAATGAAAAAATATCCTGAGATTTCTTCCGCGGAGCTTAATCACAATCTCCAGATTCTTCTGCAACATAAACTCATACTGTTCACGGATAAAAGGGGGTATATTCCCTATACTGAACCAGCCCGCCAGAAACTATCTCAGATCATCATTACACTTATGGAGATCGAAGATAGTGAAGTAGGACAGGTGGAACTGACGCAAATCCTGTCAAAACTCCAGGTTCTGATTAAAAAAGAGTTTAAGGAAGATTTGCTGGATATATATCCAAATCAGAGGGCTTGACCCTTGATACGTTCCATCATTCCCAGTGACAAATCTGCTATTCAGACTATCTGCTACCGAACCGGTTATCATGGTGCAGATCTCACCGGTAGGGGTGTCTTTTCCGACCGGAAATTATTCGCTATGCGTTTTGCTTTTCACTATATGGATTTTTCACCGGATTTCTGCTTTGCGGCTCTGGAAAAAAACCGGGTCATCGGGTATATCCTAGATACCCTGGATACTGCGGCACAAAAGAAAGACTTTGCCCACAAATACTTGCCCTGATAAGGCGCCGCATGGAAACCGTGACCTGATGCTTATACCCTTCTTCCAGACTCTGGATGGAGAAGTTTATCCTAAATGCGGCTCATCCCCGTCTGGATGCTGAGTTGATCCGGGATTATCCTGCTCACCTGCATATCAATATCCTGCCGGAATTTCAGGGTCAGGGTATCGGCACGACCCTTCTGCACGCTTTCCTGGACAGACTCCGGCAATGCGGTGTACCTGGAGTACATCTGGGAACCAGTACCCTGAATCCTGTCTCCATGAAATTTTATGAACAAAACGGATTCACATTGCTGAGAGAGAGCCCCGGTGATATGTGGGAAACCGGAAAAGAATGTAACGTAAAAGTATATGGAAAAAAAGTGAAATAATACCATGTTTAAAAGTTTTTGAGAAATCATAGATTCAAAGTGAAAAAACTGCTCCGCAAAGGCCACTACACAGAAAATGAAATATCAGTTTTTGATCTTGGCTATTCCGGGAATCATACCCAGTTCGCTATAGTATATCGCGAATTTTACAGACTGGTTGCCAAAATAGAGCACCGGAACCTCATCTCCGACCTGACATTGGAGAGTATTGCCAGTGGTAGAGGCTTGCCCGGTCAGTGTCCTGCCGCTTAAATCTAAATATTCCACGGTAATCATGATAAAAGTTGCCTGTTTACCACCCGCACCGGGCGCGCTCACAGCGGTGACTTTACCTAGAGTGGCCTGTCCCTCCCTGAAAAGTTTTTTAGAGCGCTGCAGCTGTAAAATAAAAACCAATAAAAACAACGCGATAAAGATATCCACAAATAGGGATATCCAGGGCGCGGATTCAGGGGTCAATCCCCTCAATTGGTAGCCCGTAAGATGAGGTACCACCATCCCTACAAATAAAAGTACAGCCGGCATTAAAATCAGTCCTATCAATGTGGATCGGATACCTTTTTTGTTTTTATCCAGCATCTGGGACGCGTTTTCCAGATTCCTGGGTGGTCCGGATTGCAATTCCTGGGGTAAAGGCATTTCTAACCTCCTGTCTGATATTACATATTTTAAATCAAATAGATGCTATAACTCTATCACAAAGTAATCACTATTTAGTAATGTGAGTGATCCATTCCCCTATGATTTTCAAAGCTGTAGGAGAAATAGTTTCCTCTATTATATTGTATTCAGAAGGATTACCGGTTTTACATTTCTGGAAAAGATGGTTTAGCCCCTTTAGCTCCATAGTCTTAAACTGTTTATTTCCCCCTTTGCCAAGCGCCTTCGCGATAGCTTGCAGGTCTTCCCGTGAGGGAACTTGCAAATCCTTACTGCCGTTTATTGCTAAAACAGGACAGGTGACCTTTTCCAGGGTGGGACGGGGATCATAAGTCAGAAAATATTTAAACCAGGGTGTTTCAATAGCTCCAATTTTCTGGATGATAGCATCCTTTTCACCAATTTTTTTCTGCTCTTCAGCGGATAAAGAATTATAATAATTGTCGATAATTTCCAGTATTTTGCGGTGAGACTTAGCGGGGTCAGGTTCAGTTTTCAATATTTTATAAAACTTTTTGGACAATACTTCATCTTCATGGATATCAGCGGGTTTGATCCCGTTGGCTTTTTGTATCAGTGCGGACTGGAGGAGCAGGATCTGATCTCCCGGGAGTCCGGGCCCGGCCATCAATATAATGAAGGCAACATCCGGTGAATGTACCGCAACCAGAGGGGCTATGAGACCTCCTTCACTATGTCCGATAAGTCCTATTTTTTTCAGGTTGACGTCGGTCCGTGTCTTTAAATAAGCGATACCTGCTAATACATCCGTGGCAAAATCCGCTGTGGTCGCGGTACTGAAATCCCCGGTGGATTTACCCACCCCCCGATCATCTACTCTTAAGACCGCGATACCCTGCCGGGTGAGATAATCGGCTAAAACCAGAAACGGTTTATGTCCCAGCAGTTCTTCATCCCGGTTCTGAGCGCCTGATCCGGTGATCAGGATCACTGTGGGATACGTCCCCTCCGCTGGGGGACGGGTAAAAGTCCCCGCCAGGGTATTTCCATTAGTAGTATTGATATAGGTCACTTCTTCCACATGGTAGGGATAGGGTGGTTTGGGTTCCTGGGGCCGGTTGATTACAACCGGTTTATCCGACTTGAGTAAATTGAGAGGGAAGGATTGCCCTCCCTGCGTCCAGGTCCCTTGAATAGTATCCCCGGTGTCGTTAATGGTACCGTTATACTCTCCTTTGAGGTTGGGCATCTCCAGTTTCAGTTGATTTCCAGTGAGGGTCGTTTTATCTACCGGAATATCTTTGGCTCCCTGATCCGGAGAATCCATGGTGGAAAGGTAGGAACCGTTATCCCCCTGGGTGATATGGAAGACAATTCTAAAACTGACACCGGGAAGGGATAAAGTACCCTGCCAGGTCCCTTTCAGTCCGTTATTTTGAGGAAATATGGTCCCTGGAAGAAAAAGGGAAAGGTTGAAAAATAGTAATAGAAAGAACCTGTTCATTTTCATCGCGTACTCCTGTTTTAATTTTAAAAAATGATGATACAACAATGCCGATATTTTTACAATAAAACAGGGTATTTTTCAAATGAAACAAATTATTTTTTCATGGAGTAGTAGAAAACTGAATAAATTTCTCAAGGGATTTAGCCCCGTTAAAGTTGGTTGAGCATAAATTGCACAGGAATGGGAAATTCATTTTTTAATATAGAAAAATTGTGATTCCGGAAATTATGAAGTATCATTTAGAAAATTTCTATTTTGGAGAAGCCCATGTCCACGACATTTGATTCCATTAAGAAACAGATCGAACAGTACCAGATAGACCTTAAAAACGTAAAACGACACATTTTTTTATTAATAATAATAACCAATATGCTTTTAATTATTTTTCTGCTTGTTTTCCGTAAATTTGGACCAATTCATACCATTGCGGTACCGGTAACCGGAGCTTTGTTTACTATTTCACTTATCTTTCTGATTGCGAAAATATCCCGCATGGGTGTAGTATGCCCCCATTGTGGGAATAAAATTCAAATGGGCCCATATGGTAACACCTCAAAAATTGATATTGTCCTCAATATGCGTCAATGCCCCCTGTGTCAGGGTAAATTCCACTGAATGGTAGTGTTGCATTATTACCTTGAATCTGGGAGTGAAATATATGAGTTAACCAAAAAGTTGTTTATAGTTTATTTTTAAACAATATTTAAAAGGGGACGCATATATTAATTACTCTCAGGTACTTTTCAAAGCCTGAAAGTCAGCAAATTTTACAGGATTTTAGAAAAATAAAAAAATAAAAAATGAGGAAAAAACTCTTGATTAGAAAAGTAATCCGAATGTACTTGGTGTTTATAGTTTTCGTATGTCTTGCGGCTTGCGGGAATACTAAGAATGAAAACCGGAAATTTGAATATAAGGTTTCTATACCCACCAATTTCCTTCCGGCTCCATATGACTATCAATTGGTAGTAACTGAGATTACTAGGAAGGATAAGATTCTGAAATCCCATGATTTACAAACCTATCCTCTCAGTCTGTCTAATGGAAATCTGGTATGTGATTTGAAATTGATTCCAGGTGAGTATGGTTACTATCTGTCTAAAGCTACTCCAGCTATTACTTCCAGCCCTCTTTATCAAAGCCCCCTTACCAATAGCAGATTTATTAATGAGTTTGAGCCTGATATTATCTATGTAGGCTATAAGAAAAAACTAATCAATTTTCTCAAAATTAGTGAACAAGGGTATACCAGCGATTTTGATAACTTCAATACCCTTTCTTTACCACAAACAGGTTTAATTCTGCATTATGACAAAAATCTCTCGTTTTCCAGTGCTGATCTAATCTATTTAACCAATGCCCAGACTATCATTTATCAACGCTTCGGGAAATATTTTGAAACACATACTCCGGTAATAGTGTATTTATTTGGTCCTAATCCAGTGGGAATATTCCGGAACTATCCGGAGAGTCATTATAGCTTTTTTAATATCGCAGTTAACTCTTATGATGAAAATTATTTTTATCGTGGTTATCATGAATTAGCCCATGTGATTTTTTATAATATGCTGGGAAATTGGGCATATTCCCGCTTATACGGAATGATCTTCCTGAATGAGGGTTTCGCGGATGCCAATAGTTTTTATGACGTCCAAAACGAATATTCTTTTACTAAAGCATACATAGACCGGATTTCCGCGCAGGATGTCCTGGAAATCATCGGACATTTTCGTGATTTTTCCGATTTTTATACCTATCCTTTAGCCAGTTGTTTTGTAGATACACTGTTGAAGACCTATGGGGACGCTAAGTTCGTCTCCTTCCTGTCCAGCCTTCCTACCGATGAGGCATCCTTCGTGAAGAATTTCCTGAAAGTATATGGAGTAAGTTTTGAATCGTTTTTTACTGTGGTTAAAAACAGAATCAAGATGGATAAGGCACCGGTTATTACTTCCCAGCAGAAAAAAATGATCGACGAAGCTTTTGAAGAGTTTAAGCAAAATTATACTTCGGGTACTTTAAATAATTTAAAGTTCCAAATCCGTTATGGAGAAAATGTAGCCAATTTCATGAAAACTTTAGACGTAAGTACACTTCACCTGAATACTTTATATGTCAATCATGTACCCTTATTTATGTCTACCCTGGCACAGCAGAAAAATGAAACATTGTTTGTTTATATCATACCCGACCGTACGGGAAAGAAAATAAAACGTATCAGTTTTTATCTGGAGAGGGATTTATAATAGATCTGATGCTTTTAATGAAGATAAAGAATTTTTTTTCAATAAGAAATTTGGGAAATTGAATCCTATTTTACACACTGAATCACTTTTTTTGAATGCGCATTTGCAGTACTCAAGACCCATTTCAAATATGCCGTTTATTCTGTACAACTCTGATAACAGCCAACATCATGACGGTTAACAGGCTGAGCCATATCAAAAGGAATATCACTCCGAACAGCCAGTTCTTTTTAAGGGTCAGGGGCTCATGCGAAGCCCTCTCCCGGGATTTATGCATGATTTCCGCCGGAATCAGTTTCAATGACCAGGAGATCAGGGCGGGGATGATTATCAGGTCATCCAGGTAACCCAGGACGGGGATAAAATCCGGGATCAGGTCTATGGGGCTCAACGCGTACCCCAAGGTAAATATAATGATAATTTTAGGCAGGGCCCCGGTCCCCGGATTCTGGTAGGCATAGTACAACGCAGTCAATTCCAGTTTCAGCCTTTTGGCTTTTTCCTTAAGCTTATCTATGAAATTCACGCCTTCGCGTCCATCCTCACTCCACGGAAGCGTGCCGGGGCCACTCCGTGCGACAGATGCAGGGCCTGGCCGGGCTGGCCTTTTCCGCAGTCGAAAGTGCCGTGGTAGCGCCATTCCTCAGGGGAGCATACCGCGTCGCAGGCGCCCCAGAACTCTGGTGTGATACCGTAGTAGGTGGGTTCCTTGACGATGCCGGTAATCTCGCCGTTCTCTATCTTCCAGCCGATCTCGGTAGTAAACTGGAAATTATAGCGGTTGTCGTCAATGGACCAGGTCTTGGTGTGGTCCAGATAGTAACCCTTTTCGGTATTTTTGATCAGGTCGGCCAGGGTGCCGGCGTTGCCCGGTTCCAGGCAGAAGTTGGTCATGCGTACCAGGGGATAATCATAGCCGTGGGAGCTCTTCATATTAGAGCTGGGGGACAGTCCCAGCTCTTGCGCTATATAGCGGTCGGTCTGCTGATCCATGAGGATGCCCTGAGAGATGATGTCCACCCGTTTACCGGGAACGCCCTCGTCATCCACGGGATGGTAGCCTATGCCCCGACGGTCGGAGGAGTCGCTGTAGATGGTCACCTGGGGGGAGCCGTAGCGGAAGGTACCCAGCATCTCCGGTCTGATAAAGGTCTTGCCGGCGTAGGATATCTCCATACCCAGGATACGGTCAGCTTCGGTGGCATGGCCTACCGACTCGTGGAGCTGGAGGGCCAGGTGCCCTCTGCCGATGATGATATCAGCTTTTTCTTCACTGACCCGGGGTGCGCTGAGCAGCTCGCGGGCTTCCCGTACACAGGTCTCGATGTTCTGCTCCAGGGCAGCCGCTTCGATAATCTCCCAGCCACCCGCCCCGGCGGACATGTGCCCGGGATAGGTACGGGTCTGCATACCCTGTGCATTGGAGGCGATGACCTGGTACAGAGGCAGGGTATTCCAGGAGGTGGATTCCGCCAGTGTGCCTTCGGTATTGCCGTAGACCCGATATTGGCGGTGAAAGCGTGCGAAAAGGATGTCAAATACGATATCCTTGCGGTCTTTGCCGTGCAGTTTTATGGCCAGGTCCTGGAAAAAAGCCATCTTTTCATCCCGATCCATCCTGAAAGGATCGCGTCCCGGGGTCCGGATAACAGCGGCCCGGGTAGGGGCCAGAGCGGGGAAGCTCACTTTTTTGCGCAGGAAGCGGGCGCCGTGCTCGGCATTGGAGATGGCAGTGGACACGGCCCGGTCAATGGCAGAGTCATCAAAGGTGTTGAGCCCCGCGAAGCCCCAGCAGCCGTCTTTGAGTACCCGGATACCCAGGGTGGACTGTTCCGGCTGGATGGAGTAGTCCTTGAGTCCGCCGGTCTCAAAGTAAAAAGTCTCATCATCACTGGAAGTATAGCGCACATCGGCAAAAACAATACCGGGGGTATTGAGTCTGTTCAGGATTTTTTCTATCAGTTCTTTCATATTGTCTCCTAGATGGTGCGGGTGGAGGAGCTGATCCTGAATCCACCGGTCCTGATGTGGGGTACCAGTCCCGAGCTCAGGTTGAAGTCGTTATAATTGGAGCTCACCGGGACCACGTACTGCCGGTCTTCGATCTCCCGGATATTATCCAGCACATCGCTGATTTTCAGGGTATAGCGCAGGTTGTTGACTACTTTAGTGATCCTGCCGTTCTCGATGAGAAAGGTACCGTCACGGGTTATACCGGTGACCGAGGTCTCTTTTTCATTGATAAAGTTCATGTAGTGCAGGTTGGAAATATACAGGCCCTGTTTGACCCCGGAGATCATTTTTTCCAGGGAGGAAGTTCCTGGATGCATCACCAGGGCTTTTACTCCCACCGAGCCGTTTTTGGCCATCTTCATCTTGTGGGCATAGTAGTGGCTCACCGTGAAATTCCGGAATACTCCTTTTTCCACCAGGGGGAGTCGGGGGGCGATATGGCCGTCCCCATTGTAGGGGATGCGTATGAGACGGGGGTGCAGGGGATCGGAGTCCAGGCTCACGCTGTCCGGAAAGACTGACTGTCCCAGCCGCCCTTCAAAGTAGGAAGAACCCTGGTCCAGGCTGGCAGCGCTCATGCCGTAACCCAGGTAGGTCAGAAATTCCAGCAGGGCGTAAGGCGCCAGGATGACTTCATATTCCCCGGCAGGCATGTCCGTCACCGGCAGACAGGCATTCTTAAGTTTTTCTTCAAACCGGCCTAGGAAGGCGACCTGATCCAGTCCGCTCAAGCTGTCACCGCCATAGGCATCGATAACAGTAACCATGTTGTCGCGTTTGACAGCCTTGACCTCCAGCATCAGGGGAGACTGCCAGGACAGCTTGTCCATGCCGTTGGAGGCCAGGATACGGGTCTGGTCCTTCAGCGTCACAAAGATACCGAAGATATCAAAACCGTACTTATCAGCCAGGGCGGACAGGAGCTGCAGAATCGCTATCTTGTCATCCAGGGAGACATCTGTGAGATTATCCACGCAGTCAGGATAATCAAACTGCCCGGGGTCGTCTTCAAAGCTCACAAAATCGGGATCAGGGGGCAGCCGGTCCAGAGTACTTACCGCGTCCTGCACCGCGCTACGGATCTTTCCTTCATCCGGAGAGGTCAGGGTAAAAGAGGTTTTTTTTCTATCCCTGACTATCTCAGCATGCAGAGAGCAATCCAGCTTGTCAATATTGTAGTTGGTCTGGCTGTGGTAAAAGCGCAGGAAGCTGGTCTCCCACTGGGTGATAAAGAAGCGCATATGGTAGTCCGGATATTCACGGAATAGTCCCCGGATTTGATCACTCAGCTCCCGGGCAAAAACAGGAGGGGTCATACGGTCTCCTTGATTGAAATACAGAATATTGTAGCGGGTTTCGGCCTAAAAGACAAGCCCCCGATTATTTAATACTCAGATTCTAAACCGGTTTTGTTATAGATAATTGTCATAAAACGATGAAGACTGTACAATGAAGATTATCATTTTAGAAATAGCACCATGTAGAAAGTAAAACTTTTCATTCCAGACCAGAAATAGTGTAGGGAGGAAGCAAATTTTAGATACAGGCCCCTTTTATCATGGTACCAGAGCGGATCTGAAAGTAGGTGATCTGCTGAAAGCGGGATTCAGGTCCAATTACAGGCCTGAGGTCATTATGAACCATATATATTTTACTGCATTAGTCAATGGTGCCGGACTGGCCGCGGCTCTGGCCCAGGGGGAGGGACGTGAACGGGTATATATCGTAGAACCAACCGGCAGCTACGAAAATGATCCAAATGTTACTGATAAAAAATTTCCCGGCAACCCGACGCGTTCCTATCGCAGCCAGGCACCTCTGAGGATCGTGGGTGAAGTCACGGAATGGGACAGACCCTCCCCTGAAGTAATTCAGCAATGGCGTGAAAGGATAGCCAATATCAAAGGTGATATTCTCAATTAATACACACGAGGTAAAACAAGGACCAGCCATTTTTGTTATTTCCCATGGATTTAATGGAGAAAGGAGAAAAGTACCAGGAGGATGATTTCCAGACCATGTTTATTGAGCATGTGATCAAGAATTACCGGTCAAATATATCTGAAATCAATTCTATTATTGAAACAGTAAACCCGGATGAGCTTTTCCTGCAGTCTGAAATATATACCCCGGCTACACTCTGTCATCCCATCTGGACACTGGGGCATCTCTCTGTGAGCGCACAGGGGATCAGTGAAGAAATGTTGGTGCCCCATTGGCTGGATGACTCCTGGATAGGGTGGTTCAGTCAGCAAAGTACTCCCCGTGCTGACAGGAATATCTATCCCAGTCTGTTAATATTGACAGAGACGCTGGACGATGCAGTTTCCAGAGTGGAGAAAAGCCTCCGCTCCCTGTCAGAGGAACAATTACATGGTCCTATGCCGGATACCCGGTACCACCATATCTTTCCTACCCTGGCACATGTAGTTTCCAGCATCCTCATTGAACATACCTCTGAGCATATCAGAATGCTGTTGCTATGGAAATTCTTTGTGCTGGGTGAATGAATTTCCGGTTTTCATTTTTAATAAAATCAGACTATGAAGTCAGATTCAATTTGGGCATTCCACCGGGGAAGTTTTTTTACAAAAACAGACCTCTTATTACCTGCTGTGTGAAGAAACACAAAAATATATAAAATAAAAAGCCCCCTGCATTCCGCAGAGGGCTTTATTAACTCTTCTCCGTGTCTCTGTGCCTCAGTGAGAGGTATACTTTAAATCTTCTTGAAAACCAGTACCCCGTTGGTACCGCCGAAGCCGAAAGAGTTGCTCATTACCACGTTCAGGTTGGCTTTGCGGGCGCCCTCAGAGACATAATCCAGGTCGCAATCGGGGTCGGGATGTGTGAGGTTGATGGTAGGGGGCAGGATACCGTCCCGCATGGCTAAAAGACAAGTCACCGCTTCGATACCGCCGGCCGCTCCCAGACAGTGGCCGATCTGGCCCTTGATGGAGCTGACGGGAGGGCAGTTCTCCTTGCCACCGAACAGTTCCTTGATCACTGCTGTTTCATTTTTATCATTGGCGGGAGTGGAGGTCCCGTGGGCGTTTACATAATCGACTTTGGGCTTGCCGGCCATGGTCCAGGCGGCCTTCATGGCGCGGAAGGGGCCGTCCACAGAAGGGGAAGTGATGTGGCTGGCATCGCCGCTTTCGCCGAAACCGATGATCTCACCGTAAATATGGGCTCCCCGGGCTTTGGCTGCTTCATACTCTTCCAGTACCAGAGCCGCGGCGCCTTCACCCATCACAAATCCGTCACGCTCAGCGTCAAAGGGGCGGGAGGCGTGCTGAGGATCGTCATTACGGGTGGACAGGGCCTTCATAGAGGCGAATCCGCCGATACCTACTCCGGTGATGGCAGATTCAGAATCGACCACCAGCATCCTGTCAGCACCATTAGTCATGATGATCTGTGTAGCTTCTATAATAGCATGGGTCCCGGCGGCACAGGCAGTCACGCTGGCTACATTGGGGCCCTTGGTACCGTGTTCGATGGAGACAAAGCCGCCCAGCATGTTGACCAGCATTCCCGGTATGAAGAAGGGGGAGATGCGGCGGGGCCCTTTTTCGTGCAGTACAATAGAGGTGGCTTCGATGGAAGGCAATCCCCCGATACCGGCTCCGGCGCTGATACCGAAACGTTCCATATCAATACCTTCCGGAAGATGGGCATCGGCCATAGCTTCTTTAGCGGCTTTGAGTCCCAGGTGGACATAACGGTCGGCTTTTTTCAGGTCTTTGACTTCCATCACAGTGGTGGGGTCAAAGTCTTTGATCTCAGCTGCGATTTTGGCACTGTATTCTGTGGTATCAAAATAGGTGATAGGACCTACACCGCATTTCCCGGCGCAGATGGCTTTGAAGGAAGATTCCTTATCCAGACCCACGGAATTGATCATTCCCATACCGGTAACAACTACTCTTCTCATAAGTTAAACTCCATATTGTCTTTTTACTAAAACGACAGAAAAACCTTGTTCCTGCCTTCGGTTACTTATCTGCTTTTTTCCTGGTACCCATATTTTCCAGGCCCATAATCTTAGCGCAAAATCTTAAAAATCGCCAAAAAAACAGAGACGGAGAAGTCATAAACCCTCAATAAGTCCTATCCAGATAGATACCAGAATATTTATTTTTCGACTTGTGAAGCCAGCAAGCCCTGCAGGCCGACTGTATACAGCTGGTTGATCAGAGAGGCGATCTTTTCCGGAGGTTCAGGTTGCTGGCTATTCAGCCACTCCTGGATGATCCCGATACTGCCGTTGATAAAAAAGCTGTAGATCATTTCCAATTCCCGTTGAGATTTGTTTTTGTACAGTGGTTTCCATTCCGTTAAAAACTCATCCCTTCCAATATCAATGACTTTTTTTATGTAGTTTTTATCACCATGGGGGCTGAAAAGTATCCGACACAAATCCAACTGGGCATATACTTCCTGAATGATCAGAAGGAGATGGCTGCTCATTTTATTTTTGTCCAGGATATTTTCCACATAACCGATGATGGATTCATAGAGTTCATCCTGCAACTGGTTCAACAGATCATAGGGGCTGTCATAGTGGATATAAAAAGTCCCGCGGTTTATATCCGCCTTGTTACACAGGTCAGTTACAGTGATCTTTTCAATAGGCTCTTTCTCCATCAGCTCCAGCAGGCTCTGGCGCAGGATCATTCGGGTATACTTTACTCTCCGGTCTACTTTTGTCGGTTCCATGACACTTTCCCTTTTTTTGTTGATTAAGATACAACTTTTAATGATTATGCTGAGTAAAAGACAAAATCCTAAGAAATCGTTTTGTCATTATTAACACACTGTTAATATAATATACATGTGTTAAATAATCAACAATAAGTTGATTTACTGAAGGCGCGTTGGTTAATTACTCGAGATACGGTTTATTTTTAAAAAAGAGGAGATGCTCGTCATGGTCAAGAAGCTCAGTGATTTTGTGATTAAAAATTCTCTTTGGATCATTATTGTCAGTATCGTGTTCACGGCTGGTATGAGTATTTTCCTCAAAAATCTTTATATCGATAATGATATCAAGAACTGGGTATCGCCCCAAAACAAAATCGGTAAGATGCCCCATTATATCGATGAAAAATTCGGTGGTACAACTCCCATCCTGGTAGTGATAAAGCACCCCGATGTGTTCAGCTACGATTGTCTGAAAACCATCCGCAAGATCTCCCGTACCGCTAAACAATACGACGAGATAGAGAGTGTGATGAGTCTGACCGAAACCGTGGATATGTCAGCTGATGAATACGGCATCCTGATCCGGGACCTGTACGGGGATACTATCCCCACCAATTCCGCCCGGTTGCTGGAGTTGAAGAACTACATCCTGTCCTCACCGGTGTATGCCGGCAAGATCGTATCCCGTGACGGCAAGTCCACCCTGATCTACCTGAAGATTAAACCCGGAAAAAAAGGCGACCAGGTCACTAAAAAAGTAAAAAATATGGTCATGGAGACTATCGATCCCATTACTATGAAAGCCTATGTGGGTGGAAATCCCGCCATCATGAATGACCTGTCCGACATGGTGATACATGACTTGTGGTTCCTGATTCCGGGGGTGGTACTGATCCTGATCGGCATCCTGTTTCTGTCATTCCGGACGCTTCGGGGGGTACTGCTGCCTCTTATTACAGTACTAATGGCTACCCTGATAGCACTGGGCCTGATGGGCCTGCTGGGCGGGACTTTCAGTATGCTGGGCGCCGCTATGCCTGTGATTCTGATCGCGGTCAGCAGTGCCTATTCCCTTCACTACCTCAACCGGTATTACGAAGCCGGTTCCCTGCATGGCGCTGAAACGGACATGATCATCCACAAGACCAGCTCCGATATTACCATCCCCATTCTGATGGCGGGGCTGACCACGTTCTTCGGTTTCCTGTCCCTTGTGGTTTCGGATATCACTATCATCCGCTCCTTTGGGATCTTTATCTCTATCGGGATCCTGTTCGCGATCGCACTGGCTCTCCTGTTTGTGCCCGCCTTGCTGCACCGCCTCCCTCTGCAGAAAGTCAATGCTTATCAACAGCACCAAGCCCAGGAACATGTCAACCCCGGGAAATTCGCGGGTTGGGTCACCCGGACCATGCTGAGATACAAATGGGTGATCCTTTCCTTTTTTATTATGGTATCCGGAGCATGCCTGTTCCTGTTGACCAGGATCCGCCCTGAACTGGATTTCATCAGCTATTTCAAACCTGGCAGTCAGACCCAGGAGATCAGTAAAATCATCAGCCAGGACTTTGGCGGATTTAGCCCCTTTTCACTGTATGTCAAAGGGGATATCCAGGACGCAGATGTCCAGAAACTCATGCTCATCCTGGAAGAGGACACCCGGTCCATCGCTCCCATGGGGACTATCGGTGGTATCAACCGGGTCATCGCCGAACTCAACCAACTTACCACCGGGGTACGCACACTCCCTGAAACCACACCTGAAGTCAATGGCCTTTGGTTTTTTATCGAAGGCCAGAAGGATACGGCGTCTTTAGTCACTCCGGATAAAAAAGAAGCTCTAATCAATTTTATGCTGCCATCGGTGGCATCTTCCTTCGAGAAAAAACTCTATATTCCCCTGCAGAAGGTCCTGGATCGTTATAATCATGAATTCCCGGTCATGGCTGTCCAGCCTACCAATTTCCAGGTGGTACAGTTAGTGAGCCTGATGCTCAGTAACCGTATAATAGAAGTCAATCCCTCCAAAAGTGAAATAATCCGTCAGCTGCCGGGACTGGCGGATACTATTTCCCGTGAAATCATGATCCAGAAAGCCGTTTTTCCCGGGCAGAAAATAAAGCACTACCTGCAGAGCGAGGAATGTGAAATAGCTTTTAAAAATAAAGCCATGCCCGCACTCATCACTACCTCCCTGGAAAATTCGGACGTTCTTTCCCCCCTAGCTGTGAGCAACACCCTGACAAAAACCTTAAAGGGATACGACCCGGGTGATGTTTCCTCCCTGGCAGAAAGCATCTCCATGCTGGTACAGGAAGAATACCGGGTCCAGAAACTGGATAAGGCGGTAGCTTTGGCGCAAGCTAGGCTTGGCACCGTCATCGCGAAATCCGAACTGGAATACGCCCTGGGCCCCTTCCTGTGGAGCAGTATTCCGGTGGAAAAAGGTTCTAAGGGTACACTGGTCCGTAAAGTCCAAGTGGGTGACCTGCGGATCACCGGGACATCCTGGCTCTACTACCAGGTTAAAACCCGACTGACCCGCGGCCAACTTCTGAGTATCCTGATCGCCATAATTGCCGTATTGTTCCTGAATACCTACACCTTCGGGGACCTGCGCACCGGCCTGTTGTCCATGATCCCCATCCTGTATACCCTGTTGGTAAACTTTGGCATCATGGGTCTGCTGGACATCCCCCTGGATATCGTCACGGCCATTATAGCCAGCATCGCTATCGGGACAGGGATAGACTACACCATCCACTTCATCACCCGCTTTCGGATCGAGAATAAAAAACACGGCGGAGATATGGAAAAGACCATCACCATGACCCTGACTACTGTAGGTAAAGGTATTTTGTTCAATGCCTTATCGGTAGGAGCGGGATTCCTGGTACTGCTGTTTGCCAATGTGATACCCATGCGTACCCTGGGGCTGATGCTGGCGGTGAGTATGGTGGTGAGCAGTTCATCTGCGTTGATCATCCTGCCGCTGTTGATACATGATAAAGAATACGTAAAACAGAAATCTTAAGGAGGTTTCCTATGAAAAGAAAATGGTTTGCAGTGTTGTTACTTCTAGCCGGGATTACCGGAGTTAATTACGGACTGACCGGTGATGAGGTCCTCTCCCGGGTTGAGACCCTGATGACCAAGGCCAAAGATTCTTACGGCCTGGCTACCATGACTCTGGGTAGTACCGAAGGCGGCTCACAGGAAGTACGCCAGCTGGAAATGTGGATGGCTGGAAAGGATAAGCGAGTCATCAAATTCGTAAAACCGGCCAGTATGAAAGATATTGGCCTGCTGGTAAACGGCGAAGAAGAGATGTATGTCTACCTGCCCGCTCAGAAGAAGGTACGCCGTATTTCCGGCGGTGCCAAGAATGAGGATTTCCAGGGTACTGATTTTTCCTATGACGAAATGGGCAGTTATGAATATAAAAAAGACTATACCGCATCGGTGGATTCTGAAGACGATACCACTTATCACCTGACACTGACCCGCAAATCGGGATCGGAAAAGACCTACACCACCATGAAGATGACCGTCAATAAGCAGAACTTCGTGCCTACTTATGCCGAGATGTACCAGGATTCTACGTTGGTCAAGGTCCTCAAGGTGGGAGAAATCAAGGAGATCAAAGGCTATATCATGCCAGTTAATATACGGGTGGAGAACAAGGTCAAAAAACATTACACTGAGATGAAGATCGACGACCTGCAGTTTGACCAGGGCCTGGAAGCCGCAGATACCTTCAGCCTGAGGTTCTTGAAAAAATAAAGGATAAAACCATGAAGAAGAGAATACTTTCCCTCTTCCTGCTGCTGATCAGCACCGGTGTCGGCCGTAGTATGGACCTCAACGGCGAAGTGACTATGGATTTACGGCTGGATTTGAGCAATGGAAATTACCTGATGAACCAGGAAAACCTACTGCTCAAATTCCGGCACGATGCCGGTGATAATCTAAGTATGTCTTTTGATCTTAACTTTCTATATGTCAATGGATTCTCCAGTTCGGAGACCTATGACAATATGCTGACACCGGGTGACATCGGGGTATTTTACAACATCTCCCCTTTCCAGATATCCCTGAATGAAGCCTATGTCAGCTACAGCCAGTTTATCCTTCCCGATCTGGACATCATTTTGGGTAAACAGCGGATATCCTGGGGGACAGCTGATCAGTTTAACCCCACCGATCTCCTCAACCCGGCTGACCTTTCCGACCCCATTGATTTCGCTCGAAAGGTACCTACCCTGGCATTGAACGCCCAGTATTACCTGCCGTTCTGGGACAGCAGTATCCAACTGGTGTATGAGCCTTATTCCCAGCCGGCACGGTTGAGTACCTTCTTTTTTAACCAGCTGCAGTCCCAATTGTCGGAACAGATGGTGCAGGGAATGGGTGAAGCGGATGTAATTGACCGTTCGGGAGGCTGGTCCGGCAGCCGGGTAGAGATACCGGAATGGGACTGGAAAAACAGTCTCATTGGTACTCGCTATACTTTCAACCTGGCGGGGTTCGACTTTTCAGTCAATGGGGTCCGGCGGGTCAATGACCTGCCCACGCTGATCACGCTGAATGGCGATATTTCCGTCCAGGCCAATGCTCAGATCGACGCTGATATCACGGGGTCTTATGTCATCGGCAGCGGGACTACCAATGTGACCACCAACAGTATCACTACCAACAGCCTGGATCAGACCATTACGGTCAATTCTCATAATTATGTATTGGGTTATGGCAGAGAGTGGGAAGCCGGACTGGATTTTTCCAAAGACCTGGGGAATTTTCTGTTTTGGGGAGAAATGGGGATATATTTCACGGACGAGGTGCCGAATACCATCAATATGGTGAGTGATATCAGTGCGGTGGTTCCTACCACCATCTATATCACTCAGATCGTGGGAATACCTCTTATCATCATGACCAACTGGACTACCAACTATTCCATCAGCAATATGACCATCGTCACTAATTTAAAGACCACCAATACCATAACAGGCGTATCAGTGTCCAACCAGGTTTCGGTGAAGTTTGTGCTGGGGATTGATAAAAACTTCAACCACGGCTGGTATGGAAACTTCCAGTTTGTGCACGGCTTGTTTAACGAAAGGGGGACCTGGGGCCCCAACCGCCTGCAGGATTATTTTATACTGGCGGTACGTAAAAGCATGCTGAGAGAAAAACTGGTAGTGACCACCGCGGGAATGTTCAGCATCAACAACTTGTGGAACGCATTCCAGGCGGAGAAATTCGGATCCTATATCGGTTCTCATTACGGTATGTCACTCCAGGTGTCTGCGTCCTATTCCCCCCTGCCGGATCTAAAGATAGAACTGGGGATGGTGATTTTGGATGGGACCAATTCTACCCTGGCATATATGAAAAACAATGATCTGTTGTTTTCAAAGTGCAGTTATTCTTTTTAGGGATCATGGTGAAGGTGTGGAAATTTTATAGGATTTTGCGCCTGTTATTCCGGGCATGACAAATATAACTCAAAGGGGGAAAAATGAAATTCATTCTACTCTATATATCTTTAACCAGTCTGATCCTTTTGAGCAGCTGTTCCGTTCCGTTCGACCAGGATTCAGATCCCATTACTATAGAAGTCCCAAATACCCTGGGGGCCTATGTCGAGCAGGCTATAGATGTCCCCTCAGAGCTTCAGGACAGTAATCTTGAATTTACAGAAGTCACTATAATGTATATCGTGACAAAGACGGACGCATTGACCGCAGATGTCAGCCTTTATGTGTCCCCTTATGAAACCGTGTCTTTGATGCCGGGTACTGATCACGAAAAGATCGTGGACGTGAGTATCGCCTGGAACCAGCGATCCCAGACGGGAGAGTCCTATTCCACAAATATCGAATATGCACTCAATAATGGATATCAGCAGATTTTCCTGGGGGTAAAAAACTTTTCTATTGGTTTGATCAATCCGGTCACTGTAGAGTTGACTATCAATTTCAAAGGGATGTATACCGTTTTTTGAACTAAAACCAGTGAAATTGCATTAACCGGAAAGTTCAGTCACTATTCTCCCAGATCAGGACAATATTTGTAGCAGGGTCGGAATGATAGCAGAACGGGACGCAGGGATAATCCGGAGCCAGCTTCATATAGATCCAGGCTTCTACCGAGTTTTCCAAGCGCTCCCGGTCTACCACCAGCCATTCGATCCCTGAGCTCCTGAGCTGGGTTTCGATGTAGTCCGCGTCATCCTGGTCGATCCCGCTGTAGCAATGCCCCACGTACTTGCCCCCCGCGAAATGATAATCCAGCCATTGAACCAGAGAGGCTGAATCTTCCAGGGGGAGCAAAAAGCCTTCCTGGCGATTATACAGACAGCCCAGCCCGCCGCACTGCAGGCCGTATTCCACCCCGGTGGGATGCCCCACTATGCAATAGGCTCCGGTGAGCTCTCCTAATTCTATCTCTACTTTTTCAGTTTCCATAATGGCTCCTGTATTATAGATGCTCTATCTAAACAAAGAAACTATTAGTTTAACAGGAAAAGATGGACACTATCCATGCCGGATTTTCATGATAAGGATGTAAAGCGATAAAAAAAAGGTCACGGAATTAGCGGCGATCACAGAAACGGACCGGCTTAAAATACCGTAGATGAGCCACAGGACTATCCCGACTGTAAACAGGGAAAACATCCCCAGGGAAATGTCCTTGGTATGTTTAGTCTTATAGATCAATATAACCTGGGGGAGAAAGGAGATGGTGGTGAGTATTCCGGCTCCCAGCCCTATGATTTCCGTCAGTTCCAAATCAGTACCTCTCTTTCGGATTCAGGAATCCTGAAATTCTCTGTGGGATATTAGTGTAGCGGTGAATTATCAGGGAGTCAAAAAAAGAGGGGAGGGAAAATTTGAGACCATTAATCGTCATATTCCGCGGCGTACCAGTATAAGCCGCAGGAAGGGCAGTAAAGAGTGCCATACAGCGAAGAAGCCCCGGTAGGAGCGGCGCCTCCGTCACCTTCCAGGTGTTTCATCCCCTGGGCCTGGCAGGAGGGGCAGTTATTCAAATTAAAACCGGGGATTTTAGGCATAAGCCAGGTCTTTTCTTTTTTAGTGGTATCTTCAGGTCCCAGGGGAAAGGCGGCCAGGTAATAGTAGCCTCCCTTGTAATAGATTTTTTTCCTCTGGGTATAGCAGATATATTTTCCGCAGGCTTCACAGTGATATTCATTGGAATTTACGTCCCATTCCACATCATGGTCATAGGGGCTGGCTTCTTCATAATGCAGGAATTTCAGTTTACCCTCAGTGTGGCAATGGGGGCAGACTTTTTCATCCCAGGTACCCTCACCTTTCTCCATTTCCAGGGGTTCGGTCATGTATTCCAGGCTCCATTCTTCGGGTTGGATAGAAGGCTCATCACTGATGGAAACAAAGACATAGTCAGTAAAAGTAAATTTTTTCAAAATTCCTTTCTCCTCAAAAGAGTTTTCCAAGTATTGAGACAGAAATTTATAGTATTATTTGGGCTGAAGCCCCGCTGCCAGATGTGTCACAAAATCATGGGCTATTTTCTGATAAGCTGTCCAGGCATTGTCATTCATTTCAGCATCATTCCAACCGGCAAAGGCCAGGGGGGTCTTTTTTAGTATCTTTGCCATTTTTCTGACGGTCTTATCAGGGGCTGTACCTCCGGCTACAGTGAAAAAAGCCAGATCTTTATTTTGCAGAACAGACTTATTCTGCACCAGGAAGGTACGCATGGCCGGCGACATATTCCAGGCCCAGATCACTGTACCGGCTACGATAATATCATAGTCGTTGAGATTCACTCCTAAGGGAGCAATTTTTGTCTGCCCTCCAAAAGTAGACACCCGGCCTGCTTCCGCTTGAGTCCAATTGGTCTTGAGGTCCATTATACGTACAACCTTCCCACCCATTAACAGCGAAAGGTCTTCCGCCACACGTTTGGTATTATACCCGCCGTAGTACACCACCAGAATTTTTTTATTTTTGAACGCAGGGTTTACCGGACCTGCCATAGACTGGACTTTATTAAAACTCCGGCTGGCCTGGGACAGGGCATCGGGAAAGGTCTCACTATATACCAGATTAAATATCATTAGGGGAAAAAGTACCCCGATAATTGTCTTCATGGAATTCCTCCTGTTGGTAAGAGTATCATACCGTGTACTCTTAGGCTTGTCAAGCAGGGTTGGCAGTAGAGACACAATCGTTTCCAGAGATTCAAAAAAAAGTTAATTAACCTTCGTTATTGGGGCTCAGGAAATCTGCATAATAAAAAGATATTAATTAGCTTTCTTTTTATCTATAGCCCAAGCCAGTCTGTCATCCTCCCGAAAAGGAGTTTTGGCAGGATTACCCTCCGTCCGGTATATCCGTCCGGACTGCAGCTCAGTCACAAAGGAGTACAGTGTGTCGAATCCCAGAGATTTTTCATATTGGCAGACAAAGCCATGCTTACCGCTCAATATTTCCATAGCGTATAGCGGTGTATATCTGGTTTCCTGGCCTTTCAGGCTTTGATAAATCGCGTTATATCTATCCTGTGAATGAAACCAGTTTCGGTCAGGACAGTTATCCCAAGGCTGCATTTCCGGACTGATGAAATTATTGGTAGCCAGGATAAAACTGGTGCCGCTTTCCGGCCTTCTGACAGTATTCATAGTACTGCAGGATTCTACTACAGCCATATCTCCGCTTTTATCCATAAGAATGAAATTCTGGGAAGAAGAAATAGGCACCTGATTCAGAACCTGGATACATTCCTGTACTGTCGCACATTTTTCCAGAAGGTAACGTACCAGGAACAGGAAATTTATACCGGGTTTGACCTTGGCTGAGGCTATGAATGTAGCTCCTACAGCCAGGCCATGTTCATTTACCCCGTCTTCTTTTCCTATGATGGCATCTCCCTGGGCCAGGAAAATATTTCCCTTTTCCGGCCTATACACAGCACTTTCTGTGACTTTTTTCAGAGATGAAAACATGTCGTGATTTTTCGCGAAGATAAGCTGATCATCCTTTTTCATACAAAAACAGGAACAACCGTAGTCTTTATTGAACACACCCGCGGTAAGCAGATTGGCTGAAAATCTTTTAAAGTCTATTTGCTGAGCGGCGGCCATGCCCTGCATTTCATCCACAATTTCAGGATAAACCTGTTTCAGGAGGTCCAGTGATAAAAGGCCAAACTGATATTGTTCTTCAGTCAGGTTGATAAAATCATTAAAATTCACTCCTTTTTCAAAGAGCAGCTGGCCGTAATGAAAACCCATCTCGTAATGATTACCTTTAAATCTGGGATGATACACTTATTTCTCCTTGTGATAATTTAAAATTACAAATGATTTTGAATGATTATCAAATTATGTCCAATCAATTCTTTTTTTATAGACACAAAATTTTATCAGAGGTTACGGGCTATTTCCAGCAAGTTTTGTGCTTTATTGCTTAATTTTGATTTTTAAGGGCAACTTTTGAGTATGGATCAATAAATTATTTGTCATATTTTTAATCTAGATTAGAATATATAAATACTACAAAGAAATAGATTTGGATATTTCCCTGGAATTAATCTAGAATGTGATAATAACTCTGGTGTTTCAGTGAGGAGAAGTACTATTCCTTTCCGGGGTACTTAAAAAGGAGGTAGGGTATGTTCAAAACATGGACAGTGCTGGTATTGTTAATAGTGGTTAATCCCCTCCATGCCCGGGAAAAAGGTGAATATTATCAGATTATTTCCCAAGCCTGGGACAAAAAAGATTACACACTGGGATATGAGAGCATGCAGCAGGCGGTCAAAGAATATCCGGCCACACTGGATTTTCAATACAGTCTGGCTTATTTTGCCTATTATACTAAAAATTATCTGCAGGGGATCGCCGCGGGAGAAAAGGCTTACCAACTGGACCCTAAACATGAGCATGCTGTCAATTCCTACAAGATCAATCTGACAGCCAGGGGCTGGCAGTTAAATGAAGAAAAGAATTACGATGAGATGTATGTGCTTTTTAAAAAAGCATATGAACTGGATCCCGAGGATGAATGGAATATCAATGCCTATGGGTATGCCCTGAAAACCAAAAAAGAGTATAAAAAAGCCATTTCACTTCTGACGGAAGGCTTGAAAAAGTACCCGGCTCAAAAATATATTAGGGGCAATCTGATCTGGACTTATTGGGATGTAGGAGATGCCTTTTATAACAAAGAAAGAATGTCAGATGCTTACGATTTTTTTCAAAGAGCTCTACAGACGGCGGACACACCGAATTTTGATCTGACCCTTTCCTACCTTTACAGACTGCCTAAACTGGATCATTTTCAGGAAATGGAGGAAACGGTCCAAAAAGCGCAGGCAGATTTCCCCCAGGAGCAGGAAAAGCTCTATCCGGCTATATACTGGAATTATCATTATCTGGCTCAACATTATAAAAATCTGGGTCAGATACCTGAAATGATAGATGCTTTTAAAAAGCTGTATGCTTTTTCACTAACTCAGGACCAGGTATGGCAGGAGAACAAGACATACCAGTATATAGCAATCATTAACTTCTACTTTTCCACAGTGGATGTCATGAATAAAATTTGCCACTATTATCAGAAATTTACACCAGCCCAGAGAAAGAAAGCCTATCAGTATTCCGATCTGCTGGCCCGTGGTTTGGCACCGGAACTGCAGTTTATTCACAAACTGTTTCTGGGTTCCGCACTGTACCGGGATAACCAGGTTGAAAAAGCCAGAGCCATGTTGACTCAGGGTTATCAGTCATTTGTAGATTCCAGGCTGGGTCAGAAGTACCCTCTCCAGAAAATCGAGATTCCCTTTCCTCTAAAAGGATACTATTATACATTCGGTAATCAAAGTAAAGCCGCTATTACCCATATGGGGATGAATCAGTACTGCTATGATATCACAGGAGCTGATGGACAGGGTCGTACTTTTAAACCTCAGACTCAGGGTAAAGTGGTCGAAGATTTTTTTGGCTTCGGCCAGACGATTTACAGCCCGGTGGAGGGTGAGGTCATAGACACAGCCGATCATTATCCTGACGCGTCACCCTCTTCTACCCCTCCTTCTCCGGAAGGCAACTACATATTTATCAAAAAGGATGACAAGATCTATAGCTTTGTTCACTTAAAGAAAAACTCAGTCAAAATAAAAAAAGGGGACAAAGTCACTATAGGCCAGCCTTTGGCAGAGCTGGGAAATTCCGGCTCGACTATCCCCCATCTTCATTTTGGAGTCTATTCAGATGACTGGCTGGTTTCGTATCCGGTTTATTTCCGGGGATATTACCAGATTACAGACGGGAAAAAAGTATGGGTTGCTTCCGGTAGGCCCGGCCTGGGAGACAGCATGGGACTGATGCTGTCGGAGTAAAGTGACCTAAATTATCATCTCTGATTATCTGTTTTTCATCTTCTCTTTGACACCCCCTCCCCTCTGCTTTATAATGACCCAAAGGAGGTGTATCATGAGTCAGACCACACCTTATGCTCTTGTCCTGGGCGGCGGCGGATCCAAAGGCGCCTACCAGGTAGGTGCCATGCAGGCCATCCAGGAATTAAAACTACCAGTAAATGCCGTAATAGGCACTTCGGTGGGTGCCCTCAATGCAGCCTTTTGGGCTACGGGCCAGCTTCGTGAAGCTGATGCCATGTGGCGTACCCTTACTCTGGACGGTATCATCAGGATACCAGCCTCCCTCATGAAAGACGGACATTTTCAGTTTATGCATAAAAACACCCGCGACTACATTGAATTTCGTGCTTCTATCTTCAAAGAGGGCGGGGCAGATACTTCGCCGCTTCGGGCTCTGGTCACTAAATATCTCAAGGAAGACGCTATCCGGCGCTGTGGTATTGATTTTGGGGTGGTGAGCTTTCAGCTGGGGGGTATGAAGCCTCTGGAATATTTTCTGGAGGACATTCCTCAGGGAAAGATGGTGGACTACCTTATGGCCAGCGCGGCCTTTCCCGGCTTCAAGGTGCAGAAGCTGGACCAGCGCATCGTCCTGGATGGGGGACTGGCTGACAATGTCCCCTTCAATCTGGCAAAACGGCGCGGTTACCATCGTATCATTGTAGTGGACGTCTCCGGACTGGGCGTGAAGCATAAGCCTGATGTGGAAATGACCGAGACCATTTATATCCGCAATAGCGGCGATCTGGGGGGTATTATGGATTTTGACCCCGCCCAGTCTCTCAGAAATATTCAAATGGGATATCTGGATACCCTTAAAGTACTGGGAAGGATCCAAGGGCTGGACTATTATTATCACAGAGACGCCCGCATGGAAAAACGGTTGATGGATAGGATTCTGGACCCCGAGATCCGCAGGGACTTTCAGCGGTTTCTACCTTCTCAAAAAGGCAAACATCAGAATATAGAACTTCAGCTCAGGGAGATACTCCCGGAACGCTGGAAAAAAGTACGCAATATCCTCTATCCTCTGCTGGAATGCGCGGCTCATACCCTGGGGATAGAAAGGGTGGAACTGTATGACTTCAGGAAACTGGTGAGTCTTTTGCAGGAACGGCACAAACAAATACAGACCAGGCTTTCCTCGCTTAGTATCAAACCCGGTTTCATCGACCGGGCGGTGAGTGTGCTGGAAAAAACCCCCGACCTGTTGTCCCTGGGGCCGGTGGAATATGACCGGATCATGGACTACCTCCTGGGCAGCGGAGAAGTGACCCCCCTGCATAGCCGGGCGCTGAGTCTGTTTACCCCCGAATTACTGGGGGCCAGGGTGTTTTTGGCGGTGATAGGGGAATTGAAGCTGTAAACCCAGAGAAAATAAGGTTAACACACCGAATATATTTTACTACCCGATTTAAGTATGATAAAATAATGTTCAATCTAATGACAGGAGTTAGGCATGAGTGCAGCGTCCGGAGAATCCCTCAAGTACAAAGTAAAAGATCTTAGTCTGGCAGAATTCGGCCGCAAAGAGATCGAGATCGCCCAGCACGAGATGCCCGGCCTTATGGCCATCCGTGAAAAATACCGGAAAGACAAGCCCCTCCAGGGTGTGAGAATATCCGGTTCATTGCATATGACCATTCAGACAGCTGTTCTCATCGAGACCCTGGCTGACCTGGGTGCTGACGTGCGCTGGGCCAGCTGTAATATCTTTTCCACCCAGGATCACGCTGCGGCTGCTATTGCTGAACGTGGCATCCCCGTATTTGCCTGGAAGGGTGAGACTCTGGAAGAATACTGGTGGTGTACCGAGCAGGCGCTGAGCTTTCCCGGCGGAAAAGGCCCCCAGCTCATCGTCGATGACGGCGGTGACGCCACCCTGCTCATTCACATGGGATATAAAGCAGAGAATGACGCCAAGACCATCGACCGTAAAGGCTCTAACCATGAAGAACAGGTCATACTGGACCTGCTCAACCGTACTCTCAAAGAAAATCCCCAGAAATGGCATAAAGTGGTATCAGAATGGAAAGGGGTCTCAGAAGAGACTACCACCGGGGTACACCGCCTCTACCAGATGCTGGAAAGAGGAGAATTATTAGTTCCAGCCATCAATGTCAATGACAGTGTGACCAAGTCCAAGTTTGATAATCTGTACGGCTGCCGTGAATCATTGGTAGACGGTATAAAGCGGGCCACAGATGTGATGCTGGCTGGAAAAGTCTGTGTGGTGTGCGGCTATGGTGATGTAGGTAAAGGCTCCGCCCAGTCTCTGCGCGGACAAGGAGCCCGGGTAGTGATTACCGAAATCGATCCCATCTGCGCTCTGCAGGCTGCCATGGAAGGTTACGAAGTCAAAACCGTGGAAGATACCCTGGGCTGGGGTGACGTCTATGTCACCACCACCGGAAACGTGGATATCATCACTCTGGAACATATGAAAAAGATGAAAGACCAGGCCATAGTCTGTAACATCGGCCACTTTGATAATGAGATACAGGTGGACAAACTCAACGCGGACAAGAGCGTGAAAAAAACCAATATCAAACCCCAGGTGGACAAATATACCTTCCCCGACGGGCACGAGATCTTCATGTTGGCCGAGGGTCGTCTGGTGAACCTGGGCTGTGCCACCGGACATCCCAGCTTTGTAATGTCCAACTCCTTCGCCAATCAGACCCTGGCCCAGCTCGATCTGTGGAAAAACAGAGATAAGTATAAAGTGGGAGTCTATATTCTGCCCAAGCATCTGGATGAAGAGGTGGCCCGTCTCCACCTGGCCAAAATCGGAGTCAAACTGACCAAACTGACCCAAGCCCAGGCTGACTATATCGGTGTCCCAGTCAACGGCCCCTACAAATCAGAGCACTACAAGTATTGACATAAACTGGAAAAAACCATACCCCTGTCTTATGATAAGACAGGGGTTTTTTTATGAAAAAAGTGTGGTTGTTTATTTTTCTGGTGATGTGCGCCTCCCGAGGCAGTGCTGCACCTCTTCCTCTGGATTGGATTCAGGATGGATTGCTGATAGGCGGGGTGACGGTACTCAATCTGGGCTCTCTCTATATCCAGTCCCGGCAGATTCCTTTGACCGACCTGGAGCTGGCTGCATTGGACCCCCTGCAGATCCCGGGTATTGACCGCTGGGTCACAGGAATGTGGTCCGGTACGGCTGATAAAATCAGCACGGTGACAGAGATTTTATCGGTTGCTTTACCGGCTGTGACACTGCCTTTGATGGGGGGGAGTCAGGATATAATAGCTTTAATGGTCTATTTCAGTGAAGCTGAACTCCTTGCATCAGGCCTGACCGGTATCGTCAAGGGGCTGGCAGGACGTCCCCGACCTTATGTCTATAACACCAGCCTATCCCCTGATATCCGCTGTACAGCGGGATCACAGAGAAGTTTTTTTTCCGGCCATAGCTCCACTGCCTTTTGCGGGGCGGCTTTTTTCGCTATGATGCTGGATTATTATTTGCCGGGTACTGGGAAGATAGACCAGGCTTTAAAATACAGCCTCACTATCACTGGCTATACCCTGGCCACTGCCACGGGGATACTGAGAGTTGTTGCCGGACAGCATTTTGTGACCGATGTGCTGGTAGGAGCGGGAGTAGGTATACTGTGCGGTTGGCTGGTACCTGCTGTACACCGTCTGGGGGATAATAAACCGGTCCAAATTTCTCTATTTCAGGACGAAAATAGCGGTGTCTACTTTCAATACGGGTTTTAAAAAAACAGGCCCGGACTTATACGTAGCCCAGGCCTGTTTAAAAAAGAGAGAGTTGTGGTTATTTTAAAGTCTGCCGGAACATCCATTCCACCAGTTCCTTCCTAAAGGGAGAAAACATCACTGTACCTTCTATATCATGTCCGGCAGGCAATTCAGTATAGCGTACTTCAGACCCCAGATTACTAAGGGCAGAGGTGATACTTCGCGAATATTTCACTGCTACGGATTCATCTTTGGAACCATGAAAGTTCCAGATTTTCACATTTTTAATTTTTTCCAACTTGCTCATATCACCCCAGCCGCAGAAAGGTACAGCAGCGGCAAATTTTTCCGGGTAGCGCATGATGATATCCCAAACCGCGACCCCGCCCATGGATGAGCCGGTAACGTATACCCTATGGGTGTCGATAGGGTAGGTTGACTCCAGCAGGGATAGTAACTCCATGGTCAGACGCATGGGTTCAGCCAGAGGCGGCATACGGTAGGGTGCTGTGTCCGGCCAGGCTGATTCCGGATAGCTCTCCAGATACTTAAAATCCACCCATTGCTTGGGGGCCAGACTATTAGGGACCAGTACATAGGCCGGGTAGGTTTCTCTGATATTAGTCATGGAAAGAAAATTGGGCAGTGCAGACCAGCGCAGGTGGGTAGTATTATCCTTTTGTCCCATACCGCGTCCGTGGAAGTATATCACCAGGGGATATTTGACCCCTTTTTTAATTTTAAGCGGGGTCAACAATCGGTAGGGAAGGGTCTCACCGGCCTCATTCTCAAAAGTCAGGTTGGAGTAGACATTGTACCAACTGTCATTATTCTGCAACAACTGTGGTTTCACTACCTTTTTAGCGTGAAGTATGGTCACACTCAGCAACAAAATAGCCAGGAAAAGACATTTTTTTAACTTATTCCCCTGTGGTTTTTAGTTATCAAATATGGCAACTGGTAAGATATTGGTCAGCTCACCAGGATCGAGCACAACTGACCGATTTCCCAGGAAATCTCTTTCCCAGAAGGGGCTGCTTCCGATTACAAATTTATATTCAAAAATACTGAGAGAACCATTGGTAAATGTCACCAGGCCGGAATATATTGCGTCTCCGGAAGTAGTATCTCCATGTGTGCCATCGTCGTACAATACCGTGCTGGTATTCCAGGAAAGAGGAGCGACACTGCCACGCAATCCCACTGAAGGATGAGTCTGCGCGGAGACATCTACCTGGAAAAGGACTACCGTATCCTGAGTCAGGTATGTCAAAGGCATAGTGTAGGCCAGTAAATTGCTGTTTGTATTCGCCAGAATATTAAAGCCGCCCTGGTAGTTTCCGCTGGTACTAGTGTTTTTAAATCGGATCTGATAGTCACCAATGCCAGAAATCAGAGAGATATTTAAAGTCCAGATGTGATCTCCCGGTGTTACATCTCCATGGGTACCATCATCATACATAGGATAACCTGTTCCTATCGGATCTCCATAATTATCATAAGCAAACCATCCCTGATTGGTATTATCGAAGGTACCGAACAGGTAAATCTGATTATATCCATTTGCAGAATCATCCACAGTTATATGATAATTACTGACGCACAACGGAATGTCACCCAGGTCTATAGTCTGGCCTTGATTGGTGATCAGGCCCATGAAATAAAAACCTTCTAAGGGGTTCCATTCCCATTGATGATTGGCATTTCCGTCCTTGATAAGATATAATTCCATGACACCACCCAGGGGTGTAGAGCTGATATCAATCTGGAAATTACTACTTCCCTGCTGAGGCCAGGAAAGAATATCCACATTTTGTTGGGACCAAAGATTAAATAATACTGTTCCACTAAAATTCCCGGATATGGTCCCTTTTACATAAATTGAAGTATCCGTGGGTATGGGCTGATCTGCCAGATCACACCCACCTAAAAGAATAGCGGAAAAAGTCAGAATAACACACCATTTTCTCATTTGCTTCTCCTAATCGAATTTCCAAATAGAGCACAGAGTTTTTATTTGAGTTACAAATTTGAATAAATATTTTATGCTGAAAGAAACTGATTAAAGAGTACTTGAAGAATGAATGTAATATTGTATTAATTATATAAGGATAATCCTGGTAAAAAGAAACCCGGATCCAATTGATCCGGGTTTTGTATTTTAAGAATTGGGATTAATGCTGGTTAAGAGCTAGAGAATAGTTATTACCGTAATTATTATCCCAGTAAGAGATACCATTGACTGTGTAGGATATGGCAAATTCTACATTACTCACATTGCCGATATATTCCATAAAAGTCCATCTCTCAATACCATGGATGTTGGGGCTGTTAATATACTGGCTGTATCCTACGGTATAATAGGGGCCAACATATTTGGCAGGAGCGATCTTTGTGGTCTGCCAGTTATCGGTTGAATAAATAACCTCAACCTTTTTATTATAGGCCAGGTTACGTACATCAATAGACCCTGAGAATACACTCTGGTTGGTATAAGAATAGTAGTATAAGCTGCGATAGTTGAGTTTGACATTGAGAGAAGGGTTGAGCCAGGTGCCGTCCAAAGTTCCCATGGAATAGTTTTGACCGTTATTGTTGTCCCAATAGGTGACACCGTTAACCGTATACTTAACCACAAATTCATATCCCCAGATACTGGCAGAATTTGCCAGGTTTACAGTCCATATTTCACTATTACCCGGGATACTACGGGAATATACAGCTGGGAATTCCTGCCAGGTGCCGTCGCTCATCTTGTGATAGATGGCAACCTGTTTGTCATAGGCCAGATTTTTTACCTGGATACTGAAATTCCGGTAGGTAGAGCCCATTCCATGGTAATAAGAACAATAAGTGTCGGCTGATATCAGCGCTACGGGAGCGACACCTGGAATGGCGGTGTTAACAGCCTGGCCCTGAAGATCCAGACTCTGATCCAGTGAACAGGAAAGGGTCAGAAAAAGGGCGGCGGCAGTCAGAATGGTACTTAATTTTTTCATTTTTCCTCCATTAAAGGCACATTGATATTGATTTCAAAAACAGGAGAATATTTTAATATGTTTTTACTAATAATTCCAGATTCAGTGTAATGTATAGAAAAAAACGCAAAACAGACCTGCAAAATATTTCAGATCCGGCCTTTCAGATAATCCTGCCTTAAAGGTTCCGGGAATTTTTCTATGGCATATCTCAGCATAGTACGGGGCATAGTGTGGTAATGATCCTTTAGAAAGGCTAATTCAGTGGGCAGATGCCGGTTGCCGATCTCGCGCAACATCCAGCCTACCGCTTTATGGATCAGGTCGTGAGGATGGTGGAGCAGGATCCCGGCGATAGACAGGGCATCCTCGAATTGGCGGTGGCGGATAAACGTAAACGTGCTGAGCATGGCGATACGCTGTTTCCACAAATGAGGGGCTCGGGCAAAGGTATAAAGGGGTGCTTTATCTTTGTCCTTTAACCAGGCTCCCGGGATATCAGGCGCGGAACAGTCCAACAGGTCCCAGTTATTGATATAATCTGTGTTTGCCATGTATATTTGGTAGATTTCTTCCCGCCGCTCAGGATATTTCCGGAACTGGAGGATGTATATGCACAAAGCTGTGAAGCGTTCTTCATGCCAAGGACTCTGTAGTAGGGAAAGCAGGTTATCCTGATCCAGCTCCTTGTATTGGCGGGATATGAGCCGCATATGGGGGTTGGTTATCCCCAGAAACCGGTCACCCTCACCGTATTGACCTGGTCCGGTCTTAAAAAAACGCTGAGCACGCTCGGCATCCCCCGGGTCGGCCATTCGGCGTAGAGCCTCTCTGATATTCTCCATCTCAGATCTGCCCCATCCAGTTTAAATCATGGGTACGGAAAGCATCCCGTATGGTTTGATACACTCCCGGCTCCAGGGGGCCTTTGTCTATCAGGGATAGATTGGACTGGAGATGATTGATACTGCGGCTGCCTACAATGGCATTGTCTACACCAGGCGAAAATACACTAAAACGAAGTGCCAGTTCCAGAGGGTCTGTGTCTATAGAGAGGGCCATGGACTTCCAGCGGTGCCAGTATTCCTCGGCATAGTCGCCCACAGGCCGGTCGTTGAAACGCCAGCAGGCATTAGCGATGGGACGTTTGGCAATAAAGCCTTTGTTTTCCCGGATCATTGCGGGCAGGGCCTCATCCAGTATCCGCTGATCGCAGATATTGAGACTGGCCATAAAGCTGTCAAAACGCTTGCTGCGCAGGGCCCATTCCAGGTCTTCATTTTCTCCGGAATAGGCAATGGCCCGGATCTTTCCGGCGGTTTTGGCTTCTTCCAGGGCATCTATAACCCGGTTGTGCTCCAGGATATTCCGGGAACAGGAGTGCAGGTGTACTATATCTATGGTATCCGTGCGCAGTTGACGCAGAGCTTGATCCACTCCGGCCTGTACGCAGTCATAAGTCCAGTCTGCCCGGCCTTCTACCATATAACCGACTTTGGTGGAAAGTATATATTCCGCTCTGCGGTGAGATAGATAACGGCCGATGCGCTCTTCCGATAGCCCGTATCCCCGTGCGGTGTCAATAAAATTAATACCCAGGTCCAAAATCTGGTTTAAAAGTATCTCTGCTTCTTTTTCCGAGTATTCACTACCACCGATCTGGCCGGCTCCGAAGCCGATAGCGGATACTTTTTTACCCAGGGGCTTTATCAGACGGTATTCCATTAGTTTCTCCTTTGGGGCTTGTCGATGCGGTGCCAGGTGTTAGAGTAAATCCCCTCTTTGACATATTCATCAGCCAGGAAATCATGGGGAAAGCCCAGTTTGATCTGACTGACCTGATCCAGGCGGCGCAGGGCTTCTTCCGGTAGGGTGAATTCCAGACAGCCCAGATTATCCAGCAGCTGTTCCTTTTTGCGGGCACCCAGAATGGGGACCATGTCGCGGTCTTGTTCCCGTATCCAGTTGAGGGCTACCTGGGAAGGGCTCTTCTCTATTTCCTGGGCGACTGCTATCACTTCCGCTGCAATAGCCAGTTTGCGGTCGTCAATCCGGTCTTTGACCCATTCCCGTTTGTTATCCGGGTTAGCTGAGTTAAATTTGCCGGTCAGGATACCTGCTCCCAGAGGCGACCAGGGGGTGACAGTCAAACCAAAGGCCCGGGCCATAGGCAGCAATTCCCGTTCCGGAGTACGTTCAATGAGGCTGTATTCGATCTGCAGGCCGGCAAAGGCTGTCCAGCCCCGCAGTTCAGCCAGGGTATTGGCCCGGCTTACTACCCAGGCGGGGGTGTCGGAGATGCCGATATAGAGCACTTTACCGGCACGGACCAGGTCGTCATAAGCCCGCATCACTTCTTCTATGGGGGTGAGCGAGTCCCAGGCATGCAGCCACAGGATATCCAGATAATCGGTCTGGAGCCGTTTCAGGCTTTTTTCCACGCTCTGAACCATGTTCTTGCGGCTGTTGCCGGCCAGGTTGGGTTTGTTCATACCATTGTGCAGAGTGTATTTGCTGGCCAGGACGATCTCATCACGCAGGCCCTGTATATATTCTCCCAGATAGGTCTCACTTTCTCCCTCAGTGTAACGGTTGGCGGTGTCGATAAAATTGCCCCCCGCGTCTAAAAAAGTATGAAAGATCTCACGGCTATGGTCCCGGTCTGACCCCCAGCCCCAGGCTGTCCCGAAAGTCATGGTGCCCAGACATAATTCAGACACTTTGAGGCCGGTATTGCCGAATAATTTGTAACGCATTTGCTGCCTCCTTTATCAAATTGCTTCTATATTAGTCCTTTTTTCCCGGTCTGGCAAGAAAAAGCCGGTAGTTTCTTGTCAGTTTACATTTTTATTTTTATAATCAGGACGGAGGTGCCTATGAAAAGATTTCTCCTCTGTCTACTGGGGACTGTGCTAATTACTCCCCTGTGGGCTAAAATGGTCAAACCACGTATCACTGTACTCATTCCAGGTCAGGATATCCAGTCGGTATTATACCGGGACAGTATTGAAGCCCGGGTCATGGAAGGAGGCAGTGTCATCCTGGTACATGGAGACAGCCTGAGCGCGGATCCTACTGACCCCCTGCGTTTTCTGGCCATTACCGGTTTAGACGGACTGGTGCTGGGTGAGGTTACAGATCAGGGCCTGGAAATACGCTTTTATTCCTCTAAGGGCCTCATCAGCTCACTGAACCTGCCCCTGGGAGAGGATGTGAGCCGCTATGACCAGGCGGCACTGGTCATAAGCCAGAAAATCACAGCTTTGTATCCCGAGAAGGAACAGACAGTGGTGGTGAAAGAGGAGGAAATTCGACAGACGGTATCCCCTCTGGAGTACTATCGGCCTCAATTGGGGATAGGACTGTTGCTTTTCAGTCTGAAACAGGATTTAGCTTTTTACTTTTATGATGGTAGTGAGACACATTTCTCTACATCACATTTCAGTCCTTCTTTAAACTTTTATTATGATTACAGCTGGATTTCATTTAGCGCTGAGTTTCAGTATTACCGGGGAGAGGCAACAAAAAACACCACTCCTCTCACTACCTATGGAATTAATCCCGCCCTCCGGTTGGAAATCAGGCCGGGTTTCTGGATTGCCCGGGGGCTGCTGAATTTGAACCTGGGGATAGAATATGATTATCTGAACTATCAGATGCAATCTACCAATACTGTGGAACATACTATACAGATTCTAAGGCTGATTCCTCAGCTCAGGATACGTTTTACCGATAAATTCATGTTTGGTATCAGCGGAGTAGGGTTTAATTTAATTCCCGCGGCAAATAGAAGTCCTGAATCTACATCTCCCCTGTTTCAGTTCACTTTTACCTGGGATTTTCAGGTGCACCCCCACTGGAGGGTATTATTACAGACTACCCTGTTTAGTACACCCTTTAGTAACAGGGAGATGTTTGGTAGCACCGAAAATCAGATCAATATAAACCGGAATACGGTAGGGGTGGGTTTTGTCTACCAGTGGAATCCGGGAGGTAAAAAATGAAAAAACTGCTATTTAGTCTGATAATGCTCCCCCTGCTGGGTTTCTCTCAGGAAAAGTGGAGCCTGGGCCTGATAGAACTGTCGCGTCAGGGAGATAGCGCCTATTCCAGTTTATTGCTCAAGAGCATGGAAACCTCCCTCCAGGCCGGGGGTCAGTACCAGGTCAGGGTCTATGAGGACAGACAGGCTTTGTTTAAAAGCATGGATGTGCGGGACGGAGGGCAGCGCAAGGATCTGCTCAACCTGGCCAGCCGTCTGGAACATGAATTCCTCATATCCGGGGAATATATTATTCAGGGTGAGGACATCTATATCCTGCTGTACGCCGTGGACAATGCCTACCAGAAAGTCAAATACATGAAATCCTATACCGGCAAGACCGATGCCGACATCTTCGATCTGATTGAAAAGATCGCAGGGGACTTCTCAGAGGGATTAAGGAAAGCTCTGCCACCCTCCGAGCCCGGAGTGATCATCGAATACCGCAAGAAACTGAAGGTGGTATCTTCCGCCAAGAAATTTCCCCGCACTATGATACAATCGTATAGCATGGAGATGGTCTATCTAAAGGGAGACTATACATCTTCAGCAACCAATGCATCAAATATCGACTCCACTTTTGTTCAGGCCCAGGCTTATCTGAACATTAGTTTTTTCGCAGAAAGATGGTATTTCGGGATCACCGGGCCTATTTTACCTTTGAGTTATACTATTATTGGGAATGATTATGTCCAGGGTATCAACCCCATTACCAGAGACATACGTCCTCAGTTCTGGATCGGATATGCTTTTCTGGACCGTCTGTACCTCAGCCTGGGGATAGGGATGCGGGTATTCAGGGTAAACGGCCTTCAGTCTGGAGCAAATCCTCATTTCTGCTTCACTCCCCTGTTCAGTTATACCCCTAATCGGCACTGGAAACTGGATATGAGTCCGGTAAATCTGGTCATTCTGGATAATGGATTGACACTGAAATTCTATCCCATTTATCTCAATGCCCAGTATTTTATTAATGAGACCTGGGGGATACAGGCCTATATGCTGGGTACCTATCTGGAAAGAGGCCCGGACATGCCTGTACAAGACGGAGGTATCGATTATACCGGCACGGAGATGGGTCTTTCACTGGGATTGGGCCTGAGCTACCGTTTGGGTATAGACAGCTAAAATTTTACAAAAAAAGAAGACAGTACGTTAGGATTTAATGAGGCTTTCCAGACCGGGGAGATTCAGCAGGATGATTTTGCCCCTCTGGATACGGAGCAGCCCCCTGGCTTCCAGGTATTTCAGGTGTTTATTGATGGTCTCCCGGGTAAAATCCAAACTGTCCGCGATAGCATCCTGGGTAATGATGATTTCCCTGGTTTGATACTGCTGCTGCAGAGCCAGGAGATATTTTCCTATCCTGACTTCGGGGTTGTCCAGATGGAGACAGTGATCCAGGATGCGGTAATCGTTTAATACTGCCTGTAAGAAACTTCGCTGCTGCACCACGTCCCGGCATATTTCCACCAGGACTATCCGGTTTACTATCAGAACAGAGCTGTCCTGTATGACCTGACAGTTATGCAGGTATTGTTCCCCCTCCAGAGTCTCCGCCAGGCCCAGCCATTTTTGCTGGCTGAAATGACCTAGGGTCAGGCTTTTCTCCCCGCTAAACTTTTCCACTTTGACCTTTCCTTCCATCAGGTAAAATGTTGAATCGGCTCTGTCTCCCTGGTAATAAAGATAGCGCTGACGGATGTAGTGTTTAACCTCCAGGTGGGGGAGTATATTCAGTATTTTGACAGGATCCCATTGCCGGAAAAACAGCGTGTTTCGAATAAGTTCGAATTTCTGCTCTCTGTCCATCTCAGCGGCTCCGCTTCATCACCGGGGTTAAAGCGGTGAGAGGATAGACCAGGTTCAGATGGGCCTGTCCTTCTATTACAAAAGATACCAGGATAATCATTTGAGACCCTGGCAGGAAGTCAGTTCCTGTGGAAGGGGACGGAGCTGAATTTACCGGGAAAAGCGGCATCCACATTTCTTTAAGCAAAGCCGGGATAAGTCCTTTGTCTATTGCCGGAGATTGAGCTGATTTACGAATACTGTAAAGTACTTTGCCCGATATAGCCCGTTGCTCGATCAATTTCTGACTCAATCTTTCTTTTAATTTTTCATTCGCCTGGTTATGGATATGGCGGCTTTCCAGTATCAGCTTATGACCGGGGACCAGTCGGGGTGTAGAGGGAGGGGTGCTGAACTGGAAATCCAGGGGGAAATGAGAGTATTCCTGGTCACGGAACCCAGCTCGGTATTCATCCAGGGTCATCTGGTCCACCAGCACATCCAGACTGTCCGGCTTAAGTGTCAGGATCCGGCTTAGTTGGCGGGACAGGGGAGTATGGACCAGCTCCATCCATTTCACGAAATCCCAGGTGACATGGTCTGGTCTCCGGAAATCATAATCCTTTATTTCTCCGCCGGGAAAAGAGGTATTGATTCGAAAACCGGATTCTATATTTTGTGATGTTTCCTGAGTTAGTGGGAGATTCATAAATACTTTAGTGATACGTATGCCCATGAATTGCTGATAGACAATGGTTTTTCCTACCGCGATATCCTGGCCTAATATACGCAGAACCACATCCTCCTGGTCCTGAAAGGCTTTATCGGTCAGCAGAATAGAATCAATCCCTATTCCGGAGAGTTCATCTATGTCCAGGGTACAGGAGCATAACTCTACACTTATGGGCAGGACGTCAGTCAAAGAAGTAGTTGGGATACCATGTCCATTCTGGACAACCCCTGAGACCAGCTGGCGGAATTGAAATCCAAAAAAGCCATCGATAACCCAGATTCTTCCATAGGCCAGGTCGTTATCCGCCACACGGAAGGAAAAATCCTCTCCGCAATTTTGCCGGGTGATGAAGCATTGTCCAGCCTGCAGGGCAGCTAATTCATCACGGCTGATAAATCCCCTTCCGATCACGATGCAAGCTTGTAGTGTACTTTTGTTTTGTTTTGACATGGTTTTTCTCCCTTTTTTTATTTAGTATAACCGGGGAAAACACAGTTTACTATGAAGCCATTGTGTGAAGGGGTTCACATTTCCTGCGTATTCTTTTTAGTGGAACCTCATTGGGCATAATCTACAAAGAATCTGACATAATCCTGTGCTTCTATTTTTCCGGCAGCCATTGCAGGGACAAAGAATCCCAGTGCAGCACTCCCTGGAACCGGCCCCGGGTATCAAATCCCAGCGGTAAACTAAAAGTATAGTTTTTACCTTTGATAGTGGTATCTGAAAAAAGCTGTACAGCCTGTATGCGGCCATTGGGATAATACCAGACGGCACGTACGGGGAGGCGGCCCAGAGGGGTAGTTACCAGGGGAGCCCGGGGTTTGGACTGTTCCGCACTCAGGAAATAGGACAGCTGGCCTGAAGGATGAAAATATAGAGTACTCACTACGAGGACACCGGACGGTGTTTTCCAATGCGGCCAGGCTATTACCTCTTCAGGACTTCCATATTGGGGGATAAAATTGACACCTGCCAAATAACCATTGGTATACACCGAAATTTTAGATATAGGAAACCGCCCCTGGGGACTATCCCAGAATTGATCAATTCCGGTAGACAGATAAATTATGTCAGATATTAAGGAGGCTTGATTGACCATAAAAGTACCTGCAGGGATGGTAAGAGGAGACGGCACGGGAGGTCGAATGAAAATACTTCCTCCGCCTGCTCTGGTAAAGGAAAGGGTATCTGCTGGAAATTTTTGCAGAAGAGGGATGTCCGGAAATTGAAAATCGGTAGCCCTGCACCAGCTCAAGTCACCATCTTCATTGAATGCCAACGCGTTTACTGTGAAATCACCTGCCGGAGTTGACAAGCTGATGTTAGTAACAGTTTCCAGAAAATGTAACTGACCGTTTTCATGGAAACTGAGCGATTTCCAGACTTTCATCCTGCCCAAAGGAGTAGGGATGTCCTGCGGCTGGCCCAAGAATACCTCAGATGTTTCCCCTCCCTGAAAAAAACTGATGGAATCGACAGGGTATTTCCCGAGTGGTGTATCCATTTTAAACGGGACACGGGAACGTAGAGTCTGGATACAGCCTTCATCATAAAAAAATTCCATATAGATGGCAGGAAAAATTCCGGCTGGAGTCATTACCTCCTGAGTATGAGTCAAATTGCCGGAGAGGACCATCCCGTTGGTACGCAGTGTCACCTCACCCTGGAATGAATATTCTCCTAAAGGGGTGGAGAGCAGGACTGGTTTGTCTAAATATAGAGTATAGAGATCATCCAGAGATTCCACGGTATCCAGAATCTGTCCCATTACTTCCCTTCCATCCGGCAGAGTAAAGGAAAAAAGAGGCGTGAAACCAAGCAGGATCCAAATCAAAGGGAACAGCCGCATTATTATACTCCAGAAGATTTTCAGATAATATATATTTTTCTTTAAGAATATACAAATTCCAGATATGAAATCCCGGGTATGGATATCGGTAAGGTTTGATATACTATGTTTAATTTTTTGAGTTGATTAATGTCACTTCCTTCTTAGGATTATTCCTTTCATATAACTGGTTCTGTTGTGAAAATCGTTGATTGTTTGGATCTCCTCTTCGGTACAACCATATAGTAATTTGATTTCACTGTCTCTTTTGGTTAAATCAACTGTACAAATCAAAGCATGGACTGTCTTATTGTTAGCGGATCCAATCCAGACATCAATCCCCGAACCGTCCATGGAAGTGGTCCCTTCCAAATATCCATAATCAACCGGATACATAAATTCAGGATAACGGGGATGAGCGGAACCTTTACTCCTCTCTATTCTCAGGATGGCTTCCTGAAATAGTTTATCTATACACACCCAGAATTCGTTTTCATGTGTGTCCATCATTTTTCCTTTCATTTTATTTAAAAAAGAGCAGTATAAGCTCCTCCGGGGAGAAGAGTAAAAAAGTGAAATGATACCGGAATGATACCAGTTATTTTACTTATAAATCAGACCAACCATTCAATTTCCTTACCCCAATTCTTCTTTCCGTATTTTATCCTTTTCTTTAAATTGGAAAAATGAATCTCTAATTTGTTTCCACTGGGATCCAGAAAATAAAATGATTCCCCCTCAGTTTTATTTTCCTGCCAGGATTCAATTTTCAGTTCTATTAAACGTGTTTTTAATTTTACATATTTTTTTCTGTTCAAATCAAATGCTATATGGCTGTATAGAACAGTCTTCTGATCTTTATCCTTTTCTTCCACCAGGGCGATCCAGGTTTTTCCGGCAGTAAAATATGCGCTATAACTGGATATCATAACAGGTTTTAATTTCAGAACATCCTTATAAAAGATAAAAGATTGCTTAATATCTTTCACTGATAATGTGATATGATTGATACCGGTTATCATATTATTCATCCCCTGGTTAATTAATCATGGCTCTGGAAATAATACAGCAGGCAAACGAGACCGAGTATAATAGATTAACATTTTCACAAAATTGTATAATGGCCCGGAAAAAAAGGCTAAAAAATTGGTTGGATCAGGTGAAAGCATCCCAATCGGAAATGAAAAGAGATGTGCCTCTTCTAGGTGATATGTCTTTTAAAAAAAATAAAGCAAGATACACACGCTATTTGCCAGACACTTACAAATATTTTTTTAACTCGCTGATTTCTAATTTTTTCATGTTGAATATAGCTTTCCAGGTTTTTTCTACGGTGTTTTTATCCTGTGAACTGAGGTTTTCTGTAAACGTAGTGGGGACTATCTGCCAGGAAACACCATATTTGTCTTTCAGCCAACCGCATTGCTGCGCGGCGGGATCACCGCCCTGGGACAATTTGTCCCAGTAATAATCCACATCTTCCTGAGTGTCACAATGAACTATTATAGATATGGCTTCATTAAATCTAAAATCAGGTCCACCATTCAAGGCTAAAAATGAACTGCCGTTTAACTCAAATTCAATGGTGCAAATAGAACCTTCCGGTTTGCCATGATATTCGAAACCTTCTTGGGAAAAATATACCGTACGTCCAACTTTGGAATCAGGGAAAATTGAGGTATAGAACTGTACTGCTTCTTCCGCCTGGGAATCAAACCATAGATTTATGGTGAATTTCTGCAAAATAGCCTCCTTTTCATCATAAACAAGAAGGAATATTTATACCCGCAGTGAACCCCTGAAGCCGCGCACACCATAGTAGGAAGAGGCCCCGTTGTGATAGACGAAGACTTGTCCGTAGCGGCGGTCTCCGAAAATGGCGCCTCCCAGTTTTCTGATTGCCGGAGGGGTGAAGAGCCAGCTGGAAGTCTTGGTGTCGAAATTGCCCAGTTCCTGGAGGAAACGGTACTCCAGTTCTGTCAGGATCTCTATACCCATCGCAGATGCCATATCCAGGGCTGAATCGCGGGGTTTATGCTCTTTTCTGGAGTCCAATGCTTCCCGGTCGTAACACAGATTGCGGCGTTGTTCCGGGGTCTCAGGGGCGCAGTCGTAGAAAATATATTCACCGCTGGCCTGATCCAGGGAGACCACGTCCGGCTCCCCATCGCTGTCCTCCATGGCCTGGAGCGACCAAAGCTTTTCAGGATGGGCGGTCAGTCTGTCCCGGACTTCACTCCATTCCAGGCCGTTATGCCGGGCCGGGTTTTTCTCAAAGCGGTGCTGCAATTTTTTGAGGAGTTCCTCTACCTGATTTGAGGTTAATTCTTTATTCATGGTTAACGTTCCGGTTATTTTGCGGTGACATCCTGCGTCACTTCGGCTTTGGCAGCGGCTTTACGCAGTTTAGCGGAATTAGTCAGTACCTTGAACATCCAGGCATTGATCCTCTGCATATATTTGGGCAGGCCCTTCTCCCTCAATACGTCCAGAAAAAGCACCACTCTGCGTTCCCCGGTCTTATTCCACACTTCGTGGCGGTAAGTGTCATCAAACAGGACATCCTCGCCCTGTTTCCAGTGGTAATCCTGTCCGCCCACGGTGATATAGACATCCCCTTTGGGGATGATCAGACCGAGGTGATAGCGCAGCACGCTTTTAAAAAATCCATAATGGGGCGGTATATGCTTGCCGGGATCGATGATGCTGAACATAGCGGTAGATACCCGGGGGAGCTGCTTTAAAAGAGCGGTAGTCTTGGGTACCTGGGCGCAGTTATGATCTACCCATTTATTAAACCCTTTGAGGATGAAGGTTCTCCAGGCTACTTTGTCCTTGGCTGAAATTGCGCTTTGCAGTTTGTCTACTTCATGGAATTTGGGAATATTGTCGATGTTTTTCAGGACCACCTGAAGTTCTTCCAGGATGGTCTTCCAGTTGTCTTTGAGCAGTTTTCCTTCCGGGAACTCTTCTTCCATATTAACATAGGGCGGGTTTTTCACAAAAAGCTCCAGAATCCAGGAAAAGAACAGGGCATACAGAAAAGGTTCAATGATATAAATCAGCACCATGACTACAAGAATGGAACCTAAGATAATAAGAAAGGTCAGCATTTTCAACTCTCCTGTTATTTATAGTTAATTAATATGAATATTATACTCATGCCGGAAGGAATTGGCAAATAGTTTCGATAAAAAATCCCTTAAATTAACCGGGATTAACTCCTTTTTATCTTAAATTAGACATATCACGTACAGTTTAGTATACTTGTATTTGAAACAGAGGAGTAAAAATGGCTTACGATGACCTCAAGATAGAGATATATACCAAGTTTATCTATCCTGGTATGATCCTGAAGGGCAACGGTTTTGACAGTAAGGGGGACCTTTATATCCCCAAGGATCAGCCTATCACTACGGAGATGATCGACCATATCAAAAAAAACAATATTGAAGTCATTACCTACTCCCGTCCCCGTCTCCGTCTCAAAGTGCAGGCGGAAAAGACCATGATCTCCGAACCGGTCATTGAAAATGCCCTCTCGGTACTGGAAGATATCTACGGAGCCCTGTCCAACCACAAGCAGTATATTCCTGTCAAACACCTGGACAATGTGGTATCAGATCTGGTGAACGACATGCAGAACAATGTGGAAGCGGTCCTGAACCTGATCGATCTGGATGATCTGGATGATTATACCTATACTCATTCGCTGAATGTGTCTTCCTTATCCATAGCATTGGGTGCAGCCCTGGGCCTGGATAATGAAAAGCTCAAAAAAGTGGGCACAGCTGGCCTGCTCCATGATATCGGCAAGACACTGATTCCCAAGGAAATCCTCAACAAACCGGATAAGCTGGATCCCCAGGAATGGGAAATCGTACAGAAACACCCGGTGTACAGTTATAACCTGCTCAAAGCCACCAACGGTTTTGATATCCAGGTGCTGAACGCGGTACTCCTGCACCATGAAAATTTTGACAAAGGCGGTTATCCCTTTAATAAACCGGAGATGAAGAACAACCAGTTCAGCCATATCGTGGCAGTAGCGGACGTATTTGATGCCATGACCAGCCGTCAGTCCTACAAAGACGCCCATACCTATGACCAGGCCTTCGGGGTACTGATGCAGAATTCAGGTAAGAAATTCAACCCACGTGTCACTCAGATCTTTTTATCCGAAATGGCTAAAAAGCTCACCGGGAAGCCTATCTACCCTGTGAACAGCTATGTGCTCTTAAATACCGGTGAGATAGGCTATGTTGTGGACCACCGGGTATCCCCCTTCAGTCTCCGTCCCATCGTCAATATATTCTTCAACTCCAAAAGGGATGAACCCTTTTACCGTTTGGTCCAGCAGATCGACCTGGAAAAGGACAATGAGCGCTTTATCGTCCGTAAAATGACCGAAGAAAAATATATCACCATGTTCAATACCCGGCTGGGTATCAGCCAGGATGAAGAAATCAACCAGCCCTGAGACCGTTTCGATAATATTTTTAATCTAATATCAAGCTCTTTCCGGGCCGTACACTGAATACCTTTTCCTTCCAGCGCACCCATACCTCCCTGTTATCGGGGGGATTACTGATTATATTATCTGTCAAAGTCAGCCGCTTCAATGCCAGCAGATAGAGGGCCACTTCGTTGGCGGTAGCTTTCCAGATTTCGGGATGTTCTCCCATCAAGGCGCAAAATTTTTCCATATCGCTCCAGCTGTTCTGGGGCAGGTTTTTGTCCAGCTCCCAGCTGTGCCCCCACACAAAAAACAAAGCCAGTTCTTTTTCCTTTTTGGACAGGAATTTTGAGGCCAGGGCATTGGCCTGGCTGTGATGACAGCTGGTCTCCCACTTCAGCAGATTTCGAGGCAGACCAAAATCCCCGGTCTGGGCAATGGTGCGGGCATAGAGGAGACCCTGTTCTGATAAAAGCCTTATAATTTCCTGGTTGTAGGTGCCGAAAGGGTAGGAAATCCCGCTCAGCTTATAACCGCATAGATCAGTGAGAGTAGCCACATCCTCCCGGATTTCCTGACCGGCTTGTTTCAAGGGGATCTTAGTCAGATTGGGGTGGGTGACGGAATGACCGGAAACTTCATGTCCCTGGAACAGGGTCTTGACTTCCGCCCTGGTGATATAATTAGGCTGGCCCAGTTTTCCGGAATTCAGATGAAAAGTCCCCTTGATGCGGTATTTATTGAAAAGGGCTATCAGTTTACGGTCCTGGATATTACCGTCATCAAAACTCATGACCAGGGCTTTGTCTTTTCCTCCCGGAAAACAGAACAGCCGGGGGTTGATATCACCCGCTTTTCTCCTGGTCTTTTTATTTAGACTCAGAGCATAGTCCTGATCCACCTTGTTTTTTCCTCCGGCGTCTATCTGGACCTGATTAAGACGGTCTTTGACCAGGCGAAGGCGGAATGATCCCTCCTGATCGGGGAAATCACTGGCTAAAACGGTAGCCCCGCTCAAGGTGTGCACGATCCTGAAGGCGGAATTGGCCCGGGCTGAGCTGAACTGCCAGTCCTTGACCCCGGTATCAAAGTTAGTGATGCTGATGAGGGGGAAAGCAAGCGTGTCATTACTGACTGTACTGGTACTGCTTGCCGGGTCCCAGTTGTTGAAAGTCCCCACCAGGGAATACTTTTCACCGGGTTGAATATTTTCCGGTAGATTCCGGATGGTTAATGTGAGCTGAGTGATTTTGACCTCTTTAATTTTATGTTCTGCCTGAATATTCTGCTGACAGCTGAAAATACACAATAGAAATAATCCCACCCCTATATTTTTCATGCCTGGCTCCTTTATCTTTTTAAATAGTATAAAGGAAAATTGTTGTCTGGACCTGTAATCCGGATTACAGCTTTTTTTAGTCGATATGAAAATAGCGGTTTAAATATTCATCATAACCGGGATCATTCTGTTTTTGTTCAAACCAGGTCCGGCTGATTACCAGAGCGGGTGAACTCTCCAGCAGCACCTCCTGCTC
>CAYRWR010000004.1:57208-134689 GCA_964428015.1 uncultured Brevinematales bacterium | reverse complement strand
AACCAAAATTAACACTAATAAATATAAATGGTAAAATTATTGCTTATTATGATATACCACAAGAAAGTGAAGTGTCACTAACAAAATCCTTAAAAGATAGTGTAATTATTCTGCCATTTTATCAAACTTTAAATCCTAAAAGCTTCATCATTCAAGGTGTAGTATATGAATATTAAATCACTAATAATATTTATATTTCTTAGTGTTAATTTTGGTTTTTCACTTAACATGTATTTGCCCGTTCCCCTGGGTGATTTTAAGGGAAATGGAATCGTTAATAATATAACAAATGGTATGTACAACGGGGTTAGTCCGGAAATGTATTATACTTCACAGTTTGGACCTAGAAGATATTTTGATTATAACGCAGATGTTCATAGAGGACTTGATATCAATGTCGAAGATGTTTCTGTTGATAAATACTGTTTACTCCCATCTCCGCGTCCTCCGCGCCCTCAGCGGTGGCCCTCAATCCTCCGTGTTCTCTGTGCCTCAGTGGTACCTTAATTAACCATGTCAATAAAGCCACTCCCCATGCCTGACACCACCGCCCTGGTCATAGGCAAGTTCCTCCCCCCCCACCGGGGCCACCTGGCGCTCATTCGCTACGCCCGGCAGCACAGTGACAGCCTCATTGTCCTCCTGGGAGCCCGTCCCCATGAGCCCATCCCCGGGCCGGTGCGGCTGGAGTGGCTGTGCTCCGCTTGTGCTGCTATGGACGGGGTACGCGTGGAGTACACCGATGCCGACCTGCCCTCTGCTCCCCGGTCCGACCGTGGGGTGTCGCGGGTGTGGGCGGATTATCTGCGGGACCGTTATCCCCAGGTGTCCCTGATCGTGAGCTCCGAGACCTACGGCGACTACCTGGCGGAGTATATGGGCATCCGACATCTGCCCTTTGACCCCAGTCGCGGCACCATACCGGTAGCGGGACGGGACATACTGGCTGACCCGGTAGGGCATTGGGACGACATACTCTCCCCGGCCCGTGACTACTTCCGCCGCCAGGTCTGTATTTACGGACCCGAGAGTACCGGCAAGACCACTCTGGCCTCAGCCTTGGCGGAGCATTTCGGCTGTCCCTGGGTACCGGAGATGGCCCGGGAGCTCCTGGGCGACAGGCACGTGGTCTATGAGGACATCCTGCCCATCGCTATGCTGCACGCCCGTACCATCCTGGAGGCCCGTCATAAAGCCGGGCCCCTGCTCCTGGTGGACACCGACCATCTCACTACCCGGATCTACTCCCGGCATTATTTCGGTCGGGTCCCTGACTTTCCCCCTTATGTGGAGGAGGCCAATACCTACACCCATTACCTCTTCCTGGACATAGATGTGCCCTGGGTAGCCGACCCCCAGCGTGACTCGGCTGACTGCCGGGAAACCCACCGGGCCGCCTTCCTGTCTGCTCTGGGCAGCCGGAGCCTGCCCTATACCCTCATCCGGGGCAGCTGGGAGGAGCGATTTGAAAAAGCAAAACAGGTGATAAATCATCTTTTATTGTATAATATAGATACCCTATAAAACTTTATTCATAATAATGAGTTTTTTTTTAATTGAGAAATATTGGAATAAATGAAACCGGTTGTAGTAAAGTTTATTGAAAGAGAGATAAACTTTTACAGAGGGTAGGTCGGATACCAATTAAGCCCGAGATCTTACTAACCTGAACCGCAGGGATTAAGGTATTTTGTTCGTCGACTGATGCCCGGCATGTATCGAGGTATCATACACCCCAGCCTGCACTCCTGAGGGACGTTATACCCTAGTCTGGACCCTCCTGGAGTGGAGCGGAAGGCATTGTCCCGATTCTGCCTTTTCCTGGTTTTACCAACCCGGCATCACTCGACGTGAAAAGGCGTTTTTCTTTGCTAGCATTTCTTTTGGGGCCTTGGCCAAAAGAAATGCGGAAAGCCGCATCTTTGCTGGCTAGTAAAGCACTCCCGTGGCAGAGCACCACACTTACTCATGCCGCCTAAGCCCATAGGAAAAAGTCTGTACAGTGGCAAACTTGGATACCACCTCTGTACCTGGTTCTGTACAGAACGGAGTTTTCTAAGCAAATAACCATATAAGATAAACAATAGAAGAAATTTACTTGGAGAATAAAATGAAAATATGGGTGGATGCGGATGCCTGTCCCCAGGTCATCAAAAGCATCCTGTACCGCGCCGCCGACCGGGTGCAGGTTGAGACTATCTTCGTGGCCAATGTGGCCCTGTCTCTCCCGGACTCCCCTTTCATCTCCGGACTGGTGGTGGACCAGGGTTTTGATGTAGCTGACTTTGCCATAGCAGAGCAGGTGCAGCCCGGTGATCTGGTCATCACCGCGGATATCCCACTGGCCGCCATGGTAGTGGACCGGGATGCCTATGCCCTCAATCCCCGCGGCGAGTTCTACACCCGGGAGAATGTCCAGCAAAAGCTGGTGATGCGCAATCTCATGTCGGAACTCCGGGACTTGGGCCAGACTATCAGCGGCCCCCCTCCCTTAAACCAGAAAGACCGCCAAACCTTCGCCAATCAGCTGGACAGCTTTTTAATGAAAAACAAACCAAAATAAAAAAAACTGCCTTCTCAAATGATTTTCACTGATTCAAATGATATATTATCCATAATAAAAATACAGGCGGATTAAAAAAATGAAAAAGATGAATGTTTCCGTGTTCAGTCTTCTTATTTTACTGTCTTTGTGGTCCTGTGGGCCCACACAGGCTGGTGATCCTCTTACAGGCCCGGTAAAAGGTATAGTTTATGCCATAGCGGGCAGGATCTATAGCATAGAGCCTGTGTCCGGAGCCCGGCCTGTATCTGTTTCTGACCGGCTGGATACCCTCTCTCCCCTGCCCTCAGGGGGAGTGGATGACTGGGCCTCGATATCCCCTAATGGGGATTGGCTGCTGATTTCTACAGACAGGTTTGGTTTATCCAACTGGACAGGCCTGGTTTTGGTCAGGTCTGATATGTCCGGGGCGGAGGTGGTCAGGGACAGCAGTGGTGAAGCCTGGCATGCTGATTACAGCGCGGTAGCTTCCAGCGGTCGCATCATCGTCCTGTGCCAGGTGGTCACCAATATCACGCATGTCTTTGTGATCACCAATGTGGGGACATACTGGACAAATGCTGTCTGTCTCACCGCGCAGACTATCTATTCCAATCAGGGAAATCCGCGCATTTCTCCGGACGGGAGCCAGGTGCTGTTTGATGGGGGATTGACTCCCTACAGCCAGGCGGGCACTGCCATTTTCAGAGCCAATATCGACGGGAGCGGTTATACCAATCTCCTGGGGCCGCTGGACGGACCGTCAGGCAGCATTTCCAATTCAGTGCGTTCACCAGCCTTTGCGCCGGATGGCAGTGTAGTGTTTGAAGCAGACTGGAATGGTGAACAGATCTGGAAACTGGCCCCGGGATCGCACCTCCCGGTCGTGATAAATACCAATTATAACAATGACAACAGTCCCACTGTACTAGGGGACGGTCGGGTGGTATCCTTGTGGCTGAACCGGCCGGGAGGTACAGGCGTCCATGAGATCAAGATCATGAATATGGACGGGAGTGGTGGTTTTGTGTTATTACAGGATGTGGATGTGGCTGATATCGGCCTGACCTGCGGGCAGTGACAGATAAAGGGTGATAAAAAAAGGGAGTCATGTGACTCCCTTTTTATTTATTTCTGGCCTGTAGCCAGAGCCATGATTTTTTCTTCACTGGCCTGCTTCCTGTCCAGGGTGCCGGTCAGGTGGCCCTCATGCATGACCAGGATCCGGTCTGACATACCCAGTATCTCCGGCAGCTCCGAGGAGATCATGATGATACACATGCCCTCCGCGGCCAGTTGATTCATGAGCTTGTAGATTTCCACTTTTGCCCCTATATCTATTCCCCGGGTGGGTTCATCCAGGATCAGTACACGGGGAGATGTGGCCAGCCATTTGGCGATGACCACCTTCTGCTGATTGCCGCCTGAGAGTGTCTTGACCGGGTTATAGAGGGAGGGAGCCTTGGTTCCCAGCTTGTTCTGGAATTTTTCAGTGATGTCTTTTTCCCGGCTGGTATCCAGTACTATACCTCTGGTAAGACTGTCCAGGCTGGCCAGGGTAGTGTTAAAGATGAGGTCCTGTTCCAGCAGGAGTCCCTGCAGCTTGCGGTCTTCTGTGACCAGAGCCAGGCCGGCTTTGATGGCATCTTTAGGATTCCTGATCAGGAGCTTTTTTCCATCCAGACGGACTTCTCCGCTTTTTGGCCCTGCCCAGGCTCCGAAGATAGCTGAGACCAATTCTGTCCGTCCCGACCCCATCAGGCCGGCAATACCCAGAATCTCTCCCTGTCTGGCTTCAAAGCTGATAGAGTCCAGTAATTTGCGTTCAGTCAGGTGAGGGTGGGGGAGGGTGATATCGGAGATCTGCAGACAGACCGGGCCGATCTTCTTCTCTCCTCTGGGATACATGGTGGAAATATCCCGTCCTACCATCCGGCTGATGATCTCGTTCATGGTCATGTTCTTGACCGGGACCGCTTCACCAATATTGCGGCCGTCACGCAGGACCTGGACCTGATCGGCGATTTCTGAGATCTCATCCATCTTATGGGAAATGTAGATCATAGCCACGCCTTCACTCTTCAGTTTTCTGATCACACTGAACAGTTCTTTAGTCTCCCTGTCGCTGAGTGCTGAAGTGGGTTCATCCAGTATAAGTATATCCGCTTTCTGGGACAGGGCTTTGGCGATTTCCACCATCTGCTGCTGCCCCACGGACAGGTCGTTTATCATATCATCAGGCTGTATAGAGTCCAGGTGCAGGCTGTGCAGGAGACTGCGCGCATCGGAATTCATCCTGTGCCAGTCCAGGGTACCCCAGCGGGTCCGGGGCAGATGTCCCAGGTAGATATTTTCAGCTACCGTCATCCCGTAAATCAGGTTCAATTCCTGGTAAATAATAGCAATACCGGCTGCTTCCGCGTCGTGGGTATGGGTGAAGCGTCTCACTGTCCCTCTGACCAGGAGCTCTCCCTGGTATTCCGGGTAGGGCCAGACACCGCTTAGTACTTTCATCAGAGTAGATTTGCCGGCGCCGTTTTCTCCCACCAGAGCCAGGACCTGTCCGCTCCAGGCTTTGAGGTCGACACTGTCCAGAGCTTTTACTCCGGGAAATTCTTTACTGATGCCCCGCATTTCCAGGACTGGTGTGTTGTTATTCATCCTGACTTCCTGTTTATTTTCCGTATACTTCCTGGTGAGTATAAAAGCCTTCTTTGATGATGGTATCATCTATATTTTCTTTAGTAATAGCCACTACAGGGGTGACAAAGGTGGGTACTTCCTGGAAGTTGTTGTACAGCATTTTTTCCGGTTTGACCAGCTTATCCACTGGTGTATCAGGATTGTTAGCCAGCAGCACTGCGATTTCCACCGCTTTTTCTGCCAGAGGCCGTATCTTCTTCCAGATTTCTACAGTCTGTTTGCCTTCAGCCACATACTGGACATTGGGCAGGTCAGCGTCTGATCCAGCCACAAAAATCTTGCTGGAATCAGCCAGTCCCTTACTATCCAGGCCGGAAATAACTCCGCGGGCCATTCCGCTGTTATTGCAGATAAAAGCATCGATATCATTATTGAATTTGGTCAGGGCATTTTCAGTGGTAGCCAGGGCTTTTTCACTGGACCAGTTTTCATGGGATTGTTCCAGAACCAGTTTCAGATTCGGATTTTCCAGGATGGTTTTCAGTACCCCGCTGGACATGGCCATAGCATTGTTGTCACCGGGTTGTCCCTTGATCAGTACCACATTACCCTCTACTTTACCTTTTTTCTTTTTCAGCCACTTGATCATTTCTTCCGCCTGAAGCTGGCCTACAGCCCAGGAATCCTGCATCACCATGACATCCAGAGGTCCATTGACCAGCATGCTGTCGTAGCCTACTACACGGACTCCTTTTTTATGGGCCATTTCTACCATATTACCGGCAGTACCGGTGTTTACTGGCTGGAGGACGATCACTTTTACTCCTTGAACCAGCATATTTTCAAACTTGGCTATCTGTGCAGCCTCATTGTTATTGGCAGAGTCAAAAATGACTTCCACTCCCATTTCTTTGGCTTTTTCCAGGAAATACTGCTTGTCTTTCTGATAACGGGGTTCCTGAAAAGTCTTCAATAGAAAGCCGATTTTGACCGAATTGGTTGCATTTACCTGGGTATTCCCGCTCTTACCCTGGCTGTTATTGCCGCAGGCATTCAGAAAAAATAAAGTAAAAAGAAACAGGCTGACAAAAATACGTCTGTTTTTCATTGGATTCTCCTGGTTGATTTTGTATACATTTTATTGTATCTGCCGATTTAGTCAAGTGCAAGTGTGCAGAATCCTGCAAAAAATCATATGCTTGATAATCCCAGTGGATTATCTTAATATGATGGGGGAGAGAAAAGTTGAAAAGGTTTGTGAATAGTTTTGTGAATGCACTGCGCGGTTTTTTATCCATTTACCAGGGGCAGATAAATATCTGGGTGATGACAGTGGCAGCTATAGTGGCTATTGCCATGGCTGTCCTGCTGAAGGTAGATACTGTCTCTCTGGCGGTAGTGATTCTGACCTGTGGTACCGTATTGAGTCTGGAGATGATAAATACCGCTCTGGAAAGACTGATAGACAAACTCCATCCTGAAAAGGCTGATCCCATTGGAAATGTAAAGGATATCCTGTCCGGGGCAGTACTGGTAGCCAGTATATTTGCGGCTGGGGTGGGGATAGTGATACTATTACCTCCTCTGCTCAGACTAATCATGAGGTAATTCATTATGAAAATAAAAGCTCTCCTCTTTGACCTGGATGGTACTCTGCTGGATACGCTGGAAGATATAGCCCAGGCTATGAACCGTGTCCTGGCCAGGCAGGGATACCCCACACACCCACTGCAGGCCTACCGCTACCTGGTGGGCCGAGGTATTAAAAATCTGGTGCTCTCAGCCCTTCCTCCGCAAGCGGCCGGCGATACAGCCAGGGTGGAGCTATGTCTTAAGGATATGGCACAAGAGTATGTTCTGCAGGGGGAGAAGTGTACCAGGCCCTATCCTGGTATTACAGACATGCTGGACGGCCTGGCCGTCCGGGGTTGCCGACTGGCGGTACTGTCCAATAAACCGGATGCTCTGACCCGGGCAGTGGTCAGTCACCATCTGGGGCGCTGGCAGTTTGATGTAGTACGGGGAGCCCGGGACGATACCCCTGTAAAGCCTCATCCCCGGGGTGCGGAAGAGATACTCTCAGCACTGCGTCTCCATAAAAATGAAGTGCTCTACCTGGGTGATACCAACACCGACATGGAGACAGCCCGCGCGGCTGGCCTGACAGCGGTGGGGGTAGAATGGGGGTTTAGAGACAGACAGGAATTAATGGAGGCGGGGGCGCACTACATTATCGCGCAGCCCCAGGAGATATTTGCTGTTATAGATCAGATAGAGGAGGGCAGGGATGCGGATTAAAAAAAGACTCATATCAGGTTTCGTGATATGTCTTATGCTGGCGGTTCCTTTTGCTGTATATGGCGGGACACCGGTTCAGAAAATCAATCTGTTAGCAGGTGTGGATACGGACATTGATTTTGGCAACCGATTCCTGAGTGTAGCCACCTGGAATATATCGGGATCCCACTGGCACGCTCAGGCGGGGGGCAGTATCATGCCGGGTATGAGCCTGGTATCCTCCTGGCATCTGGAGGCTGGCGCTGACAGTCTGCTGCTGCAGCCCTTATCTGTACAGATCCGTCTGCTCAACCGTCGCTTCCATACCTGGCAGAGAGCGGAAAATTCCATACAGCCTTTTATCAGCTGGCGGGGAAAGTGGTTCGAAGCGGATTGGGGCATAAATATCCGTTTTCTCAACGCGTCTGACTACCTGCCCAGTTTGATTTTTTATTTTCCGGATGACCTGGTTCAGTATATCTGGATGTTCCGTGTGGGCTTTTATCTCCAGTGGAAGATACTCCCCCTCAGGACCGGACTGGAAATCAAAAATTTCGACACCTGGTATGCGGATAACGGGTTCACCCTTTCCTATCATCTGGATTGCAGCTGGGAATTTTCTCCCCGCTGGACCGCAAGGCTCAAGCTGGGTCTCAGTCCCGCCGGTACCACCGGCCTGTCCACACTGTACCAGTCATTTACCTGCCTGGCAGGGATGGAGATGAAGTTATGAAAAAAACTGTATGGTTAATAGCTACTCTGGGTATACTGGGGTTGAATGCATGCGATCTGGATCTGCTGGGGTATTTCAGGACGCCTTATGGGGTCCAGCAGAGATTTCAGGAAAGTACCAATATAGCTCCCCCCCCTGACACCCTGTTTGCTTCCACCAATTTTTTTAGTTTTATACATATCACTGATATTCACGTCTACCAGGGAACCAATATTCACCTGGGTAGACTGCCGTCTGTATTTACCACTAATGACAGGTTTATAGTGGCTACCGGAGATCTGATCAATACCGGCCAGGAGCTGGATTATCAGGCCTATCTGTCCATGATGTCCAATATGGGACGGCCATTTTATTCCGTGTTGGGCAATCATGACCTGTGGAATGGAGGCTGGCAGTATTACCCGTTATACCTGGGTTCACCGGTGTATAGTGTCCAGGCCGGGAATATTCGTCTCATCAGTCTGGATTCTGCCAATGCTACCCTGTGTCTGGAACAGAGGCAGTGGCTGGAGCAGCAGCTCATATCCCGGCAGGAGCCCCTGTGCGTGGTGATGATGCACTTTAATCTGCTGTCACCTCAGATCGGCGAGAGCGGACAATATGCAGATATAGAGGAAGTCTATGCTCTGCAGTACCTCTTTGAAAAATATCAGGTGGATTATGTGCTGATGGGACATTCCCATATTTATGATTATAAAAAGATCAATGGTGTGAATTACCTGGTAGGAGATGAACTTAAGGAAAATTCAGCGGAGCATAAAAATTATAACCGGCTGATTGTCAGTAACGGACAGATTAGCCATGAGTTTTTGCCTCTGGACTGATTATTTTTTTCCTTCCAGATAGCCCAGAGAGTTTTCATAAAAATCCTCTACTGCCCACATCATGCGGTAATCCGGATAATTGAGCATCAGTTCTTCCGCAATGGCCTTGGATTCCTTGTAGTTTTCCAGCCAGTATTGGGCCATGAGCTCCTGATATATCACTTCGGGCAGAAAACTGTCTTTGGGATATTTTTTCCGGATCATCTTGGAGACTTTGATCATTTCCTGCAGCATGCTTTTATAAGTAGCTTCATCTTCAAAATATTCTTTGGATTTATCGCCGATCTCTTCCAGAGTCAGCATGTAGTTCCAGCCCAGCTGAACGGGGGTATCCCCTTTGTAGTAAGCCACGTATTTTTTATTAAAAGCCTCTCTTTCTTCCGGGGTGAGTTGGGCGTAACCGGAGGCCATCACCAGGTCAGCATAGGTACGGAAGGGTTTTTCGTTAAGCCGTTTTTTAATGGCGGCTGCGGTTTCATACAGCTCTTTTATTTCTCTCTGGTAGCGGAGTTTTTTAAAATCTTTCAGAAAACGGTAGGCTTCTTCCATACTCTTTTGAGGCTTGATAAACATAGGATCCAGTTCAGAGGATTTTTTGAATTTTTTCATGGCCTCATCTATTTTACCTCTGTCCATGAGGTCCATACCTTCATAATAATTTTTAACAGCGGTGACATTTTCGGTATCGGGGCTATCCCCCACAGCCATGGGCTCCAGAACCAGCTGGAGAAATACTCGTTTAGCAAATTCCTGCTGCAGTCCCAATACATCTTCCACAGATCCTTCGACTTTCATGGAATCCTGGATTTTTCCGCTCTCTACATCGGTAATCTTGGCATCCACCCTGATGTTTTTACCCTGGATCACAAAGGAGCCGTAGATAAGGGTGCGAGCCTGGAGTAATTCACCCAGTTCGACCGCGTTCTTATCACTCACTACTCCAGCCAGCTGCAGCTGCTGCTCTTTCAGTACTTTTTCCAGATTTTCTCTCTCCACTACTTTTATACGAGGTGAGGAGGACAAATCAGTGATGAGCATATCGGCCAGACCTTTTCTCAGCCATTCATAGTCCTCATTTTTTGTAGTATTGTCAAAATACAATACACTGATGACTTTTTCATCCGCCCAGGATATTGCGGCAGTGAAAAGGGAAATGATGAGAAAAAATCTTTTCATTTGATACCTCTGATTTATAAAATATGATAGGCCATGGCGGCCCCGATGATTCCCGCCTCGTTGCGGAGTTGAGCTGGAAATAGTTCAGCTCTGGTCTTAAGAAGCGGGCCAATTTTCTCAAATTTACGGCTGAGGCCGCCCCCCAGAATAATGGTCCTGGGCCAAAAGAGTTTTTCCATGCGGTCCAGGTACTCATTGAAACGCTTAGCCCAGTCTTTCCAGCTGAGATCCAGGTTTTTACGGACCGCGTCTGAGGCGTAGCGTTCCGCTTCACCTCCAAACATTTCGATATGTCCCAGCTCTGTATTGGGAAATAAGATGCCGTTTCTGAACAAGGCGCTGCCGATTCCTGTACCCACTGTCAAAAATAATACATTGCCCTTCTTGTTTTTTCCCAGTCCATGGGTCATTTCGGCAATTCCGGCAGCATCAGCATCATTGACGGCTACTGCCTTGCATCCGCTGTGCTTTTCGATGAGGCTGGGGATATGCTGGCCTACCCAGGATTTGTCTATATTGGCAGCGGTGAGCGCCACACCATCACGTATAGCAGCAGGGAATCCGCAGCCGATAGGCCCCTTCCATCGGAAATAATCTGAGATCTGAGCGATGACCCGGGCTACTTCGTCCGGAAGTGCCCCTTCCGGAGTGGGTATTCGGTAGCGGTCGGTCAACAAAAGACCGGTTTTTGTATCCACCGGGGCTCCTTTGATACCGGAGCCTCCCACATCTATCCCCAGGACTCTTCTGGAAAACATAGTTTACCTCATAAAAACATTTTAAATACTATACTCTTCTCAGGTGGAAAAGTCAAGATGAGAAATTAATAAAAAAAGACGGTGGTAATCCACCGCCTTTCATGGAATCAGAATATGTCTATTTTTCCTTCATGTGGAAACTATTAAACTCAGTAGGAAAATCGCCTTTTTTGACTTCTTCAATATATCTTTTAACCGCTTTAGAGATGATATCGTTTAGATCCACATATTTTTTATTATGTTTAAAGCCGGCATTTTTATCAAAACCCAGCATATCTGTACTGACCAGTACCTGGCCGTCACAGACATTCCCGGCACCTATACCAATGGTAGGTACACTGATTTCTTCAGTGATTTTCTTGGCGACTTCTACTGTAGTGCCTTCCAACACCAGTGAAAAAACCCCGGCTACTTCCAGGACTTTGGCCAGAGATATTAGCTGAAGTTCTTCTTTTTTGGAACGTCCCGCTATAGTATAACCGTTTTTGAGTACGCTTTGAGGTAAAAGTCCCAGATGGCCCATGACCGGTATACCTATATCGACCATGGCACGGATATGCTCAGATACTTTTTCTCCGCCTTCCAGTTTAACCGCATCGGCACCGCCCTCCTGAATCAGACGGCCCGCATTTTTTACGCTTTCTTCAATACTTATCCCGTAACTCAGAAAGGGCATGTCAGCTACGATAAATCCATCGGGAGCCCCTTTTCTGACTGCCCGGGTATGATGCAGCATTTCTTCCAGTGTAACGGGTAAAGTGTTTTTGTAGCCTAATAATGTTGTTCCCAGACTGTCACCTACTAAAAGGATATCTATACCCGCTTCAAAAAAAATACCGGCAGACAAAGCGTCATACACTGTGAGCATGGTAATTTTTTCTTTACCTTTGAGTGCCTTGATTTTTTGTGTGTTCATGATAGTCTTTTCAGCCTTCATTTATTCTTCTGGGAAACAATCTTCCATTTTCCATCAAAGTTTTGCAGGAGGTAGTCAACATAGACAGTGGAATAGGGTTTTACAGTGTGTTCTTTGTCTTCGATAATTTTAACTCCACTGGTCTGTTCCAGGGTCATTTTAATCTGCCACTTGGTATAGACCACAGCCATTCCATGACTTTCGTATACTTCTTTAGCTATGACTTCAAATTTCTGTATCTTGTCTGATTCACTCTTTAGAGTCCTGAGCAGGGAGATGTCTTCTTTTATCGAAGCCAGAGTGTTTTCAGTCTTTTTCCGGGCACTGCCTTCAGTGATTTCCAGCATGGCTTTATAATCTACCTTGAAAAGCAGGTCTTTAGCGGCTTCTACCACACTGACGGGGTCAGAATAGTCTACTGTAACTCCGTTACTGAGAGACACTTTCTCCACATAGGCAAACGCGGGAATGGCAAAGACCAGGAATAACATCAAACCTAGTTGTATTGAACGCATATTTTTTCTCCTTAATACAGTATAACATATTAATTATCGAAAAAAAACTAAAAAACTTGATTTTTGCACCCTTAGAATATAAATTAATGGGAGTTTATTTATAAAGGAGCACTTTAATGTCTAATGAAAACAAGAACCTATGGATAATCCTGATTATTGCGGCTTTTGTCGTGGGTCTGGGTGGTGGTTTTGGGATTAAGGCCCTCATGGGCGGCAGTTCTTCCAAGGGTGATTCTATCAGTCTTTATCCTCCCACTGTAGCTCAGGCTCGTGGACAGTGGCTGGCTAAGATAGATAACTATGTTATCACCAAAGAAGATTTTGATCTGTTAATGGCACAGATACCTCAGGAACAACTGGCCGCGTATGGCTCTCCTGATGATGTAAAAAGATATGTCTTTAATCAGCTGATTGACCAGTATGTCATACTGATCGAAGCACAGAGAAGCGGAGTCCTGAACGACAAGAAGACCCGTTATATGCTGTCTGCCGCACTGAGACAGGCTATCTATCAGGTCTATCTGGAACAGCAGGTCAAAGACCCCAGTATTTTTGCTCCTTCCAAATTAGAAGAAGAACAGGTTTATAAACAGTATGGTGCCATGCTGCGTCAGCAGGGAAAAAGCGCCACTGAAATTCGTGATATCATCCAGCAGGAAGTACAAAAACAAAAATTCCAGGTTTGGATGAAACAGTTTGTGACTGAAGCCCGGGACAAGTATAAAATCGAGAAAAATGCATCTGTTCTGGATAAAGCCGGTTTGACAGAAAAACCCAATAGCGGTTATTCTTTCCCCGGAATGATGTCTAACCAATAAAAACTTTATTAACAAAAAAAAAGCTGTCTCACAAGAGGCAGCTTTTTTTTTAGAAAAGGATTATGATGCATTCATTGCTTTATATTTAACGTCCGCCTATCAGAACATTATCAATAACAATATGGGGACTACCCGTGGAGACCGGCAAACCGCTCTGGCCGGCTTTGCCGCAACCTCCCAACCCGCCATGGTGTGTGAGATCGTTTCCTATAGCCTTGACATCATGCAGTGTCTGGAACACATTTCCTGAAAGGACTACATCCCGCAGAAGTTCACAGATTTTACCTTTCCGTATTCGATAAGCGTAGCCGGCTGAAAAGGTAAACATTTCCAGATTGGTCATCCCACCCAGCATATCCAGTGCATAAATTCCGTCATCTATTCCAGCCAGCATATCCTCAAAGCTGCTTTGACCCTGGTCTATATAAGTATTGGTCATTCTGACAATAGGAGCAAATCCCGGACTGATGGCTCTGGCGTTACCAGTGAGATTTTCTCTCATAAGGGCGGAAGTTTCACGGGAATGGAGCCTTCCTTTAAGTTTTCCAGACTGGATGAGATAATTTTTCCGGGCGGGTACCCCTTCGTCATCGTAGGGGGTATAGCCTGCCAGCCCTGGTATACTTCCATCATCGATGATATTCAGGATTTCAGGTCCAAAAGTGCGGCCCAACTGCATCACATCCTGCATCCGTGGGTTTTCTGAAAGAAAATCAGCTTCCGAGAGATGTCCAAATGCTTCATGAGCGAAAACGCCTGCCAGTTTGGGGTCCAGCAAAACCTGGTAATTTCCGGCATCAATGGTAGGGGCCGCCAATAGTTTAATGGCCCTTTCTTTCACTTCTATAGCTAGCTGTTCTAATCCCTGTACAAGTTCTAATCCGCCATACTGACCTATAGATTCATAAGCTTGCTGGACGTTGGCGCCATCCCGGGCTGTGGCTGCTATCATTATTCCGCAGAAGGTTTTTTGCTGGCGTATTCGAGCCCCCATACTGTTGACCAGGTATCTAGTCACCGTATAATCCTGATATATTACACGGCTGGATGCAATCCTTTCATCTTTTAGAAGATCGTTATATTTTTGCGCCAGGTGGAGTTTTTCTTCCAGGGTCCAGCTGTCAGGTGAGATTTCCGGTTGTGTAATTATATCATCAACTATAGGGGAACTCACGGGTAGATTCAAGGGTAACCGATTGATCAGCCGGGCATTTTCAGCGGATTGGATAAGTGCTTTAGTGAAATCTTCATTATTAAATGTGGAAAGTCCCCAGCCGCCCTGGTATAAAGATCTGGCATTTCCGGAAGCGGTACGAGCGGTACCTACACTTTCTATTTGATCATTAGACAGGACTACGCGGGAGGATGATACAGTATCATAATGTATTTCACAGTAGTCGGAACTTTGCCTGGCTATGTTCTGCTCCAATAGTTCGAGCATTTTTCTTCTCCTGTAAAAAAAAGCGCCCTGGTGAGGGCGCTGTTTGCTTTTTTTTTTTGAAAATTTATTTACTTTTTTTGTATATTTCGTCTACTTCTTTTTCCAGTTTTTTCACTATTTCTTCAATTTTATTGATCTTGGATGAAACTGAATGAAATCCTTCCAGTATTTCTTTATTAACTTTTTTCATTTCGTTTTCAATGGTCTCGACATGGGTACGGGTATTGATGACTCTGTATTCCACGACATCCATTTCTTCTTTTATAGTCTTGATCTTGTTCATGACCTCATCAAGATTTTGCACCATCACGGCCTCCACAGTGTTATTAATAATATTATAAAGCGTCCAAGCGAAATAGCAAGATTTATCTTTCTCATTTTGATTTATCAGAGGATAAAAGGCAGTGCAGATCTCCCTGGTGGAGCTGTTTAATGGTCTGAAGACTGATAGGATGTACAATAGTTACCTCTGAATCTGCCAGATTTAGTTCCTCACAGTTTAATGGTGCCATATGCTCATCAAAAAGCTGGACGACAATAGGCGCGTCCAGTTTCCTGTGATTTACTTCTGATACTATTGCAATATTTCCATTGGAAAGCTTCACCCAGGAACCTATGGGAAATAGAGAAGCCGCTCTTAGATAGGCATAAATCACATCTCCATCAAATTTATCCCGGTGATGGGTTAATAATTCCACTATGACTTTTCGGGGGACCAAACTTTCATCAATAAAAGGATTTCGGGTAGATTTTTCCACGTAATATTCTGCGAACATTAGTACTGGCGTAAATTTTGTAAACATGCGGGGAGGGGCACCATTGGGAAAGCCGGAACCGTCGAATCTCTCATGGTGCTGGAATATAGCTCTTTGTATATCGAATTCCAGGTTCATAAGCTTAGCAATATGAAAACCATTAGAAGGGTGTAGATCAATTTTTGCTTCTTCTCTCAGATTGAACTTATGGTCACGGCTAAGGTCTGGGAAACTCTTAATAATATCTATATCATGCAGTACAGCACAGACCCCCAGATCTATCAATTCATCGATAGTAAAAGTCTTTTTGCTGATAGCCAGGAATGTATTGATGTCTTCTCCGGACAGGACCAGAGCTTTTTCATTTATTATATTGGTCAGTTCAATAGCTGTAATAACTGAAATGATTAGAACCTGAAGGGTATGTGAAACCATGAATTTATGCTTGTCATCGTCCTGTAGAGCCAGGGCCAGAAGACCGCGGGCTAATTTATAACCAACATCTTCTATTATATCCATAACTATATTTTCTACATACGTGGTATAGATTTTTTTCTCGGTAAGGGCTGCCCTGGTGAAAAGGTCGATATAAAGGGCATACCGGTCAAAAACCTGAAACAATTCTTCTTTGCCCAATCCCTCCAGTTGACGGATTCGGTCAAAATCTACCTTAGTCCGGGCAATGTGTTCTATGGCCTGAAGGCTGGCCTGCCTGGTCTGAGCCTGGACATATTTCAATTCCTGAGAGAATTTTTCCATGTGTCTTTGGCGGTATTTTTCCAATTCTTCTTCATAATTAAAACCTCTTAGGGAGGTCTTTCTCTTTTCCAGGTGCTCTTTTAACTGGGCGTTAAATTGAGCATCAAAAAGAGCAGAGCTTCTCACCTGGTCACTCAACCTGTTTACCTGAGATTTAGTTTCTGAAGACGAAGCAGAGGTGTCTTTAGCTTGGGTTTGTGCTATCCTTCTTTCCAGTTGAGAGGTTTTATCGATGGCAAAAACAGATATTTCTGTGAGACCGGGTGTGTTTTTGAGTTTCTCGATATCATCAGGCGTGAGTACCCTGCCTTGTGTCAGTCCCGGGTGTTGTGTAATAGTCTCATTTAATACATAGCCGGCATGAAGTTGCTCTACTTTTACGATAGATTCGATATGCTGGGTCATTTATATTATGCCGTACCTAAAAATATTTTTAATATTATAAAAGTTATTCTGGTATATATCAAGAAGATTTCTTAACAAAATCAGACGTTAAGCATCTGAGGATGCGGGCTTTGAAGCAGCCTTTGAATCACAGAACTTCTGACAGTCTCCGTAATTTTACGGCCATCGATACGTAGATCAATGTTATCCGGTTCAATAGGCTGCATCTGCTGGTTGTACAGTATGCGTACCATGGGTGATTCCAGAGCATCAGGATTAACATCATAAACCAGACCTATATTGCTGTCAGAAAGCTGAACCCACGTACCTACCGGGAATAGGGAGGCTGCTCGCAGAAAACTCATAAGCACATCTCCGTCCAGCAAGTGACGGTGCTGAGTAAGTAATTGGATAACGGTCTTACGGGGGCTGAGCGTGACACTGTTAAATGGATTGATGGTGGTATATTCGATGTAATATTCTGCAAACATCAGAACTGGGGTATATTTTGTGAATAAGTGAGGAGACACATTATGAGGATAGCCTGTTCCGTCATATCTTTCATGATGCTGGTAGATGGCAGATTGTATCTCAAAATCCAGTCCCAGCATCTTGGCTAACTGGTAGCCATTGGAAGGATGCAGGTCAATGATAGAAAAATGCTTAGCATCAAACTGCATATTAGCATTTAAATCAGGAATTTTTTTCATAAAGTCGATGTCATGGAGCAGGGCAGCAATGCCCAGTTTAATGATATCTTCCAGATTATAGACCTTTTTGGTGATTCTGATAAATGTTTTGATATCATTCTTTAAAAGAAATTCTGTTTTTTCATGGAGCAGATGGGTAGTCTCTATAGCCAGGATGATAGAAAGCAGGCATACCTGAAAACTGTGATGAACGAAAAAGCCTGATTTTGTATAGTGCTCACTAAACAAAGCCAGCAGGCTTCTGGTGGGAATCTGAGCAAAATCCATGGCTAATTCCAGCATGACACTATCCATGACGCTGGTGAAGCGGACTCTATCCTCCAGTAATGTCTGAAAAAACAGATCAAATACTTCTTCATACATGCCGATTTTCTGGAGCATATCTTCCAGTTTAAGCGGATTCATTGATTTTAATTTGGCAATATCACGATGCGAGCGGATAAAACTCTTTAAGGATTCCTCCCCATCAGATCTGTTCCGGTTAAAATCAGGATTGTCATTTAGTTCAAATTTAGTAAAAAAATACTCATATTTTTCGTCCTGATATGCAACATCGTCACTACCCCGGAAGTCTTCGATGTAAAGACGGTTAAAATGCTGAATTTCCTTACTATGTTTCTGATCCGTAAGATAAGACAGAAAATTATCAGCCTGTATCGAAGGCCGCTGATGACGGAATTTGAGATGGGGAATAGTACTATCAGGAATCACCGGTGTATCATCAATACGAAGGATACTGACTTTTTTAATCTGGGTAGACTGAATAAAGTCTACGTCGGATGGACTAAGAACGTGGCCGGTTTTGAGATCTTTACCCAGATTCAGGTCTTCATTTAAAATAAATCCAGGCCGCAATTCTTTGATGCTGAGTGTGATTGAGATGTATTTTTCCATTATTCATTCCCCGTATATTAAGTATAGCATCACCAAAAAAAATTGCAAGTCAAAAAACATTTGTAAGATAAAAAAGGACGAATCTCACATTGACAGGTTAATTGATACAGGATAAAATATCTTTTTCATAATCAGGAGAATTCATGAGCCAGTTGGAAATAAGAAGCGTGGATGAATTGCTGGAATTAAGCCAAGAAAAAGCGGTTATGTTGTATTTCCATCATCCCCTTTGTACCGCCTGTCAGGATGCCGCTCCGGCAATTAACCAATTAATGGAAGATTATCCGGAGATGAACTGGTCCAAGATCAACCTGGAACAGCATCCGGATATAGCTGCCCAGAATATGGTGTTCACAGTTCCTACTCTGATAATTATCCGGAATAAACAGGAATTATATCGTCTATCACGGTTTATAAGGCTGGAAGAATTAAATACTGCCCTGGAAAACCTTCGGGAATTGGGAACGGCAAGCTGATGTCCCCGGTAATTTTGCTGAATCTATCCTATGACGGAACTGAGTATTATGGCTGGCAACGCCAGCCTCAGCTACCTAGTGTCCAGGGAGTCCTGGAGCAGGCTCTCTCTCAGGTGTATCAACAGGATGTCCGGTGTCATGGAGCAGGACGTACTGATGCTCATGCTCATGCCCTTAGGTATTCTGCGCATTTTGTAGATAACAGGGGTAATATACCTCTGGAAAAAATTCCGGTAGCCTTGAACCGTAATCTGCCCCCGGATGTCCGGGTACTGTCAGCATTTCTTCGTCCTCCGGATTTTCATACCAGATTTTCTGCTATAGCCAGAGAGTATATCTATCATATTATTCCGGGTAACAATCCCTCCCCCTTCTGGAGGAACTATGCCTACTCTTATCCCTATACTATAGATTTGGAGAAGATCCGGGAAATTTTGCCTGTTTTTAAAGGGGAACATGATTTTTCGGATTTTTGTTATGGTTATGGAGATGAAGAAAAAAACACCATCAGAAAGATTTACTATTTTCGTGCATACCAGCAGGGATCACATTTGATTTTTACCATCAAAGCCAATGGTTTTTTACAGGGTATGATACGCTCATTGGTTTCGGTGACACTGAATTTTCAGAGAGGTGACAGGGTCACCCGGGAGCAGATTATGCACGCTCTTCAGAGGAAGTCCAGTGTCCCCGGTAAATATAAAATTCCGGTTCCCGCTCATGGTCTTTTCTTTAAAAGGGCTTATTACTGAATTACTGCCACAAAACTTGATGCCTTTCTTTTAATAACATACACTTTTTTAGAAAAAATAGATTTCATTATGCAGCTCACCCGGCCTGAAAGAAGGGGGGATAATGAAAGTATCAGAAACAGCCTTGACCCGAAAATCAGCTATAGCTATGATTATATTGTTTGGTGTGGTCAGCCTGTTTGCGGATATGAACTATGAAGGCGGAAGAAGTGTAGCAGGTCAGTATCTCAAGATCCTGGGAAGCAGTGCTCTGGCTCTGGGCGCCGCGGCCGGTTTAGGAGAGTGGCTGGGATATACCCTGCGGTTACTTTCCGGTAGTCTGGCGGACCGTACCCGGCGTTACTGGCTGCTCATTATCCTGGGATATGTGATTCAATTAAGCTCTCTGCCTCTCCTGGCCTTTGTACAGGGCTGGAAACTGGCGGTAATCTTTTTATTCCTGGAAAGGATAGGAAAAGCTATACGCAAGCCAGCCCATGACGCGGTGATATCTTTTGCTGCCAAAAAGACGGGCAGCGGATTCGGTTTTGGACTGCACGAAGCCATGGATCAGATCGGGGCCTTTTTGGGCCCAGCTTTATTCTCGCTGCTGCTTTTTACCACCCAGGATGCTAGTGAGCTGGCTGAATACCGCACGGGATTGTTACTGTTATTCATCCCTGCGGGCCTGGCGGTGCTGTTTACTATTCTGGCCCGATTTCTATTTCCCCATCCGGAAAAATTTGAACTGACCAGTAAGACCCCCCAGATTGGTTTAAAAGGTTATAGTCATACCTACTGGGTGCTGGTCATCGCGGCGGCTCTCCTGGCCATGGGTATTACAGACTTTCCGCTGATCGGGCTGCATCTGAAGAATAAAAATATCATCCCGGATCAGGCCATACCGCTACTCTACGCCGGGGCTATGGCGGTAGATGCCGCCGCGGCCATGCTGTTCGGCTGGCTGTACGACCGGTTCGGCATCAGAATTCTGGGGGTTTTATTCCTGGCGGAAGTCTTCACGGCCCCCCTGGTGTTTCTGGGTGGAGCTGCCGGTGTGATGGCAGGGATGGCGCTGTGGGGTATCAGTGTAGGGACTCAGGAATCCATACTCAAAGCCGCCATCGGCGATCAGGTCAGTGAAGACAAGCGCGCCCGGGCCTATGGCCTTTTTTATACTCTATTCGGAGCCGGCTGGTTCGCCGGGAGTGTGGTGATAGGGCTGTTTTATGACCAATGGGGGCCTGTACCGGTGGTTGTTTTCTCGGTAATGGTACAGTATGCCGCGCTACTGGTGTTTTTGAGTCAGGGGCGTGTACTAAACAAAGGGAATTAAGGCCTCTAATCCCACATACAGGCTTGATCAAGGGCGGAGCCTTAATAATAACGGCACCAAAAAGAAACCGAACCGGTGGAGAACAGAGTTTTTATTTTTTACTAAAAACAGGCTGAAACATATCCCGTCCTACCGCCGCCCTCCAGGTACCCCCGCCCCGGCGGGGTTGTGGAAAAAAAGTATTCAGCACCACTGATGAGATGACTGGAAAAAAATCAGCCCTCCGCGTCAACGAAGGGCTGTTTCTTTATTTTTTATCATAGAAGCTGGAAATGATATCTTCCACTTCTTTTTTTACCTTTTTACGGCGCTTGACCAGGTCTGAAATTTTATGGCTGGAACGCATCACCGTGGTGTGGGCCTTGCCGCCGAACAGGTGACCGATCTCGGTGAGACTTAAATTGGTATATTCCTTGGCCAGAAACATAGCGATCTGACGGGGATAGCTCACGCTTTCCTGACGCTTTTCGCTCTTGAGGTCAGTGGTAGAGATACCAAAATATCGGGAAACGGTCTTCTGGATATCGGTGACAGTGATATCCTTGGGGACCTCGATCTTGATCTTATCACGCAGGATCTCTTTAGCCAGTTCCAGGGAGACATCCTTTTTCTTGAGGTTGGAATAGGCTATGATTTTGATCAGGGAGCCTTCCAGCATGCGGATATCATTCTCAATGTTTTTGGCAATATAGTCAATCACATTTTCGGGTATATCGACTTTTTCATTCTTAGCCCGGTTCATGAGGATGGCTTTACGGGTTTCATAGTTAGGGGCTTTGATTTCCACGGTAAGTCCGGAATCAAAACGGGTACGCAGGCGGTCTTCGATGGAGGACAAGCTCTTTGGCGGACGGTCGCAGGCAAATATCATCTGTTTGCGGTCCTGGCTGAGCTTGTTGAAAGTATGGAAAAGTTCTTCCAGGGTGGAATCCTTGTCCTGGAAGAATTGGATATCGTCTATAATAAGAACGTCGATATTACGGAATTTGCGGCGGAATTTATCGGTTTCTTTTTTCATGAGGCTTTCGATAAACTCGTTGGTGAATTTTTCACTGGTCAGGTACATCACCTTGGCGTCCTGTTTGGTCTCCAGGATGTGATGGGCCACTGCCTGCAGCAGATGGGTCTTGCCCAGGGCTACATTGCCATAAATGAACAGGGGGTTGTAAGTCTGGCCGGGATGGTCAGCTACATTGATAGCTGCGGCATAGGCAAAGTCGTTGGAGGAGCCTACCACAAAATTTTCAAATTTGTAACGGCTGTCCAGCTTGACTGAGGATGGGTTGAGTTTGGCGGCTGTGGAAACTTTTTCTTCAGGTACGTTGGTATAACTTTTGGGTGTGGCAGCCACTTCTAATTGGAATTTATATCTCTTATCAAAAAGATCCCGGCTGGCGGCTTTGGCCAGCTGAAGAAAGTTCTCATTAAACCAACCGGCGGTAAGCTGGTCCGGAGCAATCAGAACAATAGTGTCATTGTTCAGTATCTCCTTGAACTTGATCTTGTCCAGGATGGCTGAGTTTAACTGTGAATCATACGCCTTGATCAGCTCCGCATAAATCTTGGACCATGTCTCCATGTATTTCCCCTTCCTAGAATTCCTGACTGACCGTAAAAAACTTATTTATATAAAAACCAATTTTCTGCATACTGGACTCATATTATAATAGGGACGCAAGGAAAAAATCAAATCCGGAAAAGTGCTTGTCTGCCAACAACTTAGGACAGGGTAATTTACGCACAAAACCGGGTAAGCATCAACTAGGATAACTGTATATCCTGCATGGAAATATATTCCATCTATAACTGTATATCGGATATAGAGATATACAAATGAATACTTTCTCTGTGCAAAATTAATTGATTTACATTGCGTAATTATTTATAATATAAGGGGTTAGGTAAGCATCATTAACCCCTGGAATTACGCACAGAGATGCACAATCTGTGCTTTATAATTTTCGGAAAAAATAAGGAATATTTTATGTATAGTGACAAGTATTTTCAGGAAGCGCTGATCATGGCCCATTCCGCAAAAGGATCCACTTCTCCCAACCCGGCCGTGGGTTCAGTGATTGTGAAAGATGGAGTGGTAATTGGTACAGGTGTGACTCAGGCAGCCGGCCATGAACACGCTGAAGTGATGGCTTTGCGTCAGGCCGGGGAGAGTGCCCGGGGGGCATCCATGTATGTCACTTTAGAACCTTGTGTAGACTATCCCGGCAAGCGCACCGCTTCCTGTACTCAGGCTATAATTAACGCAGGGATTTCAGAGATTTATATTGGCATGGAAGATCCAAATCCAAAAGTCAGCGGCAGGGGTATTGCCCGTCTAAAAGCAGCTGGTATACAGGTACATGTAAACCAGGAAATCGACCCGGAATTAAAACTTTTAAATGAAGATTATGAGAAATATATTCAGACCGGACTTCCTTTTGTCTACGCAAAATACGCTATGACACTGGATGGTAATATCTCCAATATTGATGGGGATAGCCAATGGATCAGCGGTCCGGGTAGTCTACGCTGGGTACATGAGCTCCGTAACAAGGTAGATGCCATCATGGTGGGCATTGGTACTGTGCTTAAAGATAATCCTCAGCTGAATGTCCGGCTGGTACCCAAAGTAAAGGATCCTTTACGTATAATCATAGATCCCAGAGGGGAAACTCCCGCAGGATATCATCTGGTTCGTGATGATCTTCGAACTCTGTTTGTAGTGGGAAAAGAGGCTCCTCAATCTTTTCACAGGCTCTGCGATGACAGAGGTAAGGAAATTATGCTTATGGACAGTCCCTTTTCCTACCGTGAGCTCCTGGCCCGTCTGGGTGAAGAACGCAGTATAGAATCCCTTTTAATAGAAGGAGGAGGGCGGGTTTTTTATCGCTGTCTGCAGGATGAAGTAATCGATAAGCTTCTGGTCTGTGTAGCCCCCAAGATTTTGGGAGGTAAGGGGATACAGCCCTTTGCTGGTGAGACACATCGTTTAATGAATAAAGCACTAACCCTGAAACGGGTTTCTGTCGAAAATATAGATGGAGACTTATTAATACAGGGTTATATAAATGACAGCGACTACGGAACAAAAAAAACTTTATGAAAATGCCAAGCTTTTATTAGTAGCCGGCGATTGGCAGGAATCCATCAGAGCTTTGAAAAAGTCTCTGCATATTGGATATCATGAAAAATCCTTATCCTATCTTTTATATTGTTATCTTCAGCTAAACGATTTCCCTTCCATTTCCAGATTATTAAAGAAGCATAAGCAAGCCGGCGGTTTTGCTTTGTATACGCGGTACTGGTTCCATTTTTTAAGAGGAGATCTCACCGAACTGGACACATTACGAGAAGCTATGCTGCAGAGTGATCATTATTTCCTGCGCTGTTTTGCACTCAAGACTTCCCGGCGTATTCTGGATAAAGCTGCAGCTGTGAAAAAGTACATCCATTTTTCCGGGCTTTCCTATGATCTCAAGCTGGAGGAATATAGAGCCAGCGTGTTTTTGGATCAATTCCAGGGCCATTACCATCTGGCTATAACACAGATCAGAATGGGTCTAAAGGATTATCCTGATAATGTAGAATTACTCATGGATTTTGTGGAACTAATCAGTGATATGAAAAATGAAAGTCTCACCTGGGAAGTGCTGACCGATCCGGTCGTACAGGCTTTGACAGAAAAAGACTACCGGCTGATGTGGCTGAGCGCGCGCGCCTATTATAAAATCGGACACTATGAAAAAGCAGAAGCATTTTTACTCAAACTCAGCCGTCAATTCCCGGCTAATCCTCTGTTTTATTATCACCTGGCCAATATCCAGGCTTCAAGAGGCAAAATAGTCAATGCCATCCGCCTATATCGTGAAGCTATTAGTCTGGCACCTCTTTTTGAAAGGGCATATTTCAATCTGGGAACTGTCTATATTAAAAGCGGATATTTGAATGACGCTCTGCCTTGTTTTGAAAAAGCTTTGCGTATTAAGCGCACTCCGCAGACCCTGCACAACTTAACGTACTGCCTCATAGAGTCCAAACGTCTGGAAGAAGCCTATGTTTATCTTAAAGCCTTACCTTTTGTGCCGGGCGGATTCCGCAATGAATTAAATACCATCAAACAAAAAATCAGAGACGCCGCCGTGTTTATGTAAACAATTCAAATAAAATCCGGAAAATATTTCAATATCAATTTGCATATGTCAGCCATCTTCATTAGAATAAATCATTGAGAAATAGGGGAGGGAGGCATAATGAAAAAACTGATACTGGTTATAGTTTTACTAACTCCTGCCATAATAAGAGGTTACCCTCTACCTAGATTCAATTATATTGATGTGGATTTATTCAGTGCTACACTGGTTGATCATTATGACTTTCATTCCGGCATCAATCTGGATATTTTCAATGGTAAAATACTGTTTCACAGTTCATTTACAGGCGGATACGGGCCTCTAAATTTTCTGGGAGTGGAGTTTGGGCTGGGATTTGCACTGCAGCAATCCAGGTACATCCAGGATCAGCCGGTTTCCCGCATCATCAATATGCAGAGCCGTACCACTTATTACGGAGAAGAAATCACCTATACTTATGAAAAATTACACTGTCCCATTTTTAGACTTAAATTATGGGAATTGGGCTTGGAAGGGCTGCTTTGGTCGGAATTAAATACCAAATCTGACTGGAATCCTATAGTTTTTGGTCAAACTTTCAACAGTATAACAGAAATCGATTTTCATGCTAATGATATCATCTTATACTTCGGCTATAAGGTGATGAATATTCCCAAACTGGTATTGACATCTTCAGAATGGATCTTCTACATTCATGGATTGTTGGGGTATACTATACGGCAAGCCGATCTCTGGGATAATAGTTACAACTCTTTTCCAGCATATACCATAAATCGCGATCCCGCCATAGCGGTGGGAGCAGAAGTGAATTTCAGTTATTATTTGATTCGTTTTCGGGCAGGAGTCTATGATGGGCACCCTTTCTTTTCAGCAGGTTTCAGATTACCCCTCACCTGGGGAATGAAAATAGTTCCTGGAAACCGATGAAAAAAGGGGCTGTCCTGAAGACAGCCCCTGAATTAAAGATATTTTTTCTTACAATTCATCCTCTGATAATACTACCAGGGTATCCTCAGCTGTCAAAGTAAACCGTGCAGTTTTGGGAGGGTCCAGACGTACGCCGAAATTCTGTTCAGGATCATCAGCCAAACTGTTTTGACGGACACCCAGACAAATTTCGTCTCTCTTAGATGCAGCATGCATGATATCAATAAAGCTCACTTCTACCGGCAGCGACGAGAAATAATAGGATGCCGGTTTGAGATAGATCTCACTGCCTTCTTCCTGGAACAGATCGTCATAGAACGCTTTTATAGAGGGCTGTTCAGAAAGCTGGGCAATGATCATGGTGATGAGTTTATTACTGATAATAAAGTCATCCACGGTAGACTGGGTAATCAATTCCTGGTTTTCTGAGTTTAAAACCTGGGTGATAATTTTAGTCTTCTTTGTCTGTTCTGATTTTTCCATAATTTGACGAAGCAAAAGGAGAATTACCAGGGTATCTGAATCTACCCTTTCCGGTTCATAATCGTCTTCATTCTGGTTGAGAATAATGACCGTATTGTACGAGGTGGGATTAATTGAAGAAAGGTATTCCCTGGACATAGGATCACCGGGAATCATATTGATATTCAGAAAATGGAATTCTTTTTTAAATTGTGCAATGACTTTTTGTACCTCAGGTGAGGGGTCATTTATCATAATATCGATAAGAGAACCTTCTTTCAGATAATCCGCGTATTCCTTTATCAGTACATGCGCAACGCTATGCCAGCCTAAAAAGAGCAGCCGCTCTGTCAGCTTTTCTTTACGTTTTTCGGAATAAGGCAGGTCTTTGGGCTGGAAAAGTACACGGGGATTATATTTTACAGCAGAGTCATCCTGTGCCAGGATGATTATTTCGTCTCCTTCCTGCATCAGCGTAGATTTTTCCGGCCGGACTGCTATAGAACCGTCTTTATGCCGTATACCCAGAGGAATACCATCCACAAAATGTCCTGCTAATTCATAAAATGGGACATTCTTCCAGTTGGTACCGTAAAAATACACTTCACAGCCGTCAAAAGACAGCATCTCATTATAAACCATTTCCAGACCGCTGGTCAGAGATGTTTGTACCAGTATCTTACCCAGGATTTCCCAGGCATCCAGAGCGATGATGTGATCTGATTCAAAACTTTTTATAAGTTCACGTTTTGCTTCACTAAAGATCTCTCCGATAATGGGGAGTTCTTCATTCAGGACCTGGAGAGCCAGAATACTTTTATAGTCTGTGAGTCAGATATACTTTGCTCCTGAGGGGAGGCTCCATCTGAACAGGATGCCAGAACAATGGCAGAACGGGCTTCACTGGCATTCACTCTCTTGAGATCACTGAGAGAACTGGGAGAACCGGTTCGGGTAATTAGTCGGGTCGTCTTTGTATCAGGAAAAGCATCATGAAGTTCATCGTCCATTTCCTCTTTATCCATCTCTGAAAGAATGACTATGGCAGCATCTTTTTCACTTTCATTGGCCAAGATAAGCTCTTTGATGATATCATTTACTCTGTCATTCCATCCCAGGATAAGAGAATGGTTTGATTCGATGACTGTACTGCGGCCTTTTCTCAATTTATAGAGCAGTTCTTCCAGCTGAGTAGTAATAAAAGCAACCAGCATTGAAAAGATGATCAGACCCAGGAACATGGTAATGGTACCGGATAGTTTAAACCAGATATTTTTCCCGGTCTCCTCAGCCACCGCACCAGGGTCAGTGATCTGCAGGAAAGTGATCCATAAATGTTCCAGCCAGGATACCACAGTCTTGGCTTCAGGATCCAGGACCATTACCAGGGCCCTGATTCCCAGTGACACCACAAAGCTGACAATAAACAAAATAAACAGGCTGATAAATACAGATTTTCCGCCTTTGGCCATGAAGTTTTCAAAGTTGTACTTAAGTTTTGTTCCCATAGGTGCTTTCACGTTTATACTCCTGGAATTATTATTTTCGGCTTTTTGTTTGTGCATATTTCTGATGAGCGTATCTTTGATTTGTCGATTCATATTTTCCCCCAGACTTGTACTCATTATAATGATATTTATCACTAATTTCAATAATAAAATGGTATTCAGAATCAGAAATAATTGAGAATAAATGAAATTTTCGATTTAGAATGATAAGATAACTGGGTATATTAATTTCATAATTTGGAGTGTGACATGAAAAAAACAGTTTTTATTTCCAGCTTACTGTTTGCTTTTTTATCTGTAAATTCCTGGGCAGTAGTCTATAAGAATACTTTGACTTTAAGTCCCACTGATAAGGATATCCAGGAAAAAATTTCTGGCATCAAAGATAATACTAAAGTGGTCTTAAAAAAAGGGACATATAAACTAAAAGATTCAGTCAGTTTTTATAATAAAAAGAATATTAGAATTGAAGGACAGGGAGAAGTCAAACTGGAAGGCCAGGAAGACTGGATGGATATCCTGGTTATCGGTGAATGTGATGGAATTGAGGTCAGTGGTATCCACATGACTCACCGTAAACCGCACGTGGAAGAGAACTGGGAGTGTTCGGGTCATGTGATCAATATGTATGCTTCTAAAAATATACTGGTGGAGAAATGTGATTTGAATGGTTCCGGTATTGTAGGTATCAACGCCTTTGACATAAAGGGGCTGACAGTCGTAAAGAATAATATACACAAAAATTCAGCCTGGGCATTGCATTTCCAGGATACGGAACCATTGATCATTACGGATAATGACATTACAGATAATGGAGGGAGTATCTACTATCAGGGTGGGCAGATCACTGATAACATGCCGGATAACGCAGAAGCCAGGAAAATATTTGAAGGTAAACTGGTACTGGTGGTAGAAAACAACCGTTTCCAGGGAAATAATTATCACAATTGGGGTTGGGAAGAAGAAAAGGAAAATATGCGTGAGCTGATTACCTGGTTGCGTAGTAAGGGGGTAGAAATCCCTGAAAGTGTCACAAAACAATATGAAGAAGATACATATGATAATCAGGATAATGATGGTTATCAGGAAGGAGATGAAAACAATTACGATAACAGTGAAGGATATGAATATTACGACGAAGAGGGGGATAACCAGGTCGCTCAGGTTCTTAATGTAACTCCTGAAATGATCAATAGCGGGGAGTTTGATTTAAGTGACTGGGTAAATAATGCCCCGGATGGGTCCAGTGTCTATTTTCAGGCTGGAAAATACTACACAGAGATTAATATGTACGGGAAAAAGGGTTTTCTACTTGCAGGTGATGGTAAAGTAGAAATTGTTTCTACCAATATGGATAGTGACATTTTATCGATGACTGAATGTTATGATATCACCATTAAGGATTTAATAATCTATCATGAACCTCCTGTACCAGAGGATTATACCTGCAGCGGAAGTGTGATCAGTATGGGGGCATGTGGAAATATTACCATCAACTATTGTCAGCTTAATGGGTGCGGTACCCATGGAATAAGTGCCTATTCTGTTTATAATTTGCAGATAACTCATACTGAATTTTTTAATAACTCTGTGGATACACTTGTAATTTATGATGGTTATGATCTGCTGTTAAGTTATAATGATTTTCATAATAATGCCGGCGGTTTGTCCATAAACGGGGTGTTCATATATAAAGACACTTCGGAATTTGAGTCACTGGGACTCAGTATGAGCCAAAATAAATATAAAAATAACAAAGTGTCTGAATGGGAAGGGTATGACCGGGATTATGCTATAGATTATTGGAAAGAGTCCTACCAGGGGTACATTCTGAATAAAGAACAGGAAAATCAGATTGATTCAGGATATGACGACAATAGTGAAGGAGACGGAGAAGAATATAATGGAGATTATTAATTATTAAAATACTGAGCATAAAATAAAAAGAGCGGGTATGTCCAACATACCCGCTCTTCTCTATTTTAGGAGGTTTATTGAAGCATGAACACCAGGGCAGATGAACCATTTAAGGTTATTGTATCCCATTGTGTCTTGGTGGTAGTAGAGCCTTCACCATAGAAGGTGTCCGGTCCGGCGATAAGTTTCCAGGTACCTGATCCCAGTGAATTCAGACTAAAGCTGTTCTTGTCTCCGCCGAAATTTAGGAAGATCACAAAGGTACTGTCTCCTGATTTTTCAAAACGGTAACCGACACAATTATCGGTGGCTCCATAAATCAGATTAGCCCGGTTATTCAGGTTCCTCAGAGAAGCATGGTTTTTACGCAGATTCAGCATACCTGCATAGTAGTCATATATAGAGGTTTTGTTAGCAGTATAAGTGCTCCAGTTCAGAGGCCTTAGATCTGTTCGTCCAGGCAGACCTTCATCCGGTGTGTCGCGGTCATTTCCGAATTCCTGTCCGCCATAAATCATGGGGAAACCTTTAGAAGCAATCAGAGTAGCAATCGCCAATCTGGATTTCCAGGACACAGAAGAGCTGAGTCCGGCATTGATCAAATAAGCTGCCACTGATTTTTCATCGTGACTGTCCATATAGTTCAGTACATGCCAGGCACTTGTAGAATAGCCCCAGGCGGTATCCAGATAGCTTACATCAATATTGGCCATCATGCTGAAACCGTAATTGTCATATCCGCCGGGGTTAGCCTGATCCACAGTCCCCACACCTTTAAGTACTTCGCGGGCGTTTTTGTAATAGGGCAGGTTCCACTGGGGCCCTTTGGTTTTGTGCGCATTCTGAGGCGGCAGGCTTTCCACAAAAGTAATCAGGTTTGGATATTTGGGTTCCAGATAGCTTTTCATATTGTTTATGAAGTTGTCAACAATGTAGTCAGTATTGGCTGCGTCATATCGGAATCCGTCCACATGGTATTCAGTGATCCAGTATTCCAGTACTTCTTTGGAATAATTTTGAACTTCTGTTTTCCAGTTACAGAAATGGTTACCCCAGGGAGAATTATCGGGTTGACCGGGATTGGCTTGTACTAAACCGTCATTATTCCAGTCAAAATACAGCAGACGGTCCATCGACCAGAAAGGATTGGATCCGCCGGTATGATTGAATACCACATCCAATACCACTGCGATTCCATGTTTATGTGCTTCATTAACCAGAGTTTTAAACTCATTAATGGTCTGGTATCCCACAAAAGGAGTGGTACCGTAGCTGGATTCAGGTGATGTAAATATAGCGGTGTCATAGCCCCATCCTGGAGCATTGCCGCCGAATTCTGCTATAGGCATCAATTCGATACAGGTAATACCCAGAGTTTGCAGGTAGGACATTTTTTCGGCTGCACCCAGGTAAGTGCCTCTCTTAGAGGCTGTGATAGTGGTATCGCTGGCAGTGAATTCATTTACATTAACTTCGTATAAGGCGTAGGTGTCCCAGGCAGGTCTGGACCAGCTGCCGTCCTGCCAGGTAAATTCAGAATGGTCAACTACAATGCTGTTACCCAGATCACCGTGGGTGTAGGCTCCATATATATCCTGGATCCAGTTGGTTACAGTACCCTTAATACCTACAAATTTATAGTTTGCTCCAGATTGAACACCTGGGACAAATCCCACCCAGATATTATTGCCGATATTAGTCAGAGGCTTCAAAGTCCAACTGCAAAAATCACCGGTAACATAAACTTTATCTGCAGCCACTGTGCGCCAGAATGTTGAGAATTCAACTCCATCAGAATATAACCAAGCTCCTTTCCTTCCAGAATAGGTTCCAGGGTAAGGATTGCTTCCACCTAATCGTCGTATTATTTTAACTGTGTTTGTAATAGAACGATTGCCTCCATTACCCACCGCATAAGCTTTAATAATATTGGTACCCACAACCAATGAGGTGGAATATGTCCATGTATTTGTACCTGAGGCGATGTTATATGTTCCATTATTTATACTAATATAAACTGCAGAAAGACTTTGATTAGCATAGGCATTGCCTGAAACTGTGATATTACTTTGCAGAGTAAGGCTGTTATTAGCAGGAGAAAGGATGGTACAGCTAAGGTCTACCGTAGGTTCAGGATTTGCGGCATACCAATGATTATTGGTCCAGTAATAATTTACAATATTGTTGGTTACAAGCATTCCTGGTATATTTGCTGCCGGAATCTGATGTGTGCCATCTTTAAAAATCAACCTTAACTGCTGAGCGTTCAGACTAATAGTCCACCAGCCATTACCTTCATTTGTCATTGCAGGGGCATTTGCCCAGGTAGTGGTTACGGAATTAGTAGGTACTGCGTTATAAAAATAGAGGTGGGGTGTAGTCCAACCGGCAGGTAGTTTAAATTTTACGGTCAGTATAGTACTGGTCTGTTTAGTTACAGTATAGGAATTTGTGACTGTAACATTACCGGCTATATCCTTGGCAAAAATTTTGATGATGTTAGCACCATTTATCAGAGTCAGATTATTACTCCAAGAAGTGCTGCCTAGAGCCTTGGTAAAAGCACCATTATTCAGTTTAACATATACTCCATCCATTCCGGTAGTGGCATCGCTGGCAGTACCGGATACCACAAGTGCAGAATCTTGTACAGATGAAGGAATTGTGTTAACAGAAAGTGTGGGTGCTGTTCTATCAACGGTAACATCAATACTATCTACAGCGGAAGAATTTCCAGCTGCATCCACAGAATAAACGGAAATGGTATGTGTACCATCGCCTGCACTGAGGGAGGCAGACCAGTTATTTAAACCGGTGGCATTAATGTAGGCACCGTCGATCCCTACTTTTACATTTGTGATCCAGGTGGTAGTGTCCGAAGCAGTACCGCTGACTGTAATCGGGTTGGTTTTCAGTATGGCAGAATCTGCCGGGGAAGTGATGGCAGCAGAAGGAGAAACGTTATCCAGGATCACTTTAATAGAGGTGATATTTGTTACATGTGAACTGGAAATAGCACGCACAAAAATCAGGTTTGTGCCTTGGCTGGTTAGTGTGGCATTATTTAAAGACCAGTTTGTAGTACCTGATGCAGTATTATAAACGGAATTATTTATCTTGACCGCGACAGAAGTGATTGAACCGCTGCCTACTGAAGATGTACCAGAAATATTTATGCTACTGTTCTTCACAATTTTCATATTAGAGGGGTTCTGAATACTGATGCTTGGCAGACTTGCCAGGAAATTTACTATAATACTATTGGTCAGTGAGATATTGTTGGAATAATCCACCGCGTAGGTAGAAATGGTATGGTCACCTTCGGTGAGGAGTGTCAGATTGGTCTGCCATACTCCACCACCTTGAGCGACTTTGTGATATATTCCTCCGTCCACATTGAGCCATACCAGAGCTACCCCGGATTTGTTGTCATTGGCAGTCCCACTGACATCAAAGCTGGCACTGACAGACTGATGATTACTGGGAGAAAGAATAATAGTGGTTGGTTTTATAAAGTCATAGTTATTGGTATTAACCTGGTTGCCTTTATTATTGACCAGTACCTTAGGACTAATAGTGATCTGCTGATCCTGATTTATTGCTACTGCCCAAATATAGCAATAACCATTGACAGCGTTGCTGAGTGAGCCCGTGAAAGGAATCAGAGTTGCACCACTGTAAATCGCCTGTATACTGTTGGTGGAATCAAGGGTTACGGGTGAACAATAGATTTTGATGGAATTCACATTTCTTTCATCAAAATAAGACCCACTGATCAAAATAGGATTATACACATCCTGATTGTTAGTGGGTGAACTGATTGAGATCGCGGTATTGTTTTCCGCGGGAGGGTTAGGATCGTTTATAGTACAGGCAGTAAATAATGCCAGTACAAAAAGTCCTATGCCCAGAAAACCTTTGCCGATTTTTTTCACCATTTTTCATCTCCTCTAAAATTCTTTTTTTAACTAAAACAGCACAATGCTTGTAATATGCATGTAACCGCTTACAATATAAATTATACCACCTAACTATATATTTTTCAAATAAATAACTAAATATTTTATTAGGGGAGTGCATGGTGCTATCGTCACTGTGCAGATGTATGCGATAAAGTGCTATTCGACTAAATTATGTGTAATTTGTGAGTGAGTAGCATTTATTTCCGGAATTAGAATCGGCTGGAATTTGAAACTGTTAGCGTGAAATTATCAAAAAACAGAGAAGTTCATTTATGCTAGGGCATCACCAGATGTCTTTTGATGAGTTCAATAACGTGTGGCGGCTGAGTGTTAGTCATTTCCTGAATTAGTTTCTCAGATGTGAATGTACGCATCATCATACTTATACGAGGCTTATCAAGATCAGCATCCAGGACAAGGGAGCCGGAGGATTCAGGTTTATCCCAGGGCAGCCAGGTGGGTAGATCAGCATTTCCCTGATTTGGGTCACCAAAATGTACAAAACTGGAGGTATAGTGCATGATATCACGGGATAAAGCCAGGCGGCCTATTTTATTGAAGTTTTTAAAGATAAACGAGCTGCCCAGACCTCCAAAGACCATGTCATTACCCAGGAAAAAACCTATTTCCAGGCTGTGAAAAGCCCCCAATTTCCAACCCCAATCTCCGGGAAAAACACTCCGACCATCAGGGCCTATAGAACCCCATGTGAACCAATAACTATATACCGGTCCGGCATTTTGTCGAGTAAGTACTTCCGCAATCTGGTCTACCCCAGTAGCTTTCCACATATCAGAGCCGTATCGAGCAATGGTATTATAGAGATCCTTATCTTTCTGATACTGTTTTCCAAAAAACATAAAAAGTTTGATCTCATCCTTATTGCTACCAATTATCAAAGGTACCTTTTTCAGGTTTTTTCCTTTATCCCAGGCATCGTATCCTTCTTTAGGTATCACTGTACCATCTTTTAGAATATAGGGCATGTCGATCATACCCATCATACGGGATGCCAGGGTTTGCAGGATTTGACGGTCACTGTGACTGTAGAGATATTTCCTGATTTGTGGGGCAGTCATATTATTGAGATAGATACGGGCTGCTTCAGTATCCTTAGCTTTTCTATCTTTAATGAGAAGTTTCATTATCACTTTTTCCGTGAGTTTTTGGGATTCATCCAGAGAAGAACAACGAGGTGCGCCGCTTTGACAAATTGCCTTGGAAAAAAGCCCTTCGCTTTTATCACTGAGTAATAGAGATAACACATTCATCCCACCGGCAGATTCACCGCTGATGGTTACATTTGAAGGATCTCCCCCGAATGCTTCTATATTTTCCTGAATCCATTTCAGGGCCTGTATGATGTCCAGGGTTCCGTAATTTCCGCTGATATCTAAAGCGTTGCTATTGGTAGAATGGAGAGCAGGATGATAAAGCCAGCCAAATGGGCCCAGCCGGTAATTAATGGAAACAAATACCACCTGAGAACGGTGGGCGATAGATTGGCCATAATATTCCTGGACCATATGGGCAGAACCCATAGTGTTTCCACCGCCGTGAATCCATACATACACCGGAAGTCCAGAATCTGCGGTGCGGGGTCGCCAGATATTAAGATAGAGACAATCCTCAGAGCCGTCGATCCTGCCTTTTAAGACAGGATGAAATTGGGTACAGGCATTTCCGAAATGGTTGGCTTTTTTGATACCGGTCCAGGGTTGCGGGGGACGAGGAGCCATCCAGCGCAGTTCTCTCACAGGAGGTTGCGCATAGGGGATACCTTTCCAAACCAGGGTCTGATCCCGGTCCGGATAACCCTTAATTAATCCATAATGTGTAGAAACTATAGATGAATTATTCCATGCATTTGTAATGTAGAGTTGAACATTTGTTAGAGCTTGAGAATGTAAATCCAACACACTCAGCACAAAAAGCAGCACCAGGATAAAATGCTTTATTTTGAATCTCATGTTTTAAAAATAACATATATTAGGGAAAAAGTAAATGAAATCTTGGATAGCTTTTTTAAAACAAAGGTCCGCCCATCCAAATGGATATCACAGGTTCAAATGTCATAGGATTACTGGCCAGGGTAAACAGCCAACCAACGGCTACTTCGACTCCGATTCCGAATCTAAACGAGGTACCCATATTCCACATCCAGCCTACAGACAGTTCCGGGTATATCAGAAAATTTGCAGTGGTTCTGGCTTCATTGTAGGAAAAACGGACCTGTGGTGAAATATACAATCCGTTCATGGGTTCTATAGGATAAAACACAGGACCAGCTCCCACATCAAACCTAAAGCTGGAAAACTTAATCTTAGAATAGATTTTACCGGAGAGACCGATTTTATCATTCAACATTCGTTGACGTAGAAAGTCCAGATTAATACCGGTACCGAATATACCGAAGAACAATCGTCCAAAGTTCATATATACCCCGGCATCATATTTCGCACTCAGGGGAAGATGTGTGGAAAAAAGAATAATAAAAATAATCATAAATTTCTTGAAAAGGGGGTGCACATAAGACTCCTTTCTACAAATTTATACCAATAAACATACATATTTTCGGTATTTTTACTTATTCATATTTATCTTGTATTTTTGATTTCAACAGAAATTAAAAAAAAGTACCTGATAATACTAAATTGGGGATATCCGATTATATTTTTCACTGTGAAAGAAGTCAATAATTATAATTATTATAGAATGAATTATTTGATACTAATTGTAAATAAGAAAACGGCCCTGGAAAGGGCCGTATCTCATGTCATACTTTCTTTTTAAAGTGTGTTTTTTCAATTCAAGACCAGAGAATATGTTACTTTTTAATCTCAATGGTATCAAATACTTTCTTGTTATCTTCTACTGCTTCCAGTATAACATGGTCTTCCCAGACTTTTACCCTCATATAATGAAAAGCTTTTTTATTGAATCGGCTCCAGGGCTCATTTCGGGTCATGTCATAGAGAGGTGCGCCTCCTCCGGCAGTAACGATATAGATAACACCGCCTTTATCAGATTTTTTACCCTGCAGCATGGGATAGGTGGCTTCATAGCCGTGATCATCACCGTTGAATACCACATCAATCTTGTATTTCTCAAACAGAGGCACCAGATATTTAATGCCGTCTTCATTGAGTCCTTTTACCCGGCTGGTATAGATGGGTACATGAAAACTGACAAATTTGAATTTGTAGTTCTTGGTTTTCTCCAGAGTATTGGTCAGCCACTGGTACTGTTCACTGCCCGGCTGGAAGGGAGAATTGTCATTCAGATTAATAAACAGACTGTTGCCCCAGGTAAAATAGTACCAGAAAGGACGTCCCAGTACCGGCTGGTAGAGAGGAGTCTCTTCTTCATGGTTACCGATGGCAGGCTGATAGATAAATTGTGAAATTAGCGGTTTGAATATCTTAAAGAAACTTGTCCAGTCTGTGGCATTTAAGCCGGAAAACACAATGTCTCCGGTATCCACTATGAAAGAAGTGTCTTTTTCTTTAGCTATAAGTCCGGGGATCTTGGACGATCCGGAAATGCGTATGTCACCCACAGCAATAAATTGAAAAGGATAGCTCAGAGCGGGAACCTGGAATGTATTAGTTTCCTTGAAGGGGGTAAACGTAAATTCCAGTTTTTTACCCTGCTTGAAAGGTATGATAAAGTGAGAGAACTGTGTTTTAGTGGTCTGCATGGTCTGAAAATCACCCTGCTCATATCTCCAGGCCATAGTGGTAGGGGAATCATCTTTATGGGTATGAGAAAAAATCAGTTCTGAAGGATCTCCCATCCATCCTATGACATAGCCAGTCCCGGATATATGTCCCTGCAATACCCCCCAATTATCAACTTCAATTTCGATGACCTGATTTGGCTCAGTAATTTTGACGGTAGGGTGTATGACATTATTCTTGGGATCCCGGCCTTTGAGAGCCCAGCTGCCCAAATTTACTTCAAATACCAGACGGCTGTTCAGACCCGCCTGGAAACTGACCTCATAGGTATCTTTGTTTACTTGTTTGAATTCTTTTCCTTTGGCTTCCCATTCATCCTCTACCGGTGACAGGACAGTGGGATTGCCTGCAATAAAGAGCTGACGGCCTGGAGGTATGGGAGTTTTTAACTTGGCCCGGACAATGACATTGACATTGGAGACAATGATATTGGTAAAAAAGACATGCTGCCCCCCTTTTTCATCTTTTACCTCTACTTTAAAGGGATAGGAACCATTTTTGATAAAGGAAAAATCATATTTAATGTAGAAGGGTTTGGCTTTACTGGCATATATTTCTTTACCATCAAATTCGTAGCGGATTTCTTTGATCTCTAATTTTTCCCGGCTCTTTTCACCATTTTCTACTTTAAAAATCCGGGGGAGAAAAGTTTCCCGTCCACCGACAATGGCGGTCTTCTCCAAAGGATTTACCATCAATATAGCATCTTTTTGAGAATAAACAGTGCTTATCCCGGAAACAAGAAGAATTGCAGCAATTAATTTTTTCATGAGAAGTTCCTTTTATACTATTTTTAGGATAAGAGTATAATGAAAACTATGGAAAGGTGTCAAGGACAAATTGCACAACTTTTATGGTGTAAAAAAATCAACCGGAACTGTTTCCAGAGGTTTAATTATCATCCTGGGTAGAAGATCTGACATACTGATAGATTTATTTTTGTAGGAATCATAATCGGAAAAATATAGCTCATATAATTCTCCGGAACGTTGAGGTAGAGGCAATTCTATAATCAGACGGTCAACAGGCTGGGCGAACCGGTATGCTATATCGAAAGACCGGAACAGGATATCCGCCCAGGCCAGACTTTCTTTTTCCAGCGGTGCGGTCCTGATCCGGATTTTCACTATATTTTCCCCATCAGGATGCACCTGTATGGACCATTGAAAGGGTGTACCCAGGGGACCCTGGTCTGCTTTCCAGGGAGCACAGTCATATAGGGAGAAAACAAGCAGTAATAAAAAACAGTATCTCATTGACTGACCTAGAGTCCAGGCGTGTGGACGATGACCATGTTATCGATATGTACCACGCTGTCATAGCGGTTGGGATACCCTAACAGGGCTTCAAATTCCCGGCTGTGTTTCCCCGCAATACGGCCCAGTTCTTCCGAGGAATAATTACATAATCCCCGGGCTATCTCTTTAAGCTCTTCGTCCAGGATACTGATATTGGCCCCTGCTTCAAATCGGCCCTCTATTCCCGCAATTCCGCTGGCCAGCAGACTCTTATGACTGATCACAGCTTTGGCAGCCCCTTCGTCGACAATGAGCTTTCCTTTGACTTTCTTACCTGTGATCCAGCGTTTCTTGGCGCTGAGGTTGAGCTTGTTCGATACAAAAATCGATCCTTCAGATAGGTCATCCAGCACCCTTTCAATGACTCTGTCTTTGAATCCATTGGCAATCACCATGGGAATTCCAGATAGAGTGGTCATACGGGCTGCTTCCAGTTTGGTGATCATGCCTCCGGTACTGAAGGTAGTCTGGGCATTTCGGGCATGTTGTAAAAGTTCGCGGTCTTCGTCCAGGTTGATCTCCCTTACCAGTAGGGGGTGATCCGTATCAAAGTCCCGGTAAAACCCATCAATATCAGACAGTATAATATAGAGGTCGGCATCCACCAGGAGGGCTACCAGTGCACCGAGACGGTCATTGTCCCCGAATTTGATTTCTTCTACTGCCACGGAGTCATTCTCATTGATCACCGGGATTATTTTCATGGACAACATGGTGTTGAGTGTGTTGCGTGCATTGAGGTATGCTCCGCGATGTTCAAAGATATTATGCGTCAAAAGGACCTGGCCCACCAGCATGTTACTGGCCCCAAAGGCATGATCCAGCTCATGCATCAGTCGAACCTGTCCTACTCCAGCAAAAGCCTGCTTCTGGGGTATAGACAGGGATTCTGAGGCAGGATGATTAAAGGCCAGTCTTCCCAGACCTACGGCTCCGCTCACGGTAAGTATTACTTCCCGGCCCTGAGCCCGCAGCTCTGTAATTTCTTCCACCAGCTTGCGTATATTATCACGATTTACTGACTGCAGGTCGGTTATCTGGCGGGTTCCCAGTTTGATTACGATTCTTTTAGCGTCTATGGTCTCTTTACTGAGGCGTATCGGCATGGTTTTCCTCCTGGGGAGGCTCTTCCACCCTCAGGTAATGATGATAAATTTTGTTTTTAAGGTCTGATAGCCCGGTTCCTGTCAATGCAGATATGGCCAGCACTTCCGTCTTCAGGTCATCAAATTCATGCCGGATTTCCTCTATCTGTTCAGGACTGGTGAGCATATCAATTTTATTTAAGGCAATAATATAATCCCGGGTATACAGGGCCGCTGAGTAGTTTTCCAGTTCACTGCGCAAAGTGTCAAAACTTTCCCTGGGTTTATCCGTTATATCCAGTACAAAAAACAATAAACGTGTCCTTTCGATATGACGCAGGAATTTATGACCCAGGCCTTTACCCTTATGGGCGCCTTCAATTAAACCTGGAATATCCGCGATTAGCAGCTGCGTACCGGCTTCATCCAGGGACATAACACCCAGATTGGGCTCGAGAGTAGTAAAGGGATAATCTGCAATCTTAGGCCGGGCTGCTGTGATACGGGAGATCAGAGTGGACTTTCCGGCGTTGGGCAGACCCACCAGTCCCACGTGCGCAATAAGCTTGAGCTCCAGACGAAGACGCATTTGGACAGCAGGTTTACCATCTTCCGCGTACATGGGAGTACGCTTTATTGAGCTTTTAAAATGGACATTGCCTCTGCCGCCTTTTCCCCCCTGAGCGATTACCAGAGATTTGTCAGTCTCCACCAGGTCAGCGATCAATTCGCCTGTCTCATCATTGTAGACCAGTGTACCGGGCGGTACTTCAACAATTGTGTCATTTCCGCTTTTTCCATAACACTTCTGGTCACTGCCGGGTTGTCCGTCCTGAGCTTTGTACCACTGCAGACGATGCAGATGAGACAGGGTGCGCATGTGTGGGTTAGTATGAAGGATGACATCCCCACCGTCTCCACCATCGCCTCCATCCGGTCCACCTTTGGGTATAAATTTGGCCCGCCGGAAAGTGGCAGCACCATCTCCGCCTTTGCCGGAGCGGACTTGTATCAGGACTTCATCTTTAAATAACATAGGGCTTGTTTTTCCTTATTTTTTTACACCTGTGGAACCGAAACCTCCGGCTCCTCTTTCCGTGTCAGAAAGTTCATCGTGAAAATGAAACACAGCCTGTACAGTAGGGGCGATCACCATCTGGGCGATACGGTCATGATGCTGAATGGTAAAATCCTTTCCTGACAAGTTAATGAGGATGACTTTGACCTCGCCACGGTAATCCGCGTCTATAGTCCCGGGCGCGTTGGGTACACTGATGCCTTTGGCTCCCAGCCCGCTGCGGGGGCGTACCTGGGCTTCATATCCCTCAGGTATTTCCATTGCAAATCCAGTGGGTATAAGTTGAATTTCCATAGGGTGGAGGACAACCGGTTGGTCCAGGCAGGCATAAATATCAGCTCCGGCACTATGCAGGGTCTGGTAGGCTGGCAGTTGAGCCTGAGAGTGGAGTTTTTTAATCTTTATTTCCATTGCATCTTTCCTTTGTTGAAATGACCTTTATTTTATAGGGGAACCCAGGAAAAAACAAGCAGGAGAGTGGTGGACTGAGCTGAATTCAGGTTTTATTCAGGGAGATTTTATAACTGGGTGCTGCTTGAATACTGTAGAAAGGATCTGAATCTAAGTTATAGAGCTTGGAGTAAGGTGAATGAATATCGCTGATATCAGAATTCTGAAAGGTTTTTCAGTTTATTCAGTTTATTGGTCATGTTAATAAAAGAAAGGGAAAGATCTTCTCCAGTCAGAAAATGACGGGTGAGAACACTTCTGCCGATTGCACGATCCTGTTGAAGCAGCAGCTGAAAGGTGGTATTCCAAAGCTCCTCAATCATTGGATTTAAGGAGGAGAGGGGAGAGCAATGTTTCTGCCATTTCCACTCTCTATGGGGAAGTGCATCCAACCAATCCGTGTCCTGTCCTAATCCCTCCAGTACACTCACCCCCGGGATATAGTATGCTTCCGGGAATAAGGATGAAACCAATTGGCTTAATTGCATAAATTGTCCATGAACATAACCATTCACGGACTGTTTCAGGTCTGAACGGCGCATCCACCCCATGATACCGCTCTCCACAGTTTTTTTTCGGTTGGAGGTAATGACAGCTCTATGCTGAAAGGCATTGGCATTGCTGTGAGAACTCAATGACTGAGAGTACCCCAGATCCAGGCCCGCAAAAAGAAGAGGGCCAGAACTAAGTTTTCGGGCCAGCAAACCTGCATCAATACTAACTGATGGTTGACTGACTTTCCAGCCTGGATGGGAAATTTCCTGAGGGTCTATAAAAATAACCGGATTAGACAGGCGGGACAATAGAGCGGAGCTGGCGTATACGGAAGCAAATACCGGAATTTTCGAAGGGAGCTGACTGCCATGCAGTATATTTCCCACACCGGCATCAGTCAGAACCACCGCGTCGGGACAGATATCGGACTCTGTCAGGGTATTAAATGAAGAGAGAACGGATAAAATACAGACTTTGTCCCGGTGTTTTTTCAGCAGGGGGAGGCTTTTTGCCAAAGAAGGCCCCGAGGCTGTGACTACTACCGGGTAATCCTCCGGAAGATTTTGCTGGAAAAAATACGCTGGTCCGGGTCTATGCCAGAGGTTTCTCCAGAAGTTTATGAACCAGATCCGGGAAAAATAACTGGATACCTTAATGTTTTCCAGGGTGTGTGCCAGTGCAGAGATAAAAGTCTGCTCCAGTTCCCTGAACTCCTGGGGGAAGGCTTTTTCAAAACTAGGTAATGACAAAATACGGGGCTGACAACGAAGGAGAAGCATTTCTTCCAGCCAGGATTCCAGATTTGCCATAGGTGATGATATCCACCCCTCCTGCTGTAGGGCCTGAGGCTCATAGATAAAAATATTTTCACGAGGGATACCTGCTGCAGAAAGCGCAGTGGTAAAATGACCCAGCCCTGCAGAAAATAGAAGGAAGGCAGAATGACCGGAATCCTGTGGTACCATCCTTTCTGCGTCTTTGGCAGGGTTATAACGGGATAAGAGGTAGCGGCCATCCACTTGAAGAGTGAGTCCGCCTTCACGGGCTGATTCAATGACCAGCATGTACTGTTCCAGGAGGTAGTGTGAAATTGACAGTTTTACCGCAATGGGTACAACATACTCCTTTGTCGGTTGGTTTCAAAGCCAGGATATGGGTATGGTAATATTCCCGGCTGATGAGTGTAGTACCGCATTCCGGACAGATACTGTCCTGACTGCCCGGCATGTTACCCAGATAGACATAGGATAGGTATTCTCTGGCTTTTTCTACCAGGCTGACCATAAGTTCCGCGCTGGTGGAGGGCGCAGTGTATTGAAAACTGGGATGGTATCGGGACAGGTGGAGGGGAATGGAAGGATCCAGTTCAGCTACCCATTTAAAAAGAGCTTCCAATTCAGATAGTTTGTCATTAAAGCCGGTCACTACCAGGGTAGTCAATTCAATATGGACGCCCGCCTGGTGGCAAATGCGGATAGTTTCCAGGATATTCTCCTTAATACCCCCTAATGCCCGGTAATTCTGGTCGGTAAATGCCTTGAGATCTATATTCATGGCGTCTATGGTGGGCAGGAGCTCACGTAAGGGGGTAGGCTGGATAAAACCATTGGTAACCAGTACATTTTTTATTCCCCGCGAATGCATCAGTCTGGAACAGTCCATAACATATTCATACCATACGATGGGTTCGGAGTAGGTATAGGCCACCCCGAAAGACTGATGATCTTCTACAATTTTACTGAGCTCTGCCGGGCTGATTTGCTGAGTGGTGGTATCATTGTGATGACGGTAATATTGGGAAATAGGATGATTCTGGCAAAACCTGCAATGGAGGTTGCAGCCCAGGGTTCCCACCGAAAGAATATCATGACCGGGAAAATAATGGTAAAGGGGTTTTTTCTCTACAGGGTCCATGGATAGTGAGGATATCTGAGAGTAATTGCGGGCAAAAAGCTGACCGTTATGGTTTTCCCGGGTGCCGCAAAGCCCGGCTTTACCTTCAGCAATAAGACAGGAATGGGGGCAAAGCAGGCAATGCAGACGACCATCTTCCATGGTTTCATAAAAGACTGCTTCAAACATTTCTCCCTCCTGAAGCAGTTAATTATAGAAGGAATTGAGAAAAAATCAAGACAGTGAAAGGTAAGCCTGGAACATTATTAACAGCATAGAAATTAATAAACATACATGACATCTGAATGAATGGAAGGATATCAATAATAAAAGTGAACTATAGTTGTCAGTCAGGACTGTTCTTCATAGATGGAGATACCTGGATTACTTGTCATATTCCTACGGAATTATTATACTTGTGCTTCATTTAAAGTAAGAAAACAATAAAGACCAATCTTTCCAATGGGAGCAAGGTATGATCAAACCGACTATAGAAGAAATTATCGCTCAGGACATTGAGAGCTTGAGAAAATGTCCCGCGGAAAAAGATTGCAGGGAATGTACTCAGAAACTTTGTGTCAAAGTCGCTTCTGTATCAGACTTTCCCTCCCAGTTTGGTCACTTTCAGATCATCGGCTTTGTTAATAACAAAGACGGCAAGGATCACATTATTGTCCAGAAAGGAGAAATAGGGGATGGGGAGGATATGCTGGTTCGTATCCATTCTGCTTGTCTGACTGGTGATTCCTTAGGAAGTCTGCGCTGTGACTGCGGATCACAGCTCAGAGAGGCTTTAAAGCTTATAGAAAAAGAAGGGCGTGGTATGGTTCTATACCATCAGGAGGAAGGTCGCGGCATCGGCCTGCTGAATAAACTGCGGGCTTATGCTCTGCAGGATCAGGGTTATGATACCTGGGAGGCTAATGTCCGTCTGGGATTTGAAGCAGATGAACGTGATTATGCCATCCCTATAGAAATGCTGCGTAAAATCGGAATAAAAAGTGTAAGGCTTCTGACCAATAATCCAGAAAAAGTTGCCGCTGTAGAAAAATACGGCCTGAAGGTATCAGAAAGAGTCCAGCATGAGATCCCGCCTCATATGCATAATCAGAAATACCTGGAGACCAAGAAAGAACGTTTTGGACATTTGCTCCACCTGGATCATTAGTTTTATGTCTGTTGTATAAAATGGGCAGTTCCATACCTTTCATAACCAATATAAACTACTACCAGTTTATTTGACAAAGAAGCAGTACTGCATTATAATAACTCCTGCTAATATTTCATGAAGTGAATCGAGGAAGAATATGAAAACATACTCTCTGAAATCTAAAGATGTCAGCCGCACCTGGTATGTCATTGACGCGCAGGGTAAACCTCTGGGCCGTGTTGCTGCCAAGGCTGCTTTTGTGCTGATGGGTAAAAACAAAGCTGATTATACTCCCCATATTGACAACGGGGATTTTGTGGTCATAATCAATGCTGAAAAGATAATTCTGACCGGCAGAAAGACCAATACCAAGATCTATCACAGACATAGCGGCTATCCCGGCGGTCATAAAATGACCGGCTTCAAGGAAATGCTGGAAAAGAAACCTCTGTTCCCCATGGAAAAAGCTATTAAAGGTATGCTGCCCAGAAATAAACTGGCTGCAAAAATGATTAAGAAACTGTTTTTGTTCCAGGGTCCGGAACATAATATGAAAGGTATGACCCTCAATCAACTGGAAATCTAAGGGAGTTTAACACATGGCTGAAAAGTTTTACGCTACCGGCAGAAGAAAGACCTCCATCGCACGTGTCTTTCTCACCCCCAACGGCAAAGGCAAAATTGTTATCAATAATAAAGAATACACAGATTATTTTCCTGAATATTTCCAGGCAGCAGTGATTCGTCCTCTGCAGGAAACAGAACTCCTGGGTAAGGTCGATATCTGGGCCACCATTAAGGGCGGCGGCATGACCGGACAGTCCGGAGCGATGCGCCATGGAATCGCCCGTGCCATTGATAAATACAATTCTGAAAACTACCATAAGGTACTCAAATTGGCTGGTCTTCTGACCCGAGATTCACGTATGGTGGAAAGAAAGAAATTCGGTCTGCGTAAAGCACGGAAAAGAGAACAGTATTCAAAACGTTAATCACACTCCCCGCTTTCGAGCGGGGTTTTTTTATTAACATTCTGAAAATAAATTCAATGAGATTAGAAACATATTTTATATGAAAGCTTACTAAATATGTATGATAATCGCTACCATAAAAACAGACAATATTTTAACATATTCCTTGATTGACTAATTTTACTGTGGTATAATGGGGTAAGAGGTGGAGTATGAAAAAATTTCTGGCTTTCATTCTGATTTTTACGGGGATCAGTATTTCCTGGACAGCGGAGACTTTTTCGCAAAAGGTGGGGGTATCGATCGATCCTTCGCGGCATTCGGTGATTGAGGAATTGGTCCTGAAATCCCTGGTCAGTCGGGCGGAAAAAGAAAAAGGCATCTATGTTTTCTGGGACGATAATCGGGATCTTAAAGAAAAGGGGATAGATAAGCTAAATGCCCGGGTCCAACTGATGGTGGCTGATAGTAATAAAGTCTACCTGATTCGTCTGCTTCAGGGAAAGGATAAAGAAAAATCACCTCTGGCCCAGGATATCCTGGTTAATAAAGACCAGTTTATTTCCCAACTGGAACCCACCCTTAATTCCTTACTTTCTCAACTAAAAAAAGAATTTCCACCTCTGGAAAAAGAGAAAATGAAAGAATATGTGGTGGTGACTAAATCCTTATCCCAGTTTGAATCCCCGGTACCGAAATGGGAACTGGGAGGCAACCTGGAATTGATTTCTACTTCTATACATTTTTCTTTCAGGTACTCCAACACTGTATCATCAAATACTGATTATTATTACCCTAAAATAAATAATTTCCTGCAGCCTGCCATTTACCTGGAAACTCATTATAATTATAGGAACTTGTTTTTTTTCGGGAAGCTGGGCTTTGAAATGGGGCTGGGGAGTTTTCACAATTGGGGCGCGGATGTTAATACCGGTCTGGGTTGGGGTATACTGGGTAGTACCTTGGTACTTGGGATCAAGATACATGCCCGTTATTTCTGGTGTACCATGCCGATTGAAACTAGCCTGACATTTGGCAGCAATTCTTTTTCGATTACACCTCCGGATGTCCAATATTGGTTTTTTAGTCCCGGAATCTTCATGAAGCTGAATATAACAAAAAACTATTCTATAGAATACCATATGCATCCTCAGATTAAGGGATTAGAAAATATGTCTATCTATGTTTACAACGGTCAACCTACAATCTCTACCGACTATATTGAGCCTGAAGGTCCTGGTGAACAGATGCTGAGATTTAATTTCAGACTGAATAACCGTCTCAATTTATTTTTGAATTATAAATGGAAAAGTGAAAAATGGAGTACCTACAATAACGGAGGCAATCCCGAACCCGTCATCTATGCGGATAGTCAGGGTATTTTGACCACGTCTGAATTAAGATTCCGGGACATCAATATCGGAATTGGAGTCAACTATGTATTATAAAATCAGGATACTGGTTCTGGTACTAATTAGCATAATGTTTGTTACCCGGCTCCACGCAGAAGAAAAATGGAGAATCGTATTGGTACCTTTTCATAGTATAGGAGCAGCTGCAACCGATGATTCGATCAAGGAAATCCTGCATGGGTCATTAAAAAACCTGATGGAAACGATTGGGGACTTTCAGGTGATCAATGGTGATAAAATCAAAATGGTATTGACTGATAGAGACGATGCTCTTACAGCCGGCAGGGATTTGTCAGGGGATGTGATTATATACGGGGATTATTATGTGCAGGACAACCGGCTGGTGATCTGGGTGGAAGTACTGGATGTACTAAAAAACGAAATGAAGCTCCGCACTTATTATTCCGGTGAGTTGTCGTTAGACCTGTTTGATACCATAGATAGCGCCAGTTCTGATATTGTGAAAAAGGTCCGGGAGGCCCTGCCCAAATTCACCACCGAAAGTGAAGTCGAGATTCAGAAGGTCAGAAAAACGGTGTATGAACAGCAGGAGTTGAAGCTGAAAAGACTGTTTTATACCCACCTCGGGTTTGTTACAGAATTCGGCTATAAACATATACAATATTCAGAAACAAATATAGGCACTTCAGGAACGAACGCAAATGATTATAATTATACAGGAAGATTTCCTTTTACCCAATTGGAGTTTGCCCTTACTTTCCGGTTTGGTAATGTACGTCTGGATGCAGCATTTACCGGTTTGCCAGGAGTACCTCAGTATTACTATTTTATGAATAATCAAAAGCTTATGTCAACAGATAATGCTCCCGGTTATTCAAAATTTTCTCTCTCCTGGTATCCGAAAATTCTGCATGATAAACTGGCGGTAGGAGTCGGACTGGCATATTTTGAACCTATGATGAATACCAATAATTGGAACCAGATTTTCGGTTTTTCATCCTCTCGAAATATTGGCAAGAGTTTGTCAATATTCTTATTTTATCACCCTACCCGGGACCTGGAGTTTGAAGCCTCGGTCAAATTACCGATTTTTGATAATCTAAATTATCCGCAAAGTATTACCAATAGTAATTACCATACAGAATATCCTTCAAAAAGTATTATTCCGGCATTGACATTCTCTACTACCTGGTTTTTCTCCCGCTATATGGGAATTAAAGTACGGGCGTATTTCGAAAAGGGTGAGTACTATGAGGTAGAGTATAGTACAGAACTTCCAGTTCCGCCTTATCCAGCACGTGTAAAAGCGGGTGGTCCTGAGATCAACACTGCGTCAGTATACCTGGGAGTTGTCTATAGGGCGGATTTTTTGTAATATAGAGTTTCAGTCAAGATAACTTTGCTGTAAGACGATAATTAACTAACATGACTGAAATTATACATGACTTTCTCGATTATTTATTGTACGAAAAATCCTGTTCACCCCACACCCTCAAAGCCTATGAGGATGACTTACATGCTCTATCGGAATTTTGCTCAACAGTTGGCATAGTACACCCGGGAAACATCCGGTATAATGAACTGCATCATTTTCTCATCGAGCTGGGCAGTCATGGTTTTAAAAGCAGTACCATGGAGCGTAAGATTGCCGCATTGAAATCCTTCTTCAAATGGTTAATGACCCGGGGTTTGATACAGCATAATCCCGCTTCACTCCTGCGCTCTCCTAAAAAAGAAAAGCGACTGCCTGAAGTAATGGAACAAAGTGAATTGAAAAGTCTGATTGACAGCCTGGAAACAGACAGCCCCCTGGACGCCCGTAATAAATGCATCCTGGTCCTGCTCTATGCCGCCGGTCTGCGGGTATCCGAACTGGTTGGTTTAGACCTGGGGCATATCGATGCTCATCGCTGTGAAATCAGGGTCCTGGGGAAAGGTAACAAAGAAAGAATCGTACCTTATGGACAGACCGCAGCATCGGAATTAATAGAGTATCTGAACAAACGGAAAGAACTGGTCAAGGAAGAGACCACGGCTCTTTTCCTCACCAGGAATGGAAAAAGACTATCCGACCGCATGGTACGAAATATTCTGGATGAAATGATGCTGAAAATGGGCCAGGGGCGGCACATCCACCCTCACGTACTGAGGCATTCCTTTGCTACTCATCTTTTGGAAAACGGTGCCCATATCCGGGTGATACAGGAGATGCTGGGGCACGCCAGTCTGTCCACCACCCAGATCTATACCCACCTGAGCGTGGAAAACCTCAAAGAAAACTATAAAAAGTTTCATCCGCACGCTTAAGTGGAGACTGAATATTTTCTCGAAGCAACACAGAGGCACTGAGGGCACAGAGATAGGGGGTGCAGGGGCTGGAGCTGCCTTATGTATTTAATAAAGTATTGTAGGTATTTTTGAAAGAACCATAACTAACTTTTATTAGTAACAATTTTTAAAGCAATCAAAATTTAGCAAGGTTAATAAAGGAAATACACTTTCCCCTTCTATCTGAAAGGTGCATAGCACCTATCCTGGAACCTCTGTGGCCTCTGTGCCTCTGTGGTGAAAAATTCCTTAAATCCACATACGTAAAATATCGAATTCATGTAGTTCCACGCCGCAGTCCAGGATAAACTCATCGTTGGGCTGGACCAGGTCTACAGACTCACCCTTCTTGATCAGACGAAAGTCGTGGATGGCAATATTGTCCTCATGGGGGGTGATGGCTTCGATATTCCACTCGCGGCGGATCTGATTGGCCGCTCTCAGGACGGGTCGAAGGGGGTCGCTGTCGTCAATGACATAGGCCAGGAATTTAGTGTCCCGGATGTATTTATTGGAATGAGTGGTGGATAGGCTCTCCAGACGATTATGCTCAAAGTAAAAGCCGGTAGTGTAGGGACGATGGCTGACGGTGTTGAGTTCTTCCAGGAGGGACTCGGAAGGGAGGCGGCCCTCCCGGCTCAGGTCTAGAGCGGCCCGGTAGACCCGGGTCACGTCGGCCACATAGTACAGGCTCTTGACACGCCCCTCGATCTTGAAGGAGCGTATCCCGGCAGCAGACAGGTCAGCCAGATGACGGGCCATGTTCAGGTCCCTGGAGCTCAGGATGTAGGTGCCCTGGGGGTCTTCTCCTATAGTCATCTTTTCATCAGGCCGCATTTTCTCCACCAGATCGTATTCCCAGCGGCAGCTTTGGGAGCAGTCTCCCTGATTGGCATCCCGGGTGCCGGTCTTCTTGCGGAAATCCTGGGTTTCTTGGGGCCCATAGAGTGCCTGGTTGGTGAAGTAATTGGACAGGAGACAGCGGCCGGAGTAGGCGATACACATGGCCCCGTGCACAAAGGCCTCCAACTCCATATCCGAGGCGGCATGGATGTCCGCGATCTCCCGGAGGCTCAGCTCCCGGGCCAGCACCACTCTATGGATCCCCAGTGACTTATAGAACTGTACTGTGCGGGCGTTGGTGGTATTAGCCTGGGTGGAGATATGTATTTCTTTGTCGGGGTATTTTTCCCTGATGTGGGCGATGGCCCCCAGGTCGGACAGGATATAGCCGTCCACCGGCAGGCCGGAAAGCTCCCGGGTATAATCTTCAAACTCCTGCCATTGGTCAGTGTGGAGGAAGGCATTCAGGGTGAGGTAAAGTTTTTTACCCCGGGAGTGGGTGTAGTCCAGAGCCTGTGAGAGTGTCTCTGTGTCAAAATTTCTGGCACCCTGGCGCAGGGAAAAAGCCTGCCCGCCAATATAGACCGCGTCGGCACCGTAATGCAGAGCGAACTGCAGTTTCTGGAAGTCGCCGGCGGGGGAAAGAAGTTCCATAAAATGTCCTTGGGTAAAATAATACCCTATTATAACAGGGGTATTTGGAATGGGCAATATAGCTGCGCATGCGGGTTTAATATTCTTTACACCTGCAAATTGTACTTTATAATAGTAGTAATAAGAAACTCAAAGGAGAACTTCATGTCAGCTCTATGGATATTCTTAGGCGTACTCACCATATACGTGGTCTTTTATTTCACCTATGGGCGCTGGGTGGCACGCTCCATCGTGCATGTGGACGACTCCCGCCCCACACCCGCGGTGGAGTTTGAGGATGACAAGGACTTTGCTCCCACTCACAAGTTTGTGGTATTTGGGCATCATTTTGCCTCTATCGCCGGGGCATCACCCATTATTGGCCCGGTGATCGCCCTTGCCTGGGGCTGGGCACCTGCACTATTGTGGATCATCCTGGGCAATATCTTCATCGGAGGGATTCACGACTACCTGTCTCTCATGGCCTCGGTACGTCATCAAGGCAAGTCCATCCAGTATATAGCCTCCCAGGTGATTAAACCCCGCACCGGGAAGATCTTTGCCTGGTTTATTCTGTTTGTTCTGATCCTGGTAGTGGCAGCCTTTTCCGCAGTGGTGGGCAAGACCTTCGTGGCTAATCCCAGTGTTGCCACCGCTTCTATGCTGTTTATCGCTGTAGCTCTGATCATGGGAGTACTCATGTACCGGCTCAAGCTGCATATTGTTGCATCCACAGCCATTGGCCTGGTATTGATGGCGGGGTCCATCTGGATTAGCCTCTACGCGCCCCTGGTCCTGTCCTATCAGGTATGGCTGATTATCTTCTTTGTCTATATCATTATCGCGGCCAGTCTGCCGGTCAGGGTGCTGCTGCAGCCCCGGGACTACCTCAATGCCTGGCTGCTCTACTTTGGATTGGGGGTGGCAGCGATTACGTTAATCGTAGCCCACAAGGGCCTGGTCCTGCCCGCTTTTACCGCCTTCTCCGCCCCTACACTCAAGGAGACCAAAGCTTTTGTCCCCTTCTGGCCTGTGATCCCATTGATTATCTCCTGCGGCTCCCTGTCGGGCTTCCACTCACTGGTCAGTTCGGGTACTTCGTCCAAGCAGATCCGCAAGGAAAGCGACGGTTTGTTCGTGGGCTTCGGCTCTATGTTGACTGAGGGCATACTTTCCACCCTGGTCATTCTGATTGTAGGGAGCTTTTTCTACGTGGCTTTCGCCGACCAGGCCCAGGCCATACAGGGAAACTTTCTGACTGCCTATCCCCAGGCTGTAAAGGACCCAATCGGCATCTTTTCCCAATCCCTGGGGGCTCAGGCTAATGCTGCTTTCGGGATCGCGGTAGGTATAGTGGCCACCTTTGCGGCCCTGTGGGTATCCAGTTTTGCTCTGACCACTCTGGACTCCACCAACCGTATTGCTCGCTATGTGGTCACCGAACTGGCCGAGCCCTTAGCTGAAAAGAAGCCCCGTCTATTTAAGCTCTTCTCTAACTCCTGGCTGGCAGCCCTCATACCAGCCGCGGCGGGAGTGGGACTGGCCTGGACCGGTAGCTGGACCATGATCTGGCCGGCTTTTGGCGGTGCCAACCAGATGCTGGCATCCATCGCACTTATTTCTGTAGCCGCCTGGGTACTGGAGAATAACCAGGGTAAGGGGCTGATAGCACTAGTGCCGGCATTACTGTTATGGTTCACTGTGACCGCTGCCTTAGTGTGGTACCTGGTAGTGGTGCTCATCCCTCAACTCAGCGCTCCCAATGCCGGGACAGTCCCCTTGCTGGTGATGATCATCGTAATGCTGGGACTGAATTTTATCTTGATCTATGACTTTTTTGATGTTCTGATCAAAAAGAAAAAATCCATTAAACTGGCTGGCAATGCCCAGATTGTGGACTGATCCTAAATACATCACCGGGACTGTGTATTCACAGTCCCGGTTGTTTTTATTTGTTTCTTTCTTTAAAATATAGTCTCATTTCTAAGTTAACTTTATTTTTAAAATTATAAGGGGAATTTAATGCCTAAAAAGTTCGGTACTTTCCAAGGGGTATTTGTACCCTCTTTTGAAGCAATACTGGGAACGGTATTATTCCTTTTACTCCCGGCTTTGACCGGTGATGTGGGGCTGCTGCCCATGGTGGGGGTCATACTGCTGGCTCATTCCGTGACTATCTCCACCGCTTTTTCACTGGCGGATACAGCCACCAATCTTAATAATATCGGCGGCGGAGGCATGTATGCTCTGGCCAAGCGCAGTCTGGGAAAAGCCTTTGGCGGCTCTATTGGTATTCAGTTATATCTGGCCCAGGCCGCGTCCATCGGATTTTACTGTATCGGTTTTGCTGAGCCTCTTCAGCCCATTATTGCACCCTTATTGGCAAAAATATGGCCGGTGTTTTCCGGTTTGACTCCTGAAGCCGTTCTGCTGCAGAAACAGATCATTTCGACTATAGTGTTCGGGATCTTTTTTATCATCGTGATGATCGGGGCTGATTTCACTCTCAAGATCCAGACCTTTATCCTGGTGGTACTCTCGGCTAGTATTCTGGTCATATTCTTCTCGCCTATGACCGGTCTCAGGATAGACGGCAATCCGGTGTTTTTAGGATTAGACCATATCAATCTGACCGGTAAACGTCCCATTACTCTGGCTTTGTTTTTTATCACCTTTACCCAGTTTTTCCCGGCAGTCACCGGTATAGATGCCGGAGTGGGGATGAGCGGGGATTTGAAGAATCCTAAACGCAGTTTGGTCCGGGGTACTTTTACAGCAATTTTTATCACTCTTATCATTTATCTGTTGTCTGCTTTTGTGTTTTCTTTGATGGACCCCAATCAATTGGTTACCGGATACCATGGTACCAATCCCTTCGGTGTGCTGCTCACTGATCTGATGGGGTTCAATAAACCTATGCCCCTCCGTCTCCTGGGAATTACAGTCATGGCCGGTATTTTATTTGCCACCTCTTCGTCGGCATTGTCGGTATTTATGACCTCTCCCCGTACTGCTCAGCAGCTGGCCCGGGACAATACTTTGCCCAGAATGCTGGGATTTTTGAGCCGGGATTTTAAAAAGACAGGCAACGAGCCACGATTCGCGGTGCTATTTTCCGCGGTGATCGGCATAGCTGTGATATGGATGGGGTCCATCAATCTGGCTGCCATGATCGTGGGTATTCTATACCTGGTGGTATACGGCTGGGTCAATGGCTCCGCCTTTCTGGAAAGGGCTAGCCGCAATCCCGCCTTTCGTCCCACCTCCAAAGGACACTGGGCCATTTCGCTGTACGGTTTTCTATCCTGCATCATTGCCATAGCCCTGTTTGACTGGAAAATAGGGGTAGTAATTTTTGCTACTCAGCTGGTTATCTTTTTGCTGATACTGCGGTTTAAAGCCAGAGGCAGATTGGAGGGAGTTTGGTGGGGGGTTTTATTCACTATAATCCAGACCAGACTCAGGACTTTGTCCCGGATTGTGCAAGGTACCAAAAACTGGAGGCCATTGGTCACGGCAGTGGCTTTTCAGGGCGAAAAATCCGCTCCCACTGCCATCAATCTTCTGGCTGGAGCCATCGCGGGCTACCAGGGTATGGTCAACATGAACATCTTTGTCCCTGAAAAAACCAAAAAAAACAGCAGTGAATTACCCCGCTTTGATGTGCCTTTCCAGATGATTCAGTCGTCAAATCCCAGTGAATCCATAATGACTATAGTGCAGACCAGCCATCTCAGCGGATTACGCCCCAACACCTTTCTACTGGAATACAGAAGGGAACTGGCTACCGTTGCTATCATGAAGCGGATACTGGAGCGGAAATGTAACCTGCTCCTTTTGAAAAACGGTGAAAAACTAAATGAGATCAATAGTGTCGATATCTGGTGGAGAGGATTATACAATGCCAATCTTATGGCACTCCTGGCATATATCATTAAAAACTCTCTCAGTCCGGCACATCAAAAAGATTTCAGGATACGAATCCTGTTCAGACAGGAAAAAAACTCCTCCATCCTGGAAGATAAAGTTAAAATACAGGAGATATTGGATCACGCCAGATTAAGCGGGGAAATTGTGGTCATTCCTTTTATAGATGAGCCCATAGTCAGGACAATGCAGAAAGCCTCGCAGGATACCGATCTGGTGATGCTGGGCCTGCCCGGAAATTTCGACAAAAAAGAAGGAGTGGATATCTTCAGTCTGAACGAAGTCTTTTTTGATAATGAAATCGAGAAATTTACAGAACTGCCCCCCATCCTGTTTGTAAAGAGCGCGGGTAGCGTGAATCTTTTGGAAGAGGATTAAAGCAGGGATAATTCTCTTTCTTGAAGTTGGCGGCGGGTTTCCCGGTCCAGGTGCTGCAGGAATACCCTGGCCTGGGCTTTATCCCTGCGGATCAGGAACAAGCGAAACAGGTCAATTGTCTTGTCCTTGTCCGTCCTGTCTGAGTGAACATAATTCTCCCTGGTCATGGATAATCCCGTTATAAGCATTACTTCAAAAGGGGTTGGGTGATAGCTGAAAATTGTCTGCATAGTGACCTCTTGTTTTTAAGCTATCACGCAATTAGTGATTTTTCAAGACAAAAATTTCCTCCAGGCCTGCAGTGAAGTTGCTTGCCAGTTTGCTTTAGAATAAAACAGATGGGCTTTTACATTCTTTTCATCTGCCAGGAGCTGAATCCGGGTGGCCCCTTTGCTCAGACACCACTTTTCTATACACAATAGTAAACGGGTCCCCAAACCTTGTCTACGGAAATTTTTCTGGATCACCATATCTTCTATCAGGGCTACCTTACTACCCTGAGCTGTCGAAACTAACAATTGCGCCGAGACCATACCTACAACTTTATTGTCAGAAAGCGCCACCTTGATAATCCTGTTTTTTTTATCTTCCAGAAATAGCTTTAACCCACGATGCTGTTTGACGATATCGGGGCTGAAGTCTTTTTCCAATGAAAACAAATCTTTTAATAACAGGCACAGAGAGTCCAGGTCTCCCAGGTGGGCGTCTCGTATATCAGGACACATGAGCAGTAGTACTAAGCTGAGAGTCTACCCAATCAGAAATTTTTTTAGTCAATTCCAAAAAGCGAAGGACATCACTCTGTTGAATCTCTTTTCGGGTGTATTTATCTGTGGAGCACAATTCCTGATAGGAGTCCATTTCTTTTATGCCGGACTGAATCTCCTCATCCAGATCCTCCAGCCCCAATACATAGAACAGCAGATCATTCAGAGTGTGATTTTCAGGCAGCTGGCCCCGGCTCATGATAAAGGCCATAAACATTTTTTCAATGGCCATGGACAGGATGTTGTACAGGATCAAGGGATTAAATTTTGGACTGTCCAGAGAGCGTGTCACTGTCCTGAGATAACTTTTTCCTTCCGCCACATAAAACGGAATTTCAGTCATTGTTGCCATTATTGCACCTCCTCATTTAGTTTCAAATAAGTATATGCACAAAATAAGAACATGTCAAATATACAACGATTAAAAATAATGCAACTAAAATGATTATAAAAAGTGCATATAATTGCATAACTTCATGTTGTATAGTATATTATACTGTTGGTGAAATATTCGGTTTCCGGCATGATTCTTGCATGTATTAGGGGATAAAAATTTAAGGTTGCGGAATGGGAAAAATTTATTTTCTGGATACTACCTTAAGGGATGGGGAACAAGCCCCTGGAGTGGACTTTCTGGCTGAGGAGAAAACAGAGTTGGCCCGGGCTTTATCTATGGCTGGTATTTCAGGCATCGAAGCTGGAATCCCGGCTATGGGTAAAGAGGAAAAGTCTGCCATACAGAACGTTTTGGAACTGGGACTGCCCTGCGAAGTATTTACCTGGAATCGGCTCAGCATCAAAGATCTGGATGCCAGTCTGGATTGCGGTGCTCAGGTGGTGCACGTTTCCGCGCCGGTGTCAGAAATTCTACTGCATTCCAAATTAGGTAAAGACCGGGCCTGGCTGTTCTATCAGTTAGAACTGGTGCTAAATTATGCCGTTAAGCATCATTTGAAAGTAAGTGTAGGGGCGGAGGATGCCAGCAGATGCGACACCGGTCATCTTTTAGATTTTTTTCTTCTGGCACAGGAATTAGGAGCATTTAGGGTACGTTACGCGGATACTCTAGGATTATTGTCGCCACTCCAGGTATATCATACCCTGCATCCCCTGGTTGATGGTCTGGATATACCACTGGAATTCCACGGTCACAATGATTTTGGGATGGCTACAGCCAACAGCCTCTGTGCCGTACAAGCCGGGGTGAAATACATTTCCACCTCAGTAAACGGACTGGGAGAGAGAGCAGGAAATACCCCTCTGGAAGAAATCGCGGCTGTACTCCAGTTTCAGGAAGGTATAGACACAGGACTGGATTTCAATCACCTGTACCATTTGTCACTCATGGTGGAGGGGATGAGCGGTTATTGGCAGTCTAAAAATAAACCCTGGGTGGGGGAAATGGTGTTTTCCCATGAATCGGGCATCCATGTGGACGGCTTGCTTAAAGATCCACTGACCTACGAAACCGTAGCCCCTTCCACCTGGGGCCGGGAGAGGCGGCTGATGATAGGCAAACACAGCGGTATATCCGCGATACGCTTCCGGGCCAGAGAGTGGGGAATCGAGCTGGATGAGGACAGCGCCCGGGAGATAGTGATTCTGTTAAGGGGGTATTACGCCCATAATAAAGGACTTAACGGGGATGTATACCTTAGACATATTCTGGATAAATATTTTAATAAGGAGGGAATAAAATAGAAGCTCTGAAATGCGACGAAAACCTCCACTCCTTCTGTAGGGCCAAGATTTTGCCCTTGCTCTATGATGTCAGCCAGGCTATGGACCATAAACAGGAACTTCACGCTGTATTGGAACTGGTGATGAAGATTCTAGGTGAACATATGGGTGTTAAAAGAGCTATTCTGTCCATTCTCAACCGTACCAGCGAAGAGATTTTTATTGAAAGCTCCCTGGGGCTGGATGAGGAAGCCCAGGCTCGGGGCGTATACCGGGTAGGGGAAGGCGTGACCGGCAGTGTGGTGGCTACAGGTAAACCCGTCATAATTCAGAGGGTCTCCCAGAGTAAGGAATTTCTCAATAAAACCAAAGCCCGCACCGTCCATCCTGACGAAGATATTTCTTTTATCTGTGTACCTATCATTCTGGGAAAGGAAGTAGCCGGGACGCTCAGTATAGACCGTGAGGTGGAAGGGGAGTTTTCCCTGGAACATGACGCCCAGGTCCTGGCCATTATTTCCACCATGATCGCCCAGGCGGTCCAGCTCCACCAAATGGAGCATGAAGAGAATGACCGCCTCCGGGAGGAAAACCTGCGGCTCAAAGGGGAGCTCAAACAGAAATACCGCCCTTCCAACATTATTGGTAATTCCAAAGCTATGTCCCAGGTCTATGACCTTATCGAAAAAATTTCCCCGACCTCCAGCACCACTCTGATCCTGGGGGAAAGCGGAGCGGGCAAGGAGCTGGTGGCCCAGGCTATTCATTATGCCAGTCCCCGACAGTCGGGTCCTTTTATCAAATTCAACTGTGCCGCCCTGGCGGAAAATATCATCGAAAGCGAACTTTTCGGACATGAAAAGGGGGCCTTTACCGGAGCCATTGATTCCCGGCGTGGGCGTTTCGAAGACGCCCATCAGGGGACCATTTTTATGGATGAAATAGGGGAGCTTTCCCTGCCTATGCAGACCAAACTCCTGCGGGTACTGCAGGAGAGGGAGTTTGAACGGGTGGGTGGCAATAAAACCATCCGGGTGGATATCAGGGTCATCGCGGCAACCAATGCCGACCTGGAGGCATCCATCAAAGCCGGGAAGTTCAGGGAAGACCTGTTCTATCGGCTGAATGTTTTTCCCATCTTCATCCCCCCTCTGCGGGACAGAGGCAGCGATATCCTGCTCCTGGCGGACTTTTTTGTGCAGAAGTATACCCAGCTTCACTCCAAAAGAGTGCGCCGCATCTCCACTCCCGCCATCGATATGCTGATGGCTTATCATTGGCCGGGCAATGTCCGGGAGCTGGAAAACGTGATGGAGAGGGCGGTGATCCTTAGTGAGGACGACGTGATCCACGCCTATCATCTCCCCCCCAGCCTGCAGACCAGCCGGGAGAGCGGTACCCAGTACCGGGGTACCCTGGAGACTAAACTGGAAGTGGTGGAAAAGGAGATGCTGATAGAAGCCCTCAAGGACTGCCGGGGGAATATGGCCCAGGCGGCCAAACGGCTGGGGCTGACCGAGAGGGTGATGGGACTCCGGGTGAGGAAATATGAGGTGGACTGGATGGCCTTCCGGCGGGAGAATGGGTAAAAAGAGAGCACCGGCGCGCCGGTGTGCGCTGACGTCCGATTATAAAAAGTTGTCTTAAAAAAATCCTATAACGTACTTATCTGCATTTCCGTCATTCCGGAATCGGAGTGCCAACGGAGATATCCTCAATCCTGTACTCCGTCAGTATCTTATCTCTCATCTCTACAAATCTGTTTGTTTAGCCCGGCAAATCAAAGCATGGAGAATGTCTCAGGGGTTGACTCGGACGGTATGACCGACAGGCGGTCCGGGGCGGGGTGAATTCCGTACGGTCCCGGCAATCGTGTGAAACTCGGCGTCGTGCCTCGGTAGAAAAATCGAAATCTCCAGCTACGCTGTATGAGTAAATTAAAGCGGATTAACTATACCTCACTTCTTACTACAGCGCGAAGATTTAGAATGAATATGCCCGCCGGAGATTTCTCAGTGGAAGAGCAACAGTCACACTCAGCCGCTCGCTCAGCTCGCTGGGAAGAGGCTGGGGTCAAGGCCCTTGACGGAATCCACCCCGCCCCGGACCTGAGGTAATGCCGAGGGGTGCCGGGGCTTGTCCTAAGGTTGCCGAAGTGGGGAAGAGTAGAGGCCCACCCCACTAATGGTAGACAGTGTGGCATTTATCCCACCGGGTCTGGTCGGTATCCGGGGAGAGCCTGTTCGACGCCCGCCCGCTCTTAAGTGGAGAGGGCGAGGACTCGGTCGGTATTGCTTTTAGCCTGGTTACCGACAGTATCTAGTGGCCAAAGGGGGGGGGCGTGGGGCTGTTTGGTAGACGGCGACATGCGGACCTGCGGTCCTGGTCGGATAAATACGAGGGAGTATCGTAAGGGTGAACAACCTTTGGTTTCAAGTTACGTCCATTTATCACACTGTAAGTGTATATCAAAAATACAAATATTGACAAAGTAAACAAATATTGTTATTATACGTTACTTAAATGTTATGGAAACGGGTAATAGAAACGTATATATGTGCCGTGCAGGTTAGTATAGTGTGTGGTATAATCATTGATATGTATATAAATAGAATAAATAATGTTTAAACAATAATCAAAAAGGGGTTTGCTGTGATTCGTAATGAAAAAATTTCTTTTAAGGAGGCCAAAATGGCTCAACAGAATCTGGTGTCTTTCGGGATGAATGAAAGTGATATGGCGGAAGTGACGGCGGCGATCGCTACACTCAAGGCGAAGCTCCTGCCTCAGCTCAAGACTCTGAGCGCGGATGAGAGAATAGAATTGCCCAAGATGGGCGACAAGACTGTACCTTTTGTACAGAAGGCTCTGGAGTACTGTGACTCCAATATCGACCTGGTACCCCCGTTCCTGGATGTAAATGATCTCAAGGTGGACGTGGACGCGGTGGTCTCCCTGCGTTCCATATACCAGCCTCTACTGCAGATCACCGATGCCCTCAATGACACCATGCTGCTGTCCGGCAGCGAAGCCTACGCCGGGGCCCTGATGCTGTACAATGCCGCCAAACACACGGCTAAGTCCAATATCTACGGCGCCAAGAACGTTTACGAAGACCTGTCCGCCCGCTTCCCGGGACGGCCCCGCAAATCCAGCAGCCACGACACCAACACCGCGGAATAAACGCGGTACCATCTCATACCGGAGAGACTGAGTGGGTTTCTCCGGTTTTTTATTTCCCGGATAGGTTTAGTACCTCCGGCCTGCTTTTTTATACCTCAGAGCCGGCTGTTGCTACCTCTGAGGTACTAATTACTACCTTTTAGGTACAAAACCCGGGCTCAAAGGTACCAATTACTACCCCGGAGGTACTAATTCGGAGCCTGAAGGTACCTTTAAGTACCTCTGAGGTACTTTTTACCGGCTCAGAGCTTCCTTTTACTACCTCAAAGGTACTTTTTATTACCTCAGAGCCGGAAAGTAAAAAATATAATAATTAAGACAAGGAGTGCTTATGAATCCAGAGGAAAAACCGGATGTATCCCGAAACCAAGAAACCACGGCCCACCTGGCCGGGCTCAATCAACTGCTCATTCAGCAGAACGACATCCTGGATAACCAGAACCGGACCAACACCCGGTTGACCATACAGCAGAACCTGATCCTGACCCTGTCCCTGCTGATCGGACTGATCGTAGGGTGCGGCTCCCTCATCATGAACCGGCTCCAGAAGGAGCAGAACGCGGACTTTTTCACCTACCTCAATTCCGAGGCTGTGGCCCTGGAGATCCGGCGTGAGGAAGGGCAGGCCCTGGACAGAAAATCACTCCTGGACTACGGCTGGCTGGAGTCGGGGCTCACCTTCGATATCTACAATCTCAAGGACAAGGGAGTGCTGGTCAAGCAGGTGGATTGTAATACCTATTACCGGGACACCCGCTATACCTATAAAGTGAATAGGAGCAGTATCAATAAATACCTGGATGAGGACTTTCCCCTGTTCATCCCGCCTAATGCCATGAAGTCCGTCGGCATGGACTACACCATCCTCCTCCCCGACAGCCTGGCGGGACAGGTGAAACAGGACGGTATCCCCCGGAAAATCCTCACCGTGTCAGACTTCACGGGTTATGTCACTCAGCGCTACGGGCTGACCGTCTACGGGGAGAAGAGTACCGGTACCAATGCCGGACTGTATTTCGATAAGATCGGCAGAAAGCATCCCTACACCTGGTACGGATTCGAAGCTATCAATACCAATCTGATCCTGGAGGTGATCGTCATCACCGCCCGGGAGAGCCGCTTCACCAATACCTATTACCTGGCCAATCTGATGGAAAAAAAAGTGTTTGATCAGAGCAGGAAGACTAAGCGGGGGAAACCGTGAAGGCGCACAGGGCAGCGGGACTGCTGGTCCTGTCGGTCCTGAGCCTGGCAGTGCTGTCCTGCCGGGACACCCAGACGGTCTATGACCCGCCCGGCAATGCCGTTCGGCCCCGACCCACCGGGATGACGGTGAGCCGGAACACTTCCTTCGTGAAGATCCACCGGGGGGATATTATCGTGACCAACGGCGCGGCCTTCCGCCTGCTGGGGATGGTGGAGGGGGATGTCTATGTGTACTCTAACAGCTCGGTGTTGGTGGACGGGACATTGCATGGGGATATCTACCAGATGGGTGGGGAGGTGGTGATACGGGGGAGACTGGCGGGGAGGGTGTGGACGGAGGGGGAGTAAATTTATAAAAAGCTGTCATTCCGAGTACACCGCCCAGGCCTCTACAGCACTACCGAGGAAGAGTCACTTTGGTCACCGTCTCCCTTCGGTAGTGGGGTAAAATGTGGGGTGGATACTCAGGGTGACACGTTGTGGGTAAAATGTGGGGTGGATACTCAGGGTGACACAGTATAATACCCTATGTGTCATTCCGAGTTCACCGCCAGGGCCTTTGCAGCACTACCGAGGAACGGTCTACAAAGTGAATACCTTCATTGTACAACTCCCCTTCGGTAGTGGGGTAAAATATGGGGTAGATACTCAGGGTGACACCTTGGGTGTACAGCATGGGGTAGAGTCTCAGGGTGACAGCTTGGGTGTGACAAGTGAAAATACTTAACAGGAGAAGTTAATGAAAACATATTATGTATACATCGTTTTATGCAGTGATGATTCTTATTACATCGGAGTAACCAGTAATCTAGAACAACGGATTATTCAACACAATTCAGGATATGATGATAAAAGCTATACCTACACCCGTAGACCCGTAGTCCTTCAACATCAGGAAGAATTCAGTAATGTTGATCAGGCAATTGAGCGGGAAAAACAATTGAAAAATTGGAGCCGTAAAAAGAAAAGCGCGCTGATAGAACAGAATGATGAAAAACTTAGACTGTATTCAAAAAAGAAATTTATTTGGAAGTGACCATTGAGTCATTCCGAGTTCACCACCCGGGCCCTTGCAGTACTACCGAGCACCCTTCGGTAGTGCGGCTAAGTATGAGGTAGAAACTCAGGGTGACAGCTTGGGGGTACAGTAGTATGTTATTTAAACGGGAGACAATCGTGTCATTCCGAGTTCACCACCCGGGCCTTTGCAGCACCTACCGAGGAACGGTCTCTTCGGTTACCGTCCCCCTTCGGTAGTGGGGTAAAATATGGGGTAGAAACTCAGGGTGACACCAGTGCGGTATTACTTCATTATTTGACTGAAGCCCCCTCGTGTCATTCCGAGTACACCGCCCGGGCCTTTGCCGCACTACCGAGGAACGGTCTCTTCGGTTACCGTCCCCCTTCGATAGTGGGGTAAAATGTGGGGTAGATACTCAGGGTGACACGTTGTGGGTAAAACGTGGGTTTGAGACTCAGGGTGTTACTTTGGGGGTACAGTATGGGGTAGAGACTCAGGGTGACAACTTGGGGTGAAGAGTGGATTAGATAATCAGGGTGACATATAGGGGAAGAGCCTAACTTCCGGTGTATAAATTAATTGACCTAATAGGGATCAAAGGACAAAAAAGATGAGAGTGTATTTTAAGAAATATATACAGAAACACTTTACATATTTGGTAAAGTGTTTTATAGTAATCCTATGAAAATCAATTTCCGGACTAATAAATTAGCAAAGATATTCAACTCTGAAAAAGAATTAGTAAAATGCTACGGGCCTGTCCAGACCAGGAAAATTAAAACACGCATGGCGGTATTGCGGGCCGCATCCAATCTTGCGGAAGTACCGTCTGTAAAACCGGAGCGGTGTCACCCTTTAACCGGGGACAGGCTGGGCCAGTATGCCGTAGATCTGGAACACCCTTTCCGCCTGGTATTCAGGCCGGAGGAGCCGGTCGCCCTCCTGGCAGACGGAGGAGTGGATCTGACCAAAGTGTCCGGTATCGTTATTCTCAAAGTGGAGGATTATCATGGGAACTGAAATGACATATATTTATAAACCTGATTACGCTGTACATCCGGGGGAATACCTGGAAGAAGTACTGGAATCAAGAGAGATCAGAAAAAAAGACCTGGCGGAAAGGCTGGGCATAAGCGACAAACATCTGAGCCAGATCATCAATAAACAGGCATTATTGACTTCAGATATGGCGGTACACCTGGAACGGGCTTTAGGGGTATCCGCGAATATCTGGAGTAATATCAACGCGGAATATGCTTTGTTCGAAGCCAGACAGAAAGAAGCGGAATCCCTGAACCGGCACAAAGACTGGATAAAGAAATTCCCTGTTTTGGAACTCTCCCATATGGGATATCTCCCCTCTACCAGGGACCCGGAAGTATTATTGGAAGGGTTATTGGATTTCTTCGGTATCCCCAGCCCCGACCGGTGGGAAGACTACTATCATAAAAAAGAGGTAAGTTTCAGAAAATCGGATAAGTTTAAGGACAACCTGGAGCATATCGCAGCCTGGCTCAGGGCCGGTGAACTTAAGGCAAGAGGTCTGGATATCCGGCCCATTAATAAAGACGTTTTCAAACAGAATCTTTTTGAAATCAGAAAACTGACCCTGAAGAACCCGCTCGAGTTTGAACCTCTGTTAAAAAATTACTGCGCCCAATCAGGTGTGGCACTGGTGTTTATACCGGAGTTTAGGCAGACGCATATCAGCGGTGCCACCCGCTGGCTGACACCCGAAAAGGCCCTCATTACCATGAGCCTGAGATATAAAACCAATGACCATTTCTGGTTTACCTTTTTCCACGAAGCGGCCCATATCCTCCTGCATAGCAAAAAAGAAGTCTATATCGATGACGGCAATGGTTTTGAATCTGAAGTGGAGGAACAAGCCAACCGCTTTGCCGCCGACATCCTGATCCCCGACCGGGAATACAGGGAGTTTGCCGCTCGGAACAGTTTTACCGCGGAAGATGTCGCCCGCTTTTCCCGGGAACAGAATATCCACCCCGCGATCGTGGTGGGCCGTCTACAGCATGATAAGAGGGTACCTTTTAATACGCTCAATGATCTCAAAGAGCATTTTGAATTGAAGGGGTGAGAGTGGGAGGGGTACTAAAAAATTTGATAGGGTATCAGATATTATCTTTACAATATCATATTAATCATTAATTACAGCTTGAATCCATGGGTCTTGTTTTAATAAAAAATCAGGATTGTAGACATAGCCCGGATAATTCAATCTATTTTTTATTTGTTCCCAATTAAGTGGGACAGTTATTTCAACACTACTTTCAAAAAGATCGTCAATAGTTTTATAATTGTTCAAATTTAACCCTGTTGATAATTGATATGGTATTTTACTTTCGGGAAGATATTTTAATACCCAATAAGTACCCACCGCTTCTCCTTGTTCATATGCCGATGGTTGGCCTACTGTAATTACATTTGGCCAATTAAGTGCGTTCTCTTGTATTGTTGTAGCCGCCGAAAATGTTTCATCATCTAAAAGAATATAGACTTTTCCTCGAAAATTTAGATTGTTTTTTGTAGGTTTTGTAATGTATGAATTTTTAAATATGTGAAGTGAAAGGTTATTTAAAACTGAAATCTTCGATTGCCCTAAATATTTTACAGAAGTGAATTCCTTAAATATGCGGTTATTAGTATCAGATAAGCCAACTGTTTCACTTATGGTAAACTCATTCGTATAAATCATACTCAGAATTCGAGGAATAAAACGGACAAGACCCCCTGGAGAACCACGCAAATCAAGTATGATTTTGTTGAAGTCATAAAGAAGGTATTTGATATCCAACATACTTAAGAAATTAGTATCCCCGTATAGATGTTTGATTCTCATATAATAAATGTTATCATTTAACTTAGTTGAGTAGTTCTCGTCTGGATTTAATTGAAAAAGAGGATCATTGAAAGGTTTTTTTAATGTAATTTGATTGTTGTAATTAATTGTAACAGGTATCAAATTATCATTACTACCAATAAAAGTATAAAGCCCCTTTTCTTTCTCTAGAGTGTACTGATTAAGATAAAACATTTCGTGATATAATATATGATAGGATTTATCCCATTTTAATGTTTTATATGAAATCAATCCTTTGACATATTCATGGATCGGAATACCATCAATCGATACAAGGACACTATCCTCTGGAATTAATATATCCTTATACCAAAAATCGGTGTATACCTTGTATTCTCCATGATAATAAGTCAAAGGAAAAAAATACACATCATCTGGTATTAAATTGGAGATATATTCAATATATTCCTTTTGGTATTCAGGTAATGAATTTGTATCCCAAGAATGAACTGAAGACAAAATACCAAGATTTACAACAGAATTATGCTTATCTTGGGTAAGAGTAAGGGCGCGTTGAACAAGCAATACAAAATCTTTTGAATCAGAAATATTTTCAATTTCCTTTCTTAATTGAAATAATTCTGAGACTAAATCAATTCCCATGATCTGCTTTTTTATTTCAAAACGATGAAAGTTGTTGGTAATAGTATCAATTAGAATATCAAAATCATGATACATCTCATACTGAGTGAGTTTAAGTGGAATCTGAAATAATCGTTTGTTTGTTCTGGTCTGTATTGCAGAACAGGAACTAATAACTATTACGAAGAGGAATAAATATCTTCTCAAAATAATTTCCTTTAAATACACATTACTTTTATATATTATATTAGCACATTTAAAAAAAAGTATAATTAACTAGTTAAAAGACAGACAAATTTATTAATTTTCATGAATGGTATTAATAAAACATATCTGGGATTCAATGTTAATTATCTACAAATCCCTGATCACGTTCAAAGCATCATATAGCTTATGCGCACCTTCTATGCTGTTGTTATCGAATACCATAAAGTATTTGTAGGGAGAGCCAGCCTTGTTTTCCCAGAATTTACCTAATCTGAGTTTGGCGGCGCTGTCGCTGTTGTCACGGTCATCACCTTTGGATTCGATAACCAGGATTTTATGCGATTGGGTGACGACAATAAAATCGGGGTAATGGTTGAGGAATCCGTTTATTCGGAAGCCCGCATTCCGTTCCGGATTTCTGGTCCAGAATAGAACATTCTTTAAATTGGCAATTTCATTGATCACTTTCTTTTCAAAGTCGTTCATTTTGAATTCTTCGCCATACAGGGATTTCGCGATCCCGGTGCTCTCTTTATCCCCCATGGGCTGCTGTTCGGGAATACGGTAAGCGGGTTTCAGAATTATACGGTCTTTATCCAGCATAGTAACAAATTCTTTCTGTCCAGCTTCATCTTTTAAGGTTTCTATTTTATTCCTGATTCTTTCAGCGTAACTATACTCTTTGTTGAGTACATCTACGATTTGTTCCTGGTTCAGGCTTTCAACGATATGTTGGACATATTTGTCGATTTCAGTATCGGAGATATCATTGATACGCCCCAGACGCTGGGATAAGCGGTACGCCACTTCCTTGATCTGATTTTCTTTGGGAGTTTTCAGGATATGATTGAGGAGTTCTCTGGAAATACTCTTATCTAGTTTTAAAAAGGATGGAGAATAATCATCTTTATTTTTCTGTTCAATATCCACTTTATACATTTCAGAATCCACTTCATCGAAATTGATATTGATATCACAGAAGCTCAGTTTAAACCCTGATAATAGATTTTGTTTTTCCAGGAGGATTTCTTCATCTGATCCGAATACTCCCAGGGATTTTACCTTTAAATAAAACTGAGGCAGGACAATGGTTTTCAACACTTCACGAAAATGTTCCTTGGCATTATTGATTTTGATCTTATCCCCCAAAGACTGCTGAAGCAGGAAATCATCCCCTTTAGATTCCAGTTCAGCGGCTTGTTTTTCAAAGTCCGCATTTTGAATAACCGCGGACTTTTCTATTTCTCCCAGTACCGGATCACTGGTATTTATTTCGGTACCGGAAGCGTCAAAATTGATCTTATCCAGTGTGAAATCGACCGAACTGCCCTGGTCATCAACGGAATCCGGGATAGCTGAGAATAAGTCATTAATGGGGGTACGAGCTGATTCGGAAAATTCGGATAATATATTTTGGGGGACGGTGTAGTCTTTACTGGAAAATCCGGCACGGTTCAGGCCTTTTATGATATTCTGAAGGGTATCCATGAATTTATTGGAAGCGGTCAGGACATAAGACAAATTGAGCATGACTTCCTGGTGACGGCTGACGTAGGGTTGGCGCAATACTCTACCCAGGATCTGCTCCACATCCACAGCGGAAGTCTTATCCGCCAGAGAAGCCAGTACGTAAGCAAAAGGACAATCCCAACCTTCCTTGAGAGCATTGACGGTAATGATATAGCGGACCGGACAATTCCTATCCAAGAGGTCTATATTTCTGAGCTCGTTTATGTCGGCGGTTTTTATCTTGATTTGTTCCTCGGGTATGTTCAGGGCTACCAGCTTTTGTTTCAGCTTTTCAAAAGTGGTATTGTCCTCATGACTACGGGGTTGAGCCTGGAAAAGCACCATAGGCCGGATATACCTCCCGCCGTTCTTTTCTTCCCGGACTGCCATTTGTTCCAATTTATGTCGGAGCTGGAGGGCGCTATTTACTACTTCACTTTTTTCATGGTGATTATAAACGATCACCGGAAGTTTGACCATGTTTTCCTTTTTCAGTTCGAGAGCGTTGACGAAGCTGATGATGTTGCTGTTGTCGCGGGGAGTGGCGGTGAGGTCCAGGACAAAGCGGGGATTGAGATTGTTGAGCATTTCTACACTGAGTTCGGATTCGGCGTTGTGACTTTCATCCACTATCACTACCGGGTTGAGTTTACGGATCACATTGATGAGAGCGGTCTCATCGGTGTCTTCCAGTACATGAGAGGTATCCTCCGCCATGTAGGTAAAAGAGGCCAACTGGCCGTTTTCCTGGTAGATTTTCCGGTCTTCTTTTTTACGGCTGCGCAGGCTGTCGAAGCTCATGATTATGATGGACAGTTGTTCGCTGACTACGGTGGGGTTAAACCCGGCTCCCTGCAACACCGCGTCTTTGGTATAGACTTCAACTTTTCCGGAAAACAGGGTATTGATTTTCTGACGGTAGGGGTGATTGATGTTGCTCAGGTTACGTATGGTTTGTTCCAGGATGGTAATGGAGGGAACCAGCCAGATCACGGTTTTGGGCATGTTCATCTCGGAGTTATCGAAGATGGTCTTCAGGGCATTGCAGGCGATAAAGGTCTTGCCCCCCGCCGTGGGGACCTTAATACAGACATTGGCCGCGCCGGGGACATTGTTTTTATAAGGGTCGATGATCTCCCCGGAAGCCAGCCCGTAGGTGCCGATTTTATCCCGCCAGTATTCATTGAACGCGGTGTCGAGCTTTTTAAAGATCGCCAGATACTGGAGGTAACTTTCCAGGTCATCCAATACTTTTTTTTGAAAGGGCTTTAATTCCATAGGGTTATCCTTGGTTCATTATATCTTGGAAATATCACGGGGGATTTTCTTAAAGGTAATATTATGCTTTTTCATATATTCCACGGGCAGGAGACAATAATCCGCGTAGATGACATAGGCTTCAGCCCTGATCTGTACCGTATTCAGGAAATCATAATCCAGGGTCGTCTCCCGGTCCTTTTCGTAGATAAAGTACCAGGCGGTGTTATTGTAATTGTTCAGATAATAGGAATTATCCCTTTTTTCAGGTGTCCTCATGGGCTGACCGGTATCGGTATAAAAGATGTACTCCCGGATTTTATCCACCGGGGCATCGGGGTTGAGATACTTGCCCTCCAGGAAAAGGGGTGCCCCCAGGGTGTAATAGTCGAACCCGCCCCCGGTACCCTCGACCCGGCTATTCCCCTCACCATAACCGTCAATCACCCGGCGGACCCGTTCGGCGGTAATGGTCTCGGCGTAGTCTTCCATCTCCACCAGGATAAATTTGCGGTTGCCGCCATCCTCTTTGTTGAGATTCAGTAAGGCATGGGCGGTAGTACCGGAACCGGCAAAGGAGTCGAGAATTATAGAGTTTTGATCTGTGGAAATCTGTAGCACCCTTTCAGTTAATCTAGAGGGTTTTGGGGTCTCAAAAGGAATATTACCTCTAAAAATACTCTTTACTTCCTTCGTAGCCTCATCAGTATGACCAGTTTCTGAAAAAGGCCAAAAATTTGTTATTATCCTCCCCTCCATATCCTCTAAATATGTTTTTCGCCGAAGTCCTCCCTTCCCATTATTTGTAAAATAGAAATACGGCCATTTTCCACGGTTAAGAACTTCTATTGCTTTCTTTTTTGATATGTCTAGAGGTTCTGACAATACAATACCTTTCACATCAGCTTTAATATCATTCTCATCAATACCACAAATCTCTGCCCTTTTTTTGGAATCCTTTAAATCTTCTAATTCATACAAACACCATTGGTTCATATTTTCCAACATAGTTTCTTGTCCCAAAGACCAACAACGCCCAACAGTAGGATACAACAACTCTCCTGTAAATGGATGTTGAATTGCATATACCATACCCTGATGTGTAACTGCTCCAGGTGCTGTCACTGAGCTGCTTGTCCAAGGTTTCTCATCATTATCGGGACTTCTATAAATTGCATCCATAGCTTCTGTTCGCGGTAATTTTTTTGGTGACCAGTTGATTTTTTTGCTATATACAATTATATGTTCTACTTCATTAACGACACCCTTGGAGTCATTTCTGGTAGAATAGGTGCGCTGCCAAGAAACATTAGCAACAAAACAATTTAATCCAAATATTTCATCACATATCAATTTCAAATTTGCAAGTTCGTTATCATCAATACTAATAAAAATAGCTCCGTCATCTGACAATAGTTTTTGTAAAAGTTTTAACCTTGGATACATCATGCAGAGCCATTTATCATGCCGGGACAGATCTTCCCCCTCCCTACCGACAACTTCACCCAGCCATTTATTGATTTTAGGATGGCTAACATTGTCATTATATACCCAATTTTCGTTTCCCGTATTATAGGGAGGATCGATATAGATACATTTAATCCGGCCTTCGTATTCTGGGAGGAGGGATTTGAGGGCTTCCAGGTTGTCGCCGTGGATGATCTTATTACCGGTACCGCTATCGGTTTTTTGTATTTTGCCGTCCACATAGGAATATTCCTGATTCAACAGACGGTAGGGGACTTCCTGGTGGTGGTTGATGACTTTTTCTTTTCCGATCCAGTGGAGGGTTGGCACGGGCGGCTCCGGGATTTAGTATTTAGTAATTGTAGCATGGGGAAGGGGATTGTTGCAAGGGGTTCAGTTGAATACATTTCCCTTCAAATATTTATATCCTGTAAATGGTAAGTCTTCCTCGTTAATATCAATTTGCAAACTGAGGATGTGCTCGTGATATTCTGAAATATATCCCGATACATATTTATCTTTTTTGATTAAAAGCATTACTTCGTATTTGTTATACATCATTTCCTGACTAGTTATCAGCTTGTTTTTATGGAAGTATTGAAGCTCATCAAACAGAGAAAGAATTTTGTTAAGACCATCTTGTACACTTTTATAATAGCCTTCGGTCGCTGGTGACACCCTTTGAAAAATGTTATCAAGTTTTGTATCTGGCTTCTCCAGAAAATCTATGAGTGTGTTAATATCACTATCATTGAATTTCACATAAATAGTACTTAGGATATTTCCTTGATTAATTTTTCTTGTCGTGTTACTTTGGATAATAAACACTATTAATGTCACAATAAGAGTGACGATAGCTGTTAATAAGGTGATGAATTCAAGCATGCTAAATTCCTTTTAATTCAGATTATTTTCGAATAGAATATTTTATGTTTTTTCAAATATATCATCAATAATATCATCTATGTTTTCTTCATCTGTATCAGATCTTTCTCTCTCATGATCATAATCTTCCGGGTCATATTCCTGGCTTTTAAAGTACTGTTCTGTTAGCTCCTCTAAATTCACATCATCTGCTAAGTATGATATATCTAAATCTATTGTCTTAAATTTTTTTAAATTGAAATCACTAACAGATGATTTCAAGGATTCTTTTATTTCTTCTTTCATGCCATCCCAATCGATATCCGGTTCAGGAATACCATCCTCGTCTGCATAGTAGTCTATAAATTTTGAGATATTCAGGTCATCTTTTATTCGATCAACTTGTTCGATCATGTATTCATTTATGATATCGTTCGTCCAGTTTATGATACTAGAATCTGTGATATTATATACATCTAAAAATTTAGTGTATTTAGTGAGTTCTTCCTGGTCAAGTACTTTATGTTCAAGAATAGAGTGTAAGAATTGATACTCTGTAATAATAATTTTATCTTTGAAATCAATCATTAGTTCAAAAAACAGACTTATTTCGTCAAAATATGGAGAGTTCTTCACTATCCTTTGTAGCAATTGAATTATTTGCGGGTGCTTTTCTTCATCTTCGTGAAAGATATCTGCGAGATATAGCAGATAGTCATAGTTCTCTTCACATTCACTTGAACAAGTAAAAACCGCCTCAAGTATTGTGTTTATGGTTTGAATTTGTTTGACGAAATCTATTTGCAAAGATACCAGATGTCGTAGAGATTTCACTGATGAAATTGATTTATAAACATTTATTAGTTTTGCAGAATCGGTTATATATTCATTTAAAATATAATCGGCGATTGACGGATTAAACAAAGAATAGGATATGACTCCGTTTTGTTCATTTCTATTCAGAAAGGACTTTGTTGCCAGTCTTATCATTGAATTAAAATCTTTTTCAGTGTGTGAAGAATTTCCCAAATTTTCTAATTGGCACAATTTACTATATCCCTCTCTTAGATTCTTATCAGAAATCTCAGAGCCATTAAAAACTACTAAAATGACAAGATTTCGGACGTATGAGTTATTTTGTGTTTTAAAGCAGGAATCCCAAATATCTTTAGGGTTTTCAAGTGTATTTACAACAAAATCCCAATATGATTCAGGATCAACGCTAATTCTATCGTGATCTGTAATGAATTCAATTAACCTGGGATTATAATTTTTATGAAATATGATTTGCTTGTACCTTTTTTTCTTATATAATTCCTCAATAAAGATTTCCTGTAACTTACTATGCCAAATATGGTTATAAAGAATCTGTGCTTTATCTATTGCATCTAAATCCCTGATAGTCAAAAGATATTCATTTTGCTCAATTTTCTGATTGTAAAACAGAGAACTATGGGAAATTCCACTTCTGAAAATGTTTGTTCTTGTGGTGAGTATAAATACTTTTGTTTTATCATATTTAATTCGATCAATAAATTTCATAATATGAGAATCTTTTTTGTTTTCAATTGCTTCGAAATAATTACTTCCTAGAAAATCATCAAAATAGAATATTTGCTTTTTCTCCCTAGTGTAGATGTCTTCAGCTTCACTAAGTGATTCTTCAATATCAATAAATTCATAGTCTCTGGACACATAAAAGAGACATAAATTCTCGGCCAAAGTTGTTTTTCCTATACCTGGTTCACCGGACAATATCAAGACATTATTTTTTTTGATTTTTTCAATTGCCTCAAAAAAAGTATTTGTCTGTACGAATAAAGGAGACATTCTTTCAATGCGTTCAATTTCAAATTTACTTCTTCCTTTTATGGCATTATTAATTAGCCGGTGTAATATATTTGTACTCGATATCCACAACTTGAAATATTTTTCTTCAATGTCTGGAAAACGAGAGAGGAGATCATTTAAATCCTCATTTCCGAATATGTTTGAACCTCTTTGAATATAGGGATGAAAAATTTCTTTAATCTCTCTTTTATTGCTTCTGGATAATGGTAACGAAGTGACAAATAAATAATTCTTTGGTTTTAATTTCTCCACCTTAACTTTTTCTTCATTTTTTAAAATTAAAATTAGTTTTGAATATCCAGATTTTAAATAATGTTTACACTGGATGATTAATTCACTCTGTTCATCAACAAAAAATCTCCCATCAACACCTTCATCTTTCCCCGGTTTGAAACGTTCAATACGAGTTTTCAAGTAAGAAGATAGCAAATCAATAGATAGTCTTTCAAATTCTTTGTCGTTTAGCTGTGAGAAATCGTAGTTCATGTGGAATTCCTCAAAAACTTATCTTTTATCCCAAGAAGTTTAATAGTTCAACTTAATTTTATGCTTTGGAGAATCATATAATCTGGATTTAATTATATTTCCACTATATCCATGCTTCTCAATGATTTTCTTTCTTTTTTCAAATTCGAAGTCAGATACCCATGGATTGAATTCAATTTCATCTAATACATCGTTTAAATTACATTTAAACGAAAAAGTATCACCTTCATCCCATGGATTTAAAATTGTACTCATATCAATATCTTTATCATTAGGTCTTACAAATATCAGTCGCAATTCATTTTCATACTTGAATGGCATTCTTTTGATTAATAAAAATTTAAGAAAAAACTCAGAGCTAAAATCAACAGTGGATAAAACCAGGTTATTCATATAGTCGTCAATTTCATGTTGATCGTAATAATCAACTTTAGCGATGAAATAACTGCTATAATGATTCCGGTTAGTAAAATCATAGAAATACGGCATTATTTTTTTTACATTCGATTTTACTTTTACTCCATCCTTTTTAACATCTCTAGCTCGCCATAAGCCATCACAATCTTCATTCAAAGTCCAACATTGCCCATAATACTCGTTTTCTAGTATATCAAGTCCGATCTTTGTGCCCTTGCTATCATATAATTCTGATTTTAAAAGAAAGTTTTCATAAGGGTCATCCCATTTCGATGGTTTTACCAATGTAAGTGATTGATTAATTAGTGAAAGTAGAAGATCGTCAAAATTGAATATTCTCGATATAGTTTGATTGTAAGGTGTGAGTAACACATTGATTCTTCTAAAAGTTTCTTTATCCAAGTCTGTATAATTTTTGTCAACTAGATATGTAAAATCTAATTCTCTAACATATTCTGTTCTCTCATCCCACTTTAATTTGTGATTTTCATCAATTTTACGGTTTTTTTCCATAACTAATCCTCCTTCCCTAAAACTTCCACCCCTCATTCTCCAAAAATCCCTCCAGGTTCATACAAGGTATCTCAAAATGCTCGCAAATATTCGGAATCCGGGCACCATGATCCGTGTATTTTTCCTGGGTTACCACGATAAGTTGATCCACTTGTGCTTTTGCCACGATGAAGGGGTCCGCGTAGGGTCCGCCCTGCGTGAGATTTTGACGTTTCATGTTTTGCTGAAAATGCTGCACACTGAATATCCGGGTGACAAAAGTTAGCTCCTGGGGTGTGGGATCATGAAAAAAGGGATGATGGTCTTTTACCCATTGTTCCAGAGTATCCGTACGCGGGTTAGTTTCCAGTTCCCGGCGCACTTCCCGGACCGAAACAACTTCTCCCTGTTCAATAAGAGGATTAAACCTTTCCCAGAAGGAAGGAAAACGGTCGTAGAAATAATTCTGAAAAATAGAAATTAAGACATTATTATCAAATACATATTTCATTAAAATCCTTAGCTGAGAGCAAAATGCTCAAAAGTGGGGATATTCTGTATCTTTACATTCAAATAGCCGGATAGATTTTCTATACTGATCTTATGCTGGTAGTATTTCTGAAAGGCACGCTGGATATAGGTGTCTCCCAGATAGGCTTTTTGGGTATAATAATAATTTCCGCCGCTGTCTTCTTTTTGGGTGTTCTTCTTTACCTCAGCAGTCCATAGGGCAGCCATATGTTCGTAATAGTCCTGATCTACCAGGTCCCGATCCAGGAAATTACGCAGGATGACCTCCCGGCTGACGGAAAACAACCCGGCCAGGCGGCTGAAGTTCCGTTCCGACACGTTGAGATTCTGGGTATTGAAAACCGCATCCGGTACCAGGAGCTCATTGGCGAAACGGTTGCAGTTGACTTCATATTGAGAATACTGCCCTTCAAAGGCGGCGGGTATGCGGTGGTCCCGGAAATCCACCCCTCCCAGGTGATGGAGCAGATGACCCAACTCATGAAATAGGGTGAAGACCTGACGGGTATGGGGCATACTGTTGTTGATGAAGATGACCGGGTATTTCGGGGAGTATACGCAGAAACCGGAGAAGTGTTCCTCATGAAAGGCGTCCTTGAATACCAGAATGCCGTGTGCTTCAATGCGCTTTCTCCATTCCTTGAACGCAATATCCGGGGAGTGCCAGGAGAATTGTTCATCCATTGAGACATTCAGAAACTCACGGATATTGTGAGACATAGTATTAATATCCGGGATAATGGAAAAGGAAAAATGCTCCAGCAGAGCGGAATCAACGGGGGCATGTCCGTCAAACAATTCCTCCAGATTCATCTGATAGACAAGAGCCTTGCGGTATAGTTTGATGATCTGCGGAGGCAATGAGTCAATTTCAGTGTCAGGCAGGGTACGGAAGTCGGTCCGGGGGGACTGTTCTTCCGGCACTTCCGGAAAGAAAAAGACCGCCACGGGACGGTTGTATATATGATAGGCCAGTTTCTCCAATTGAGGATAAGAGGGGGTAGACTCTCCCGATTCCCAACTTTGTAATTCCGCCTCACCATTGACGATATGCATTTTCTCGGCGACATCCTGAATTGAGAGTCCTATAGATTCCCTGGCCCATTTCAATATTTCATAGTTGATAGGTAACTTCTCTTTCACTTGTAATTCTCCGGTGAGAAAATCCTTACGAACAAATTATACATTTTCCGTATTTTTATTGCTAGTATTTTATTTTAACTTCCGGTTTTATTTTGTTCGGTCTCAGGCCCAACCTTTTACAATCGAGCCCTGGACATCTACCCTTCAGACATGCCACCCACAACATCTCCCCGACGCCCTCTGATGCCGTGGCCCTCCCCGAGGTAAAATACACCCCAGCCTGTACCCTTAAGGGGCGTATACCCTAATCTGCACTCACCCGCAGCGCAGCGAAGGGCATAGCCCCGATTAATTCCATTACCGCGTCGTACCAACCATGCATCATGGGCGCTACCCAGGCCTTTCTTTTGGAGCTTTTCTTTGGGCCGGCAAAGAAAAGCGGACCCCCGCCTCCGTTCGGCCAACGGAACCAGTCCTCCCCGACCAGGAGCTAAGTTTGACCCCCGCATAGCGAAACACCGTTCGGTAATCAGACCCCGTCCCCCCCTTCGGTAATGGGGTAAAATGTGGGGTAGAAACTCAGGGTGACACCTAGGCGCAGTAGTATGTTATTTAAACGAGAGACCAATGTGTCATTCCGAGTTTACCGCCCGGGCCTTTACCGCACTACCGAGGAACGGTCTTTTCGGTTACCGTCCCCCTTCGGTAGTGGGGTAAAATGTGGGGTAGAAACTCAGGGTGACACCTAGGCGCAGTAGTATGTT
>CAYRWR010000004.1:0-57108 GCA_964428015.1 uncultured Brevinematales bacterium | reverse complement strand
CCTTTACCGCACTACCGAGGAACGGTCTTTTCGGTTACCGTCCCCCTTCGGTAGTAGGGTAAAATGTGGGGTAGAAACTCAGGGTGACAGCTTTGGGGGTACAGAATGAGGTAGAAACTTAGGGTACACGGTCCTCCCCGACCAGGGGATAAGATCCACCCCCGCGTAGCGGAACCCCGTTCGGTAATCAGACCAATCCTCCCTGACCAGGGGAAAAGTCTACTACTACCACCGGCGTCCCTGTTGCGCCCAACAGCCCTCTTCCTACATAAATGTATCTTCCCCCCTCCATTCCTACCTGCATGTAGGAACCCGCTCCCTGTCTTTGGACGAAAACCAAAATCGAAAAAGTTTTATCTCTATACCTGATTTGCAATTAAAAAATTTATATCCCACCAAATGGACCCTTGGCACCCCCTTTGCAATAGAAGAGTGTACGCAACGATAAGCGATATAAAAAACCTTAGGAGGTATAAAATGCGGAAAGTTGCTATCTACGGAAAAGGCGGGATCGGTAAGTCAACTACCACTCAGAATACAGTGGCCGGATTGGCTGAAATGGGCAAGAAGGTCATGGTTGTAGGCTGTGACCCCAAGGCGGATTCCACCCGTCTCCTGCTGGGCGGTCTGTCCCAGAATACGGTGCTGGACACCCTGCGCTCCGAGGGAGAGGACGTGGAGCTGGAAGATATCCGCAAGGGCGGATTCTCCGGAACGGTTTGCGTGGAGTCGGGCGGTCCCGAGCCGGGAGTAGGCTGTGCCGGACGGGGTATCATCACCTCCATCAATCTACTGGAACAACTGGGGGCCTATGCCGACAGTGAAGCCCTGGACTATGTCTTCTATGACGTTCTGGGTGACGTGGTGTGCGGCGGGTTCGCCATGCCCATACGTGAGGGCAAGGCGGAAGAGATCTACATCGTGGTCTCAGGCGAGATGATGGCCATGTACGCCGCTAATAATATCTGTAAGGGTATCAAAAAGTTTGCGGAAGCGGGCAGCGTGCGCCTGGGCGGCTTGATCTGTAACAGCCGCAAGGTGGACAATGAGTCCGAAATGATCGAACAGCTGGCTAAACAGCTGGGCACCCAGATGATACACTTTGTCCCCCGTGACAATATGGTACAGCGGGCCGAGATCAACCGCAAGACCGTGATCGAATTCGATCCAGCTCACGGGCAGGCTGATGAATACCGCTCACTGGCTTCCAAGATTGACGGCAACGATATGTTTGTGGTGCCCAAGCCCCTGGAGATCAACCAGCTGGAAAAACTGTTGATCGATTACGGTATCGCCAATTAGTTTCAAGGAAATATTTAGGAGGAACAGACCATGATATTAATCAGATCAATAGTCAGACCGGAAAAAACCGACGCGGTAATGGCCGCCCTGATGGAAGCGGGCTTCCCCGCGGTGACCCGGATCAATGTAGTGGGTAGAGGTAAGCAGAGAGGGATCAAGATCGGTGAAGTCACCTATGATGAGATCCCCAAGGACATGCTCCTTACCGTGGTCAAGGACAAGGAAAAAGACCTGGTCATTAAGACCATCATGAAAACAGCCCGGACCGGGGACAAAGGCTCCTTCGGAGATGGAAAAATTTTCGTGTCCCCCGTGGAGGAAGTCTATACCGTATCCTCAGGAATGATGGAAGCCACCGATGTGGTAGGGATACAGGAGGTTGCGGTATGAAGGAAGTAATGGCAATCCTCCGTATGAATATGATGAACCAGACCAAGCGAGCCCTGGCTGACGCGGGAATATCTTCTTTCACAGCCAAGGAAGCTCTGGGCAGGGGAAAAGGAATGGTAGACTTTGGTGTACTCAAAGGGGCGGAAAAAGGCTATGAAGAAGCCATCTCCCAGCTGGGTCAGAGCCAGAGGCTTATTCCAAAAAGGTTGATCACGGTGATCGTGCCGGATGATCTGGTCAGCACCGTGGTGGAGACTATCATCAAGACTAATCAGACCGGGAAGTCCGGGGACGGAAAGATCTTTGTTCTTCCGGTAATGGAAGCTTTAAGGATACGTACCGGCGAAGAAGGCAATACCGTCTTAGACGAGGCTAGTTAAGGAGAAACAAATGGCAAATAGAAGAAAAGACCTGACTCCGGAAGCCGTAAAAGAGGAAATGCTTAAGGCGTATCCGGCCAAGGTAGCCCGCAAGAGGGCTCAGCAGATCATGGTCAATCAGGTGGAAGAGGGCGGGGTAGTCCCTGAGATAGGTGCAAACGTCCGTACCATCCCCGGTATCATTACCCAGAGAGGCTGCAGCTACGCCGGGTGTAAGGGCGTGGTGGTAGGTCCTACCCGGGACATCCTGCAGATCACGCACGGGCCTATCGGCTGCGGTTTTTACAGCTGGCTGACCCGGAGAAATCAGACCAAGCCGGTGGATGAAAACGACCGGAATTTTATGACCTATTCCATGAGTACGGATATGCAGGAAAACGATATCGTGTTCGGTGGTGAAAAAAAGCTGGAACAGGCTATCCGGGAAGCGGTGGAAATCTTCCACCCCAAGGCCATCTCCATCTTCGCCACCTGTCCGGTGGGTCTGATCGGGGATGATATCCACGCCGTGGCCCGCAAAATGGAAGAAGAGCTGGGCATCACCATCTTCGGTATGTCTTGTGAGGGCTACAAGGGTGTCAGCCAGTCCGCCGGCCACCACATCGCCAATAACGCGGTGTTCAAGAACATCGTGGGTCGCGACATGAGTCCGGTAGAGGGCAAGTACAAGCTCAATATGCTGGGCGAATATAATATCGGCGGGGACGCTTTTGAGTTGGAAAGACTGTTTGAAGAAGCGGGTATCACTCTGGTATCCACCTTCAGCGGAAATTCCACCTTCGGCAGTATGGCTAATTCCCCCCAGGCGGACCTTAATGTGGTGCAGTGTCACCGGTCCATCAATTATACCGCCGAGATGATGGAGAAAAAGTACGGTATCCCCTGGATGAAGATCAATATCATCGGCGCCCGGGCTACCGCCAAGAGCTTCCGCCGCATGGCTGAGTACTGGGGCGACAAGGAGCTCAAGGATAAAGTGGAAGCCATGATCGAAAAAGAAATGAAGCAGGTCGAAGAAGCCCTGGCTATATACAAGCCGCGCCTGGAAGGCAAGACTGTGCTCATGTATGTAGGCGGCTCCCGTGCCCATCATTATCAGGAGTTGTTCAAAGAGCTGGGAATGACCGTGGTCTCCGCCGGGTATGAATTTGCCCATCGCGACGACTATGAAGGCCGCAAGGTCCTGTCTACTATCAAGGTGGATGCCGACAGCCGCAATATAGAAGAGCTGACTGTGGAGCCTGACCCCAAATTCTTTAACCCCCGCCTCACCGAGGCAGAGATCAAAAAGCTGGACAAGGTGCTGAAGTTTTCAGACTATGAAGGGATGATGCCGGAGATGGACAACAACGCTCTGATCATAGACGACATTAGTCACCACGAAGCGGAAAAGCTCCTGGAACTGGTCAAGCCCGATCTGTTCTGTGCCGGGATCAAGGAAAAGTACGTGATCCAGAAGAGCGCTGTCCCTCTGAAGCAGCTGCATAGTTATGATATCGGCGGGCCCTACGCGGGATTCAAAGGGGCGGTGAATTTCTACAAGGAAATAGACCGGCTGGTAAACGGCAGTTTCTTCCATTTTGTAAAAGCTCCCTGGCAGAAGAGCCCTGAGCTGTCCGCCAGCTATGCCTGGGATTAGGAGGAATACCATGTTATTAAAAGAGACTCCAAAAGAGATTAAAGACAGAAGCGCCCTGGTAGTTAATCCGGCTAAAACCTGTCAGCCCATTGGTGCCATGTACGCTTCTCTGGGGGTACACGGCTGCTTCCCCCACAGCCACGGTTCCCAGGGCTGTTGTGCCTATCACCGCTCCGCCCTGACCCGGCACTACAAAGAGCCGGTGATGGCCGGGACCTCTTCCTTTACCGAAGGGGCCAGCGTGTTCGGAGGGCAGGCCAATCTGCTCCAGGCTATCAATAATATCTTCACTATCTACAAGCCCGACCTGATAGCGGTACATACCACCTGTCTGTCCGAGACCATCGGTGACGACATTCCCCAGATCGTGGGAAAAGCCACGGCTGAGGGTAAGATACCCGAAGGTAAAATGGTTATCCATACCAATACCCCCAGTTATGTGGGGAGCCATGTGACCGGTTTTGCCAACATGACTAAGAGTCTGGTGGAATATTTTTCGGAAAATACCGGTCATAAAAACCGCCAGGTCAATATCATCCCCGGATGGGTGGAACCCTCCGATATGAGGGAGATCAAAAGACTGACCAAAGAAATGGGTATACCCTTTGTGATGTTCCCGGATACCTCTGATGTACTGGATACCCCCCTCAGCGGGAAGTTTGAAATGTACCCCAAAGGAGGCACCACCATACCCCAGCTGCGCAGTACAGGGGATTCCAAATTTACCCTGGCGCTGGGGCGTTTTACCTCTTCCTTGGCCGCTAAACTACTGGATACCAAGTGCAAGGTCCCCTTTGAAGTAATGGACCTGCCTATCGGTCTGGCTGCTACCGACCGCTTCATCGACGCGCTGCGCCGGGTGGCAGGAGTATCGGTACCCGACTCCATCAATGATGAGAGAGGACGGCTCATTGACGTCATGGCGGATATGCACCAGTATCTTTATGGTAAAAGAGTGGCTTTGGCCGGTGACCCCGACCATCTGCTGGCTCTGACCGAGTTCCTGGTGAATCTGGATATGCGGCCGGTCTACATCGTGACCGGTACCCCCGGCAAAAAGTTTGAACGCCGGCTCAGTGAGATCACTGACGGTCTGGACTACCAGATCCGCATGAAGCAGCCCGGCGACATGATGACCCTGCACCAGTGGATCAAGGAAGAGCCGGTAGACCTGATCATGGGGAATACTTATGCCAAGTACATCGCCCGGGATGAAGATATCCCCTTTGTGCGTACAGGCTTTCCTATCTATGACAGGATCGGCCATAGCTACTTCCCCATAGTGGGTTATAACGGAGCTATGCGTCTGCTGGAAAAAATCCTGGGAGCCCTTATGGACAGGATTGAAAGGGACGCACCCGATGAAAGTTTTGAACTGGTGATGTAAGGCAGATTCATTCTGCCTCTGGAGAGAGAATATGATTTTGGAAGAAAGAAAAGACCAGGTATTTCAGAAGGGCCTCGATTCTTTCGATATGGCCTGTGAAAAGCACAGTACCGCCGGTTCAGTCAGCCAGAGAGCCTGTGTGTTCTGCGGATCCAGGGTGGTACTCTACCCGGTAGCGGACGCCTTGCATCTGGTACATGGACCTATCGGCTGTGCAGCCTATACCTGGGATATCCGGGGGTCTCTGAGTTCCGGACCCCAGCTCCATCGTCTGTCTTTCTCCACTGATTTAAAAGAAAATGAAGTGATCTTTGGGGGTGAGCCTCGACTTTATCAGGCCTTGACTGAATTGATCGAGGCTTACCAGCCCAAAGCGGCTTTTGTTTATTCCACATGTATTATAGGCATCATCGGAGATGATGTAGAAGCGGTCTGCCGCAAAGTCTCCTCTGAGCAGGGGATACCGGTGATCCCGGTACACTCGGAAGGGTTTAAAGGCACCAAAAAAGACGGTTATGCCGCCGCCTGTCAGGCCCTGTTTAAGATTGTAGGTACGGGTGATACCACGGGTATTCCGGCCTATTCCATTAATATCCTGGGTGAATTTAATCTGGCCGGTGAAGCCTGGATCATCCGGGATTACTATGAAAAGATGGGGGTCACGGTAGTGTCCACTATGACCGGGGATGGACGGATAGACGCTATCGCCCGTTCCCATGGCGCTGCCCTTAATGTGGTGCAGTGCTCCGGTTCCATGACCTACCTGGCCAGGATGATGGAAGAAAAATACGGGATCCCCTATATAAGGGTTTCCTATTTCGGAATAGAGGATATGTCGGAGTCTCTGTATGATGTGGCCCGGCATTTTGATGATAAGGATATGCTGTCCCGGGCAAGGGAGCTGGTAAAAAAGGAAGTAGCCGCCATCCTGCCCGCTCTGGCTGAATACCGCAAAAAACTGGAAGGTAAAAAAGCGGCCATCTACGTGGGAGGGGCTTTCAAGTCCTTTTCCCTGGTCAAGGCACTGCGCCACCTGGGTATGCGGGTAGTCCTGGTGGGGTCGCAGACCGGGAACAAAGAAGACTACAAGCTGCTGAAAGAATTATGTGATGAAGGGACGATTATCGTGGATGACAGTAATCCGGTGGAATTGAGCCGCTTTATTCTGGAACAGGACGCGGACCTGTTTATCGGAGGGGTCAAGGAACGCCCCCTGGCTTACAAGCTGGGAGTGGCCTTCTGCGACCATAATCATGAGCGGAAAAAACCCCTGGCCGGATTTATCGGCATGAAAATTTTCGCGGAAGAAGTCTATTCCTCCGTGATGAGTCCGGTGTGGAAATTTGCACCCCGCCGCAGGGAAGGGGAGGGACGACCATGAGTGTGGAAAAATATGTCAGCACCCGTAATGCCTGCAAACTCTGTACTCCCCTGGGGGCGGCTATGGCTTTCCGGGGATTAAAGAATACCGTCAGTGTCCTGCATGGCTCCCAGGGCTGCAGTACCTATATCCGTCGCTATATGATCAGTCATTTCAAGGAACCCCTGGATATCGCGTCCTCCAATTTTTCGGAAGATACCGCCATCTTTGGAGGCGGAGGCAATCTCAAACAAGCCCTGCGTAACGTAGTCCTGCAGTATCAGCCGGAAATCATCGGGGTGGCGACTACCTGTCTGTCCGAGACTATCGGGGACGATGTCCCTGGGTTTATCCGGGAATTCAGGGAGGAAGAACATACCGATGCCGCTCTCCTCACCGTATCCACCCCCAGCTACAAAGGTACCCATGAGGACGGTTTTCATGCCGTGATCCGCGCCGTGGCACAGCAGCTGGCGGAAGCAGGGGATCGGGGGGAACACGTCAATCTGCTGCCGGGAATAGTGTCCCCGGCGGATATCCGCTACCTCAAGCAGATCCTGGCCGACTTCGGACTCTCTGCCGTGATCTGTCCCGACATCTCTGATACCCTGGACGGAGGGATGTGGGACAGCTACCATGCCATCCCCGAGGGTGGCACCTCTCTGCAGGCACTTCGCTCCATGGGACAGGCATGTGCCACTCTGGAGCTGGGGGCTGTGCTGGCCCGTAAAGAATCGGGGGGCAGGGACCTGAAGGAAAAATTAGATATTCCCCTGCATAGTCTGGGTCTGCCTATCGGTATCACCCCCACCGATCATCTGTTCCGGATACTATCGGAATTGAGCGGCCGGGAGATGCCCCCCCAATACCGTGCGGAACGGGCCCGCCTGATCGATGCCTATGCCGACGGCCACAAGTATATCTTCGGGAAGAAAGTGGTGCTGTACGGGGAGCAGGATTTTATCGCTGCCTTGGCCGGATTTGTGGATGAGATCGGGATGGTACCGGTTCTCATAGCCAGTGGAGGCAGTACCCGTGTGCTGAAGGATACTATTGCGGAACTGATCCCTGATTTCGCGGACAAGCCTATCCGGGTGGAGGAAGAAAAAGATTTTGTGGACATAGAAAATCTGGCACGGGATCTGGAAGCAGACCTGGTAATAGGAAATTCCAAGGGCTATAAATTATCCCGTGAACTGAACATCCCTCTGGTTAGGGTGGGCTTTCCCATTCATGACCGTCTGGGGGGACAGCGCCTGCTTCACCTGGGTTACCGGGGAGCTCAGGAATTATTCGACAGGATCGTCAATAGTATTATGGAAAAATACCAGGCCGACAATCCCTGGGGATATTTTTATGTATAAGGAGAGAGCCATGACTTTAGACATAACCAATCACCCTTGCTTCAATGACAAGGTACGTCATAAGACCGCCCGCATCCATCTGCCGGTAGCGCCGCGTTGTAATGTACAGTGCAATTTCTGCGACCGCAGCTTTGACTGCGTCAATGAGAGCCGTCCCGGAGTCACCTCCAGTATCCTCTCTCCCCGGCAGGCCCTGGAATATCTTAAAAAACGTATGGATTTCACCCCTAATATCGCGGTGGTGGGGATAGCCGGGCCGGGTGATCCCTTTGCCAATCCGGAAGAGACCATGGAGACCCTGCGTCTGGTACGCCGGGAGTATCCGGACATGCTGCTCTGTGTAGCCACCAATGGCCTCAATCTTCTGCCCTATATCGAGGAATTAGGACAGCTCCGGACCAGCCATGTCACCCTGACCATCAACGCGGTGGACCCCGAGATAGGGGAGAAGGTCTACTCCTGGTTTAGATACGGTAATACCAACCACCGGGGCAGTGAAGGCGCATTGCAGCTCCTGCAAAACCAGCTCAAAGCTATCCCCCTGCTCAAGGAAAAGGGCATCCTGGTAAAAGTCAATACCATTATCATCCCCGGGGTCAATGACACCCATATCCCTCTGGTGGCTAAAAAAGTCAGCGAACTGGGAGCGGATATCCTGAACTGTATCCCCATGTATCAGAACGCCAATACTCCCTTTGGTAATATTGAGTCACCCGCTCCCGATCTGGTACACAGCCTGAGACAGCAGGTTGCCAAATACCTGCCCCAGATGCATCACTGCACCCGCTGCCGGGCCGACGCGGTAGGTCTGCTGGGTGAAGAAATGACCCTGGAATCCATGCGGGAGATCCAGGCCTTTTCAGAAATGGAAGTACAGGTCCCCGACGCGACTCACTCCAAGGGCAGAAACAGGGTTGCCGTAGCTAGTATGGAAGGCTACCTGGTAAATCAGCATCTGGGAGAGGCGGATCAGCTCTATATATATGAATGGACCGAAAGCGGCTATGTGCCCGCCGGTACCCGGCAGACCCCGGACAGCGGCGGCGGTCTGCACCGCTGGACCGATCTGGGGGAGATGCTCACTGACTGTCACACCCTGCTGGTCAGCGGTATCGGCAATAATCCCCTGCAGGTACTGGAGGGGATGGATATAAGTGTCTACGAGGTCGAAGGCATGATCCGGGATGCCCTGGAAAATATTTTCACTGGGCGGGGGCTGGGTCATATGAAGAAAAGAAGCGCCACTAAATGCGGTACGGGATGTACCGGAAGCGGCGGCGGTTGCGGATAAAGAAATACATTTTATGGAGGACTAGTATCATGGAAAAACCCAAGCATCATATCTTTGTGTGCAGTAGTTTCCGGTTTTCGGGTGAGCCCCAGGGTGTCTGTCATAAAAAAGGCGTGACCTCGCTCCTGCCCTACATGGAAGGAGAACTGGCGGACAGGGGTATGAACGACGTAGTAGTCTCCAGTACCGGCTGTCTCAAAGCCTGTGAACGGGGGCCGGTGATGATCGTTTATCCCCAGAACACCTGGTACGGCGGAATCGATAGCGAAGAAGCGGTAGACGCGGTACTGGATGCTCTGGAAGAGGGCGGTGAAGCAGGAGATTTTCTGCTGTCTTAGATTTTAGACTCTCTCTTATCTACGGCCAGGCCGGGGGTATCCTTGATTGACTCCCTGGATAGGCCCCGGCCGGCTTATATTTACAGGAGGGCAGTATGATACGTGTATTGTATTTTATCCTGTTTTTATTTTTAACATCCTGCGGTATAGACAAAGTCAGGCTGGCTGCGGCAGCTAATCTGTCCCCGGTTCTGCCGGAGCTGATCCAGGCCTTCCGGGAAGAACACCCTGACATTGTGGTGGAGTATTCATTGGGATCATCCGGAAAACTCTCTGCCCAGATACTGCAGGGGGCAGATTTTGACATCTTTCTGTCCGCTGATGAGAACCGCCCTGCTGAGCTTTATAGTCAGGGACTGGGCCGGGAAGAACCCCGGGTCTATGCGCTGGGTTTACTGGTATACCTGAGTCCAAAATTGATACCTGCGAGCTCTCTGGGTCAGATCCTCAGAGAATCTGACTTGAAAAATATTTCCCTGGCCAATCCTGTTACCGCACCCTATGGAAGAGCGGCACTGCAGGTGCTAGACAAGCTTCAACTTCTGGGGTTGACAAACCGTGCCGTATATGCTCAGAATGTGGGACAGGCGGTACAATATGTCCTCACCACCGGCATTTCCGGCTTTGTACCTCTTTGCGCTATACAGACGCCGGAGGTGAGTAATCTGCTGATGAAAGGAGGGGCATATCTTAGAGTAGCCCCGGACCTGTATGACCCCATCCGGCAGTCAGCTCTCCTTTTAAAAAACACCGGTAGAGACGCGCGAATTTTTTACGAATTTTTATTTTCCGACCGTGCAGTAAACATACTTTCTCAGGCAGGATATAGTCATGAATAGATTATCAGGTAAAGTAACCAATATTACAGGTAGAGATAGTCTGCATCTGGTCCGGGTCCGCTGCCGGGAGCAGGAGTTCACGGTTTCAGTGCTGGAACTGCCTTCCTTTGTTGAGCCCGGAGTTGAACTGGATCTTTTGTTTAAAGAGAGCGAGGTCATGCTGGTATCGGATAGTCAAAGCGATCTTTCCGCGGATAATAGAGTCAACGGCCAGACCGTACTGATATGGCGGGGAGATATCCTGTCCCAGGTGTTTCTGAAGACAGCCTGCGGGGAAATCTCCTCTTTGATCACCACTACCTGTCTGGACCGCATGAGTCTGCGTATTGGTACCTTAGTACAGGCTTGCGTCCCTGCCTATGCGGTAGCCCTGAGCAGGAAAACCTGATGCCGGAGTGGAGTCCATTTCTCCTGTCCCTGGAGCTGGCCTTGTCCACATCCCTTATTCTATTCCTGATCTGTCTGCCCCTGGCTCTCAGGGTATACCACAGACATCGGCGATGGTCTCCCTTTTGGGAGACAGTGGTGTCTCTGCCTCTTGTCCTGCCCCCTACTGTATTGGGTTTTTATATTCTGGTTCTGCTTTCCCCCCGCTGGGGCCCCGGGGCCTGGCTGGAAAGCCACCTGGGCCTGCGTCTGATTTTTACCTTTCCGGGTATGCTCATCGCGTCCTGTATTTATACTTTTCCCTTTATGCTCAATCCTCTGAGGAACGGACTGGAAAAGATTCCTGTTTCACTATTGGAAGCCTCCGCAGTCTTGGGACGTACCCAGGGTGAGACCACCCGCTTTATCATCCTGCCCCTGTTACGATCCCATATTATTACCGCGCTGGTCACCACTTTTGCTCACACTATGGGTGAATTCGGGGTGATCCTGATGGTGGGTGGCAGCATACCCGGCCGTACCAAGGTAGCATCCGTCTACCTGTTTGAGCTGGTGGAAAACCTGGAATTTCAGGCGGCTCACCGCTACGCCCTGCTGCTGCTGGGATTGAGCTTTGTCCTGCTATTTCTGGTGCATACCCTTAATCGGAGGAGGCAGTCATGATCAGCTGGGACCTGACCAAAAAACTGTCTTCACGGGGCGGCAGTTTCCTGCTGGACTGCCGGGCGGAAATACCGGAATGGGGATTGGTCTGCATCACCGGACCTTCAGGCTGCGGTAAATCCACCCTGCTGAGGCTCTTAGCCGGTCTGGAGACACCGGACCGGGGACATATCCGGGTGGGTCAGGACGTCTGGTATAGTCAGGACAGTGCTATCCATATCCCCAGCCGTAGCAGGGATGTGGGGATGGTCTTTCAGGATTACGCCCTCTTTCCCCATCTTACCGTATCCCAGAATCTGGACTATGCCCAGCCCCTGGAGTCCCTGAAGTCCCGTCTGATCGATATTCTGGAGCTGGGGCCTTTGCTGAAATCCTTTCCCGCCCAGCTCTCGGGGGGGCAACAGCAGCGGGTAGCCCTGGGCCGCAGTCTGGCCCGTCAGCCCCGGGTACTCCTGCTGGACGAGCCCTTTTCGGCCCTGGATGATGACCTGCGGGACAGGCTTTACCGGGAGCTCCGTCTACTCCATGAAGAGTTCCCCATGACCATCCTTATGGTCAGCCACAATGTGCCGGAGATCTTTAGTCTGGCGGGACATGTCCTCCGCCTGGACCAGGGACGCCTCACGGCTCAGGGTACTCCCCGCGAGGTCTTCCTATCCCGGAATATCAGTACCAAGCTGGTGTTTGTGGGGCGGATTCTGGAGATTCGTCCCGCCGATATCCTGTATATCCTGACCCTATCCGTGAACAATGACATCATTGAGGTAGCTCTGACCGAAGATGAAGCCCGCGATTTGCGTCCCGGAGACCGGGTACAGCTCTACGACAAAGCCTTCCATCCCATGGTGGAGAAGCTGGGCGGCTGATCCTTGCCCTTCCTGACACCATCGGTTATAATATCCAAAAACCCGGCAGGCCTAACATGATCAGGGAATACTTTAAGTCCATTACTGTCAACGATGCCCACATCGACACCAACGGGCATGTCAACAATATCATCTTCCTCCAGTGGATGCAGGACGTGGCTATCGAGCACTCCGCCCAGGCCTACGACCTCCACGCCTTTCTGGCCCGTGATAATGGCATGTGGGTGGTGCGCCGCCACGAGATCGAGTACCTCAAAAGCGCTCTCCTGGGTGACACCCTCGAGATTCGCACCTGGGTCTCCTCCATGCACCGTATCCGCTCTCACCGTGAATACGAGTTCACCAATAAAGCTACGGGACAATTGGTGGTCAAAGCCCATACCCTGTGGATCTATCTGGACCGGGAAAGCCTCCGGCCCAAGTCTATACCCCGGGACATGATCCGGGCCTACGGCTTAGAGGTGGAATAGCCTCTCTCTTTATCCTGGCCTCCCTTTTCCACAAATCACTCTTGTATACCGGCTCCCGCCGGTCTTCACCTCCCAGCTACGACTTCGGCGGGCGGTTATCCCCTCTCACACGGGACATGGGACAGGGCGAATATTGTTCACCCCAACGGAAGGGCGTGGTCCCGACCTTGTGGCGGTGCCGTTTTTCCGGCGGCAAGGAAAACCCAATCCATTCATTTTACAGGATAGGTTTGACTTGTCCGGTTTATCCTCTTACAATGGTTTAATACTTTTCCATTTGAAAATCTAGATTTTGGAGATAGATTTGGAGATTTCGCTGTTTATCGGTATACTTGCGGTCTGTATTTTGTTTGGTTTTTCCATGGCTGTATTGGAAAATAAATGGGATAAAAAAAGTAATCAAAAAAATTTATTAAGTATTCTGGCTCTGCTGGGAATACAGGATACTGAGCAAAATATCACCGAATCCGGACTACACTACCATTGGAAAGGGATAGTTCAAAACCTGCCCATGGAGATAGAAGTCTTTAGCTCCCATAGGGTCTATTACCAGTATTTAACCTTCATGATCCCCATGATCACCAAAAAGAATTTTGTGATCAAAAACATCACTTTTACACCGGACCGGACAAAAGATGAGAACTTTCAGGAAAGCAATCAAATCTGCCTTTCTATTATCAGAGACAGCCAGCTGCGTGCCAGAGTAGAGGCATTGCTGCAGGACCAGAGGTTTGCCTGGATCCGCACCCGTCGGGCGGAGTGGGCCGGAAAATATGTGGAAGTCCCCCGGTATGATGAAAACCGTAATCTAGCAGATATTCAAGGGGATAAGATGTTTGACGTCATCTCACTGACTTTAGTTCGCGCGGAAAATGAACAAAACAGGAAACCGGGACAGGACTACACGCCGGAGTTCCTTTTTGAGATAGTGGAAATACTCTATCAGCTCAGAAATGCCATAGATTGAACCCGTTAAGTATCATTCCTGTTAGTACTTACCGGCTTCAAAATCTATCCATTCCAGCTTTTGGTCCACAGGGTCCGCGGAGGGGATCAGTATCCTGTTTCCCATCACCAAAATGTCATCCCGTGGGCTGAGCCGGACATGTGAACCCAGAGACAGCGGCCCGGATTTAATCCGTCCCTTATCATCCAGGATCAACAGATAGGTGTCCTGATAATCAGGTGTGCTATCCACAGTTTTATAGAGTTCATAAAAGACGTAGACGTCATTATTGGGGAGGATGACGGCTTTGACCCTCCTGACACTTCCAGTCTGAGGGGAGGTATAATGGGTCAGCCAGTTGACGCCTTTATTACGCTGCTCCGACCAGCCGCCTCCAAAGGAATAAAAACCGCCGGTCTCCTCTTTACCAGGTGATAAGACCAGGTCATCAGATACTACATTCCCTTTGCCGGAGGACTTTTCGAAATCCTTGCGGACCAATACAAAACCCAGATTTCGGGTATCCTGGACGGTGCCGCCGGTCCGGCTGTTGTCTATGGATTTACCTTCGGGGCTGGGTTCACCCGCGAATATAACCAGGAGTCCTTGCGGTGTCTCCAGTACTGATCCCAGCTCAGTGTACACCCCATTATCATTGGACCATTTATAGAATTGTTTAGTCCCGGTACTGATTTCAGGGTAGGCCGGATAGGTCTTTCCTGCCGGACTCTTGGGCGTGGTGCCATGCAGGGTTTTAAAAGTATAGACTATTTTAGATATTCTCTTCTGGTCAAAAAACCGGTGCAGGTTTATACCCCGGGGATAGTTGTCCCCCAGGTCGATAGCCAAAAAGTCACCCTGAGAGTCTACAGTCAGATAATTATCAAAAGAATGTCCGGAGGTTTGACCGGTATTGATGACCACAGCCAGAGTCTCGGCGTCGAATACCACTGCGATGCCTCCCTGGTGATTCAGGCCGTCTCCGGATTTAAACATACGTCTCGCCACCAGGAGAGCCAGCTTGCCTTTGCTGTAGCGCAGGCTGGCGGGGTAATCCCCGGGGTCCCAGATATTCAGAGCGGACTGGGAGGTGTCGGGATTATTGCGGCGCAGTTCTTTGCCGTTTTTATCAGCTTTAAGGAGGACCAGTTTATCTTCCTGGAACCCGCTCACTTTTTTTATATAGGCCAGGTAGATGTTTCCCTGATCATCCGTATCCGCTGCTATCAATGTGGCAGAGGGTATCAGGGGCAGGGCAGTGTTTTTTTCAAAGGTGAGGTCAGGATTCATAGTCGTGATGTAGACTTTTTTATTGCTGTTATCCTGATAGATGATGGCGGGCCGTCCCCCGGTGGCCATGACCGGGAAATAATTTCTGATGTGAACACCGGCAGTCATGTTGACCAGTTGCGTGGACACAGGGTACTTGAATTTGAGGAGTTTTCCGTCGGGGAATTTTTCCAGTACTGCCGCTTCAGTACGCTCCGCAATCTGGAAGAAAGGACTAATCCTGATATCAGCGGCAGCAAAAAAATAGGTTTTAGGGCTGCTGATGGTGCTGACTTCCAGACCCGGGATCAGGTTGAATTTTCCCGGCTGTATTTCACTGGCATTAAGTACAGCTATTTTTTCCACTTTAGTGCCGCTCAGTTCATAAATGATATAATCTTTTTTTTCAGGAAAGCGAAAATAGACGCCATGACGGGAAGCCAGAAATTTAGTGGCTTTATGACTGGGAGGATAGATTCTATAGCCGTCAAAACGCTGATTTTGACTGTCACTAATGATACCTTTTTCCACTTTAAAATCATTGTGGTTATAGGTACCGGTGGTATAGCAGCCGTTTTGATAGAAAAGGGCTGCTAATCCCAGGTCACCAATGGTTTCATCTGTCATAAAGTCATCGGTCTTTCTTTTTTCGACTTCCAGTCCTTTGATGATGGTGGAGGTCTTAGGTTCAAATTTATAGACATTCAGGGTGGTAATGTTTTTCACTTGAGGAGGATCTATTACTTTGGTGTCTTTTTTATCTGTCTTTTTTTGATCTGTAATTATTGGGTTATCAGTATCTGTTTCGATATTCTGTTGTACTTCCCCGTTATAGACCAGTACATAGACTTTCTTATATAGATCTTTTTCCAGGAGGGCTGCTCCTTCTTCGGAGTCTTTGATTTCCTGGGAAGCAATCACGACTACATACTCTCGACCTTTTAAGTAGTAATACGCTTTATACTTCAATTCTTTGAAAGTTAAAGGTACAGCTCCCTGAAGAGGCAGGGTCTTACTTTCTGCTGCACTTCCCAGGAAGAGGAGGGTGGCTTTTTTTGTTTCCAGCAGCTTACCGGCTTCTTCTGGGCTGACCCTGGTAAAGGAATATCCGGTTTTGATGGAAAACATCAGAACAAATATTGAAAGAAGATTTTTGAATAACTTCCGCATAAAATTCCTCCGGATTTTTTCTTGGTATCAGGCGATTGTACATGATAAATGGTGAATATTCAAATTAATGAAAAGACAGTGGTTACTTTAGGGGAAGTCAGGGAATTATTCTGTATAATTTAAATCACGCGAAAAAAACGACCCTTATATAAGGGTCGTTTCTATGTCTCATGTTATTTTATTTCCCGCTGGGTGCTTGCTCAGAGGCAGTACCGGTGTAGAAATGGAGAGCACCGAACACCACATTGGCTTTCAGCAGGATGTGGGGTTTATCCTTGTCGAAGCTGGGGGTAGTGTAGGTATATTCCCCAAAGGCTATGGTATTTCCATCAGGTGTCTGCGCTCCGGCAAAGGCAGATGAAATCTTTACTTTCATGGGAAGCTTTTCATTGATTTTAATCACACCATCACCGAAGACACAATTCAATTCCACTTTTTTATTTTCTGTAACTTCGGTCTGTTCGGTAAAATCAATGCTGTTTTTACCGAAGACAATATTATACTCATTGACATCCTGGCTGTAGGTCGACTTTCCTTCATTGAAAATAACATCCTTGCCTTTTGTCGGTCCGAATCCATTCACCAGGATATTGATACCAATGCCGATAAACAGCATGGCAAAAATGATTTTGCCAATCGGTATTTTGACATCAAAAAGTACATTAACAATGATACCCACTCCGATAAGTATCACAAAACCACCCCAGAACAGTCCGCTAAAAACAAATCCCATCTTCACATTTACCTCCCGCTTATTCTCTTTTCAGATATTATAACACCATAAAATAGTAAAAGTGCTACTTTTTTATTTTCAATTAAATTTTTTTTCGGGAACTACAGTTCCGTATATCCTTTTTGTATTATAAGTAAAATCTATTGTGTAATTTTTGTGTTATGTTATCATAATATTTAGAGGTAATATGAAAATACGTCATCGGATTACATTGAATAACATACTTGTCGCTCTCATACCTGTATTTTTATTTTTCATAATATTTATTGCCATTGTTAGGTCACAAATCAAAAAAGATATCGTTTCAAATCTAGAAAGCGCGATTCAGCGCTTTTCTGAAAAGCTTGAATCTGATACCATTATGATGCGTTCTTATGCCTTTTCTCATGCGGGAGATATTTTATCTAAACATCTGACTACCAGAGGAAATATCAGCAATCTGATTTTTAGATTTAATAAATTTGATGCCACTCCGGGTGGTGTAGGCTATGATTCTGCAGAAGGAGAAATCAAAGTCATCGAATATACCTATCGTGATCATTCACTTCAATCCCACGCAATTGAGTACGCGTACACACCTTTTTATATTCAAAAGTCTAAATTGGCCAGTATCTGGGAAATAATGGACCGTCCTTCTTATCATAAATACTTTCGAATGAGTTTTCCTGACCTGGTATCCAATACTTTGGTTATTAGAAATACGGCAATCATTTATGATGAAATCAAACATGAAAAAGCTGGTCTGGTCATTACTAGTACTGTAATTAACCAGCATTTTCTCAGTGAAGCGGTGGATAACTCGGTTAATATGATTGCTTTTATTGAATCAGATAACGGGCTTTTATTCAGTGAGGATATTGATGATCCTATTGCAATCGAAAGTATTACAAAATATCCCGCCAGCGATGATCTGGAATATCGGTTGGTAAAAGTTAAAGGACGGGGTGATTTTTATTTTGCAAAAAAAAATCTTTATTCCGAGACATCCAGGGTTAATAATAAAATTGTTAGAAAAAGGATTGCTGATTTTGGTATCCTGTATAGTACAGGAATTATTAACCAACAGGTTAGAGTATTACGCATTGTGACGGTTCTTCTTTCTATTTTTGTGGTGATTATTGTGATACTGGTGGCCTTTTATTTAGCACGAAAAATCGCTATTCCACTCCAGAATCTGGATGAAATGGTAAATAAATTTCAACTGGAAATGAAAGTAATTTCAGGACCTGAGATTGTGAATGATGAGATCAGTTCACTGCAACTCAGATTCAGTGAAATGTCCGAGAATGTAGTCCGTTATAATAGAGCAATAAAGGAACAAAACGATAAAATGCTTCATGATCTGGAACTGGCCAGACATATTCAGAATAATTATATCAATCTCAATACCAATATCCGAAACATTTCCCTTTACTATAAACCCATGGAACAGGTCGGTGGTGATTATTTTGAAATTATTGAATTGAATGAAGATGATCTGGGTATTTTTATTAGTGATGTCGCAGGTCATGGTGTTTCTGCAGCATTAGTTTCTTCAATGATAAAAAGTTTCACTCAACAATTCGGGAAAGATACGGTGATGCCTTCAGAATTGTTGACACATTTGAATGACTATATTCATAGTGCTACCGGAGAATATTTTGTAACTGCTTTTTATGGCATCTATCGTAGCAAAAAGAGAGATTTGATTTATGCTAATGCCGGTCATAACCCGCCTTTTTTGATCAACAAACTGGGACCTATGGAAATGGAAATGAATAACTCCGGCTTGCCCTTGGGAGTGGTAAGTTCTCTGGATCTTTTGGACATGAATAGACAATATAAGGATAATACCCTCCACCTAAAAAAGAAAAACAAAATACTTTTCTATACTGATGGTTTGACTGAATCAGTAAACTTTATTGAACAAACTGAGGGAAAAGATTTGGAAATTAAAGACTTTTTCAATGACAGATTGTTTCCTGTCTTGCATGTTTGTAAGGACGGTTCGGCATCCGATTTGGTCCAGAAACTGGTTTCGGAACTGATAGATTTCAGAGGAAAAGATGAATTTGATGATGATGTCTGTATTATATGTATGGATATTGAGTAAAAAAAAAGGGAGCATCACTGATACTCCCTTTTTTCCAATAAATCCTCAATCCATTTGTATTAATTCTATCCTGTCTATGACCGCGTAATTGACTTTTACATTCATATTTTCGTCTTTTTGGTCATAGTAGAATTCCAGCTCGTGTTTCCCCTTTTTCAAGGTAACCATCACAGAATTGGCATACCCCCATCCCCAGTTACCGCGTTGAGGCATGATGATGGAAGCTATATCCTGTCCGTCCAGTTTGAGGCTCCTGATGGCGCATTTATTGTCGGTATTGATAGGACCTTTGCCATTGGCGTAGACCAGACGGATCAAATACTGTCCATCCGTCTTGACCGGCAGGGCGATCCCCAGACTCTGATGGGTGTCTTTGGGAGACTCCACATAACCACTGCCCGAAAAATCTTTATATTTATCTCCCAGCAGATCCTTATTAAAACTGCCTTTTTCTGCTTCCAGTATCTGGATTTTACCAGCCGGTATAGCTAACAGGGGCCGGCTCAGGGGAGATGCCAGTCCGGTTTCATCCACAGCCTGGACTGAATAAACAGTGAATCTATCCGTCTTCTCCGACCATTCCCCTTCAGTGGTTTCCTGGTAGGGCTTATTATCCTTCCAGATGAGGTATTTAGCCGCTTTTTTGGACGTCTTCCAGCTTAGGGTAGCCACTCCGCTGCGTGACAATTCTATCTCCGGTTTGACCTCCATAGGAGAGACATCTTCGGTACTGACCAGATTCATGGCACCTTTATCCATACCGGATTTTAACTGTATGTTGACCTGATGCCGTCCGGACAGACTGGCGGGGAGTCGGTATCCCGCGCCTTTTTCTACACCGTCTACTTTCAGAGAGGTGACGACATTACCCTTGCCGCTTACTGTGATATCCAGAGAGGCGCCGCGGTAGGGGAAATTTTTCAGGCTCAGGGGGCCAGTCACAAAGTCGGGGATAAAGGGGCTGAATCCCAGACTGTCCGCGTCCATCTGCATCCCGAACAGCACTCGGTATACACTGCCCAGGTAGCCGGCTACCGACCAGAGCTGACGATCGGAATTGATAGCTGTGCCCGCGGAATGTCCGGTATCATAGACCATGTTTTCCTTGTGTGTGAGAAAGAGTGCGGCCGGCCGGATTATGTTTTGCAGTGTATGGCTGACCACGGTTTCATTCCCGGTAGTAGCCGCCGCCCACAGGAAGTAAGCTTCCACAAAGGGCCAGATCGCTTTGTTATGATAGGGGCCGGTATGGGCCTGCTGAGGATAGATACAGGGCACCCCAAAATGTACCAGAGGAGTATGAGAGATAACCTGCTGGGATCGGGCAGGATCGGCTATTTTAAAAAGTACAGCCAGGGCTTCGCCCAGGCTTTCCGACTTGTCTGACGGGATGTTGCTCAGCAGCGCAGGATAGAGATAGGCACTGTAGTACTGTTTATCACCCAGCCAGAAGTACTTATTGATGGTCTCGAGCAGTATACCGGCATACCTGTCCCAGGTCTCTGTTTCCCCTGCGGGGGCAGTTAATATCCTGGACATACTGCTCAGAATGGAATAAATTTCATAATGCAGTGCTGAAGTGCCCAGGGTCTTACCTTCATAGATATCGACCGGCTCCATCCACAGAGGATAGGTTTGTTCCCGCCAGTCTAAAAAGGAGGATTCTCCATAGAACAGTCCCTGCTTTTCATCCCAGGCAATGTTTCTGTCCTGTTCCACTGTATTTTTCATGACCTGATAGGCCCATTTCAGAAATTCTTTGTCACCGGTGGATTTGTAGATTTCCCAGGCGGCGATTGCCCAGACCACACGGTCAGTTGATACCGGCCAGGAGCCGCCTGTACCGGTATCCTGGATAATACGGTTTTCCTTGCTGACTTTAGCCTGGAGGCTCTTGATGGAAACCTGAGGCTGGATCATAGCCAGCGACAGGTGGATACTGTAGGAGATGTCACGGGTCCAGACCCCGTTCCATTGCGCTCCGGCCATAAAGGCTCCATCTTCTTTTCGGATATTGAGGAGTGTTTCTTCCAGAGCCATATTATAGAGAGTCTCCAGAATAGGGTAGCCGGGTGCGGAGAATTTGGGAAATCCGGACACATCTGTCTTGAGCTCCCAGGTACGGGGGGATTCGGTCCCGTAGAGAGATGTCATTTTAGTTGGACTTATTACTTTGGCTTCCCATTCCCCCTGCACGACCGAGTCTTTGGTGATGGTGAAGGGAGTGTTTTTAGGAAAAGAAGCTTTTTTGGGTTTTACTGCCGACTTGGCAAAGCCTGTTGTAGTAATGGCAGACAGGATACAAATAAGGATTAAGATGTTGTTTTTATTCATGGTTTTATCCTTTACTTTTTAGTGACTTTATCTTAGCATGTCTGCAGGAATGCGCAAGGTACTATGTCACAGGAGTAGATATGATCTGGATGCAAACACCCCGGTTGATTTTAAGGGATTGGCAGGAAGAGGACTTTCCCCATTTCTGTGCCATGAATGCCGATCCGGAAGTCATGCGGTATTTCAAGTCTGTACTCTCTGAGAGTGAAAGTCTGGATTTATTAAATCGTATTAAAGAGGAAATAAGTCAGTCCGGTTATGGGCTGTGGGCAGTGGAGGAAAAGTCCTCGGGTGAATGGGCAGGTTTCATCGGACTACACCTGATTGTTTTTGAGAGCAGCTTTACCCCCTGTGTGGAAATAGGCTGGAGGCTTAAAAAATCCGCCCAGGGACGCGGTTTGGCTACAGAGGGCGCCCGAGAGGTACTCGATTTTGCCCGCGATAAACTGGCATTACAAGGGGTGTATTCCTTTACTTCAATTCTGAATCGGCCTTCGGAAAACGTTATGAAGAAGCTGGGGATGGAGAAGATCGATGAATTTGACCATCCCTTGATACCCGAGGGACATGAATTGCGTAGACATGTATTATACTTTACCGGCTTTTCCGGACAGAATAGTTAAACCAATCTTTTAAAAAAATCCGCCCTAAAATATTGAAAATTATATTGACAAAATTTTTAATTAAATTATCATTATAAGCGCTTTTAAACATGTATTTTAAGTAGTGTGTTTTAACAAGTGAAAAAAATCACTTGTTAGTGAAATTTGTTATCAAAGGCTATCTTTAACTCAAAAGCGAATGCTGTTCGCTGCTCGGCGGACAAACTCTTCTGAAGGAGACACCATTGAAAAGAGTGTTACAATTCCTTTCCCTCTTTATACTCAGTTTTTTATTATTTCTGGTATTTTCAGCCGGCCTGAGTCCGCAAAACCTGTTGGCCGGAGCCGGGGTAGCGCTGGTTGTGGCAGTCATTGGACAGGCATTCTTCAATATGGGAATGGACTGGCTAAATCCAGTGCGCTGGATGTGGTTTTTAGTGTACGTACCTGTCTTCATATGGGAAATGATCAGGGCCAATATCAGTATCGCGCTGGTGGTACTAAAGCCTAGTCTACCAATCGCTCCCGGTATTTTTAAATACCGCACCGGGCTCAAGACGGAGTGGGGCAAACTCCTCCTGACTTCGTCTATTACCCTGACTCCAGGGACCCTCAGTGTAGACATCAATAATGACACTCTGGACATCCATTGTGTCCGTCTTAATGATGTTCAGAAATCTGATATAGAAAAGTTTGAAAAATATATAAAGAGGATATGCGAGTGAACACCATAATGATCATAATACTCATCGTCATGGGCGCGGCTGTCCTGTTGTCCTTTACCGTACTTTTGGGTAAGACCCGCTCTGTAGAAAAGATGGTAGCCCTGGATGTAATTACCACTATCACCACGGCCGGGTTGCTGCTTCTGTCCCTCATATTGAAGCAGAGTTTTATCCTGGATATCGCAATAGTATACGCCCTGCTATCCTTCGGTGCGGTACTGGTTGTGGCACGATTTACAGAGAAAGGAGTCTGAGATGATTATACTGCAGATTCTTTCGGTTATATTTCTGGCTATTGGTGCCGCCTTCCTGTTGTTGGGGGCACTGGGCCTGGTACGTATGCCGGATGTCTACAACAAGCTCCAGGCCGGTACCAAAGCTACCACACTGGGATTTTTGTCCGTGGGACTGGGCGCGCTGCTGGTCCAGCCAGGCTGGGCACTCCGTATCATAGTAATCATGCTGCTGGTACTTTTGACTAACCCTATCGGCAGTCATGCCCTGGCCAGAGCTGCCCGGAATAGCGGTATTGATATGGTTACAGGTGAAAGACAGAAGAAGGAAAAAGCATGAAGATAATAGTAATTCTGGTATCTTTGCTGATGATAGGCGGCAGTATTGCGGTGATTTTTTCCCGCTCTCTGAAAAAAGCCGCTATCATCATGGGTATAGTCAGCCTAATCGCGGCCCTGCTGTTTGTACTGATGCAGGCTTATGATGTAGCTATTACCGAGGCCAGTATCGGCGCGGTTCTCACTACCGCGGTTTATTTCTTCGCGCTGCGGCGGCTGGAAGAAAACGGATATGGAGATAAAGATGCAGATAAAAAATAGAGCCCAGGGCATGATAAATTGGGTTTCTCTGGTCCTGGTCCTGGGTCTGGGTATTCTGGTCTGGCTATCAGTGACACACAAGGGAGAAGGTCTGAAAATCGGAAGCTCTTCCCTCCAAAACCGTGTATCCTATGCCTATCTCACCAAATCTGCCAATGATCCTATACTGCACACCAATTATACCATGGGACAGACCGGACTGGAAGAAGGCAGTGCCAATACCATTTCATCTATTGTAGCAAATTACCGGGGGTTTGATACCCTGGGTGAAGTCCTGGTCCTTTTCGCTTCTGCCGCCGGTGTAGGTATGCTTATGACCAGCCGCAAACGTAAAAAATACCAGCCGTCATCTTCAATTGCTCGTACTGCCATACCTCTGATCAGTCTGGTAGCTATTGTGGCAGGTGCTGTGATGATACTCTACGGACATCTCAGTCCCGGAGGCGGTTTCCCCGGTGGGGCTCTGATAGCCTCCGGTCTTATCCTGCTGATGCTGGTTTTGGAAAATTATGGCTCCTCACCTCTCCTGATGGTACTGGAGAGTCTGGCTGGTCTCTCCATTCTGGGTGTGGGTCTGGCAGGAGTATTAGGTAGGGGAGAGTTCCTGGCTAATGTCTTCCCACAGGGACAGCTGGGCGCTGTGTTTTCTGCCGGCATAGTACTGGTCATGAATATCCTGATCGGTATCAAAGTGGGAAGTGAAATCACCAGTATCAGCCGGTATTTTATTTACGGCAGTAAGGAAAAGGAGTAGACCATGAGTATAACTCTCAGTCAATTGTTTCTCCTGGCCGGAGGGGCTCTTATGCTCACCGGGATATACGGGGTTATCAGCCGAAATAACATGGTCAGGATTCTGTTGTCGGTCAACATTCTGCAGACTGGAGTAAATCTCCTGCTTACCGCAGTAGGTTATGTTGAAAACGGGACGGCCGCGCTGATCACCCCGACTCACACTCAGGTTCAGAACATGGTAGACCCCTTACCCCAGGCTCTGGTACTGACTTCCATTGTGATTGGTTTTGGGACAACCGCTCTGGCTCTGGTATTGATCCTACGGCACTTCGCAACTCACAAAGACCTGAAATTCTACGCGCCACTCAAAGAAAATCTTAAGGAAACAGAACAATGATCATAAAACAGAGTTTATTGTTATTATTACCCTTATTGATTCCGCTGTTGTCTCCCGCTCTGGGACTGCTCCGCAAGGATTTTGGCAAGTATCTGTCACTGGGGATATACGCGGCGGGTCTGGTATTAGCTCTGATGCTCTTTCCCGGCATTCTCAACCAAAGTGAAGTGCTGCGTATGGGAGGCTGGAGCGGACGTTATGCCATCAATCTGATGCTGAGCCCTCTTTCATTAGGTGCCATTGTGGTATTTTATGCCATGTCGCTGGTGATTCAGGCAGTCACTTTCCGTGAAGAAAAAAAAGCCTCCTATCAGCTCCTCATCAATCTGTTTCTGTTTGCAGCAATCGCGCTTGTGATGACGGCGGATTTATTCAATATGTTTGTCATGATGGAGCTGGGGTCCATAGCTTCTATCGCTCTGATTGGTTTTACCAAAAAAGCGGAAGCCAGCCGGACCGGTTTTTTATATATGCTGATGTCTTCCCTGGCGGCTCTCCTCATGCTGGCAGGACTGGCGATTGTGTATTCAGCCACCGGACAGCTCAATATCGCGGTCCTGATGGGCCAGCCGGCTATGAATACAGCACTGGCTCTACTGAGCGGACTCCTTATCGTCGGTGTGGTATTTCTGCATAGCGAAGTACTGCCCTTTGGTATCTGGGTAGCTCCGGTATATGATGCCGCTCCGGTATCCTTTACAGCTACTCTGGCAGGAGTAGGGAGTCTGGCTGGCGGCGTTATACTGCTAAAGGTATTTAACGGGCTCTTCCAGTCCAGTTTATTTGAAGGGGCAGCCGGCAGTATTAAAACCATACTATTTATTCTGGCTGTTATTTCAGTGCTGTTTGGAGAGCTATCTGCGCTGAAAGAAAAAAATCTGAAAAAACTTCTGGCCTATTCTTCTATCGCGCAAATGGGCCTGGTAGGTGTTGCTGTCAGCATAGGCGGCAAACCTCTGGTCGAAGCTGCTCTTTTTATCCTGTTCGCGCACAGTTTTATCAAACCGCTCCTCCTCCTGATCAGCGGACATTTTGCGGAAATAGCCGGGAGCCGTGACTATCGGGATATGACTGGTCTGGGTCGTCTGCACCCCTTATTGACTGTGTTGTTTATAGTGGGTGGTCTCAGCCTCATGGGTATACCTCTGTTCCTGGGATTCTGGGGAAAATTCGGACTCCTCCTGGGTCTGGTAGAGGGAGTCAGTTCCAGTATGGCAGTGATGAGTATCGCAGCCTTAGTCATTCTCCTGATATCCTTTATCATCGAAGGTACCTACCTGATGAAAGTAGCCCATAGTTTCTTTGAAGAAGGTTCTGCTGAAAATAAAGCCCGCCCCAATGTGGTACTGAGCATTTCCGGGGTTATCCTGGGGACTATGGTACTGGTGGGAGGCATATTACCCGGTCTGATCACTCCCATTATCCAGGGTATGAGTCTGGAGTTACTTAATGTCAGCCGCTTTATCCAAACCATCCTCACAGGAGGGACTCTATGATGCAGAATATCGTACTCCTGACTATGCTGATAGCGGTGGGGGCAGGGCTACTGGGTTTTATACTGACACTTATCAATAAACGTCTGGCCTGGCTGGTATTCTTGCTCAATGCAGGCTGGCAGGTCTTCGCAGCTATCCGGCTCTTTGGTATGAAGGCCCATAGTGAAACCATCAGTTTTCCGATAAACGCTCTGGGACTGGAAAGTCTTTCTCTGCACATACAGCTCACCGAATTAGGCAGGATCTTTTTCCTGGCATCAGTGGTGATCACCTTCTTGTTCGCAATCTTTTCCTTCTCCTACAATGATAAAAAGCACGCTACTCATATTGCTCCTTTGTGGACCATTCTCATGGGTGCCAATGCCGGAATCTTTCTGGCCGGCAACTGGGTGATGTTTCTCCTCTCCTGGGAATTAATGGGCTGGACTTCCTACTTCATCATATCCCACGGCAAAAAGAAGTCTGCCGAAGCCGGTTTGTACTATTTTATTCTGTCCCTGATCGGTACCTCGGCTATGCTGGCGGTCATCGTAATGCTCTACAAGCTGACCGGTACTCTGGAAATATCCCAGACCATTAAGAGTCTGAATACCCTATGGGCAACACGGGGCGGTCTGGTCAGTCTTATTTCCATTCTGTTACTGGTCACCTTTCTTAGTAAATCTGCTGTATTGCCCTTTTATATGTGGCCGGCCAAGGCGCATGCTGAAGCCCCCGATGACTTTTCTGCATTTTTATCGGGAGTGATGATCAAATACGGTGTATTCGGAATTATAGCCTTCGTACTGCCTCTCTACGGTCAGGCCTATCAGGGTCCGGCCCTGGCGGGGCATCCTTTGATTCTGGTAATCCTGGGTTGGATAGGGGCTATCTCGGCGGTGATTGGTACTCTGTATGCCATCGGCCAGGATGATATGAAGCGTCTCATGGCCTACTCCACAGTAGGCAATATAGGCTACATCACTGTGGCTCTGGCGACTAACTCCTATCTGGGTGTTGCCGCCGCTATCTTCCATTCCATGAATCATATGATATTCAAGGGGTCGATCTTCCTGTCTCTGGCATCGGTCAAGTTTCGTACCGGGGAAAGAGATATGCATAAGCTGGGAGGAATTGCCTACCGTATGCCTTTGACTTTCTTCACCTTTCTGCTGGGGATCATCGCGGCAGCCGGTATCCCCCCTATGAATGGATTTGGCAGTAAATGGCTGATCTTCCAGAGCCTGTTTGATAAAAAGTTCCTGATACTGGCTATACCCCTGTTTGTGGCTTCTACAGCATCCTTTATGTATTTGTTCCGGGGCCTGCACACCATATATCTGGGACAGCTGTCTCCCCGTTTTAATAAGATCAAAGAAGCACCGCCTTTGCAGTCCGGAGTGATGTCTATTTTGATGCTCTTAATGATGGCCATAGGCTTTTTACCGGGACTGGTATTTTCACATATCAATGTGGCTATTCAGAGCATGGGATTCAAAGCCATCACATCCGACCTCAGTTCCATTCAGGGATATTCCGCTACCATTAATTTCACTACCGCGGGGCTGGTCTTTGTGGGGACTATGGCCCTGGTCTTGGTGCTGTGGCTGATTGGGAAACCCCGCAAACGCATTACAGATCCTCTGGATCGGTATACCTCCGGTGAAATCCCTGAACAGTGGGGACTGACCCCGGAGAAGTACCATTTTGGTATGAATTTCTACGACTACTTCGAAGATATGGTAAATCCTATCCTGAAGAAAGTCGATTTTGACGGATTTTTCCAGAAGATTGCTTATGAAATCGGACGCCTGGGCGAATGGGTAAAGATCAGCTTTTTGAAGTCAGGCTGGGGCATCATGGGACTGGTATTCTTTAACGCTCTGGTACTACTGTTAGGGTGGATAATCTTATGATAGTTACAATTTTAAAAGTCCTGGGATATTCCTTTTTAACTATGATTATTGGACTGTTTTTTATGGGCGTCAGCCGTATAGTCACCGCCCGTATCCAGAGACGCATAGGCCCTCCGGTATGGCAGGCATATATAGACGTGATCAAGGGCTTCAGCCGGAATAGTGTGTCCTATAATTACGTCATGGATTTTGGCTCCTGGATGGGACTGGCCGGATTGTTAGCGGCCGCTATGTTCATTCCCTTCGGCGGATTCCAGCCCTTTAAATCCATGGGCCCCCTGGTATTGATCCTGTACCTTATGCCTATCGGTTATCTGGGCATGGCCATGGAAGTATCCGCCAGCGGTAATCCTCTGGCTACCATCGGCATAGGACGGGCCCTGACTTTGATGGTGGGGTATGAAGTACCCTTTGTGACCCTGGTCCTGTCCATGATCGCCCGGTTTGATACCACCAGCCTGGTCAAGCTTCAGGAAATCCAGCAGACCGGCGGATTTTTGAACTGGAATATGGTGACCATGCCTATCGGTTTTATTGCCAGTCTGATTGCCTTCCAGGCTATGCTGGCCAAGAAGCCCTTTGATACCATGATTGCCCCTTCGGAAATCGCTTCGGGCCCCATGGTGGAGCTGAGCGGAAAATTTTTAGGTTTAGCCTTCCTGCAGTATTCTGTAGCTGTCTTTGTGGAGACTGCTCTCATTACACTTCTGTTCCTGGGTGGAGGGCATAATGTGTTTGAATTTCTGATTAAGCAGCTCATACTTTATGTGGGTGCTACTATTGTCAGCGACATGTTCGGGCGCTATAAGATCGAGCAGGCGGTGAAATTCCTGTGGATCAGCGCGGGCAGTCTGGCACTGGTGCAGTTGTTGATCAGTATGTATTTGTAATAGAAGGACGTCTAATATGCTAGAATTCAGCGTAGAAGAGATGAAAGACGGTAAATTTGAAAGGGTGCTTAACTTTTTCAGAAGCCGGAGTATGTGGATGCTGTACTATTGTACCGGCTGTGGAGCAGTAGAGCTGCCCCCATCCATGACCAGCCGCTTTGATATGGAGCGTTTCGGGATCGGACCTATGGCGACACCCCGTCAGGCTGACATCCTGCTGGTGACCGGTTATGTCAGTATCAAGACCCTGGACCGTATCGTACGTACCTATGAGCAGATGCCTGAACCCAAGTATATAGTGTCCTTCGGCTCATGCCCCAATAATGGGGGTATATACTGGGACTCATATGCTACCATTAATCACCTGGACCGCTATATACCGGTAGATATCAGTATAGCAGGATGTATGCCCCGGCCCCAGGCTGTCCTGGACGCCCTGACCAAACTCATGAAAATGATTGATAACGGTGAAGCTGTAGCTTATAAAAAGTATAATCTCGACCGTGAATTTTATAAGAAGAACCAGGACGAAGTCCTGAGACGTACAAAAGCCGTACTGAAGTAGAAAGAGGAAATTATGGATAATAAACAGATGGCGAAAGTCCTGGAGCAGGATCTCTTTGGCTTGACTGTCCAGGCCAAGTACCACAACCAGATAGAAGTAATCTCTACACCTGATAAAGCTGTATCTAATCTGGTCATTTCCAAAGGCAAAGGATTTGATCATCTGGTCAATATACTTTGCGTGGACTGGATAAAAGACGGTAAATTTCAGGTGACCTATAATCTCTGGTCCTATAACCTGAAACTCCATATTACTTTTAAAGTCATGGTAGACCGGAAAAAACCGGTAATGCCTACCATCATGGAGCTCTGGCCTCATGCTCAGGTCTATGAAAGAGAACTACACGAGATGTTCGGGGTGGATTTCCCCGGAAATCCTGACCTGCGCCCCCTGTTCCTGCATAACTGGCATGATATCCCCCCTATGCGCAAAGATTTTGATACCGAAGCCTACTCCATGAAAGCCTATTCCTACAAAGATGCCAAACGGGCCATCAAAGAAGGAGGTAAGGCATGAACGGTATGAACAGCAACTTCTTTGAACTGACCAAACTGTCTCAGACTGATGAGTACGCGTCTTATGAAATATTTTTCGGACCCAACTTTCCCGGTATGCATGGGAATTTTTCCTATGTCATCAATGTAGTGGGGTCAAAGATCATAAGTGTTCAGACCAGTGCCGGTCTGCTGCACCGCGGTTTTGAAAAGCTGATGGAACGTAAATCCTGGCACAAGAACCTGAGCATCATCCCGCGTATCTGCGTAGTTGATCCGGATCCCAATGAAGTCGCCTACTGTACTGCTATAGAACGTATTATGGGTCTGGAAATACCTGAAAAGGCCAAATACATTAGGACCATCACCCTGGAAATGAGCCGCTGCGGGTCCTTCCTAATGGGAATGGGCGCGGTGGGTGCCATGGTGGGGCTGTACAGCGGCATGTACCGTATGATGCAGGACCGGGACTATATCCTGGACATGTTTGAGTGGCTGACCGGTGCACGTATCTACCATATCTATAATGTTCCCGGTGGAGTACGCCGTGATATACCTGAGGGATGGGTGGACAAACTCCTCCATCTCCTGGATGAACTGGAAGGTAATCTCAAGGAATGGGACCAGCTGATCTTTGAAAACCCGGTGATAGTCAAACGTCTCACCGGTATCGGCAAGCTCACCACGGAAGAAGCTATCCGCTGGGGTCTGGTGGGACCCAACCTGCGCGCTACCGGCTATCTGGCCGATGTGCGTCTCAGTGATCCCTACGCGGCTTATCCCTACCTCGATCTGAGCGGAATACCTACTACTCAGGGCGGAGATGCACTGGCCCGGGCTATTCAGGTACGCCAGGAATATGAATTTTCTCTGGGACTGATCCGTCAGGCACTGGCCAAGATGCCTCAAAAAGGGGAAGTTCGGCTCGACCTGGGTAATCCTCTCAAATTCAGAGTACCGCCCGGAGATACCTACGCCCGGGTGGAATCCTCCAAAGGAGAATACGGTTACTACATCGTCTCTGACGGTGGACTCAAACCTTACCGGGTATCGGTGAGGGGACCCTCTCTGCCTGCAGGATTAGGTCTGTGCCATGAACATTTCAAGGGCATGGATATAGCTGATGTCGCTATCTGGATGGCCAGCCTCTCAGTCTGTCCTCCTGATTTCGACCGTTAAAATATACCAGTAAGAGGAATAATATGGGAATAGGAAAAAAGAGTTTCTTTTCACCTTTCAGCTTTGCCAGAAACCTGTTTAAGAGACCTACCACCATTCAATATCCTAAAACAGATATAGATGTCTTTGACAAAGTAGGGGCATCACCAACCTACCGCGGACTGCATATCAATGATATGGACAAATGCATAGGCTGCGGTACCTGTCAGGAGATCTGTACCACGACAGCTATCACCATGGTGGATGCCGAGAATACCGGCCCCGGCAAACTGGGAAAACGTCCCATCATCGATTATGGACGCTGCTGTTTCTGCGCGTTTTGTGTGGACATGTGTACTACGGGCAGTCTCAAAATGAGCCGGGACTATATCTATACCGTACAGTCCCCTCTCAATAAATTCGGCGATGAAAGTATGTTCACCATTCAGAAGCAGTTTGTGGTCAAACCCGGTGACAAACACGCTGACAATCCGGGCTGGCAGGCAGATAACAGCCAGACCTGGCTGGACCTGGAACGTTCTGAAATGGGAGAACTGGGACCTAAGGAAAGATGGGACAGCTTTATCGAAATCGTGCAGGGATTCTCCAAAGAGCAGGCTATCAAAGAAGCCAGCCGCTGTGTGGAGTGCGGGGTCTGTAAAGACACCTGTCCCGCCCATATGCAGATCCCGGAATATATTCATGCCATCTGGGCTGATGACCTGGAAGAATCCGTCCGCCAGATCTATCTGGATAACCCTCTGCCCAATGTCTGCGGGCGTGTCTGCACCCACAAGTGTGAGACGGTGTGCTCCATCGGACACCGGGGCGACCCTGTGGCTATCCGCTGGCTGAAACGCTACGCGGTGGACAATCTCCCCCTGGAAGATATTAAGAAACTCAGCCACTCCGTGGTCAAAGTCGGTAAAAAGAAAAAGATCAGCATCATCGGTACCGGACCGGCCGGTCTATCGGCAGCCTATTACCTGTCACTCCTGGGCTATGAGATCACCATGTATGAACGCCAGAGCAAACCCGGCGGTATGATGCGCTACGGTATACCCAATTACCGTCTGCCACTGGATAAACTGGATAAAGATATCGAGGTCATACAGAGCCTGGGTGTAAAAATAGAAACCGGCAAGGCCATAGGTAAAGATATCAGGATTGAAGAAATAAAGAAAAAATCGGACGCGGTGATTATAGCTACAGGATTCCCTGACGGCTCATCCACCCGTTTACCTAATATGGAGAAGAAGGGCGTCCGAGCTATGGACATACTCTCCGCCATCATGGATGGAAAAAAAGTCACTGTCGAAAAATCTATAGTGGTTATCGGCGGGGGGAATGTAGCCTTTGACGTGGCCCGCTCCGTGGCCCGCATCCAGCGTGAAAAGTACGGCAAGGTCGATGTCACCGTCACCTGTCTGGAAAAAGAAAATGAAATGCTGTGCGACAGGGAAGAAGTCGTGGAAGGCACTGAAGAAGGCCTGACTATCATTCCGGCACGCAGCCCCCAGGAACTGCTCCTGGACAGCGCTGGAAAGGTCAAAGGACTGCGCACGGTGAAATGTGTGAATGTCTTTGATGCGGCGGGTAAATTCAATCCCCAGGTGGATGATAAAGATGTAAAGGATATCAAAGGCGAGATGGTAATAGAAGCTATCGGGCAGCGGCCTGACTATAGCTACCTGGATACCTACCAGGACAAGCTGGAATATATCCGGGGCCGTATCGTAACCGACGAGCTGGGTGGTACTGAGCTGCCCTGGCTGTTTGTGGCGGGTGATATCCTGCACGGGCCTGACATCATCCATGGTATCGCCGACGGGCATCGTGCCGCCATGGCTATCGATAATGCCCTCAAAGACAAGAAATAGGGGAGAGAAACAATGAGTATTAAGGATATTTTCACCCTGGCTCATCAGATGGAACTCAACGGCATGGAGTTTTATAAGGATCAGAAAGCGGTAGTAAAAGACCCGGCTCTGCAGACCCTGTTTGGCGACCTGCAGGAGATGGAGCGGGACCATGCACTCTACCTGGAAAAACAGCTGAAAAACCTGGAGGGTGGTAAAGGTCTGGACGCTCTGCCCATTGAGGATGAGGATAAATTTGAAGCCCGCTTAAAGCAGCAGAAAATTGAAACCAAAAAACTGGCCGGAGATCTGGCCGATTTTTCCATTATCAGACTGGCTTATCTGATCGAAAAGGATTTTAAGGAATACTATGCCAAAGCGGCAGCCAAGTCCCAGGGACAGGAAAAGGATATACTCTTGAAACTATCTGACTGGGAACAAAATCACGCAGATCTAATGAAGTCCCGTCTGGAAGCCATCATCGACCGGAATTCCATGGAGCTGGGTTTTTATCCTTTTGAGTAAAATGAAATGTTAATCTAAGCACAGGCTGTCTGAAAAGACAGCCTTTTTGTTTTAGAGGGGGTACCAGTCTTCCAGCTGGTAGTCATCAGCCAGCTCCCGGTAGCCGCAGTCGGCACAGACCATATCCGTGAAATAATAGGCGCTATTCTCCCCCTCATGGACGTGAGTGGAATGACATTTGGGACAACGGGCTACTGTCCCGTCGTAGAGGTAGGAGCCGCTGACGGAGCGCAGGACTCTGTCCCAGACCTGAGGCAGGGGAGGCTGCTCCAGGAGATGACATGCCTCCAGGGCTCTATCCAGAAATAGCGCGGCCGGGGTATTTTCACCATACTGAGAGCGAAGCTGTCGGATTAATACTTTTAGCGCCTCGGGGGAGTTTTTTTCACGGTAGGATTCAAAATAAGGAATCAATATAGATTGTATCTGCTCATTTATTTTATCATCCGGGGTTTTCAGAAGCTCCAGGATTTCATGCAGGACACCTTGCACAGAGTTAGTTATTAATAAATTTTCAGACAAGTCTCTTAGTTTTTTTTCTGTATGTGTCAATTAAATTTCTCCCTGAACTATTCTAGATCAGCACCACAAGAAAGGCAATTAGTCTGAGGTATTAAAAAATTACAGCAATTTAGAAATTTATTTTAATAAAGCAGATATTCTGTTTTTGATCATATCTATTTCAGACTGATTCATAAGGTCACTGATAAATACAGGTATTCCTTCCTGGTTATATTGTGATAATGTCTGGTCTGTTTCAGTCGCAATAGTATCTTTCCAGGGGGCGTCTTCGTGTAATGTCCAATTGATATGGTCGGCATAGATAAAGACAAATAGCGTGTTAAAGACACCTTCAATCAATATTTTTTTTGACCAGGTTGATAGCGGTGTACTGATTTTCTTTTGGGGCATATACTTCACTTTTTTATCTAAAAATTTATATATAATCAAGTATAATGACTTCAGAAACTGGAAGTATTACAATCCCAGTAAGGTGAAGGTCTGCTCAATGAGTAAGCTGGTATTCCTCCGCCAGTTTCCGCTGGGATTTCCAGAAGGATATCATTTCCTCCTGATCCATAGCTGCTTCCTCTCCCCAGAACAAGCCTTTCCCTTTCAGAGCGGCGTATTCTTTCTGAATAGCCAGAATGATCCGGTCTATTTTTTTGAGAGTATTAGGGGTACAGGAGCGGCCGTGCAGGTCGTCCTTGGCGTCCATGGAATAGGACAAAAAGGTCTCGCGGGAGTAGAGACGGGCCAGGGCGGAGGGGGCGGAGGTACCGATCTCCCATTCCCGGATAAATCCCTGGATATATTCCAGCACGGCAGGTTCAGCAGGAAGAGACTTTAGCCAGGACAGTTTACGGGAGTAGATCTCGATGGCCACTTCCTTTTCCATACGGAAGGCTTCCAGTGCAGTTTCCAGACCCTGGGAATCTTCCAGATCCATGAGATACTGACAGTAGAAACGGGACTCGAAGCGTTCCGCCATGTGCATGAGAGGGAACTCGCGGCCGTCGGGATTGAAATCCACGCGGGGGTCAAACAGGTAGGTGTAGCCGAAGTCGAATAGGATGATGTCGTCACCCCTGGTGAGGAGATTACCGCCGCAGGGGTCGAGATCGAAAATACCCTCCATTTCCAGGGACAGGTAGGTGGTGAACAGGCTGCGGATACGGGCACGGGTCACGGTGGTGAGGGGCTCGGCTTCGATCCAGGGGGATACTATGATGCCGTGACGCTGGGAGGCGTAGAGGGTGTCCACGATATTGCGGAAGCGGTCCCTTTTAGAGGGGTCAGCCTTGAAAGCTTCCACCCGGCGGCGGATCTGTATCTCGTTCTGGAAAGAGGTCAGACCGTCGGGGTTCTTGACCAGGATTTCGTCGCGTTTGCGTTTGACATTGTAGAAACGGCCGTCCACACAGATTTTGGTGACGGTGCCGGTGAGGCCGGAAGAGATGGTGTCCACCCACCAGGGGGAGGAGCTGTCCATACCCAGCAGGGTGTTCAGAGGCAGGGGGAGAGCATCTACTGAACCGACCTCAATCTCCTGTCCACTATGGTAGATGGCTAATTGACTTTTCTGACGGGCGTCGCCTTTGAGTGACATGGGTACCTCCGGGTCTAATTGCGGATTATGATGCGGTCGAAACCTTGGTACCACTTGTGAGTGGTGACAGGCAGATTGAACTCCATCCGGTCAGGACTGTGCAGGACCTCGAGCTGATAATCTGGGAAATATCCGGCAACGTCTTTATCCAGAACCAGTTTATCAATATTGGTATCAATCGCTATTCTATAGTTATTGATAATAGGAATTGACCTCATTTTGTAGTTTGACAGATAATAATCCACAATCTGTCCCTGCTTTTCATCCATTGTAAATATCTTAATTCTTCCGGTTGCGGTATTTTTGATGAAGAGGATGCGTGGATTCTGTCCCGGATGACTAAGCAATCGTAGATATTGTGAAGAGACATTGGTACCCTGGGAATATAACTCGACTTTGTCTGTCTTAATCAGAGTAGTATAGGAACGGTTACGAATGTAATATACCATTATTCCCAGTAGTATAAAAAATACAACGAGGATAAACTTTTTGAAATTCAGACCGGGGTTGGTTGGTTTCATGGTACTGGTTCTCCTCATATGGGAATAGAGGATTATAGCAGGAAAGAAACTGCTGGTCAAAAATGAAGAGGGGAGGGATGGTCACCGCGGAGGCACGAAGAGCACGGAGGTGTTGTGGAAGATTTGATATTCTTCTTACAGAGACCAGTTTGAATACCAACCGAGCACTGGACATAACCGTCCAGAAGCGTGGTCCGGCAGCCGGTCTGCTACCGGCAAGGATTTTCGGAGTAGAGCACCTAACTTTCCCCAGCCATCGATGCTCAATAGAAAAAGTCAGTACAATGGCCACCAAAAACCTTCCCGCCTATTGTATAAATCCCCAACTAACTTTAAAATAATCTTACGAGTAAGACAAATCAAAAATCGTATAAAGGAAGTAAGCAATGCCAAAAACCATCGTGATCACAGGAAGTACCCGGGGCATAGGCCGGGGACTGGCCCTGGAATTCCTGCGACAGGGCCACCAGGTCTGTCTTAACGGTACCACTGATAAAAGCCTCCAGTCCATAGAAAATGAATTACAGTCTTATCCCGGGCAATGGGCCTACCTGGCGGGGGATGTGTCAGACCCTTCTCTGCACGAGAAGCTATTCCAAAAGGCTGTGAAGACCTTTGGAAAAGTGGATATCTGGGTCAACAATGCCGGGGTAAATCAGCCCCAGGCTATGGTCCAGGACCTGGACAGTGCTGCCATCGAAAAGGTGCTGGCAGTGAATATCGGCGGTGTCATCCACGGCTCCCGGATCGCCTACCGGGAGATGGTGAAGCAGGGCTACGGCCGGATCTTCAATATGGAGGGGCTGGGCTCAAACGGGATGATCATCCCCGGGACTATTGTTTATAGTACATCTAAACGGGCTGTAAACTACTTCACCAAAGCCTTCAGCCGGGAACGGCAGTATACCGGAGTCAGTATCGGTATTATCAGTCCCGGTATGGTGGTTACCGACTTTTTGCGCCAGGCAGAGGATGACAGCGTAGCATCAAAGAAGAAAATAAAGATGTTTAATATCCTGGCGGATAGGGTAGAGCCTGTAGCGGCATTCCTGGTAAAAGGGATGCTGAAGAGCAATAAAAACTACGACCGAATCGAGTAGCTGACCTTCCCCAAGATTCTCTGGAGATTTATGACCGCGGGCATTACCAAGCGAAACGTGTGGGATAAGTAGGTCAACTGACTATTTTGAAAAAGATGATATAAAATATCCCCAGGTCAGCCAGGGCGTGGCTGATCACAGCGGGCCAGATAGACCCGGTCTTCTCGCGGAGCCAGGCCCAGAATAATCCCGCTCCCAGTACCACCGAGGTCAGGAAGATCCCCTTGCCCCAACCCAAGAAGGGTACAGTCATGAGCAGATGATAGCTGGCATAAAAAACAGCGGTCAGGATAATAGTCAGAGGTAGGGTAGAGACAGCACGCAGACGATGGAACATATAGCCCCGCCAGTAAACTTCTTCCAGCAGGCTGTTGCCCCATACCATAAACAGAAAGTAAAAGATCAGCAGGCGTGGTTGGTAGCTCATATCACGCATCATTGCCGAGATGGATTCCGGATCGGTCATGGTCCTATAGGTGAGGAGTCCGAACACCACGATCACCATTAGGAAAACCCCGCCCCATAATAATCCCGTACCCAGATTTTTCTTAAAGTCTTTGAAGCCGATAAAACTTAGGTACTCAGTGAAGGAGTTTTTCTGTATCAAACTAACATGGACCAGGGGTAAAAACAGACAGATCCCGATGTGGAATACCAGCATAGCCAGGATAAAATTGTGCAGTAAAGTTACCGTGAAAAACAGGGCAGTCACCGGCAACAATCCCAGCAGTATGGTCCAAAGCATATATGCCTCTTTATAGTTTCATAAACTAATACTGGTGGTCAAACCCGATATAGATGCCATTTTCCCACTTATCGTAGACCTCATTTTTCCACATTCCGAAGTCAAAAGCGATAATAAAATCTTCTCCCCATAGCACTTTCAGGCCCATACCCAGCGTGTACTGAATTTCATCCCAGCGTACCTCAGAGATGCTGTCCCAGGCATTACCGATGTCGGCGAAAGGAGTCAGCTCCAGATGCCACTGGTCACCCAGGAATGGTCCGAAGTTCAGAAATCTCCAGCGCAGTTCCGGACTGATCAGGAATTTGAAGTTGCCGATGCCTCTAAAGGCGGAACGGCCCCGCATACTGTCTCCCCCTCCAAAAGCATCCACAAAGCGGAAACCGCCCAGTTTACCCTGTTTGAAGAAGGGGGGCTGACCAAATAAATTGTCTATCCACACCCGTTCCGTAAAGTAGAGATGCCGTTTGTTTTTGTTACAAAGGGTAAAATATGCTTCATGCATAAGAGTCAGACGGGAGTATTGGTAGTTGTCCAGGAGGGAAATCTCCATCATGATTTCGTTATAGGTCCCCCTGGAGGGGTTGGATACAAAGTCCCGGCTGTCATAATTGATACCGAAATTCAATGATAAAACCGTACCGCCTTCATATCCATAGGGTTTATCAATGTATAGCTTGGAAAGTTGATAAGTATTGACACCGGCATTGTCTTTTGTGAAAGAATTAGTGAAAGAATAATTCTCCAGATAGGCTCCCAAAGCCAGTCCAATCTCCTTGTCAAAGCCTTTCTGACGTCCCCATACCAGCGGAGTGGTGAGGGTAAAATAGACATAGGGATTGACCATATTATAGAAATAATAATACTTATTGGGGAAAGGATCCCCATTACTATCCAGGAGATACAGGTTTTTGGCATCGTCATTGTTGGTGCCATAGTAAGGCTGGAATCTTGCCTGTTTGTACTCCGCAAATCCCGTCAATCGGAAGGGTTGATTGCCTATCCGGATATTGGGGATATCAAAACGGATGTCCGGATCGATTTGTCCTCCGGTATAATACATGAATTCAGTATATATCTTGTACAGATATTTGGGTGATTTTCCGTCATAGCCCAGAAAAGTCATACTTACTCCAAGACCCAGGCCCAGGTCAGAATTGTAGTTCAGCAAAGGAAAGGGTTTGAGTTTAAGTCCCTGGGCAGGGATGTTACTATTGGTAGATGCTGAAAAAAGAGGAGACAGACAGGAAACACTCAACAGGAAAATCCACAGTTTTTTCATATTTATACCTCCGCAATGAACTGAGATTATTATAACGTAAGTTTGAAATTGGTCAATGTTCCTTATTTCAGGAATATTTCTTATCAAACCTTTTCATTTAAATAGGAGTCAAAAGTATTGTCCTGCCTTGATTTATTAATACAGCTGCATTATAATAATCTCTAATGTATCTCTGAGGAGCAAACATGAACAAATCTTTTTTCCTGACACTAATGACTTTTTCCTTTTTCCTGGCCGGATGTGCCGGAAGCGCGCCCATTTTACCGGACCAAGAATTGCGCCTCAAGTCGGCAGATGAGATCATTAAACTGGGCGGGGACCGATATGTTAATTATGACAATAAAGGTGCCATGAAATACTATGAAAAAATCCTGCAGTGGTATACCAATGACCGTGAAGCCATAGCCTGGGCCAATTATGAAATAGGCTTTATTTACTACCAGGAAGGAAATGAAAAAAAGGCCCTGGAATATTTCGAAACAGTCCTGGTAAGTGATAGTCCCAATCCCGCGCCGCAAATCCTGGCTGCTAAAGTCAAGGATGTCATTAATTCCCGGCCTCCGGTACTGGATGTGACAGCTACATACGATCTGGGAACTAATACTGTACTTAAAACAGATAAAAAAGGCATGATCACCGTCAGACTCTATAATCATGGTAAAGGTTTAGTTAACCGGGTTAAGTTGGAAGTGGATGAAAATAAGACCACTAAAGGGATGTTTTTTACTACACCCCCGGCTATTACTATGCCTGTGGGAAGTTCTAATGTGTTTATTCTGCCCTTTAGTACAGATAAAAGCCTGGAGACCGGCAAAGCCCATGTGGTACTCAGCATGGCCGACCCCCGTTTTACCCAATTTCCTAAAAAATTTAAGCTGATTATTCCTACTCAAGGTCTGCCCAAACCGCAACTGGATATTCAGGATTGGCAGATTATTGATTACGGTACGGATACCCTTTCCGGAAACAGTAACCTCATCGTCAATAACGGTGAGACTGCTGAACTGAGAGTCTGGGTCACCAATAAAGGGCTGGGAATCGCCTATAATGTGGGTGTGGAAGTGGAAAATGCCGGCTCAGAACTGGTGGAAATAATGTCCCCTATCAGTCTACTGGAATTGGGAAATATTCAACCAGGTGAGTCCAAAGTAATGAGTGTGGTATTTAATGTACCGCAGGATTACCGAATCAAAAGAAACAGTCCCAAGAAAGGGGCTTTTAAACTGAAACTGACTGAAGACCGGGAATTTGGCCAATCCAGTCCTGTCATTCGATTCCCTATTATCAAACTGCCTGTACCCGTGTCCACGGATACAAACAGTACCAACACTGACTAGAGCACGGAATGGCCAGAAAAATCACCTTTCTTCAGAGGATAGGCTATCTTATTGAAGCAGCCATTGTCATCCCTCTGGGAATATTCATTAAATATCTGCCCCGTCCTATTGCTTTTGCCATTGGCCGCGGACTGGCCCGGCTAATCTTCAGGATTGATAAAAAAAACAAATACTGGGCTTATGAAAACCTGAAAATCATCTTTGGTGAAGGCACCATGAGTAAACAGGAACAGGACGCCTTGATTAAAAAAACCTATCAGTTTATTGTCAGAGGGGCTATTGAATTCTTAAAAATTGGTTTTATCACCCCCAAGAATTATGAGAAATATGCTTATTACGAAAATTATGAGTCTTATGAAAAAGCTTTAAAGCTGGGAAAAGGCGCGATTATTGTAACAGCTCACATGGGTAATTGGGAGTATTTCGGCAGTATCCCAGCTAAGCTGGGTGTGGATCTGGGAGCAGTGATAAACCGGCAGTTTAATCCCTATACAGATGATTGGCTGAGGCGCATCCGTGAAAAACAGGGAAAGATAAAGTGTTTTTATAACTCCATTCCGGATCTGGCTAAGATATCCCGGCATCTCAAGGCGGGAGGTACTATAGCCATGCTATTAGACCAGACTTATTATTTTAAGCCCATTTTTGTGCCTTTTTTCGGCAGAACGGCTGCTACTGCGGATGGTCCCGCCAAACTGCATTTAAAATATGGTGCCCCTTTGATTATTGCAATGAGTATTATGCAGCCTGACGGACGCTATAAAATGATGTTTGAAGAGCCAAAAATTTTCGAAAAAAGCGGAGATCCTGAAGCAGATCACAAGAAAATCATGACCTGGATAAACTCCCGCTATGAAGAATATATCCGGCAATATCCTGAACAGTGGTTTTCACTATTGCATCCCCGCTGGGAAAGAACCAAAGCGGAAGATTTTGAAGGACTGGATGTAGACCCCTGGTAAAAATCCAGATTTGGATTTGACGATTCAGAAAAAAATCAGTATATTAATTACAAAAAATCATACATGAATCTTGGAGGTCCTGGATGAACGTGAAGCCTTTGGGAAACCGGGTTTTAATCAAAGTGAAGGAACAGGAAGAAAAAACCGCGGGAGGAATCTATATTCCTGAGACAGTATCTCAGGAAAAGACCACCCAGGGAAAAGTGGTTGCTATCGGCACTGATGAAGAGATCAAGGTCAAAGTCGGTGATGAAGTGATCTACGACAAGTACGCGGGCACTGCCATCAAAGTGGGAGATGTTGATCATCTACTCATCTCTGCTGACGACATCCTGGCTGTAGTCAGCTGACCAAAGCCAAATGCAAAAGAAAAACCTCCCTTCTAATGGGAGGTTTTTTTATTTTCCAAATATCTTTCCAGGTAGTCATCCTGAATGTCGAACATAATCTTTTCGTCTTCAACGGATGTTTCGTGATCATAACCCAATAAGTGAAGACATCCGTGTATAGCCAGTCGGGCAGTTTCTTCTTCCAGACTAACTCCGTATTCCCGTGCTTGTGCTTCCGCTTTTTCCAGTGAAAGAATGATATCTCCCAGGCCAGGATCCTGTTCCAACACAAAGTCCAGGTCATCTTCTTCACTCTCCTGAGCGGGAAAGGACAGAACGTCAGTGGCATAATCTTTGTGTCTGTATTGATGGTTGAGATTTTTGATAAATTCATTGTCACAGATGACCAGATTCAGTTCAGCTTCCTCATTTTCCAGGTCCTCCAGAATCTGATCCAGATGTGCTCCAATGTCTTCCAGCCAGGCAGGGGTTTCTCCGTTTTCTCTGTAATCCATGATGTTGACCACAGATTACCACCTTTCTGATAAATAAGAATGTTCGATAGAAGTGACTTCGCCGTTTTCCAGCTCCAGAATTCCATAGTCGTTATCCGTCAAAGCTCCGGGGTTAAATAAAAGGATACCGTCTTCGAATTCCAAAAATTTTATGTGTGTATGACCAAACAGGACAACCTGAGCGCCAATTTTTTTAGCATGTTTTTTTAGAAAAACAAGGGTAGATTCCACACTGTACCGGCTGCCATGGGTAATAAAAATCTTCATCCCTTCAATTTCCAGTATGGTCTCCTGTGTACCAAAATCTGTCTGAAGGGGGTTTTGTAGTTCAATATTTCCTTTGATGGCAATCAGGTTTTTAACATTGTCTTTAAAGGAAATCATATCATAAACACGGTCACCCAGGTGTATGAAATAATCGTAATTGTTTTCATATTTACGCAGAATATCATCGATTTTTCCAATATTCCCATGAGAATCACTCACTATCAATAACCGGGCCACAGCCTCTCCTTTTTCAGCTCTATACACCTATAATAGACCTGATTTATTAATTTGTCAATGAAAAAAACGTCCGCCGGGCGGACGTTTTTTTCATAAAAAAATAACTTACTTATTCTTATATTCTTTACGTTCGGTATGTTTTGATACAAAAGGTGTGATAGCTATGGTATCTATCTCATCCCTTGAAGTTGCAATAAACGGTACATTGTGGTCACCGTCTTTGAGGTAGAAACGTATGGAAAATGTACCGTTGGGACTCAGTTTGACCGGAACACCGCCTACTGTGACGGAAGCATCGGGCTCAGTAGCACCATAGACTATGAGTTCGGTATGTAGTTCAGCCCAGAAGCTTCTCTTCTTCTCCTGAGGGGGCTTTTTGGCTGCCACACCGCCGCTGCCGCTGCCGCCGCTTCCAGCTGAGGACATAGATTCAGGCTGGACCATCCACTCGGCCATACTCTGACTGCCTACCAGCTTGTGTATGACATATCCACCGGAACGCTTGAACACTTCTTCTCTCTGGGCTTCTGTAGCCAGCTGCCACTGTTCGTCATAGACATCTGCTGCTTTATTGGTAGGCACGGTGACAGTATTGGACCGGACGATTGCTTTAAATTTGCCATCTTTGCCCAGGATACCCATCTCAGCGTAATAGGATTTAGCCGCTTCAGGGACCTTGAAATACCAGCTGCGGTTTTCTTCAGTTACTTCAATATCGGTATAGCTATTATTGCTGACATTATAAAGCCGGATCAGCACTTTTTCGTGATGCTTGCCTCTTTCCAGGCCGTATTTTTTGCGGCTCTTGTCGTTAAGTTCCCAATAGGCATGCATCCAGTGGGGGTCCTGTACCAGAATAGTCAGTTTAGTGTCACCGTACTCCTGGGGCAGGGTGTAGGTTTCTTCACCCACCAGCTCATAAGAGGGCTCCATATAAGCACGTCGATCCTCGATCTCAAACTTTTTACTTTCACCTTTCATAGTGTCACTGGTATCATTCAATTTTGGCTTGGTAACTTTTGCCGGAGTTTTTGACTTCTTGGTGTCGCCTTTTTTTGCTTCTGTTTTTTTAGACTCAGTCTTTTTGGATTCAGTCTTTTTTGCGCCTGCCAGTTTTTCGATCAATTCTTCTTTACCTAATGAAGCAATGCCTTTGAGGCCTTTTTCCTTAGCCAGGGCCAGTAGTTCTTCTTTTTTTAGTTTCTTTAATTCTGCTTTGGTCATTCCTGTCTCCTTCATTGGGGGGAATATTCTTAATAAATGCCCCTCAGTTTAAAAAAAAGGGAGTCTTCCGTCAAGAAAAACCCCCTTATTTCTGTTATTTATTCGTTTGTCCCTTTTCCCGGTAGAGTGAGTCAAAACCAGGGTAATGTTTGAATAAACCATTTGCCCCTATCTCCCAACCTTTCAGGTCTTTTTTCAAAGCCACAATTGCTTTTTGTGAGAATAGATGGGTATATGGCTGCTGCTCATGCAGGATTCTGTGCATCTGGTATTGGTAGATCTGTCGCTGCTTCTGATCCAAAGTGGTTCTGTCTTTTTGGATAAGTTCGTCTAATTTAGAATCTGAGAATGAACCATAGTTGAGTCCATTGGTAATCGAGTCTGTTGCAAAAATATCATAAAGGTCAGGGTCATAATCCAGGCTCCAGCCAAATACCAGGGCATCAAATTCATGATTGCGTAGACGGGTAGACAGAGCACCCCATTCCAGAGGCCGCAGCTGACAATCGACCCCGATTTTGAAGAGGTTTTCTTTCAGGTTCAAGAGAACAGCCTCCAGCTCTGGACTACCTGATCCCATAAGTACTTCAAAACGGAAAGGCCGCCCGTTTTTATCCAGTATGCCATCTCCGTCTGAATCTACCCATCCTGCTTCCTTGAGGAGTGTACGGGCTTTATCCAGGTCAAAGGGCCAAGGTTTAATGGATTTATCATAAGCCCAGCTATTAATATAATTGGGACCTGTGATGACTGTAGCCAGTCCATGGTACAGGGTTTGAGCTAATCCCTCACGATCGATGGAGTATGTCATAGCCCGTCTCACCCGATAATCATCAAATATTTGGCCAGGAGCACAATTCCAGGCTATCTGACCGGTATGAAATACGGAGTATGTTAGTATAGTATAATCATTACTGAGGTAGTCTTTTTTTGCTTCCAGGAGAAATTGCTCAGGGGTAAATCCATAGTAATCCAGATCTCCTTTACGGAATGAAATTAAAGCTACATTATCATCAGAAATGATCTTGTATACAATTTTACTAATACCAGGAGCTTTTCTCCAGTAGTTAGTGTTACGTACCAGCTCAATACGTTTTGCTGTCTCCCAGGACTTGATCCGGTAGGCTCCATTGCCAATAGGTAATCGGTTGTAAGGGCTGGCATGAAACTCATCCCAGTTTAATTTTCCATAAATATGTTGGGGCAGGGCATACATATCCACCCAGCTCATCAGTGCCGGGGCAAATTTTTTATTATATGCTATAGAAAAAGTCAGGTCATCAGGAGCTTTGGCCCATTCCACCAGTCCTTTGAATTTTACGCTTTTATTCATGGCTTTGGATTTTACATTAGTGATAGCGGTATAGGTATAAAGCCAGTCCTGCGCGGTCATTTTTACACCGTCATGCCAGAAGACATCATCTCTAAGTTTAAAAGTCAGCACATACAAAGTACGGCCATTTTCCTTTACTTCATCCCATTTCCAGCTTTTGGCTACACAGGGAATAATATTTAGATTCTTGTCTATCTCAATGAGAGGATCAGAAATTCGATCATGAATAGTAGAGGAATAGGCATCTACAGATGCTACAGTATTTAAAGTTGTAGGATTGGAGGGCAGAATTACAGTAAGTGTATCCGGGTCTTTTGTGTCCTGAGCAGCAGGTTGGCAGGACCAGAAAAATACTGCCACGGTGATAAAAATAAACCATTTCTTCATGTTTACTCCTTGTACTTGAGATAGATATGATTATCAGGGAAGTAAAAGCTATTGTCAAATATTAGGGTACAGGATGTCCCAATCGGGCTTCCAGCAGACGGTACCAATCCTCCCGGCTGTATTGTAAATCCAGTGCCTGGGTCGACTCCCTGATCCGTTCCGGGCGGGTCGAGCCGATCAGAGGCATGATGCCTGCGGGATGACGCAGCAGCCAGGCTAAAGCGATTACCGAAGCGACCGTACCATACCGTTTAGCCTGCTGTTCCAGTTCTTCACTGATCAGGGCCTCTTCTTCAGGCAGCAGTGTATTTCCCCAGGCGGGGTAGGCCACTCCACCCAAAGGACACCAGGCCTGAGGTGTCATACCCGTTTCCATACATTGATCCAGTGTCCCGTCCACCAGACTGGAGATGTTGTGGATATTGATTTCGATCTGGTTTACTATGAGATCCATATCACAATAATGCCGGAGTAAGGAGACCTGACTGGGACGAAAATTACTGACGCCGAAGGTTCGTACCTTGCCCTGGTCTCTTAACCGGGAAAAGGCTCTGGCGACTTCCTCCGGCTGAAGCAGGAAGTCAGGGCGGTGCAGCAGCAGGATATCCAGTGTGTCGATTCCCATTCTCTGCAGGCTGCCATCTACACTTTCCAGTATATGCTGATACGAAAAATCATAGCGTTTGGGATAACCGGGCTGAGGGTCATCCTGAAAGCGTATTCCGCATTTAGAGGTAATGAGAATCCGGTCGCGCAGACCCGGTTCCTCACGCAGAAACTCTCCAAACAGCTTTTCACTTTCTCCCCGCCCATAGATGTCAGCATGATCAAAATGGTCAAAGCCGGACTCGATTGCAGCGTGAATTGCTTGTTTTCCTTTTATTTTATCTGAGGGAGAAGTATCCCCGGCAATACGCATACATCCATAGATCAGCCTGCCTGAGAGCAGACCGCTTTTACCAATGGCTATCTTATCCATAAAACATCCTTATTTAAAATTTATGTTATTATGTGCTCTCTCAGTATAACTGTCAACCCAGTATATGGATATTTATAATCCTACAAAATACAGGGAAAAATAACACCTTAAAAAATTTGTGTTTTTTTTAACTTGGGTTATAATAGATTCAGTATAAGCGGTGGGGGCCAAATGTTTAAAAAAATGTGGGAAGCCATCTTTGGCCGGAAGATCGGGGACACACGTGTCATACCGGTTACTTTAAAGATTGCCGTTACATTTACTCTTTTTATTCTTATCTCAAACATATCCACGAACTATATAAATCTAATGTTTAACCGGGCTGAATTGATCAAGATGACCCGTCAGTCTCTGGTAAAAGATTTGAAAAGCCTGTACAGTAATGCCAAAAACCGGTATGAAATCTACAAATATACTCTGGAAATGCAGAGCTCTCTTTCCAATCTTTCTCGGCAGGCACTGAATGAATTAAAAAACAAAAAATCCGTGGCACTCGGTGTCCAGACCAATGGAGCTTTTTTATTCCAGGCATCCAAACTTCCTGCTCAGCCCGCCTTTACCGACCAGAAAAATCTGGCTCTGATGAATCAGAATCTCAAGAATGGTATCCAGGAGGGAGTGATTGAAATGGTATATAACCGGGAAAAATACCTGGCTATATATAAATATAACCCGGAGTGGAATTCCTTCCTAATCCGCGGAGAAGAACTCAATGAGTTTTATCAGGAATCCCGGAAGATATTCTGGGAGATTACCCTGATCATCCTGATAGTCACTGGTTTAATGGCTATTGTGGGTATGATCATGCTGCGCTATATTCTGAGATTCGTGGGTATTATCACTCATCGCATCATGAGCATGAGTGAAAACCAGCAGCTGGACCTGATAGAAATGACTGGTTCTGCCAATGATGATGTTACCTTTATGGGCTTAGCTTTTAACTCACTGTCCAGTTCTATCAACAACCTGTTGCAGATTTTCCGGAAATTTGTAAACCGTGATACGGCAATCAAAGCTTACCGTGAAAGAGAGATCAAACTGGAAGGCTCCAGAAAACTGCTGACTATGCTGTTTTCGGATATTAAAGGTTTTACCTATATGACAGAGACCCTGGGTAATGATATCATCAAACTGCTCAATCTGCACTATGACCAGGCTATCAGAGAGATTCTACATGAAGACGGCATTATCGGTTCCATCATAGGAGATGCTCTTCTGGCGGTATATGGGGCTCTGGAAGATAAAGGAGATAAGCATAAAAGTATGCAGGCAGTTCGTAGTGCTTATGCTCTGCAGGACGTGGCTCGATCCCTGCGTACCAGGATGCATGAAATCCGGGAACAGATTATCCAGAAGAGAGGCGCGTTAACCGAAGCGGAAGAAAAGATTTACAAAGCCGTCCTTCTGGAAATAGGAGTAGGTATCGACGGCGGATATGTCTTCTACGGAAATATAGGATCCAATGAACGTATGACCAATACAGTGATAGGGGACAATGTAAATTCAGCTTCCCGTCTAGAAGGTTTGACCCGTATTTACAAGGTACCGGTAATTGTTTCGGAATACATTAAGGATGATATTCAGGAAAATGACCCCAATAGCGGTCTGCATTTTATCGAGATAGATCAGGTACAGGTCAAAGGAAAGACAATTGGTAAGAGGATCTTCTGGCCTATTTTGGATGAAAATTATTCCAGTCAGGTTGCTGCAGAGTTGCAGGAATTCAGTACAGGTCTGGAATTATATTACAAAGGACAGTGGCCTAAAGCATTGGAACATTTTAAAAAATGCAGTTTACCTTTAGTGGAAGTATTTATAGACAGGACTAAGAACTATAAATGTCCTGCGGATTGGAAGGGAATATGGACAATGCAAACAAAGTAACCAGGCCGGAAGATTCAGACAATATATTCCTCAAGAATGCTATTATTGAGTCGGGTGGCGCACCTGAAATCTATTCTCTGGAAAGAGAATTTTCCCGTACGAAACGGGAAAAAAAGGTGACAGCATATATTCTGTTAATGATTTTCATGCTGTTTATTCTGGGAGCATCTTTCTTTTTTTCCATCATGATACAAAACCGTTTTCAGAAGACTGAAATCAACATCAGTGATTTTGAAGATCTAAATCTGGAAGAACTCCTGGGATCAGCCAAAAAAGTAGAATACAAACTTAATCAAGCCAGAGCTGATTTGAATGATCTGGATAAAGAACGTCAGGAAAAGATGTATCAGGTCAAGGAAGGGATTAACCAGGAAAAACAGCTGGTACTGAATAATGGTGATTTATCCTCACAAGAGAAAAATGAAAAATTAGCTGTTCTGGATAAGCTTCAGAAACAAAGAATGGAATCTGTTAACGTACAGTATGAAAGAAAAATAGCAGATAAAAAGATCGAAGTAGCAGAGTTGGAAACAGAGTATAACCAGATGGATTCTGAAGTCATGAAATCGGCCCAGAAAACCGAAACCGTGATGAACAGCTATCAGAAATTATATGAACTTCAAATGCAGAAGATGCGCAAGGATTTTGAAGCTGAAAAGAAACAGATGAATAATGAACATGAAGCTGAAATAAAAAGAATTGAAAAATACAACAAACAACTTCAGGATATCCTCATATTGAAATACAATCCGCGTTTTAGTATCAAACAGGTGCTCAAAGAAGCAGGAGTGGTTGATGCTGTTTCTCAGGCCACTCCACGATATAACGGGGATTCCAAAACTTATAACAAGATTTGGGACTATCAGTTGGTATTGGAAAAAGAAAAAATATTTAGTTTGGCTGAATTCGATAATTTAAGGAAACAGCAGGTTTTTATGGATGCGATCCTGGGTAGACTGGATGCCATCCCTTATACCAACTCTGTTGCTCCAGCTTTGGATGAACTCCTTTTCCTGCATTACCTGAGTTTACATGAGTACGAGTATCTTTGGTATAGTCTGGCCAACCGGCTAAGTGAAAAGATACAACTGCTGGACTATTACCGCTGGGCTCTTCAGTCTTATGCCACAGATAACAGGGAGAGCGGCTATATCCTGGATGCACGTAATCCACAGAAGATTGTGGCTTTCATAGATGATATATATCAGGTTCAAAAAGGCGACCAGGCTATTGTATTTCGGGGTGATCAGCAATTTATTGCCAAAGTTAGCCTTACGCCTTTGAAAGACAGTTATCAGGTAACAGTGCTGGAACAATCCCCTACCAACCGGATCAAATCATTGGATAAGATCCTGCTTTTAAAACAGGAGGAAAATAAATGAGAAAACTGTTTATTTTAATATTTCTTCTTTCCTTTATACCTTTTTATGGCTGGGAATGGACAACCAAAGGGTATACGATGATTTCCACCACCAATGTGGATGAAAAGACTCACCTCCAGATAAATGATTCATTGAATCGCTCTTTTAGTATCAGTTATTCAGGTGAACTATCAGAAAAAATGCAGGATAGGGTTGTTGCCTATTTTAAAGAATTTCAGGGGTGGAACAGCCTTAAAATCAGAGAAATACGTTTTGATATTGAAGAAGGAATCCTTAAGATTGTTGTATTACCGGAAAGCCTGAAACTAGAAGGGAATGATATTAGCAGCTTCATTCCCGCGGGAATCTTTTTGGCATTTGATCAGGATATGGTCTATGATTTCCGGATGATGAAGGGTGCAGTGTTTATGAGGATAAAAGGTCTGTATATCAATGAGACGGAATTACTTAAAAAAATGGATCAGGCTCTCAAGAACCCGGACGCTTATATCAAAAGAAATGACCCTGATTACATTCTGGCTAAACTGGAAGAATTGGATCAAAGTGTAGAAGTGCTGCAATTGGACAATTATCGGCTTAAAATTGCCCTTATGTCTCTTCAAAACCGGGGCTTGTTTGGTAAGGTGTATCCTGTAGATCAACAGTTGTTAAAAAAAGTTGTGGAAATAAGGAAAGAAGCTCCAAACCTGACACGTCCTGAACTGGAAAAAAGACTTTTAAGTCAGGGCCAGAAATTCTCCAAGCGGGAATTGTATCTGATTTTTGCAGTAGTATATAATGAATTTGATTAATAAATTTTCAGATTAAAAAAAAAGGGACGATTTTGAAAAATCGTCCCTTTTTTTTATTTCGAAGTATAATCACTTTTTCTTCTTGCTTTCTTTCGGTTTGGTTCCTGCTGTTCTAGTCTTGTGGATAATAAACAGAAGAAGCAGCAAACTCAGAGTAAACAAACCCAGGCTTACCCAATATAAGATAGGCTGGCTATGGGTGTAGCCCTTAACTGCAACGGGAAGCAGGAGCAAAATAGGTACGGCAAAAATCAGCGCAGTACCGGAACCCTCAACCAGATCCTGGGATACAGGAGTCTGAAGACCAGGGTCAACTTCCTTGAGCAGGGCCATACCTGTAGGGATAGTTCCTGTCAACATCCCGAACATAGCCAGAGAATACTCTGTGGCATGATCTTTGTAGTATTTACGGGCAATCCATTGCACCCACCATAAAGTGACGATTCCACCTAAAAGAGACATAAGCATAATGGGTATCCAGTTAGCCAGAAATATTTTGATGGAAATTGCCGCGATAGCAGCAGCTATCATTAAATCAAAGGAACTTCCCGCAATACGATGCAGGATATAATTATTAGGATAGTTCCGCTTTAATAGTTTTTGCTTTTTCAGCTTTTGAATAATCCAGCGCAAGAGAAGGGCGTAACCGGTACCAAATACAAAATGGAATCCCCAGAACATACGAGCCAGGTTACTTCCAAAATTTCCCAGTTGCGGGAGAAGCCAGGAAAGTAAAATTAGAGTGAAATAGCTCAAGATATATACGATTCCTATAAGGAAAATCTGGATTGTCATTCTGTCAATAGATTCAGTCAGAGGTACATCCCCTTTCTTTTCAATTTCTACCAGGCTTTTATGCACCACTGGTTCACTTTTTTGATGTTCTTTTTTCTTCCGGTTTAATATATTCATGTATATAACACCACCGAAGGTGGCCCACAGGAAACCCATAGTAGCAATGGAAACCCCAATATTACCACCACCTGTCAATCCCCGGAATGCTCCCGTCGGCCCTGCCAGGCTTTCCCATTTACTTCCAATTGAAAAGGCCTGTCCTGGCCCCTGGCCATAGCCTAAAGGTAGTAACAATCCCATTGGTGTGAAAATATTAGGGTCGAAAATATAAAAAATAATCATCATCAAGCCCAATCCTAGAATTGCCTGTATCAAATATGTAGACACAATATAGGCTCCGGCAGGTACAGCTGTACTTTTATGTGCCTTGTCTTTATCCTGAAGGGCTAGTGCGATGAAGCCGACAGCCATGAGGTGATAAACCAGATTAAGCAGCAGATCGTCTGAAAAAGGAATCAATCCCAATACCTGTCGGCCTAATAATAAACCCAGGAATCCTGCGATAATAGCATTGGGAATAAGGAAACGTTGGAAAAAGGGAATTATCCGTTTTAAAAGTGTTGCTATTGCCAGAAGTAGGGACAAAAATAATATCTGTAATACCGACTGCCAGCCCTGCATAGATTGAGAGGGTAGGTTATTATAAAATACTGTAATGTTGGTTGAGAGCAAGGGGCCGCTTTGATTTGTTATAGTGACAGGGATATTAAAAACTTCTTTGGTGATTTGAGAATAAGGAATTATCCACTGATTTTGCCATACTGAATCCTGTGATTTTGTTAAAACTTGATCAGGAATTGAAAAATCCTGTAGGTTAACCCAGACCTGGCTATTCACCGGGGCCTGCTTCATACTCACTCTAATTTGCAGTAATGTAGTTTTATTTACATTGGTCAGATTGCAATCGATTTTCCAGGATTCCACTGGTTGTGAATATAATTTGGGAATGATAGAAATAAATACCAAGAATAACAGAACAAACAATCTTTTCATTTTTTACCTCCTGTTACAGGCTGCTCACCTGACTGGGTTCGTGGATTCCTTGTAATTCCTTAAAGTGTTTAATCGCTTTATTCCATTTAACTGCGGATACTTTTCCTGAAAAATCCAGACGGTATGTGATGTTATCTACTTTAAATTCCAGTTTTTCATCATCCTGTATGTTAGACGCTTTTATCTCAGTCAAAGGGAAAAATCTAACTCCCTTTTTCCCTTCCAGATATACACCTTCAGAGGTCATTTTAGCAATTCCCTGGTCATCCAGGATCATTTTATAGGGAGGTTGAAGATGATAAAGAAGAGCGCCTGAATCCGAAAAGAATTCTTTTTTTATTTTTTGATTCAGATGATTTTCAATATCTTTTCTTAGGATAGTATCCTGCCAGTCAAACCAGTCTCTGATATTATCGTAAGTCACTTGATCCTGGGAATTTGCCGGTAGAAATGCCCAGGTTTCACTGATTTTAATGGTATTTCCGCAATGCTTGCAATGCAGTGCATTCCCTTTTCCGGTTAATGTGCTAAGTGAATTGCATTGGGGGCAACGGTATAGGGCGTATTCTAATCCTTCTGCTTTATGGTCACCTTTATAGATTGTCTGCGCTGTTTTCTGATATTCCACTTCATCATGTTTAAGAAGTAGTGTGAGCTTCTCCTGAATTTTTTCTTCAGAAGTTTTCTCAAGATCTTCTGGTGTAAAAGCCAGATGATACTCAATTTCTATTTTACCATGACTGCTGCGGCTGGACCAGCGGGGCTTGCTAAAAAAAGCTCCCTTAATACGAGCTGTGATCACCGGTATTTTAAGCCTCTTAATCAGTTTTGCTGCTGAGAAAAAAATAGGAGCAGTCCTGCCTTCCCAGCTTCGGATTCCTTCCGGGAATAAACCTATGACCCCTTTTTCACGAATTACCTGCAGGATCATTTTGATAGTACGGACATCACTGGTAGACTTGGCCTTGGGGATACTGCCTACCATATTTAAAAATTTGCGGCGCAAGGGGGCGCGAAAATTGGAATCTGATACAATATAATGTATTCTTTCGGATAGGGCACTATTCAGCATGAATGGATCCCAAAAATTGATATGATTAGCGCATAAAATATAGGGTGCTGGAATAGATGCTACATTATCTACATCAGTATATGTGATTTTATGTCTTTTCATTAATGAAGGTACCAGGGTACTTTTTAAAAATCGAAACCAGCTTTTCCAGTAAGTTAATTCTCCTTTAGCCATTGTTTCTCCTGTTTATATAAAAAATGACATTGTTGACTTGTAAATAATTAGATTAAACCAGATTTGGCTTTCTTTTTCGGCTCTCAAAGTGGGTTATTTTACCATTATCCAGGAAATAGATTTCTTTAGCGTATTTGGAAAACCTCTCATCATGTGTTGCTACAATCACTGTTAATCCCATTTCGTTTAAATGATAGAAGATACTGAATACTTCATAAGAACTCTGTTCATCCAGATTGGAAGTCGGTTCATCTGCAATAAGAACACTGGGATTATGGATCAGAGCCCTTACAATGGAGACTTTCTTTTGTTCACCTCCACTGAGGTGTTGGGGTAGCCTTTTATAAAGTTGTTTAATTTTGAATTTCTCCATCAGTGTTTCCAGATAGGGAAGTTTTTGCTGAATATCAATACCATTGATGACCAGAGGTAGGAGGATATTTTCTTCTACAGTGAGTTCCGGGATAAACTGAGGATTTTGGAAAACTACTCCAAAGTGACTACGCCGGTATTCTGAAATCAATTTGTCCGAGCTATTCTGCAGAGATAGCTTTCCCCAATAGATATCTCCTATACTGGGACGGAAGGTACCTGTGATACAATTTAGAAGTGAACTCTTGCCGCTTCCGGAAGGCCCCACAAAACAAAGATAATTCTGAGCATTGAGATCAAGGTTAATACCCTGCAAAGCCTCAATATATTCACCTTCCTCGGAACGGTATCGTTTATGGAGATTGATTAAACGGATATCCATTATTTTATCCTCAGCATTTTTTCTGTTTTACGGATATGCAGCAGGGATAAGATAAGGGTGGATAAAACTATTACAACCAGTTCCAGCTGAGTGATGAGGAAATATTTTAAATTGGCTGGTTTTATGAAAAGACTGAAAGAGAAGAATATCAGAGCGATGATGAATTGAAGTACATTTTCTGTTTCATAGTCAATGATGATAAACAAACGGGATGCTCCCATGCTTCTGAGGAGGGAAATAGCATTTTGCTCAGAATGCATTTTGGCGTAAAGGAATAGTATGTTTGCCAAACTGGCCAGAATGAAAATAAACAGGATCAGCCCCGGATCCAGGAAAGTACCGTCAGCCAGGGTGAGTGAAGCACTGAAAAAAAGCATGAAATTGATACTGATATACAATATCCGCCAAAAGGCATGCACCCTCATTTTTTTCAGGTTTAGCCAAAGGATATTCTTTATTTTTGCCCACATAGTATTAATCCCACAAATTCTGGTTATATACTTTTTTAATTGTGGTGATGATCTCTTTTTTCTGAGTAGGGTTAGGATTCTTTACTACCATCATCCTGGCATAGCGATCATAGTGTTTGATTTGAGCTAATGCCATTTTATATTCTTCATTCAATTCATCGCCTATGATTATTAATCTGGCTTTTTTATCAACATAAGTCTGCAGCAAATCAGTCTTGTTATCTATGGGGAAAATATCGGTATTAGGGTTAAAGTCAGGGGAAATGGTAATGTCAAATTCTTCTTTGTGCTCTACAATCAGGCTGATAAGTTCTGTGTTATTCATAAATTTCTGCATGTAATTGGATTCACCAGGCTTCATCATAATAAAGATGATAATGCCCACTTCATCCAACCGGTAATCAATACTGGAATTACGACCCAACCTGGATTTAATCTCATTCCACCGAGTGTAACTGAGCTTCTCACCGTAACGTAGTGTAGTTTCATATAGTCCATTGGCACTTTTCTTATATATTTCTGTGGAAGAGATTACATTTCGTTTTCTTTTTGTCATTCGATTGGCGGCGTCAAGAGTGTCAATGAGGCGATCCAGGTCCATAAATTCCAATCGTCCCAGGGGATAGCGGTAACGGTCTGGGAATGTGGCTATCAGTTTTGCCAGGATCTTTTCTGTGAAGACAATCTCAAATTCTTTGAGATTGGCATTGATCATCATATCTGCCTGGGTGCCGTCAAACTTCATACCCTGGGACAGCTGCAGCATCCCTGCTCCGGTATTGAGATACATATCATTCAAAAATACCAGTGGTACATCTTCTGAACCGTATTTCTCCGTCAAGCGGATTGCTTCATCCAGCTGAATTTTCATATACTGCCTTGAAATTTAATTATTTACAATTATATCATTTACAATAGATTTGTCAATCCTAGATTCAATAGCCAAAAAAACACCCCCTTTTCAGGGGGTGAAGTTTTATTAATGATAAAAGTAGAGTGCCAAAAACATCCCCGGCCAGCTTCGTATGTTGTCGTTGACCCAGGCAGCTTCTACTTCGTGAACCGGATGAATATTATAGTCATCTGTCGCGCCATTGGGCTGATATATATTATAGCTCAAGCCCCCGGCGATGCTAAAATGTTTACCCAGTTTAATACCCAGGCTGACACGTCCTATGTACATCATGCGGTTGATGGCGCCAGGCTCCCACCACCACTTAAATGAACCATCCAGAGGCAGGATATATTCTGCCATAGCTTCCACTTCCACATACAGATTTTTTTTACCGGGAAAATGCAGTCCTAATCCCAGACCCAGATTCAGGTGCGTATTGGTCAGGGGAATTGCCACATTATATATTGAATACATGTACTTGCTTCCCATGGAGAACCCAAGATTTTGAGCACCGGTCTCATCTGACCAAAGATGCCAGCGGTTATTTCCATTACGAATGATATTGATCAGACCCAGAGGTAGTCCCGAGACATCATCAGCGATATTAATCAGACCAATCTGAACACCTTGAATCTTTTTACCGATATTTACTAATCCGACCTGGCCTCCCAGGAGCTGATCATGGGCAATATTGACCATACCCAACTGAAGTCCATTGGCAAAGGTATCTACAATGTTTACTCCGGCAGAAAGCTGAGCACCGATCATATTCCCTTTGGTGATATTCACACCCACAGCTGATTGAATTCCTATCATAGTTGATCCAGTATAATTATAACCTACCGCCATCTGTATCCCTTGTAGATTAAGAGTGGATATGTTGGCACCGGTAGACAGCTGTATTCCCTGCATATGTTTTCCAGCTATATTGATACCCAGTGATAGCTGTAATCCGCGCATACTATCGCCGACCTGATTGTTTCCCAGTGTAAACTGAACTCCCTGCATATCCTGATCTACCAGATTGAGACCCAAGCTGATCATGGCTCCGGATGCTTTCTGCCCCACACGATTGACTCCCAGGGAGAACATAGTGCCCTGCATCTCCTGGGAAAC